>CAYXFX010000001.1:0-114692 GCA_964464405.1 uncultured Candidatus Saccharibacteria bacterium
TTTAATTTCCTTTTGCTACTTTATATACGAAGTATCCGGCCACCAAAATTGCAGCAACTATCAGAAGGATTACATAAAATTTAATTAATGTTCCTAGCCGTTCGCTTGTTGCGCCTGACCCAAAGATTGAGGCAAGGAAAGAAGATTTCGTGGTTGTTGCTTCTGTTACAACGGGGGTTTCCGAAGCTGGAGGAGGAATAACAGTGCTTCCGTTTGCTCCTTTTTCATAAACTTTGCCAGTCGAATCTATGCAAAGCGTTACGGTTCTGCAAACAGGAGCTTCAACAACTTTAACCGGAGGTTTTGCTGGCGGCGGCGTTGTAACTATCTTTTTGGGTACGATTTCAACCGAACAGCTCGAAAACGCAGTTCTTCCTTGGCTGTCTGAAATTGTGACTGTTACTCGCTTTAAGCCAAGAGTATTATACGAAGTTTTTAAAACTTGACCTGACCCGACTAAATCTCCTGACCATCCGTATGTATATGGGCCAAGCCCGCCATTCGGAGCTGCTGTAAAACTTACAATTTGTCCAAGCTCTGCAATGGAAGGGTCGGCCGCACAACCCGCCGTAAGCGGACCTACCGGAGGCGGAACGTAAGGAGGCGGCGTATAAGGCGGAGGAGTAGGAATTATCGGCGTTACAATCGGAGGTTGGGGAGGCGGGTAAACTGGCTGATCGACAAAAACTGTTTTTACATCTGCAACAGAACCGTTCGGCCCAACGCATGTTATCCCGAAATTCGAAGTTCTTGTTGGGCGTGCGTCAAAGTTGCCATACGGAGTATATTCTCCCGACCATGCTCCGGAAGCTGTGCAGTAGGTTACATTTTGTGCATACCAAGAAAGAGTGACGGTTTCGCCTAGTTTAATATTGTTGGTATTTATTGTAAAAGTTAAAGTTGGTGGTCCGGATTGCGCAATAGCCGGATAGTTGGGGTTTGTGTAAGCATACGCAGCAAGAGGCGCAAAAACTGCCAAAAGCAACGCTCCTGCAAAAATACCTAAAAATAAAGCTAAAATCGGTAATTTAAACATAAAATTCACCTATTCTTTATAATGTGTAATTATAGCGCAAAACACTAAAAAAGTCAAGTATTTCTAAGCAACAATAATTGATATAAAATAGAGACATTATGAGAGAAAATCAAGGTGAAATGTTTCCGGAAGCTGAGGTTGTTGATAAAAAAACCGCAAAACGCAGAAAACTAGCGCGTAAAATGATTACAAAGATAGAGCTTATGCAAATGGATGAAAAAGAAAAAAGCATGAAAAGAAAAATTGAAGAATGGGCATCAAAACAAAACAAAAAAATGGGTGATTATTTAGAAAATCCGAACTGGGAAAATTTAGAAGATTTAAGTAAACAAAATGGTTAGCTTATTTCCGCAATTTTTAGATTATTCTTTTTTCGGCCCTACAATTTTGCGCCTTGCTTTGGCGATTATTTTTTTAGCGCACGGCTGGAAAAAAATAGCATACGACAAATCTGCTTTTGCGGGATGGCTCGAATCTCTAAAGTTTAGGCCGGGCAAATTTTGGGCATGGGTTGTTTCTTTGTCGGAGTTTTTGGGCGGATGCTTGCTTTTGCTCGGGTTTTTAACACAGCTTGCCGCTATAGTTCTGGCGATACAATTTCTAATTATAATTTTGTGGGTTCGGAGAGGCCAGCCATTTATGCCGAAGCCGGAAGCGCCTGGGATGAGTTGGGAGTTTGACTGGTTAATTTTACTTTGTTTGCTCGCTCTTCTTGTTTTAGGCCCGGGAGCATGGGCACTTGACTTACCTCTTTAAATATTGCATTGCCGTTGACTTATTTTTGAGGTCTGCTATAATATTTTTGTTGCCGGAAAAGCCGCAAAAAAGCGGCAAAGTGCAATAGTCCGCCTTTCGCGCATTTTGACAAGCACGCGAAAGCCGCGGTCAAAAAGTTTGATCCAACGTTGCCCTGCGCGTAAAAAAAGGAGGTGGCACATGCCTTAGCGTGATCAAGGTGCTAGGCAATGAAGTGGCTCTGGGACGACCATAAACTCGGAGTTTAATAATCCTCGGAACTTTGCCTTTAAAGGAAGGAGGTGGGTCATCTAAAATTTAATAATTTTTTTTTCGGCACAGGGGCTCGCAAAAAGCGAGCCCCTAACCATTTTAATTTTGGCCGAAGTCCGACTTCAACCATGTTTGATTGAAGTCGGACTTCTTTTATGTTAAAAATATAAAATGTCGCCCGGAGATATTGTATTTGATATTGAGACAAAAAAATCTTTTGATGAGGTTGGAGGAAGAGATAAATTTCATCTTTTGGGAGTTTCTGTTTTGGGCGCTTATATTTATGGGGAAGATAAATATTTAACATACGAAGAGCACGAACTTCCCGAATTTGAGCGGCTCATAAAAAATTCTGGCCGCGTGATAGGATTTAATATCCATCATTTCGACCTGCCTGTTTTGCAGCCATATATTTCATGGAATCTGAAAGACTTACCGACTCTTGACTTAATGGATGACGTTGAACGCGGAGCGGGTTTTCGGATTTCTCTAGATAATCTTTCCGAAACAACGCTCGGTGCGCGAAAATCCGGAGATGGCCTTCAGGCATTGCGATGGTATAAGGAAGGCAAAATGGATGAAATAAAAAAATATTGTTTAAAAGATGTTGAACTTACAAAAAAATTATATGAATTTGGAAAAAAAGAGGGGCATGTGCTATTTTATTCAAGAGACGCGATGGGTAGGGTTGCAATTCCCGTACATTGGGGAAACGGCAACACATCGAGCGTTCGCGAAATTTTAAATGAAGGATTAAAAACAAGACATAGTGTGCGGATCGAATATTCTGCGAAGCCCGCATCATACTCAGAAGAAACATCAACAAGGCTTCAGCTCGTTGATGTTTATAAAATGTTTAACGACACATTTGAGGCATACTGCCACTTGCGGCAGGCGACTAGGATTTTTAAATTGGGTAGCGTGCTTTCGGCGCGGCTCACAAACGATACTTATAAAATGATAGAAGATGTACAATCAAGTTTAATTTAAATGAACGAAGAAATATTCCATAATTTTTCAGGAAATACGATGAGCTTAGACGAAGTTGTTTCGGCTATTCATTTTTTTGTAAAAGCTCAGCCGGACCGTGAATATAGAATTATTGTGGGAACTGATTCTTCGGCGAGAAGTGAAGTGCAATTTGTTACAGCGATAACTGTTTGTCGAGTGGGAAACGGCGGAATTTATTTTTGGACAAAAACAGAAAAAGTTTCAGGGCTGATTTTGCGCGATAGAATTTATCGCGAAACAATGTATTCGATTACTCTGGCACAAGAATTAAGAGGGCGCCTTAAAGAAACTTTAGGAGACGAATATTTTTGGAACGATCAGATTCATATTGACGTGGGCAAAAATGGCCCGACGCGCGAATTTATCGATACGGTCGTAGGAATGGTGCGCGGATACGGATTTGATGCGGTAATTAAGCCTTATTCTTTTGGAGCATCGGTGGTGGCGGATCGACATACATAATTGCAAACATGGTTTGCAGTTTTTTTGTCCCTGTAGCTCAGCGGATTAGAGCGCTTCCCTCCGAAGGAAGAGGCCGGAGGTTCAAATCCTCTCAGGGACGTACAATTTTTCATAATATTCGGTTATTATCATTAAATGCCCGAATTGCCTGAAGTTGAAATAACAAAAAGAAAACTTGAGCCGCTTATTGTGGGGAGGAGAGTTTTTGGTTTGGGAAAAATTTTGGGAATAGAACGGCGCGGAAAAGCATTGATGTTTTATCTCTCAAATAATAAGGCGCTCGCGATTCATCAGAGAATGAGCGGAAGAATTCTGGTTGTTGGGAGAGGAGAGAAAAATAAGTATTTTAGGCGGAGATTTAAACTTTCAAACGGAAAAGATTTGGTTTTGCATGACGTGCGAAAGTTTGGAGTGGTTTGGTACGGAAAAAAAGATAAAATTTTGAGGGAAAATTATTTTAAAACACTTGGGCCAGATGCTTTGGCCGTTTCGCTTAAAGAGTTTAGGAATTTATTGCTTCCTCCTTCCTCTCCTTCACAAGGAAAGGATAAGAGAATCACAACTCCTCCCCTTGTAAAGGGGAGGATTGGGAGGGGTATAAAATCTTTTCTACTTAATCAAAAAAATATTGCCGGCATCGGAAATATTATGGCGGATGAAATTTTGTGGCATGCGCATATTCATCCCGAAAGAAAAATCGCAACTTTAACGAATTCCGAAATAAAAAATTTTTGGAAGTCTATACGCTCGGTTCTTAATAGAAGTATAAAATTGGGCGGATCTTCCATGCGCGATTGGATGCATCCGGACAACTCTCGCGGAGGATATTTTGAAAAAAGAAGTATTTATGCCCGAGAAGGCGAATCTTGCAAAAAATGCGCCCAAAAAATTTTGCGAAAAAAAATAAACGGACGTTCCGCTTATTTTTGTGAAAATTGCCAAAAAAAATCCTGAGAAATTATCTCAGGTAGCAGTCATAGTGATGGGTTCTTTTATTGTATTTACACTGTTTTCCTCTGTACGGTGGGTGATGTCCGCGATACTGGTAATGGTATTCATATCGATGCGGATGCTTTGGAATCGGGCGGTAATAATAATATGTTGGAGGATTGGAATAAATTACAGCGGGTTCGTGCCGGTACACTCTGCCTCCAACAACACATGAAGATAGCAGGGCGGAAAAAAGAAAAACAAAAACAATTATTGAATATTTAAACATAACGAACTCCTTTCTTTTCTGGATTCAATATAGCACGACTTTTCAGAAAAATAAATGACCGAGCATTTGGCCCGGCCTTTTTACCTTTTGCTGTCTATTTCTTTTTTCTTAGGCTGTCGTTTTCTTGCTCTAGTTCTCGTTGGCGATCTTCTTGAATTTGGATTTGATCTCCAACCAGAGCTCCCCCGGCTAGTCCTGCTGCTCCGCCGATTACAAGACCGACAGGACCTGCCACGAGGCCTCCTACAAGAGCTCCGCTGGCAACTCCGACGCCTGCACTTTTTTCACGCGTGGTAAACGCGGGAACCGTGCAAGATGCCGTGAAAAACACAATAAAAAGCAATGCCAAAACAGCGTTAGTTTTTCTCATTTTTCACCTCCCTGGTGATTTTCATCTAATTTCAGATTAACAATAAAGCAAAAACTTTGATATAGTATACTGTGAATAGCGGCGGGCCATAGTATAACGGCAGTACGTACCCTTGGGGTGGGTATGGCAGCGGTTCAATTCCGCTTGGCCCGACCATTCAAGACAAGTCAAATTTTCGGAAGACTGTGAATTACGAAACTCTATTTTTTATGTAAAATAACAATAGGCTCTGGTAATGTGCAAGCACATTACCGAAAGCCCTTGACATTAGTGTTGATGATTAAATTGGATAAAATATGAAAAATTTTGAAGACCACTCTCATCTCATAGATGAGACAAAGCAGGTAGACAGAAAAATGCAATCTAAAATTGACGCTGGCGAAGCTAAAAATTTTAGCGAGGCGCAGGAACTTGTCATGTTTGATGATACATTTGCGATAGACAAAGAGCGAGATATTGCAGACATCAAGAAGTTAATGAGACGGGTTAGAAAAGATCCTAAGATAGGAAGATTGGGAAGTGAATATAGCCAAGAGGGTGATAAAAAATATGGCTGGCTTAAATACTTGGATGAGCAGGTAGAAGCCGGGCAATGGGAAGAAGACGATCTTAATTTTGTAATCGAGGAATTGCGCAAAGAAAGGATAGACGACTATTTTGGTAATGTTGCAAGAAAATATGAATCAGCAATGCCAATACCTGATAGCATTGTTCGCCTTGATCAAGAAGCTGAAATCGCAGAGACACTTCGTGGCGATAAGCCCGTCTTAATTCGAGGAAATTGGCGCATAGGGAAAACGAGCATGACGCGATCTTTAGAAACACACCAATTTGGTTCGGAAAATTCTATTATCATTGATGCAATGGCAGAAAGCGCTGGCAGAGATGAATCGCTTGAAGATTTTCAAAAACATTTTGGAGCACACACAATTGCTAGATTTATAGCAGAAAGAGAACTTACGGGAGCAGAGCTGGAAGATAGATTCGAGAAAGAAAATGAGCTTAGAAAGCAAATAGCGGAAAGTCAAAAATCTCCCTTTGAATTTCTTAATAATTATCTTGTTCAGCGAGGAGAAAAAGTATTTTTGTCTCTCGATGAGGTCATAGGATTTGCGGAGCAACCGGAAAAACTGAAATATCTCGCCGATCTGAAAGGTTTAAGTAATATACAATTAACCATTGTCCTCCATAGATTTGCTTCTTTTGAAAGTTCATTTAAGGAGATTTTTGACGGATACGAAACACATTTTGTGCATTCGCTAACTTTAGAGGAAGTTGGAACATTAGTCCGAAAACCTCTTGAGGGGACTCAAATTATTTTTACTGACGATGCCATTCAGAAAATTTTTGCATTTACCGGAGGCAGGCCAATGGAAATTAACAATGTCTGTCGGGCTTTAATGGACCAATTTTCTGAACATAAAAATTATAAATTTACTTATCACGCGGAAGATATAGACGCGTTAACTGGAAAAGAAACTTGGCAGTTTGGAGAATCGTTTAGAGTGGCAATCGATACTTATAAGCGAGTTTACGGTCGTTCTATGAGCGATGAAGAACGCGCTATAATTGATAGATTGATTGAAAGAGATGAAGTTCCTGTTTCAGAAATTGACGCGGAAAAAGTTCAGTCATTGATTGATACGACCTTTGTGGCAAAAGATGAAAGTAAAGAAATTTATCGCGTCAATGGCATATTATTTAAGCGGGTAGTTTTGGATCAAAATCTTTGATTGTGGCGCGCCAGTTTCGCTGGCACGAAATTCGGCTGCGGCGGAAAGCGATGGCTCGGCGGAATTTCTTCCCCCAGCCCCCAGTATGAGAGAATACGCGACCAATCAAGACAAACACACGAGTTATATTTAGAGAATAGTAAAAATTTTTGAAACAGAATCTCGATAAGATGCCTGTTTTTGTTTGCCGTTGAAAAGTCATTGCTTTTTCTGTAAATGTGTGATAGCTTTGATAAAGTTTGATCGTCGGTCTTTGACAGGAGGAATACGTAATGACTATTCAGGATCGCCTTGCAAAGGTGCGTTTTTTTGACGTAAAGCCCGATCTTTCATCCCTTGATGCAAATCAGAAACAAGCGCTGACCCACTGCGTCAATGCTTCGCGCATCATAACCGATATCTATTTGGATCAGGTGTACGCCGATAATAAGAGAATTTATCACTATCTTCAGAATCGAAGCGATGCAGAAGGAAAAGATCTCTTGCGTTATTTCCTTATTCATGGATCTCCGTGGGATGCCTATGATCACGATCGTCCATTCATTTCTGGAGTCGGAGAAAAGCCGAAGTTCGGTTCTTTCTACCCTTCTGATCTCGTAAAGGATGAATGGGATGCGTGGCTGAACGCACACCCGAAAGATCGTGAACGATTTGAAAGTAACTACACCATAATTCGGCGTCAAAACGCAGGGTTGTTCGCAAGATCATATTCAGATGAATACGCCGATCGATTGAGCGAAACGGCTAATCTCCTGCGACAAGCATCCGTTCTACTTCCCGATGGTTCGCTACGATTGTTCTTGCAACTTCGCGCCGACGCTTTTTTGTCGAATAACTACTTTGAAAGCGACATGGCATGGGTGGATACTGACGGAAGTCCTTTTGAGGTCACCATTGGCCCCTACGAAACTTACTTCGATGAACTACTTGGATTGAAAGCCTCCTTTGAGGCGTTCGTTGCACTTCCAGACAAAGATGCTACTATTGCTCTTGCTCGATTCACTCCTGTCGTTCCTGACTTTGACACAATACTTAGTCAGGAGTTTGACTTCAGTCCAAAGGGGGCTGCTATTCCTCTGGAAGTGGTCTCTGATGTGGCGCGTGGAGGCGGAGCAGGATTCGGATACATGTTTGTCGCATACAACCTTCCTAACGATCGGAGAGTACATGACCTCAAGGGGTCAAAGAAAGTGTTCTCTCGGACGATGATGGAGGCGAAGTTTTCTACGCTTGCTCTTCCAATCGCTGAGCGGCTGCTTACTCACGACGTTCTGGACCAATGCACATTCGATAACAGATTACTGTTTGTTCTTGGGCACGAACTTGCTCATGGACTTGGCCCCAGTAAGATCCGTATCGACGGCAGAGAAATGCCATTCGAGGTTGCTCTGAAAGACCTTCACTCGTCTCTCGAAGAAGCAAAGGCGGACATGCTCGGTGCCCGGCTACTCAATTACTTCCGAGGCAGAAACCTCCTTGATGACGAAACCCTTCAAGGAATTGTTGCGACGGAACTCGTTGCTTATTTCCAAGGGTGGAGACACGGATTTACTGAAGCTCACGCCCGAGGCAGTCTCATCGAATACAACTGGTTGAGAGCTGCAAATGCGTTGCGTTATGAAACGACAACAAAACGATACGAAATCGATCCTGAACGCTGCGTTGATGCTATGTCGCGCCTTAGCACCGAGTTCTTGAACCTTCAAATCGTTGGTGATTACGAACGCGCGAAGGCCTTCATGGAACACTGGGGATCTGTCTCTCCGGAACTACCTCTTATCATCGAAAGTTTTTCCGACATCCCGACAGCAGTAAGTCCGGTTTGGGATTTGTCGGAACTGAAATAGTTCTACACCTATCGGCCCGAAAGAAATTTCGGGCTTTTTCTTTATGGGTTCGCGCTAAATCTAGAATACGCGACAATTTAAATTTGCATTCAATTTATTACTCTGGTAATTTGAGAACAGAAGTTTTTTATTTGGAGGATAAAATGGTGAAAACTTCAATTGAAGAAATTAAAAGTGCACAAGATGCGGAAAAGCTAGCGCGAGAATACGAACAAAAATCTAAAGAACTATTTGCGCAGGCAAATGAACACTGGGAAAAAGCAAAAGCATTGGTAAAAACAGGAGAGACAATGGGGAACAAGCTACGAGATTTCGTGTTTTTGCGATACGGATGTTTGGGTAAATTTGATGAGGTTTATCGCGACATAGAGCATAGAGTTTCCGAACATGTCGGGCAATTTATTCTGCTCTTTTGCGCACATGACTCGAGTGAGGGGTGTTGCAGTCCTGGAGGCGGAGGGCCTAATTATGTGCGTCGGAATGGTTTTTGTCTGGGAATTTTAAAGGGCGGTTCTTTGATTTTGCACGAACCAGAAAAGGGCTGTAAATTTGAAACAGAAAATTACGTCTTGAAAACAGACAGAAAAACGGAAATTATATCCGGTAATCTAGGAGAGGTTTTGCCGGTAGAAGTTTTTTGGACTCGACAACTAAACTTCGGTATAGATTTAGCCAAACCCGAAGCAAAGGATTTGCCATTAGGCGGCCACCTTTTTAGTTTTGAAAGACGGAATAAGATTCCAAACGAAGTCGCGCTTATAATCGGAGATGCGGAAATTAAAAATTGGGTTGGAGAAAAAACACGCAAAGAGCTTTCATGGCTTTTTGTAAACAGCTTTTATGAGATGTGCAAATTACTCGGAAGAGTTGACGAAGAATTTTTCAACAAGTTTCTATTCTCAAGATACCGCAAGTAAAAGCGGTATTTTTTTTATTTTAATCTTTTAGTTTATATTTTAATTTTGAGATGCTTTCCTGCTTTCATGCAGCGCGTACAGATTTTTATTCTTTTTCCGTTTGGCAAGCGCGCCCACTGGAGATTGGGATATTTTCTTGAACGTTTTACAGGATTATAGTGGGCGCGAAGGAGTCTTCGCGTTCCCATCATAACCGATCCTTTTTCACAAATTGGGCAGTGTTTCATAAACCCTACTTATTACAAATTGATACTAATCTTCTAATGATCAGGATTTATTGGTATATTTGTAACTATTAGTAATTAGTAGAGTATCATAGCAAGTACTATGAATCAAGTTGTAGACACAATTTTTCAAATACTAATCGTCATTTTTTCGGTTGTTGTGCATGAAGTTTCGCATGGAGCAATGGCTTTCGCGCTTGGGGACAACACCGCAAAAGACGCGGGTCGGCTTACGCTCAATCCTATTCCGCATATAGACATGGTCGGCTCGATATTGATGCCGATATTAATAGGTTTTGGCTGGGCGAAACCCGTTCCGTATAATCCTTATAATTTAAAAGATCAAAAATGGGGACCTTTCTTGGTTGGTATTGCTGGGCCTGCGAGTAATATTTTAGTTGCTATTGTGTTTGGGCTCGTGCTTCGGTTTTCGGAATTTTTAACAATATTGGGGCCAGCGATACTTTCTGCCATATTTCCTATTGTCATTATTAATTTGGGGCTCGCGGTTTTTAATTTAATTCCTGTGCCGCCTTTGGACGGCTCTAAAATACTCTATCTGTTTTGGCCCAAGGACCGGATCGATCTTTACGCAAAATTCGAACAATACGGTTTTTTTATTCTTCTTATTTTAATTTTGCTTTTCCGCAACGCGCTTTCTAACATAATTTTCCCGATTATCGGATTTTTCTTTCGCCTGATTACAGGATCAACTTTTTAGTTGCGTATTTTTTTTCATTTGCTAATTCATTCCGGCTTGCGCTGGATTTTTTTTTATGTTATGCTCCTACTATTCAATTCACCCGCCAAAATTTTTTAATTATGTACTATGTTTATGTATTAAAAAGTAAGGCGGATGGACATTTGTACACGGGTTGCACAAAGAATTTAAAAGCTCGACTTGAAATGCATAATTGTGGTAATGTAGAATCTACCAAAAACAGAATGCCTTTCGTGCTTGTGTATTATGAAGCGTTTTTAAACAAAAATGACGCTTTTGCAAGAGAACAATGGCTTAAAACGGGATGGGGTCGTAATCATTTAAGCAAAATATTAAAAAATTATTTAAAAAATTTAGGCGGGTAAATGCCAACCATTAATCAATTAATAAAAAAGGGAAGAACCCCGATTACATATAAATCGAAAGCCGTTGCTTTGGAGAAAGGTTTTAATATTTTAAAAAATCGCCCGAGATTTTATCCTTCGCCATTTAAGCGCGGTGTTTGCCTTTCCGTAAAAACAATGACACCCAAAAAGCCGAATTCCGCTTTGCGTAAGGTTGCAAGAGTCCGGTTGACCAATGGAATGGAAGTAACTGCATATATCGGAGGCGAGGGGCATACATTGCAAGAGCACTCTGTTGTGGTAATCCGCGGAGGAAGAGTAAAAGACTTGCCTGGAGTCAGATACCACATTGTGCGCGGAGTTTTGGATACAACAGGAGTTGAAAATCGAAAACAGCAAAGAAGCAAATATGGAACAAAAAGACCGAAAAAATGAGACGAACAAAAAAAATAAAAAGAGAAATACTGCCGGATATAAAATATGACTCAATTTTGGTGAGCAAATTTGTAAATCATTTAATGTATGGCGGAAAAAAGACAACTGCGCAGAAAGTAATGTGGGGAGCGCTTGAAGAAATAAAAAAAGCTGATAAAAAAGTTGAAAATCCGGTGAAGGTTTTCGAGGCGGCCATTAAAAATGTTTCTCCTTTGGTTGAGATAAGGCCGAGGCGAGTAGGAGGGGCCACATACCAAGTTCCTCGCGAAGTAAGTCCGGAAAGAAAATTATCTTTGGCATTTCGCTGGCTGATTGCTGCCGCGCGCGCCAAAAAAGGAAAGCCAATGGCTCAAAAATTGGCCGAAGAATTTTTGCTTGCGACCAAAAACGAAGGAGTTGCCATAAAAAAGAAGCTCGACACTCATCGTATGGCGGAAGCCAACCGCGCCTTCGCGCATTTTGCGTGGTAGAATAGGTTATGGAAAAACATTCCTACGAGCAGTACGTAGGCAAAGAAAAAAATGAACGAAGAGAACTCATGTCTGCGTCAGGAGCGCTTGATCGCAGACGTTTTTTGCTTTCCCGATCTCTGGAATGGAAAGAAAGAATAAAAAAATTACAGGAAGTTTTTTATGAAATAAAACAAGATCACCCGGAAGTTGTCTCTCTTAGTTTATTTGGCTCACTTACAAAGGGCTATGCAAATGAGGAATCAGACGTTGATGGGTGGCTAAATATTGATAACGACAAGACGCCTAAAAATTCGAGTCCTGAGCAATATCAAAACATGATAATATCGCATATAAAACATGCATTAAATTTGGATTACAAAAAAATTGAACATGTTGTCCCAGTGTTTTGGCAAAAAGAGGAAATAATACACATGTGTAAGCATAAGGATGTCGGTGATCTTGTCAAATTATTTACGCTTTCAATCGGAAGGGATATAAATAATTATCGCAAGATTGTGTTTGATGAGTTGGAAAAAGAGGGATTGGATGGCGAAATTGTATGGATATCACTAATGGACAAATTGGCTTTATTTGAGAGCGGAGGTTTAGACGGGGCGGCACAGAGGAAACGGAGAAAACTTTACCCCAGAAATTTAGCAGAGGGAAGGAAGTATTTTTTGCAAGGGTTGCCGGATGAGATTTCGTAATTTGCCTCTTTTGTTTTTTTTGTTTATCCTATAAACTATTCTTGTTTTTATTAATTAATGTAAATTGCATTTTTATTTTTTATGGCACGCGAATATCCGATCGAAAAAGTAAGAGATATAGGAATCATCGCTCATATTGATGCAGGGAAAACTACGGTTTCTGAGCGGGTTCTTTTTTATACCGGAATTTCTCATAAAATTGGTGAGGTGCACGAGGGCGAGGCTGTAATGGATTGGATGGAGCAGGAGCGTGAGCGCGGAATTACTATTACATCTGCAGCAACAACCTGTTTTTGGAAGCCCACATATCTTCCGCAGGAGAAAAAAAATGAATATCGGATAAATATCATTGATACTCCCGGCCACGTGGATTTTACAGTCGAGGTGGAGCGCTCGCTTCGCGTTTTAGACGGAGGAGTTGTTGTTTTTGACGGTGTTGCCGGAGTTGAACCCCAATCTGAAACCGTCTGGAGGCAAGCAGATAAATATAATGTGCCCAGAATTTGTTTTATAAATAAGCTCGATCGCATGGGGGCTTCTTTTGATAACAGTTTTAAATCTATTCTTGACCGCTTAACTCCGAATGCCGTTGCAATTACTATTCCTGTGGGGCTTGAATCGGATTTCGCGGGAATAATCGATCTTATGCGGATGAAATTTATTAAATTTGAAGGAGTAAACGGTGAAAAAATAGTAGAAGAAGAAATTCCTGAAGATAAAAAGGATTACGTAAAGGAATGGCGGCATAAATTGATTGAACGTATTGCGGGAGAAGACGACGTGCTAACTGAAAAATATCTGGAAGGAAAGGACATCAGCATTGACGAGCTAAGAAGCGCATTAAGGAAGGCAACAATTTCATATAAATTGGTTCCTGTTTTTTGCGGATCTGCTTTAAAAAATAAAGGAGTGCAGATAATGTTAGACGGCGTAATAGATTATTTACCTAGTCCAATTGAGCTTCCTCCTACAAAAGGAGTTGGTTTTAAGGGAGAGGAAGTTGCACGCGAAGCAAAGGACGATGTTCCTTTTACAGCACTTGCATTTAAATTACAGACCGATCCCTATGTCGGACAGCTTACATATTTTCGGGTTTATTCAGGCGTGCTTTCTGCTGGTTCTTACGTTTTAAATTCAACAACCGACAGCAAGGAACGCGTGGGCAGAATTTTGCGCATGCATGCAAACCACAGAGAAGAAGTAAAAGAAATGCAGGCTGGAGATATCGGCGCGATCGTTGGCCTAAAAAATACTAAAACAGGAGACACTCTTTGCGATCCGGATCACCCGATAATTTTAGAGAAAATTACATTCCCCGAACCAGTTGTTTCCTTGAGGATTGAACCTAAAACAAAAGCGGACCAGGAGAAAATGGGGTTGGCTTTGCACCGTCTTTCCGAAGAGGATCCAACCTTCAGAATTAAAGGGGACGAAGAAACTATGGAGACAATTATTTCTGGCATGGGCGAACTGCATTTAGAAATTATTGTTGATCGAATGAAAAGAGAATTTAAAGTTGAGGCAAACGTAGGGCGCCCACAGGTTGCTTATAAAGAAACAGTTAAAAAAGAAGCTGAAGCCGAAGGAAAATATATTAAGCAATCGGGAGGAAGGGGGCAATACGGCCATGTATGGCTTCGTGTAAAGCCATTGGAAAGAGGCAAGGGTTTTGAATTTGAAAATGCAATCAGAGGCGGAGTAATTCCGCAAGAATTTATTCCGGCAGTTGAAAAAGGAGTGTTGGAAACTTTAGACAAGGGGGTTGTTGCTGGGTATCCGATGGTTGATATGGAGGTGACGCTTTATGACGGATCGTATCACGAAGTGGACTCATCTGAGGCTGCATTTAAAATCGCGGGATCGATCGCTTTAAAAGAAGCTGTAAAACGCGCAACGCCCGTAATTTTAGAGCCCGTTATGAAAGTTGAAGTTGTAACACCAGATCAATTTTTGGGGGATATCACGGGCGATTTATCTTCAAAACGCGGAAGAATTGAAAGAATGTCTGAGCGGACGAATGTGAAAGTTATAGATGCGAAAGTTCCGCTTTCTGAAATGTTCGGGTATGTAACAAAACTCCGCTCGATGACAGAAGGAAGAGCGAGTTACACGATGGAGTTTGACCACTACGAAGAAGTTCCGAATAATATTGCGGAGTTGATTAAGGAAGGAAAAAAGTAATTTTAAATTCTCAATTATCAACTTACAATGAATTTTCAATATTAAATTAATTTTCAATTTAAAATTTTAAATTATATATTTATTGAAAATTGGAAATTAAAAATTGTAAATTTTTCAACCATGGACGATGACTTAATTTTAGGCGAGGAATTTTTGTCTGAAACGGTAGACCAAATTTTTTTGGACGATGCGCCGCAAGGCGAAACACTTCTCTCCGAAAAACTTCTCTCGCAAAATTTAGAGGAAGAACTTTCCCTTGACGACTTGCCCTTATAGATTTTTTGCAGTTTTTTGCTTGTTGCATTTTCGATACGATCGTGATAGTTTTGCAACATGGGTCAACGGTTAAGTAAAAGAGAAAAAGATAAAAAAGTAAAAAATGGCAAATTTTCTGCCCCCAACTTTGTATTGTTGACGCTCAATAGAATGGTTAATTGCCCGTTCGAAATACTGTTGGAATCCGGAAAAATAAAAAACCAACTAAGGCCTTCGTCAACAAAGTCTGCTGTATACAGATTGCAAAAAAGAAATTTAATTTTTGCTGAACGGCGCGGAAAGAAAATTTTGTTTGCTCTTACAGAAGAAGGAGCAAAAGAAGCCGAAAAAATCAAATTTAAATTTACGAAGCCAAATTTTCAAAAGTGGGATGGAAAGTGGAGAGTTATTATTTTTGATATTCCGGAAAAATTACGTGGCAAACGCGACTTGTTAAGAAAAGAGCTTGTTGGTTTTGGATTTATGCAACTTCAAAAAAGCGTTTGGGCTTATCCTAACTCGTTACCCAATGAGTTTATAGATTTTTGGAGAGAAGCCGGGATATTAAAACATTGCGTAATTTTTGAAGCGGATAGAATAGAAAACGGAAAAAATTTGGAAAAATTCTTTTTCAACAAAGTTTAAAAGTTGAATACAAAATAAATAGTTTGTGTTGCATTTTTATTACGATCGTATCAGTTTTGCAACAAAGATGTTTTTGACTATTTTTGTTTTTTTATGCCCAGTTTTTGCCCATTATGAACGGTTTCATGGTATTGACACGTTTTTTAGCATCGTATAACATACTTCGTATACGCGATTTTGTCGCGTGTTGGCTTTTAATAACCTAAATTTTATATAAATTATGGCAGAGAAATTTGAAAGGACGAAGCCGCACTTAAATGTGGGAACTATAGGACACGTCGACCATGGAAAGACCACCTTAACAGCGGCAATTTTAAATGTATTAAATTTGGCCGGAAATAAGGCCAGAATCGAGAAAGTCGAAGATATCGACAATGCTCCAGAAGAGAGACAGCGCGGAATTACTATTGCTCTTCACCACTCTGAATACGAGACAGAAAAGCGCCACTACGCGCATATCGATGCCCCGGGGCACGCTGATTACATCAAAAACATGATCACGGGAGCCGCCCAAATGGATGGCGCTGTTTTGGTGGTTTCGGCGGCGGATGGGCCGATGCCTCAAACAAGAGAGCACATTTTGCTTGCGCGCCAAGTCGGAGTGCCTGCAATTGTGGTTTTCTTAAACAAAGTTGATATGGTGGACGACAAAGAGCTCGTTGATCTAGTGGAAACAGAAGTAAGAGAACTTTTGACAAAATATGAATACCCGGGAGACAAAACCCCGATTATCCGCGGTTCAGCGTTAAAAGCACTTGAAGCCAAATCAAAAGATGATGAATGGGCAAAGCCGATTTTGGAATTAGCCAAACAACTTGACGAATATATTCCTGAACCAGTTCGCGACATAGAAAAGCCATTTCTTATGCCTGTTGAAGATGTTTTTTCAATTGAAGGAAGAGGGACGGTTGTTACCGGCCGTATTGAAAGAGGAAAAATTAAATTAAACGAAGAAATCGAAATTGTAGGTTTGAAAGATACCCAGAAAACTGTTGTAACTGGAATCGAAATGTTCAATAAACAATTGGATGAAGGAATGTCGGGAGACAACGCGGGTATATTGTTAAGAGGCGTTAAAAAAGAAGATGTCGAGCGTGGACAGGTTTTAGCAAAACCCGGTTCAATTACCCCTCATACCGAATTTGAAGCCGAAATTTATGTGCTTACCAAAGAAGAGGGAGGACGCCATACGCCGTTCTTTACCGGATATAAGCCCCAATTTTATATCAGAACGACCGATGTTACCGGCGAAGTTACTTTACCGCAAGGAACTGAAATGGTAATGCCGGGAGACACAGTAAAATTTAGCGTAAAACTTATAGCGCCGGTTGCTCTTGAAGAAAAATTGAGATTTGCGGTTCGCGAAGGAGGAAAGACGGTAGGAGCGGGAATTGTAACCAAAATTAATAAATAATCTTTAACAACTAAACCAGTTAACTCTAATTAACAGCAATGGCCGCAGCAAGCCCAAAAACAAAAGAAGCGCCCGAGATAACGAAGCTTCGAATCCGTGTTCGCGCGTACGACCACAAAATTTTGGACTCTTCGGTGAAGCAGATAGTGGATACCGCATTAAGATATGGAGCTGAAATAACAGGTCCTGTGCCGTTGCCGACTGAAATCAAAAAGTATACGGTAAATCGCTCGTCTTTCGTTTACAAAAATGCAAGAGAACAGTTTGAAATGAGAGTCCACAAGCGCTTGATAGATATTTTAAACCCTACTCCTAAAATTATTGATGCTCTGACAAATCTCAATTTGCCTGCGGGAGTGGATATAGAAGTAAAAATGTAATGACAAAATTTATACTCGCAAAAAAAATCGAAATGTCTCAAATTTTCGATGATAAAGGCACTGTACATCCCGTAACATGGCTGGAGGCTGGGCCTGTTTTTGTGACACAAAAAAAATCTAAAGAAAAAGACGGTTACGTTGCAGTACAAATTGGATTTGGTTCAAAAAAAGAAAAGAATGTAAAAAAACCACAAAAAAGACTCGGAAACTTCAGTGTTTTTAAGGAATTTAGGCAAAGAGACGAATCCGAACCTCCTTTAAATATTGGAGATAAAATTGATGCATCAGTTTTTGGAGAGGGAGACGTTGTAGAAGTTAGCGGAACTTCCAAGGGAAAAGGTTTTCAGGGAGTTGTAAAAAGGCACGGCTTTCATGGCGGACCGCGTACCCATGGGCAAAAACATTCCGAGCGCGAACCCGGTTCGATCGGGGCAGTGTGGCCACAGAGAGTTTTAAAGGGTAAGCGAATGGCCGGGCACATGGGGGTGGACCGTATTACCGTAAAAAATCTTAAAGTTATAAAAATTCTTCCTGATAAAAACCTAATGGCCATTGAAGGCGCAATCCCAGGCCACAGAGGAAGCCTGGTTGAAGTAAGAGGATAAAAATTTGTAAATTTGCCCCCTTGCGAGGGTTTTTTGTTCATGCTAGCATTAAAATCACTTGTGAGAATGAATAGAAATTTAGAAATTAACTTTATGAAAGGGTGAAGTGACCCATTATTTCGGTGGATTTAGCGCCGAGACGGGGCATGCCCGCCTCGGTTTTGTTTTTTTATGAAAGTAGAAACTTACAACACAAGCGGAGAAAAAATAGGAAAGGCTGATCTTCCGGATCGGATTTTTGGAGCTCGTTGGAATCAGGCGCTAGTAAAACAAGTTTATGACGGAGAAATGGCAAATAAGCGATTGCCTTGGGCACATACAAAAACTAGAGGCGAAGTTTCTGGAGGCGGGAAAAAACCGTGGAGGCAAAAAGGAACGGGGCGTGCGAGGCACGGGTCAATCAGATCGCCATTGTGGATAGGAGGAGGAGTTTCGCATGGGCCAAGAAATGAAAGAAGCTTTAAAGTAAAAATCAATAAGAAAATGAGAAGAGGTGCTCTGCTCTCGCTTCTTTCTAAAAAATTAAATGAAAAAGAGATTTTAGTACTCGACGACTTTAATTTAGTAAATTCGAAAACAAAAGAAATATTTACAATTTTTAAAAATCTGCGAGAAAAAGCAGAGGCTTACCGTTTAGGAGAAAAGGGCGGAAAAACGTTGCTTGCACTTCTAAAAAACGAAAATGCGCTTCGCGCTTCAAAAAATTTGCCTTACGTAAATTTTATTGAGCCCCGAAATTTAAATGTAATTGAACTGCTACACAATAAATATGTAGTATTGGACAAATTGAGCATTGAGGAATTAGAAAAAGTATTTAAATAACCATGCCGTTTAATATAAACCAAATTTTGGGAAGCTGGAGACGGAAAGAAACCAAAGGGAAAGAAAAATCCCGCGAGTCTTTAGCGCATCGCAAGGCGGCGGATACCGAAAAAACCATTCCGCAAGTAAGGGACGCAGAAAAAAAGGAAGAGACGTCTATTTCAAAAGAATCTGTCGTAAAAAAGGGGGAGAGCGAATTTGCTTCGAACCTTCTTATTTCTCCGCATATTTCTGAAAAAGCGACAATCGCAGGCGAGGGAAATTATATTTTTAAAGTAAATAACAATTCAAATAAAAATAATGTAAAGAAAGCCGTTGAAGAGAGATACGGAGTTGAAGTAACAAAAATAAACGTAATAAACACTCCGGACAAAAAAAGAAGGAGAGGGGCGGTTTATGGGATAAAATCCGGATATAAGAAAGCAATTATCAGATTAAAAGAAGGACAAACCATTAGCGAATTTTAATCCATTAAATTAATTATGAAAGTCTATCCGCCAAGATCACCATCAAGAAGACAGTTAACTGGAATAAATTACCGGGAATTTTTGACGCGCAGAGAGCCCGAAAAATCTTTGATTAAAGGAATTAAGAAAAATGCCGGAAGAAATAATTTGGGTAGGATTACAACCCGCCATCAAGGAGGAGGATCAAAAAAACTTTTAAGATTTATTGATTTTAAATTTGATAAAAAAGATATCCCCGCGCGCGTGCTTTCGGTTGAATACGATCCTTTCCGCACCGCGTTTATCGGGCTTGTTTTATATAAAGATGGAGAAAAACGGTATGTTGTTTTGCCTAAAGACGTTCGACCGGGAAGAGAAATTTTAGTTTCGGAAAACGCTCCGCTCATCGCGGGGAATCGTTTGCCGATGTCCGCGCTTCCTGTCGGAGCTCTTATTTACAACGTTTCTTTGTCTCCTGAAGGTAAGGCTGCCTTGGTGAGATCTGCCGGATCTTTTGCGGAAGTTCTTGCGCAAGACGAGGGTTTAACTACAATAAAACTGCCTTCGGGAGAAATAAGAAAAGTTACAAGCCGCGCTTGGGCAAGTATTGGACAAGTTTCAAACGACGAACACAGTCTGGTTGTTATCGGAAAAGCAGGAAGATCGCGCTGGATGGGGGTGCGCCCGACTGTTCGCGGATCTGCCATGAATCCTGTTGATCATCCTTACGGAGGGGGAGAAGGAAGGACAATGCGCGGAACAAGAAGACCGAAAAATAAATGGGGCAAAGGAACAAGAGGAGTAAAAACAAGAAATCGCAACAAGTATTCATCAAGATTTATAATTAGCAGAAGAACAAAAAATGGCTAGGAGTTTAAAAAAAGGAGCATATATTGACGAAAAGTTGCTAAAGAAAATTAGCAATATTAAGGCTGGGTCAAGAACTGTAATAAAAACTTGGTCTCGCAGATCAACAATCAGTCCGGAAATGGTGGGCTATATATTCGGGGTTCATAATGGCCGAGATTTTATCCCAGTAAATGTAACTGAAGAAATGGTGGGGCACAAACTAGGAGAATTTTCACCGACCCGCAAATTCGTGCGCCACGGAGGAAAAATGCAGAAAGAATTAGAAATGAAAGCCGCTGAAGCCGAGAAAGCTTCAAAAGTTGCGGCGACAGAAGCGGCTCCTGCGGCAAAGAAATAAAAAATAAAATAATATGAAAGAAATAAAAGCACATTTAAGATATTTGAGGATGGCGCCACGGAAAGTGAGGGTTGTTGGAAATGCAATTAGGGGGAAATCTGCGGTGTCCGCAAGCATCGCGCTTAAACTTATGCCGCGGCGCCCAGCCGAGCCTTTGTTGAAGCTCCTCCGTTCGGCTGTCGCAAACGCAAAGCACAATTTTAATATTTCTGAAGAAAAGCTTGTTGTTTCCGGCGTTCGTGTGGATAAGGGACCGATTTTAAAACGCTTTATGCCTAGGGCCCGCGGTATGGGCGCTTCGATTCACAAGCATTCGAGTCATATTACGATAGTTCTAAAGGAATCGGCTAAATAAAATTTATGAGCAAAACATCACATCCATACGCTTTAAGAATAGGAATTTTGCGGACATGGAAGTCGCGCTGGTTTAACACGGGAAAATACAGACATCTTTTAAAAGAAGATATCGGACTCAGGGAATTACTGGCAAAAAAATTAAGGGGCATGTTTGTTGATTCGGTAGATATTGAAAGATCTCCGACTTCTTTAAACATTACCATAAAAACGGGGCGCCCCGGGCTTTTGATAGGAAGAGGGGGGGAAGGAATCGAAAAATTAAAAAACGAAGTTGTTTTATGGTTGAATAAGACAAGAACGAAAGAAAAGAAATTGGAAAAATTAAATCCGGGCGCGGTTAAATTGAACGTGGAAGAAATTAAAACTCCGGAAATGTATTCAAATATTGTAGTTGAGCAAATTGCGCAGGATCTTGAGAAGCGCCTTCCTTTCAGGCGGGTGATGAAGCAAAACTTAAGCAAGGTTATGGCGGTCCACGAAGTGGAAGGTGTAAAAATTGCTCTTTCTGGAAGATTGGATGGAGCTGAAATGGCGCGCTATGAGTGGTTGCGGGAAGGGAAAATTCCGTTGCAAACATTAAGGGCAGACGTCGATTTTGCGAGAGGCAGAGCTCATCTGCCTTATGGAGACTTAGGAATCAAGGTGTGGATTTATAAAGGCGAGGTTTTTTATAAAAAATAATTTTTGATTATGTTGTTTCCAAAAAGAGTAAAATTTAGAAAATGGCAAAGAAGTGCCACAAAAAGAAAGCTTAAAGAAACGAAGGGCACGACTTTGGCGTTCGGAGCGTATGGCTTAAAAGCGGAAGAAGCTTTGTGGGTAAAATCCAAACAATTAGAATCGGCAAGGAAAGCAATGACGCATTATGTTGAAAGAGGAGGGAAAATTTGGATCAGGATTTTTCCGGATAAGCCCATAACAGCAAAACCGCCAGAAGTTACAATGGGCGCGGGGAAGGGAGATGTTGTGGGCTATGTTTTCCCAGTACTTCCGGGCAGAATTATTTTTGAAATTGACGGAGTGCCGAAAGAAGTTGCTTACGAGGCATTAAAAAGAGCGGGAGCCAAGCTTCCTGTAAGAACAAAAGTTGTAAGCAGGGAACATTAATAACAATGACCAAAATAAAAGATTTAAAAAATTTAAGCAGGGAAGATTTAAGCGCGAAACTAAAGGAAGACAAAGCCAGGATTTTAGAGCTGCGCATGAAAAGCTACCAATCGCGGCTTAAAAATGTTAAAGAAGTAAGAAGCATTCGAAAAGATATAGCACGGATTTTAACTTTATTAAACCAAAAGAATTAATATGCAAACACTAAAAGGGAAAATTGTTTCGAATAAAATGAAAAACACCGTTACGGTGGAAGTTTCGCGCTTAAAAAAACACCGCCGGTACGGGAAATATATGAAAATTTCAAAAAAGTACAAGGCACACACGGAAGAAAATTTATCGGAAGGAATTGATGTATTAATAAAGTCGTCTAAACCTATTTCAAAAGATAAGAGGTGGGTTGTGGCTGGAGTGATTAAATAAATACATAATCATGATTCAACACCGAACAATGTTAAATGTAGCCGATAACTCTGGAGCAAAGATTGTCCAGTGTATTAAAGTATTGGGCGGAACAAGAAGGAGATATGCGGCGATAGGAGACATTGTTGTGGTTACGGTAAAAATTGCAGAACCGAGAAAAATTGTAAAGAAAAAAGAAGTGCACAAGGCTTTGATAATCCGGCAAAAAAATGCGTTGCGGAGAAAGGACGGGTCCTACATCCGGTTTGACGACAATGCGGTTGTTATTTTAGAAGGAGAAGAGCCGAAAGGGGGCCGCATTTTCGGTCCGGTGCCGAGAGAAATCAAAGAAAAAGGTTTTAACAAGATAGCTTCGCTGGCTGAAGAAATTGTATAGATTATTCGTAATTTGTGGATTAGCATAAAATTAGTAAATTAACATCATGCGTTTAAAAAAAGGAGATAAAGTTCAAATAATTTCTGGCAAAGACCGCGGCAAGAACGGCAAAGTTTTGGATGTGTTTCCGAAAATAAATAAAATTGTTGTTGACGGAATTGCCTTGCACCGCCGGCACCAGCGCCCGAAAAAACAGGGGCAAAAAGGGGAAATATATTCCGCGCCTTCGCCAATCGATTTTTCAAACGCTCTTCTTTTTTGCGATTCGTGCGGTAAGGGAGTGCGCGCCGGGGTTCAGGTGTTGGAAAACAATAAAAAGATACGCGTTTGTAAAAAATGTAAAAACGAAATTTAGTTTATGTTAACTATTAAAGAAAAATATATAAAGGAGGCGGTTCCGGCAATGGCAAAGGAATTCGGTTATAAATCGCTGATGGCTGTTCCGCGCATTTTAAAAATTGTCGTAAATTCCGGAATAGGGAAACTGCGGGATAAAAAAGACGCCGTCGAATCTTTAGAAAAACAACTAACTTTAATTGTGGGGCAAAAGCTTTCCCCGCGCCCGACAAAAAAAGCCATTGCTTCTTTTAAAACTAGAGAAGGAATGATTGTCGGATACAAAGCAACTTTGCGTGGAGAACGCATGTGGAATTTTTTAGATAGATTAGTGCTTTTGGCGATTCCACGGACCAGAGATTTCAGAGGAATTTCTTTAAATGCAGTTGATCACGGCGGAAATTTGACAATAGGCATAAAAGAGCATATTGTTTTTCCAGAGATGATCGGAGAAGACGTAAGAAGTATTTTCGGTTTTGAGGTGACTATTGTTACAAACGCGAAGAAAAAAAATGAAGCCATCGAATTATTTAAAAAGTTAGGTTTCCCGTTTCAAAAACATGTCTAAAACGTCAACATATGTAAGGTCTTTAAAGCCCCCAAAATTTAAGAGTCGTATCGTACGAAGATGTTTTAGGTGCGGAAGAAAACGCGGTTATATGCGTGATTTCGAACTTTGCAGGATATGTTTTAGGGAATTAGCAAACGAGGGGTTAATTCCGGGAATTAGAAAAAGTAGTTGGTAAAATTATGACGGATCCAATTTCGGATATGTTAATAAGGATAAAAAATGCGAGCGCGGTAAATAAGCCCGCTGTTTCTTTCGGTTACTCAAAATTAAAATTTGAAATAGCAAAAATATTAGAGAGCGAAGGATTTATTAAGGATGTAGAAAAAAAAGGAAAGAAAAATAAAAAAAACATAGAAGCCGGTTTGGTTTATGATACTGACGGGAAACCGAGATTTACAAATATCAAAAGAATTTCCAAGCTCTCAAAAAGGGAATACCGCGGCTTCAGGGAAATTTTTGGAGTAAAAAACGGGATCGGCATCGGAGTTTATTCAACACCGAAAGGAATAAAGAGCGATAAAGAAGCGCGCAAAGAAAAAGTTGGCGGGGAAATATTATTTGAAATTTGGTAAAAATTATGAGCAGACTAGCAAAAAAACCCATTAAAATACCGGAAGGAGTTAAAATTGCCAAAGAAGGAGAGCTTTGGATTTTTCGCGGGACAAAAGGGGAAGTCCAAAAAATACTGCCGGAAAATATTCAAATAGAGACTTCGGAAGACGGGCTAATATTGTCTATAAAAAAACACACGAAGGACGATAAAGCGGTTTTGGGAACATCCGCGGCTCTTATAAAAAATGCCATTTCGGGAGTTTCCAATGTTTTTGAAAAAAAATTAGAAATAGAAGGCGTGGGTTTCCGCGCGCAGGCCGATGGTGACACGCTCGTTTTGTCTCTCGGATTTACACATCAGGTCAGAATAAAAATGCCGGAAGGAATTTCATTTAAAATTGAAAAAAATGTTTTAACTGTAAGCGGCGTGGATAAGGAAAAAGTCGGAAAAATAGCTGCGGAAATCAGATCTAAAAAACCGCCCGAACCCTACAAAGGCAAGGGAATTCATTATTTAGGAGAGGTAATTAAAAGGAAAGCCGGAAAGAAAGCTGTAGCGTCCGCTTAATAAAAAATAAAAAAATGAAAGTTCAAACAAAAAGACAAGTCAGACACAAAAGAATAAGGGCGAAAATTAAAGGCACGAAGGAGATTCCCCGCCTTTCGGTTTATAGATCACGGAAGCATTTATTTTTGCAACTAATAGATGATAAGAAAAACGAGACTCTT
This sequence comes from uncultured Candidatus Saccharibacteria bacterium, assembly GCA_964464405.1. Taxonomy (GTDB): domain Bacteria; phylum Patescibacteriota; class Minisyncoccia; order UBA11713; family 2-01-FULL-45-33; genus CAYXFX01. The sequence goes on from CAYXFX010000001.1 coordinate 24,893, forward strand.
GTTGGTTTGTCAGACAAGGTTTTAAAAATAAAAAAGAAAACGACAAAATCAGAGCTCGCGCATGAAGCCGGCAAATTGCTTGCGAAAACCGCGCTTGAGATGGGAATTAAAAAGGCGGTATTTGACAGGGGGGGTTATTTGTATAAAGGGCGGATTGTAAAAGCGGCAGAGGGCGCGAGAGCAGGCGGATTAAAATTTTAAGGAATTGGCTCAAAATTTATGAGCAAAGCGAAATAAATTTTGATTGCCAAACCTTACCCCCTCACCAATTTTTACAAAGTATGAATAAAGATAAAAATATGTTAAAACGAAATAAAAATTATATAGCAGAAAAAAGAGCGCCAGTAGAAATTGGTGAGGGGGTGCTCAATTTTATTAGCTCACTAAAGTTCGTATAAAATTGGCATGGCAAGAAGAGAATTTAGACAGCAAAAACCGAAAAGCGAATATGAGCAAAAGCTGATAGATCTTAGGCGTGTGGCGCGCGTCGTAGCGGGAGGACGGCGGTTTACTTTCCGCGCGGCTATTGTTTTGGGAAACCAAAAGGGAGAAGTTGGATTTGGTTTGGGTAAAGCCGCCGACACATCGCACGCAATAGAAAAAGCAGTGAGGATGGCAAGAAAATCACTCATCCGCGTTCCGCTTACAAAGGAACAGTCAATTCCGCACGAAGTGTACGCGAAGTTCGGCGCGGCTGAAATAATTTTGAAGCCCGCAAAAACAGGGAAAGGATTGGTTGCGGGAGGAGCCGCGCGGACCGTGCTCGCTCTTGCGGGAGTAAAAAACGCAAGTGCTAAAATTTTATCACATACAAAAAATAAACTTACCAACGCTAGGGCGACGCTAGACGCACTTAGACTTTTAAAAGAAAAAAAACAAGCAAAAGAACATGCAAGTTCATAATTTATTAAAATTGGGAGAGAAAAAACACAGACGGATAGGACGCGGAGGAAAACGCGGATCTTTTTCGGGCAGAGGTATTAAAGGCCAAAAATCGCGTTCTGGGCACAGAATTCGTCCACAAATAAGGGATGTCATAAAAAAAATACACAAGCGTCGGGGATATTTTATGACTTCTATAAAAAGAAAACTTCAAACGCTTAATTTATCTGATATTGAAAAAAATTTTAAAGACGGCGAAAAAGTTACTCCGAAAATTTTAATTGAGAAGGGTCTTATAAGAGTCGCGAAAAGCAAGCCGAAAATTAAAATATTGGGAATGGGAAAATTAACAAAAAAAGTTACATTCGATAAAAATATTATCTTTTCTAAATCTGCAAAAACAAATGTGGAATAAAGTTTTACTTATTTTAAAAGACCGCGATCTTCGCCGAAAATTTCTGTTTCTTTTGGGTTTTTTGGCTGTATTCCGTTTGGTTTCTTCTATTCCCGTTCCGGGGATTGACGCGTTGCGGTTGCAAGATTTTTTGGGTCAGAACCAGTTTTTTGGGCTTCTAAATATTTTTTCAGGAGGCGCCTTAAGTAATCTTTCCGTTGTTATGTTGGGAGTAGGGCCTTATATCACAGCTTCCATAATAATGCAGCTGTTGGGTATGGTTTTTCCATCCTTAAAAGAACTCTATCAAGGTGAGGAAGGAGAAGCTGGCCGTCAAAAATTTAATCAGTATTCAAGATTGCTTACAGTGCCTCTGGCTCTTGTCCAGGGCTTTGGGCTTCTTACAATTCTTGAACGCCAAGGAATTTTACAGCTTACTTTTTTTGACAAAATTACGGATTTAATTATTGTAGCTGCCGGATCAATATTTCTTATGTGGTTGGGCGAGCTAATTTCTGAATATTCCATAGGAAACGGAGTTTCTATTTTAATTTTTGCAGGAATTGTTGCTTCGCTTCCGGCAGACGTCGGCCAGACTTTGATAAATTTCAGCTCTTCCGAGCTTCCTACACTAATTGCTTTTCTTGTTATTGCAATAATAACAGTAGCGGCAGTCGTATTTATTTCCGAAGGGGAGCGTCCGGTGCCAGTTTATTATGCCAAACGTATACGCGGAATGAAAATGTACGGCGGAGCTTCGAGCTACTTGCCGTTAAGGGTCAACCAGGCGGGGGTTATCCCGATAATTTTTGCGTTATCAATTTTACTTTTTCCGCAAATGATTGCCAGCTTTTTTAGCGCTTCAGGAAATGCAATTTTACGCAGCGTCTCGCAAGCAATAATCAGTTTTTTAAATAATCCCTGGCCATACGCCGGAGCTTATTTTATTCTGGTGTTTTTGTTTACATACTTTTATACGGCGGTAACCTTCGATCCTCAATCGGTTTCTTCCAACTTGCAGAAAAGCGGGGCTTTTGTTCCAGGAATACGCCCCGGCCCTTCTACATCTGAATTTTTAAATAAAGTGGTTAGCCGCATAACTTTAGTAGGGGCCCTATTTTTGGGGATTGTGGCCGTGCTTCCTTTGATTTTGCGGGCAGTTTCTGGCATACAAACTTTAACTATCGGCGGCACCGCACTTCTCATCGTTGTTTCTGTGGTTTTGGAAACCGCAAAGCAGATTGAGGCACAGCTTTCCTTGCGCACATACGAATAGAGAGATAAACTCAAATTATATGGAAAATAATCCGTATAATTTTGTTTTTATTGGAAGATCCGGTTGCGGAAAGGGTACGCAGGCGGAGCTTTTGAAAAAATTGCTTGAAGAAAAATCTGGAGCAGGAAGTGTTTTATATATTTATACTGGGAACCATTTGCGCGAGTTAAAAAATCATGTAGAATTTTTAACAGCAAGATTGCTCGATGAAAAAATTTTAAAAAAAGGAGAAAAAGCACCCGATTCTCTTGCGGTTTGGGCTTATACAACCGAGCTTATTCACGGAGTTCGGGAAGATAACCACGTTATTATAGACGGGTCTCCGAGAACCGTGCTTGAAGCAAAAGCGCTTGACGAAATGTTTGATTTTTATGAAAGAGCGAATGTATTTCACATACATCTAAAAACCAGCGCGGAAAATGTTTCGGAGCGGATGCTGAAACGCGGCAGATTTGACGACAATTCTGAAAACATAAAAAATCGCATGTCTTACTACGAAAAATATGTAGTACCGGCCATCGAGTATTTTGAGAAAGATTCAAAACATAAGTTTGTAGAAATAGACGGTGAGCAGATTATAGAAAAAGTTCACGAGGATATTGTAAAAGCGATCGGATTATAAGCCCTACCAATTACTTATTTTTACTTATATGCTAATAAACATTAGTAAATTTGTAGTGATCAGCAATTAGTAGGGCATGATAATAAAAAGCAAAAAAGAATTAGATATTTTACGCGAAGGCGGCAAGCGTTTGGCGCTTATTTTGGCTTGCATTGCGCGTCGTGCGATTCCAGGCGTTAAAACTCGGGAGCTGGATGATTTGGCGGAGAAACTTATTTTAGAAGCGGAAGGCAAGCCGTCTTTTAAAGGATATAAAACTTTTAGCGCGCCTACGCCATATCCGGCATCGCTTTGTGTTTCAATAAATGATGAAGTGGTTCACGGAATTCCCTCGGATAAAATTTTGAAAACTGGCGACGTTGTTGGTTTAGACATTGGAATGGAGTACGAAGGTTTGTTTACGGATACTGCAACAACCATACTAATCGCAGCTGATCACCTCACTGATGGCCCATTAATCTCGCCTTCGGCGAGATCGCGAAACGCAAACCCTCCACCAGCCGCCATCAGCGAGGTATCAGCTGCTCTTAGAGATGAAGCTAATCGCCTTATCACTGCAACAAAAAAGTCTTTAGAAATAGGAATTGCGGAAGTTAAAGCGGGGGTTCATGTCGGGGATATTGGTTATGCCATTCAAAAGTATTTGGAAGGAGAAGGTTTCGGTGTTATCCGCGAGCTTGTGGGACATGGTGTGGGGAGGGCGGTACACGAAGAGCCGGAAATTCCGAATTGGGGCATGCGTGGAGAGGGGCCTGTTCTTAGAGAAGGCGAAGTTATTGCGCTTGAACCCATGGCTACAGAAAAAGGTTATAAAGTAAAAGTTGCTAAAGATAGATGGACATGGGTAACCCGCGACGGCTCCCGCGCCGCGCATTTTGAACACACTTTGGTAGTTACCAAAAATGGATCAGAAGTGTTGACTCGCAATACGAACAACTGATAACATTGGTACAGAGGATATTTTAAAGAAAGAAGGGTGGTTTAAATTGAAAAAAATTGACAAAGAAAAGTTGGCCAAAGAATTCGTTAAAGAGTGGGAAATGCAAGAAAAAGGACACAGTTATTTGAGACCGAGCTCGTTTAGGGTTTTCGTCATAAAACTAATAGACCAACAACTAGTGTCTTTTTATGATTACACAGGTTCGTATGCTATTTTGGATAGAGCACGTAGCAGTCCGGTTTTTTGGGCGGATGATAGTTTGGAAGTAGTTTTTTCTGATCTCGAGTTTGCAAAACTTGTTTATGAGTATTTAACACGCAACTTGCCGCATAAAAGTTTTGGATTACACCAACGCATCGCGTAACGGCCCACAAAGCCGTTTTTTTATTTATAAATTTCTGATAAATTAAGGTAATGTCAAAATATTTAGGAATTGACTATGGGGACAAAAGAATAGGAATTGCAATTTCCGACGAGGAGGGGCGCTTTGCTTTTCCGAGAGATGTTGTTTTAAACGAGCAAGGCAAACTTCAGGAATGTTTGGATAAGATAATCGAAAAAGAGAACATTTCAGCGATTATAGTCGGGCTTCCTTTGAACTTTAGGATGAAAGATACTGCGCAGACCACGAAAGTTCGAAGATTCGGCAAATTTTTGCAGGAAAAATTTCACAAAGAAGTCATTTTTGAAAATGAAATTTTGAGCACGAAAGAAAGTGAGCGTTTCGGCGGCTCTACGAAAGAAATGATAGATGCTTCTTCTGCGGCTCTGATTTTGCAGAGTTATTTAAGTAGGTTAAAATAATATTATGCCAATGCCGGATATATATTTGTCTGTTATAGTCCCCGCGTACAACGAATCTGCCAGGATCCCAAAAACCTTGCGTCGCTTCCATGAATATTTATCGAGCCAGCCGTACAGTTACGAAATACTTGTCGTAAACGACGGTTCACGGGACGGAACTGGCGAAATTGTTGAGCGCATGAAGGGCGAAATAAAAAATTTACGCCTCATTGATAGGAAAGAAAACAAAGGGAAAGGGTATACTGTAAGAGAAGGAATGCTTAATGCATACGGTAAAATTCGTCTTTTTGCCGATGCCGACAACGCAACTGATATTGCGCATTTCGATAAAATGCGTCTCTTTTTCGATAAAGGATATGAAGTTGTAATATGTTCAAGAAATGAAAAAGATGTCCCGGGGGCTATTCACGCGGTGCGCCAGCCTCAGTGGAAAAGAATTTTGGGAACTTTGGGCAACAAGTATATTCAAATTTTGGCTGTTCCCGGAATATGGGATACTCAATGCGGTTTTAAAGCGTTTCGTGATTTAGCTGCGGAACATATTTTTAAAATGGCTATTATCGACCGCTGGTCATTTGATGTCGAAATTTTGGCAATCGCAAGAAATTTAAACATGAAAATAGGAATCGTTCCTGCCTATTGGATAGATGATCCGAATTCCCATGTAAAATTTTCCAGCTATTTCAGAACTTTGTGGGAAGTTTTTAAAATTAATAGAAATTTAAGGAAAGGGCTTTATAGCGCATCGCAATGAAAAAAAATTTAATCGAATTCAGAAAAGATATCGTGTCTGGCGATTGGGTTCTGATTTCTGCAACAACGCAAAAAAAACCCATTTTTTTTAAACCAAAAGACTCGACTCCACTCTCGCAAGATCTCTGCCCGTTTGACAATCCGGCAAAATCCGGACAGGAAAGCCCGCTTCTGTGGCTCCCGAAGCCTAAAAAAAATGATATTAAAGATTGGTGGGTACAAATTTTTCCAAACAAATTCCCTGTCGTAATGGATTCGCGCGTATGCCCGCCTTTGGAATTTGATGGCAAATATCATCACAAAACAGGAGTCGGCTTTCAGGAAGTCGTAGTTACTCGCGATCATAAACGGCACATAGGACTCATGAAAGAAAATGAAATTGTTACATTAGTCGAGGCATATACCGCGCGCTATCAGGCATTGCGTGCCGAGCCATGCGTTGAATATATTTTAATTTTCCATAATAACGGCGCTCGAGCTGGCGCTTCTGTTCCGCATCCGCATTCGCAAATTTTGGCAATCCCAATTATTCCTCCTGATGTCGCGAGGTCTTTAAGGGGATCAGATGAATATCATAAAAAAAATAAGAAATGTGTACATTGCGACATCATCAAGTGGGAAATAAAAGAAAAAAAACGTATTATTTTCGAAAATGATTTATTTGTTGCGATTGCCCCCTTTGCTTCAAAAGTCGCATTTGAAATACGAATTTTTCCTAAAATCCACGAATCGCGTTTCGAAGTTATCGACGAGAAGCAAAAAGAAACTTTAGCACACGCAATGCAAACAATCTTTTACCGAATTTTTAAAAAGCTCAAAAATCCGGATTATAATTTTTTTATACACACACTTCCGCCAAAAGACAAAAATGGAGGGCATTATCATTGGCACATCGAAGTTTTGCCTAGATTAACCATTTGGGGAGGTCTTGAGTTGGGAGCAGGCATCGAAGTCGTTAAATTCTCTCCCGAAGAAGCATCTAAATTTTTAAGAAAATAAGTTACGTTAGAATGAAGAAAATCATTATTGCAAACTGGAAAATGAATCCTAGAACCGCAAGCGAAGTAAAGATGCTTGCACGCGCGGTTACGGAAGGTGTAAAAAAGATAAAAAATATGGAAATCACGCTTTGCCCTCCTTTTTTGTTTGTTTCTGCAGTAAAAAAAATAATTGCAAATAAAAAAAATATCAAATTAGGCGCTCAAAATGTATTTTCTGAAAAAGCGGGGGCTTTTACCGGAGAAATTTCTGCCACGCAACTTAAATCCATCGGAGTCGGGCTGGTAATTGTCGGCCATTCCGAAAGACGTGCGTTAGGGGAAAGCAAGGAGATAATAAATAAAAAATTACGCTGTGCATTGGAAGGCGGGCTAAACGCGGTTTTATGCATAGGCGAGAAAGAAAAATCCAAAGAAGGACTTTCCGGCATTATCCGCGAAGAACTTTATTCTGCAATTAAGGGAATTAAGAAATCATTACTACTGAACAAATTAATAATAGTGTATGAGCCGATTTGGGCGATAAGTACAAATCCAGGATCAGAACCAGATGATCCGCAAAATGTCTACGAGACGACGATTTTATTAAAAAGAGATCTTTTAAAGATTTTGGGCAGGCGCGCCGCGTCCCAGATTCCTATTTTATATGGAGGTTCGGTAAATGAAAAAAATGTCGTGGGCTTTAAAAAAAGCGGAATAGACGGGTTTTTGGTGGGAAGCGCGTCTCTTAACGCGGGTAAATTTATAAAAATTGTTAAATTTGCTGCATTATGAGTCGCATACTTTTGCGCGTGGATTTCAATAATCCGTACGAATACAGGATTAATGCGACATTGCCTACGATCCGCGCTTTGCTGAAAAAGGGCCATTTTGTGACTTTAATTACCCATTTTGAAAAAGACGGAAAGTATCCGCATCTGGATCAAATTGCGCGGTATTTAAAAAAATATTTTCCATCACTAGTATTCATTAAAGGAGAAATAAAAAAAGCTGATCCCTTAATATTTTCTAAACAATCCAAACTTTTTCTTCTCGATAATTTGCGGTTAAGTAAGGGAGAGACGTCTAATGACATTAAATTTGCGCGGATTCTTGCTTCTTGGGGCGATTTTTATATAAACGAAGCCTTTGCTGTTTCCCATCGCAAACATACATCTCTTGTTGGATTGCCGAAATTACTGCCACATGAAATGGGGCCCCTTTTTAAAAGCGAAGTACACAATCTTTCCAAATTTTTTAAGCCGCGCCATCCTTTTCTTTTTGTTTTGGGGGGGAAAAAATTTGAAACAAAAGAGCCGTTAATAAAAAAGTTTTTGCGAAGCGCGGATGCAATTTTTGTCGGAGGAATGACGGGAAACACATTTCTTGCGTATCGGGGGATTGGTGTCGGAAAATCTTTTGTGGAAAAAGTGAAAATTCCGGAAAATATTTTATGGTCGCCTAAAATATTTTTGCCTGAAGACTGGGAATCTAAAAATGAAATAATATATGATGCGGGTCTTAAAACGATCAAAAGCCTCAAGGGCCTTGCAGTGAAAGCTAAATTTGTCTTATGGAACGGCACATTCGGATGGGTTGAGGGCGGTTACGAAAAGGGTACTCGCGATTTCGCGCGCGCTTTAGGGAAGTCAAAAGCTTTTAGGGTTATCGGCGGCGGGGACACGGTAGATGCTATCAGAAGATACAAGCTTGAGAAAAATTTCGATTTCATCTCAACAGGCGGTGGCGCAATGCTCGAATTTTTGGCAAAAGGAACACTGCCGGGAATAGAAGCGTTGAAGAAAAAATAATTTTTTATTTTGTAAATTTTCATGGTACTATCATTTGATGGCATGGTATAAAGATGCGGAAAGTTTTAAAAAATCTTCAGGGCATGAAGTAAACGGGGCTTGGTATCCGAGGGTTACAAAGATTTTGGAAGTAAAATCAAAGCCGGCGATTGAAATGTTTTTAAAAGAAATGGAAAGCTATAAAGCCGCTGAAGAAGTAAAGAATAAATCAGCAGAAGAAGGTACTCTCGTCCATGAAATTATCCAGAAGCTTGCTGTAGGAGAAACAGTTGAAGTTCCTAAAGAAATTGAGCCTGCGGCTGTGGCTTTTTTGGATTTTCAAACCAAAAATAATATTATCTTTCATCCGGAATTTGTTGAGCGCCCGATTTGGTCTTTTCTTCATAAATATTCTGGAACAATTGATGCTCTTGCTTCAGTTGGAGGAAAATTTGGCGTTTTAGATATCAAAACTTCAACGGGATTTTTCCCTGAGTATAATTTGCAAACAGCGGCTTATGTTCTTGCTTTGCAAGAGAATGAAATAAAAAAAGCCGTTAGTCTTCCTCGCGATATCGAAACCCGCTGGATTTTGCGGATCGACCAACAGAAAAACTGTATGAGGTGCGGAGCGTCGCTACGTGAAAAAGGTGGGAGAAATAAAGTAAGAACCGCTTATCGGAATGGAAACGGCAATGGTGCTAGCGGAGATCATTGCGGTGCGTCTCACGAAGATCATTATTGGGGTCCGACCGAGGGTATTGTGGAAATTCGCGAATTTCCGTATTATTTTAAAGATATAAAAGCATTCCTTGCGGCCAAAACCCTTTGGGAATGGGAAAATGACTATTGGCTTAAACAAATAGGATATTTTAAATAAAGATAGAAGTCAATTTTTTTATGAAATACGATATTTATTTTCATGGAAGTTGTTTTGATGGGGTGGCGTCTGCGGCGGTGCTCAAATATTTTTTGAATTTGAGAGGAGATGACTTCGCAAATTATATTCCTGTTACGCATCCTGTGGATAAAAATAAATGGAGAAGTTTAAAACCAAAAAACTTGATGGCAATAACGGATATTTTTTTTCATCCCAAAGTAAAAATTTATTTTGATCATCACCCGTCAACATTTTTTTTGTTTCCTGAGTGGAAAAAAAAATTTCAAAAAGACAAGTTTCATGTCTCTAACTCTCAAAGCCCTTCGTGTGCAGGTTTGATTTACCGGAGTTTATATAAAAACATTAAGACGCCCGCACATATTAAAGAACTGGTTTACTGGGCTGATTTAACAGATAGAGCGAGTTTTAAAGATGCAAAGGAGGCGATGGGATTAAAGCCCAAACCCGCAATAAAACTCGCAACTTATATGGATAATGCAAAGTCTCTGTCGATAAATTACCAAAAAAATATAATTAAACTGCTTGCTCAAAAGGGGTTGAGTTTCATTAGGAAAGATTCAAGAATAAAAAAGGGGTTTTTAAATTATCAAAAACGTTTAAAACAATCTCTTTTAAAAATTAAAAATAACTCAAGCGTGATTGGAAACACAGTGGTAATTAAAAATTTTAATAGAGAACTTGCAGGTACCCGATTTGCTGGATATCACATTTATCCAAAAACCAACTATTCAATCCGTTTTTTAAAACGAGACGGCGAATTTATAACGAGCGTTGGCGTTAACCCATGGAATTTACCAAAGAAACATGCGAAGATCGGAAAATTTTTGGAGACAAATTTCGGAGGGGGAGGGCATGCTTATGCAGGATCAGCAAGTTTTAAAACAGAAAAAGAAACTTTACGAGGAATAGAAAAAATTGTAAAATATTTAAATAAAAACAAATAAAATGACCGACGGCAAAATCATTGTTTATACTGATGGCGGGTCGCGCGGAAATCCGGGTCCTGCAGCTTTGGGTGTTTATATTACCGACGAGAAAGGAAACAAAATTAAAGAATACGGAGAAAAACTTGGTGTAAAAACAAATAATGAAGCTGAATATGCGGCCGTAATTTTCGCATTAAAAAAATTAAAAGCGATTTTTGGAAAAGAACGCACAAAAAAAATGGAAATCTCCGTTCGCATGGATTCGGAATTTGTTTCGAAACAACTTAACGGGGAGTATAAAATCGAAGAGGAAAGAATGTTTCCTCTTTTTATCGCTGTATGGAATTTGAAAATGGATTTTGCTAAGGTTACATTTAGCCATGTTCCGAGAGAAAAAAATAAAGATGCTGACAGGCTCGTGAACGAGGCGCTAGATAATGAACCAAAAAGCCTATTTTAAAACACAATTTTTTATTCTAGCATTTCTTGGCGGAGTAATGCTCCGCTCTTTTTTTAATGTGCCACAGAATTGGGTTCTGGCTGGTTTGGGGCTGGTTGCAGGATTGTTTTTAGTAAAACTATGGACATCCGATGTCCATAGTTTGTTGAGTGTTTTAATAGCGTTTTTTGTATTATTTCTTCTTGGCATGCTTAGGTTTTCGTTTTTTGAAAATAATATTTCAGGCGACGTGTCGCATAATTTTTATGAGCAAAAAATAACCGTAAGTGGGAGCGTTATTTCGGAAAAAATAAAAGAAAGCAGCTCGCAATTAATTTTAGAAACAGATCATGGCAGACTTTTAATTATAAAAAGAATTTATCCGCCCTATAAATATGGAGATAAAATATCGGTTTCAGGCGTGGTAGAGGAGCCTAAAAATTTTAACGATTTTGATTACAAGAAGTATTTAGCAAAAAGCAGAATTTATTCACAAATGTTTTATCCGGAGATTAAAAAAGTTGACGAATTTAACAATATTCTTTCCTCCCTTTTTTCTTTAAAAAACAAATTTGAACAAAATATCCAAAAGATACTGCCCGAACCGCACGCATCCTTATCAAATGGCATGCTTTTAGGTATCGAGGGTAGAATTGACGACGAAATTTTGGAACTATTTAAAAAAACAAGCACTATCCATATTTTAGTGCTTTCTGGTTACAACATTACAATTGTCGGGGTATTTGTAATGGGGTTTTTTAATTTCTTTTTGCCTTCACTATTTGCGTGGATTTTAGCTGTTTTGGGAATTGTTGCATTTACTTTAATGACGGGCGGAGAGCCGGCAGCGACACGCGCGGCAATTATGGGAATTATAGGGTTGATCGCTCTTCGGACCGGAAGAACTAACAGGGCGTTTCTTGCACTTTTATGGGCGGCGCTTCTCATGGCTATTTGGAATCCGATGCTGCCGCGTTTCGATCGCGGTTTTCAGCTCTCTTTTATGGCGACTCTGGGCTTGATATTTTTATCTAACTTTTTTAAAAGAAATTTAAAATTTTTACCTAATTTTTTTTCCATAAGAGAAAGTGCGGCAAGTACGCTTTCTGCGCAGATTTTTGTTCTGCCCTTTTTGATTTCTTGGGGCAATGAAGTTCTTTGGGTAAGTCCTGTTGCAAACTTATTTGTTGTCGGAGTTGTTCCCATAATTATGTTTTTTAGTTTTGCAGGCGGCCTTGCCTCCTTTATTTCTGTATCTTTTGGAAAAGTTATTGCATCTGTGGCCTATGTTTTTATTTCATACCAGATATTCGCTGCAAAAATATTTGCCGGCCTTTTTTAAAATGCTTAAATTAGTAAAAATACATCACAAAAAGATCATCGGGGGAATAACTTTACTTCTTTTTTCTGCAAATTATTTGCTTTGGTCCCAAATTTTTGCAATTTCAAAAAAGCCGGATCTAGAAGTTTATTTTTTTGATGTCGGACAGGGAGATGCAGAATTAATAAGCACGAAGGATGGGACGCAAATTTTGATAGACGGAGGGCCGTCCAATAAAATTTTGTCAAATCTGGGAGCGGTTCTTCCTTATTACGACGATTCGCTCGATTTAATAGTGCTCACGCATCCCCACGCAGATCATGTTTCAGGCTTAATGGAAGTTTTGGACCGGTACAAAGTTGCCCAAGTGATTGAAAGCGGGGCTTTATACAGCACCGCGGAAGCTATCCAGTTTGAAAAAATTTTAAAAGAAAAAAATATTAAAAAAATAGTAGCTGACCGGCCCCTTAAACTTACTTTTTATAACGGCGCCGAATTTAATATAATTTATCCGGACGAATCGTTTTCAGGGGAGTTTTTAAAGAACGTCCATGACTCCGCGGTTGTCGGCGAACTTTCATATGAAAATAAAAAAATCCTTTTTATGTCTGATGCGGAAAAAAAGCTTGAAAGAAAACTGGTTGATAGCGGTAAAATAGACGATGTGGACGTTTTAAAAGTCGGCCATCATGGGTCAAAAACTTCAAGCAATGAATTCTTTTTACGTGTAGTTCGACCTGAATATGCGATAATTTCTTCGGGCGCACGCAATCGCTACGGACATCCACACACAGAGGTTCTCTCGCGTTTGGCTTCGGTCGGAGCAACTATTTTACGCACCGATTTAGACGGAACGATTAAGGTCGAAATAAAAAACGGAAATTTATCAATAACAAAAACTAAATAAAAATTCCCGCTTGCAACGCGGGGATTTATTGTTTATTTACTTTTTTGCGTTTGTTAGAAATCCAGAAAGAAGTCCGTTGAATCAATGAACCGCAATTCGGGCAATACGAATTATATGCTCGTCTTTGACCATCGGCTCCGTTTACTTGTTTTTCGGAGCATGAATCCATTTTACAAATTGTAAGGGACCATTTTAAGCACGTTAAAATTTCACCGAGCGATGTGACAACATGATATCCGCACGATCCTCCGAAGCCGCCAAGAGTTTTTAGTGGATGTCTCTCTTTTAAAATAAAAGCGGTCGATTTATCTTCAGTGTACATAACTACTTGCATTTGCCTTAGCAACATTGTCATTGCTTCAGCGTACTTCCCCCATGTTGCTTTTTCTGCATCTATCATTAAAAGTGTGCTTGATCTGTCTAAAAAAAATCTTTCGAGATCGCCTTTTTCATTGCTCGAATCTTTTTCAGGAGTGTCCAAACTGATCCCCAATCCGCCAGGATGAACTATTGAGATATGCAGATTTTTTTCCAAGAATGAAACGACTTGTTCAGCGCGCATAAAATCTTCTAAGCAGCGTAATGAAGCGGCCAAATAAAGATCATAACCCGCCTTTCTTTTTAAATAAAAATCAATTAAATCAGAAGCTTCTTGTTTTACTTTTTTCTGCATTTCGTAAGTTGCCCACTGTGGAACTTCTCCTTTAGACAAAAGCGTGTTTGCCAAAAAAGCGGAGTCTGGTTTTAGTCGTGGGAGCAATTGCATATTAGTCCTCCATTTCTTCTCCCTTGAATTTAGCAGTGCGGTATGATAATGTCAATTATATTATTTTTTTTAATTTTTATTTTATGGCACATCCGAAACAAGAACGCACGCTCGTATTAATTAAACCGGACGGCGTGCAAAGAAATTTAATAGGCGAAGTAATTAAGAGATACGAAAGGACAGGTCTTAAGCTCGTCGGTCTAAAAATGCTTGTACCTACGGCAGAATTAGTTGAAAAACATTATCTTGTGGATCCGGAATGGCGGATAAAAACTGGCGAAAAAACAATTGAATCGTACCGCAAAAAAGGAAAAACTCCGCCGTCAAATGATCCTTTAAAGGTTACAGAAATTATTTTAAATAATTTAAAAAGATACATGGTTAAGGGTCCGGTCGTTGCAATGGTTTGGCAGGGAATGCACGCGATAGGAGTTGTAAGAAAAATAACGGGCGGAACGGAACCGCTAACATCGGACGTGGGCACAATAAGAGGCGACTTTACAATTGATTCGTATGAAGTTTCGGACGTAGACGGGCGCGCAATTAGAAATATAATTCATGCTTCAGGAACGCAGGAAGATGCCCAAAAAGAAATTGCTTTGTGGTTTTTGGATAAAGAAATAATAAACTATCGGCTTGCAGGCGAAGTAATTTTGTATGATATTAATTTGGACGGGATACTCGAGTAATTTTATTTTATCTACAAAAATCTAAATCCTTTCCTTCTGTGGAAAAAAGAGATTGACTTTTTTCTTTAAAAGACTATACTAAAGAAAGTTTTTTGTTCTTTATGCTAAAAATATTTTTTTGGAGGTGAAATTTTGGAATTATTTACAGAAAAAAGAATTTTACTGCCGGTTTTTTCGGAAAGAATTATGCTTAAAGCGGAAAAAAGGCGATATCCGCAATTTGCAAAGCCTGTTGAAGCGAGGGTTTTCCAAAGTGGCAGTGAATTTTGCAAAAGGAGAATTGTTCCGGGCAGGTCTCAGTTCGTAGGAGTTGTTGTTGATATTGACTTGGTGAAAAAAGAGAAAGACTTTTTTTGGTTCAACAAAAAAGCGCGAATTTGTGCGCGAATCAAAAAAATTTTTTCTCACGCGAAAGAATGCGGCCTTCCCTGTTTTTTGACGAATATTTCTTCGTCTGCCTCCTCGCTCGCTTTTATAATAAAATCTTTTGCGGAACTAAACGCTCTTAGCTCTTATTTAGATTTTTTTGATGAGTGCGTGGTAAGACGTATTTTAGTACACGGCAAAAACGGTAATGGCTTGCTTAAACCTAAGGCTAAAATCGATTATCCAAAAATAGATTCATATTCTATTGAATTTTCTTTGGACAATTTTTTAGCCGAGGTTGCACATAAAGACGATCTCCCAGGCACGATATATGTTGGGTTTGCTTTGCCGGAAGACGTGGACTTGGGAAAGCTAAAAAATCTGGGAAACTATATTTTAATCCTTGCCTAATCGGCAGGGATTTTTATTTATGCTAAAATAAATTTTATGCTTAAAGTTTCATTTTTTGGCGCCGCACAAGAGGTTACCGGAAGCTGTTTTTTATTGGATGACGGAGAAAATAAAATTTTAATTGATTGCGGGCTTTTTCAGTCCCCGCGTTTTAGCAATTTAAAAAATAACGAACCATTTCTTTTTAATTCAAAAGAAATAGATGCGCTTTTTATTTCTCATGCCCATATTGATCACACAGGAAGAATTCCTAAATTAATGAAAGAAGGATTTCAGGGAAAAATTTACTCAAGCATTCCGACGCGCGCTTTAGCGGAGCTTATGCTAAGGGATAGCATCGGCGTACTTACGAAAGAGGCGGAAAGAGAGGGCGAAAAAGTTTTATACAGCGACGAAGAAGTTGATAAAGCGATGCAGGTTTGGGAAGGGAAAGAATACCACGAAAAAATTAAAGTCGGTAATTTTGAAGTTTCTTTTTATAATGCGGGGCATGTAATGGGCTCGGCTATGATAGAAATTGCTCACGAAAGTCAAAAATTTCTTTTCACAGGTGATCTTGGAAATGTTAATAATCCGTTGCTTAATGGGTTTGAAAAAATAAACGGAATTGACTATTTATTTATTGAATCTACTTATGGCGACAGAACCCACGAAGATTTGGAAGAAAAAAAATTGAAACTGGAGCGAGTAATAGAAAGAAGCGTTGTAAACGGAGGGGTTTTAATGATTCCGGCATTTTCTCTAGAACGCACGCAGGAGCTGCTTTGGGAAATATCTGATATGTTAAGAAACAAACAAATTCCTAATGTCCCGCTTTTTTTAGACAGCCCATTAGCAATTAAAGCTACGGAAATTTATCAAAAATATTATAAATATTTAAATAAAGCATATGTGGACCAAAAATCTTTCTCTTTTTTAAATTTGCCGAATGTACATCCCACGCTTACAACCGAAGAATCTAAAAAAATAAATGATGTGCCCGCTCCTAAAATAATTATTGCGGGCTCCGGAATGTCTACGGGCGGAAGAATTTTGCATCACGAAAGAAGATACTTGCAGGATCCGAAAAGCACTTTGCTTTTTATCGGATACCAAGCGCCCGGTTCATTGGGAAGAATAATTCAGGACGGTGCAAGCTCTGCCACGATTTTTGGAGAAGAGGTTCTCATTCGCGCGCATATAGAAAATATCCATGGATACTCCGCGCATCCTGACGAAAATACCCTTTTTGAATTTATCCGCGAAAAATCTGATACTTTAAAAAAAGTGTTTACAATTCACGGTGAGCCAAAATCGTCTTTGGCTTTAGTCCAGAAAGTCCGCGACTATTTGGGGATAGAAGCTTATTCTCCAAAATACAGCGAGAGTGTTACAATAGACTAATGGACGGGCAGCATATACATCTTAAATACAAAATTTGCGTTTCTGGGGCGGCTGAAACAGGCCATTGTGCGCCGGATGCTTTGGATAAAGCCAAAATTTTGGGCGAAGAAATAGTGCGGCAAGGCGCGGTTTTGGTAAACGGCGCAACAACGGGGTTTCCTTTTTGGGCGGCGATCGGAGCAAAGGAAGCCGGCGGATTTAACATAGGAATTTCTCCTGCAGGTTCTGAAAAGGAACACATTGAGAAATATCAACTGCCCGTGGACTACATGGATATTATTATTTATACGGGATTCGGTTATGCCGGCAGAAATCTTCTTCTGACGCGTTCGGCTGATGCGGTCATAGTGGGCTGCGGCCGCTGGGGAACTTTAAACGAATTTACTATTGCGCTTGAAGACGGAAAGCCAATTGGTGTGCTGGACGGGTCAGGGGGAAGCATCGAAGTTATAAAAGATATTATTGAAAAATCGCGCCGAGGACCAGGAAATATAATTTACGATAGTGATCCCAGAACACTTGTAGGAAAAATTTTGGAAAAAATTAAAAGCGACAAATTAAAACTGGCACAAGTTTAAAATGGAAAATATTTTTCCTAGTTCACAAATAGTAGAAATGATTTTCAATATAACGCTTGCCGCTATTTTAGGAATGGTAATAGGATACGAGCGGGAACACAGAAGAAAACCCGCCGGGCTACGCACTTACACGCTTGTTGCACTGGGAGCTTCTCTTTTTACAATTTTGTCTTCGGCTTCTTTGGTAAACGATCTTGATGTCTCTTCTTTTGATCCTTCGCGCATCGCCTCGCAAGTCGTTGTAGGCATTGGCTTTATCGGCGGCGGGCTGATTTTTTTGAAAAATAACAGATTGGAAGGGTTAACTACTGCCGCTGGGCTTTGGGTAACTGCAGCAATAGGCATGGCTACCGGCTTTGGTTTTAGATACATCGCGATTTACGCGACAATTCTGGTTTTAATTGTGCTTTGGGCAATGAGAAGGATTGAAGATTACATTCATAAAGAAAAAATAACGGATAATGGCGTTTCTTAAATCGCCATTTTGGGGCGCTGTTGGAATTTTATGCGGAATGATTATTGGCTCGGGCATGTTTGCATTGCCCTTCGCGGTTAATGTTTCAGGAATCCTTCCTTCCATCATTGCGGCAGGAATTGCTTTTTTTTTGGTGCTTTCCATGCATTTGGCTTACGGAGAAATTGTCGTGAACACCTGGGAGCGGCATAGACTTCCTGGTTATGCGGGGCTTTACCTCGGACGCTGGGGGAATTGGCTTGCAAAAATAAGCCAAACTTTAGGTTTTAATACTGCTCTTGTCATTTATGCTTCTCTTGCAGGAATATTTTTGGTGACAATTTTCGGCGGAGACAGATTTTTGTGGTCCATATTATTTTTATTCATAATGTCGCTGGTTTTATTTTTTGAACCGGTTAGCGGAATCGGCAAAATCAACATAATTTTTGTAATCTCGATTGTATTTGTGACTCTCATTATTTCTGGTTTTGCCTTTGGGTCAGGAACTTTTGAAAATTTATCAAATACCGCTTTTGTGGGGAAAGACCCATTTTTTGCTTTCGGAGTTTTTGTTTTTGCGCTAACTGGCCTTTCCGTGATTGCTGATGCGCGGGATATTTTTGGAGGAAAAGACGCGCATAAATTAAGAAAGGTTATATTTGTCGGCACCAGTGTTCCTTTTTTCCTGTATATCATTTTTATTGCAGCGGTGCTTATGGCAATAGACGGCAAAGTAACACAAAATGTGATACAAAGCATGGCGGAAGTTTTGGGGCGCAATGCGGTGATTCTCGGCGCCACTGTCGGGGTTATGGCGATGTTTTCGGCTTTTTTGGCTTTAGGATACGATCTTAAAGAAATTTACGAATTGGATGTAGGTGTTTCAAAAAATTCTTCGTGGGCCTTGGCAACGATAATCCCAATTATAATTTTTACTTTAGGCGCGGGAGATTTTATAAAACTTATGTCGCTTATGGGTGGAATTTTTATTTCAATCGACGGTTTTTTAGTTTTGGCGATTTTAAATCGCCTGCAGAAATCCGGAGTTTTGATGTTAAGTTTTACACGTTTTGGAAAAATTCACAAATTCGCATTAGCCGGAATTTTGCTTCTCTCGATAAGTTATGAGGTTTTTTATCAGATTTTCTAGCTGATGAATAATCTGAGCCCTCAATTAAACGCGGTTGCTGAAACTTTTAGCGCGCTTCGGTCCGGCGCGCATGGCCTAGGTTTGGTTGAAGCAAAAGAGCGGTTAAAAAAAATAGGGCCTAATGTATTGCCTGAAACGCGGAGTGTCGGATGGTTTTTGATTTTTTTACATCAATTCCAAAGCCCTCTTATCTATATTCTTCTTGCCGCTGGCTCGGCAATTTACTTCATAGGTGAAGTTGCGGATGCGGCCATTATCGGAGCGGTACTTTTTTTTAATTCTATAGCAGGAGCTTTTCAGGAAGGAAGGGCACAAAACACTCTTCGCGCGCTTAAAAAATTTTCGGAAACTAAAGCGACAGTACTAAGAGAGGGAAAAGAATATATAATTTCCGATCGGGAGATTGTTCCCGGAGACGTAATAATTTTAAACGAAGGTGAAAAAATTCCGGCAGACGCAAGAATTATTTTTTCCGGTAATTTAAAGGTAGACGAAGCGGCGCTGACCGGAGAATCGGAGCCTGTACACAAAATTGCCGGCGATGAACTAGGTGCCGGGGAAGAGAATAAAAACATAATTTATAAAGGAACGCACGTGGTTTTTGGAAGCGGGAGGGCTTTGGTTTTTGCGACAGGCGTCTCAACAAAAGTCGGAAAAATCGCAAAAGAAATTGCCGGCATTGATACTGAAATTCCCTTAAAAGCGAATATCCGGCATCTTTCGCGGCTTGTCATTTTATCGGTTACTTTGATTTCTGTTTTTTTATTTATTTTTGGAATTTTTGCTGGCCATCCGATAAAAGAGATGTTTACAACTATTGTGACTCTTTCGGTGTCTGTAATTCCGGAAGGATTGCCTGTCGTTATGACCTTGGTTCTTGCGACCGGAGTATGGAGAATGTCTAAGTCGAACGCGCTAGTAAAAAGGCTCCAGGCTGTTGAAGCGCTGGGGCAGGCCCGTGTTTTAGCGCTCGACAAAACAGGTACTCTTACAAAAAATGAGATGGTAATTGAGAAAGTTTTTACCGGAAATTTTTATAATGTTTCGGGTACGGGATACGAACCGAAGGGGGACGTTGTATGGGACGGAAATATAATTGATCCAGCAAACCACGAAGACCTTCTTTTTGCCGGCAAAATCGCGGCTCTCTGCGCGAATGCGAGAGTGGTTTATTCGGAAGAAGAAAAAAGATGGAATATCACTGGGGATCCTACGGAAGCGGCGATGATTGTTTTCGCGAATAAACTCGGTTTTCATAAAAATGAACTTTTAAATGAATCTCCGCT
This sequence comes from uncultured Candidatus Saccharibacteria bacterium, assembly GCA_964464405.1. Taxonomy (GTDB): domain Bacteria; phylum Patescibacteriota; class Minisyncoccia; order UBA11713; family 2-01-FULL-45-33; genus CAYXFX01. The sequence continues at coordinate 44,908 of CAYXFX010000001.1, forward strand.
TTTGGATGAACTTCCTTTTGATTATAGATTAAAATATCACGCAACTTACCACAAATTGGAACCACAAAACATATTATCGGTTGTCGGCGCTCCGGAGATTATATTAAAAAAATCATCAAAAATTTTGCGCGGAGGAAAAAGCTATCTACTTACCGCCGAAGAAAAAGAAAATCTGGAGCAGATTTTCTTTTCAATGTCTAAAGAAGGCTTGAGGGTTGTGGCTTTTGCGGAGAGCAAAGAAGCAAAAGTTCCGCTTTCACCGGAAAAAATAGAGGACCTGACATTTGCCGGATTTTTTGGAATGAAAGATGCTTTGCGCGAAGAAGCGGCTCAAGCGATAGCACGCGCTAAGTCAGCGGGAATGAAAATAGTGATAATTACCGGCGATCACAAAGCGACCGCCGAAGCGATTGCAAGGGAGGCGGGCATATGGGAAGACGGCGACAAAATTCTTACCGGTGAGGAAATAGAAAATCTGTCCGAAAATGATCTTGCAGAAAGTATAACTAATGTTTCATTATTTGCGCGCGTTACGCCCGAACATAAATTGTCTATAATCAAAGCTTTTAAGAAAAGCGGAGATGTAGTTGCAATGACCGGAGACGGAGTAAACGACGCGCCTTCTTTGGTTGCGGCCGATTTGGGTGTGGCAATGGGGAAAATCGGAACGGAAGTTGCAAAAGAGGCATCTGATATTATTCTTTTAGACGACAACTTCGGAAACATAATTTCTGCGATAGAGGAAGGAAGAAGCATATATAAAACAATTAAAAAAGTAATTCTCTATTTATTTTCGACAAGTTGGGGAGAGGTTTTTACGATTGTTGGCGCGCTTTTTTTGGGATATCCGTTGCCGATTTTGCCCGCGCAAATAATCTGGTTAAACTTTGTGACGGACGGCTTTTTGGATGTGGCGCTTGCCATGGAACCGAAAGAAAAGGGGCTGCTTAATGGAAATTTTGAGAGGCCGAAAAAATATTTAATTGATAAGCTGATGGCTTGGCGCATGGTTTTGATGGCAACCCCAATGATGATAGGCACGCTTTATTTATTTGGCAATTATTTTTTAACGGATATAAACAAAGCTTGGACGATAACTCTCACGACTCTCGCGGTTTTCCAATGGTTTAACGCGTGGAATTGCAGATCCGAAGACAAATCAATTTTTAAAATGAACCTGTTTTCGAATAAATTTTTAGTAGCGGCAACTTTTTTAATCATAATTTTGCAGATGCTCGCGGTTTATAATCCTTATTTTCAGCAGATTTTGCACACCTCACCTCTTTCTTTTAAAGAATGGCTCATGATTTTACCGGTTGCTTTTTCGATAATTTTGCTCGAGGAAGTCAGAAAATTTTTCTTCCGCAAATATGACATAAAATTGACTTAATGGGGCGCGGGAAGTATTATTGGTAAATGGAATTTCTAGGATTTGACCTAGTTTCTTTTATTAAGGCGGTGGGTTACTTCGGGATTTTTGCCATAATTTTTGCAGAATCCGGGCTTTTTGTTGGTTTTTTTCTTCCGGGCGATTCTTTGCTTTTTACCGCTGGTTTTTTAGCATCGCAGGGTTTTTTAAATATTTGGCTTTTGATTTTTCTTACTTTTTTTGCGGCGGTGTTGGGAGATAACTTCGGCTACGTTTTTGGAAGAAAGGTGGGCCCTGCAATTTTTAACAAAGAAGATTCCAAATTATTTCATAAACATCATTTAGAGCGCGCGAGCGCCTTTTATAAAAAATATGGAGGAAAAACTTTGGTGCTTGCCCGTTTTTTGCCTGTAATCCGCACATTTGCGCCGATTGTCGCCGGGGTCGGCAAAATGCATTACAAAACCTTCTTTTTTTATAATGTTTTTGGTGCCGTTGTGTGGGCAATCGGCATAACATGGCTGGGATATTTTTTAGGCAATAACATTCCCAATATAGATAAATATTTAGTTCCTATTATTCTAGCGGTTGTCGTTTTATCCAGCCTGCCTACTCTTTGGCATATTTTTAAAAACAGAGAATATCTGCGGCCAAAATCTACTCTTGACAAGTAAGCCATTAGGGATTATGATTTACACAGAAATACTAAGGGCGAACCTAGAGCCTTTGATCTAGGCAAGATATGTTTATTTGATAAAAAAAAGGAGGCGTGCGATGAAAATCGTGAGCCAAAAATACGGACCAAGAGATTTTTCCCACGGTCAGGTGCAGGAGATGTTGGTAACTTTGGGAAAAAACAAATTCTCGCCATCAATGGCTGATTTGGTGGCTAACGCAAAGTCCGGCTTTGCTCGTAAAATTGTCGGACTTTTTAGCGAGACAGGCGGTGCAATTCCGGTGGAGTGGCAGCTCCGCTGGTGGGAGTTTTTCTACCGCGGCTTTTTTAAATACAACCTCGATATTTCAGGAATTTTGGTGCCCGAAAAACGAAAAGGATTTGACCGTATGTTGGTTCTAGCGGAGCCTGCGATGTCTCATGCATTATTCGTCAAATCGGGCGAATATTTTGATTGCTGGAAGGCTCAAAACGCGAGCCTTGATGAGGCGGTAATTGAACACGAACGCAATCTTTCGAATGGTTCATACGTGATTTGGGTTGAAGACACCGAAGAGCCGAACGAAAGGCTGAAAAATATCTCTGCCAATAGAATTCGGGAGGAGGGTTTGACTACCGAAACCCTTCCGGAGCGGCTTCTTCACGGCTTTGTGTATTATTTAGAAACCGGAAGGCATCTCGACCTCTCTAATTGGACCTTATGTTCCGGTTCGCGCTACTTTGACGGCTGTGTCCCGAATGTCGGCTGGGGCGGCTCCTACGGCGAGATGTACGTGCGCTGGACTAATCCGTCGGTTGCCATTGGCGACTTTCGCTCCCGCGAGGTAGTTTCCTGATTTTAATCTTGAATAAGGTGTCGGCAAAGCCGACACCTTTATCTTTTTTATTTTTTTGATAAAATTATTTTGGCTAATACAACCGGCTCCGACCAAAACCGTGAGTAGCGGTTTGCCAAGAATCAGGAAACTTCTTGCCCTATTTTAAAGTTATAATGAAAAAATTACGACAAGGCATTGATTTTTTAGGTTACGTCGTTTTGACTTATCATATTGTTTTACGCACAAAAACAAAAAGAAGGACGTTTAGGAAAATAAACGCAAAGAATTTACAACCTTACGTAGGAGTTTTGAAACATTGTAATGGGTGTAAAATTAAGAAACATATTTTAAATAATTTTAAACAAAATGAATAAAGTAGAGGAACTGGAAAAATTAAAAAAAGAAATTGAGACGAATAAGTCACTACCGCTATGCGGCGTAGCAAATCTTGTTTTTGGGGAAGGAGATGCGGAAGCTGAAATAATGTTTATCGGCGAGGCGCCGGGGTTTCATGAGAATAAACTTATGCGCCCGTTTGTTGGGCAAGCCGGAAAGCTTTTAGATAAGTTGCTGGTAAATATCAAATGGCCGAGAGAGTCGGTTTACATCACAAATATTGTAAAGAGGCGCCCTCCGGAAAACCGCGATCCTTTGCCGGAAGAAATCGGAGAATATAAACCGTATTTAAAAAAACAGATTCAAATTATTAATCCAAAAATAATTGCCACCTTGGGGAGATTTTCTATGAATTATTTTCTGCCTACTGCAAAAATTTCCGTTGACCATGGAACTGTGTTTAAGTTGCGTGAAAAAATAATTTTTCCTTTGTATCATCCGGCGGCCGCTTTACGCTCGACTAATATTTTAAATGAGCTACAAAAAGATTTTAATAAATTGCCGGTTTTATTAAAAAAAGTGCAAGATGGTAAACTATAGTTATGCGTATTCAAATTAATATTTCGGTAAATCGGGCTGTTCAAATTTTGCTCATGTATCTTTTTGTAATTAATGTTGCGGGCGGACTTTTCGGACCGCTCTACGCCGTTTTTGTTACAAATTCTATTGCGGGCGCGTCTTTAAAAACAGTTGGTTTCGCGCTGGGGCTCGCGGCAATGGCGAAATCGATTTTTCAAATTCCTCTGGCGAGATATTTAGATAAGCATAATGGAGAAAGAGATGATTATTATGCGCTGCTTTTGGGCGCAGTTCTAGGTGTTATCTACCCGTTTTTTTTAATTTTTGTGTCTGAAATTTGGCAACTTTATTTTTTGGAAATCTTGTCTGGGATAGGGGCATCATTTTTAATGGCGGCTTACTATTCTCTTTTTGCAAGGCACGTCGATAAAAATTCAGAAGGATTCGAGTGGAGTTTGTTCAGCGTCGGAGGGCTAACTGTTTCTTCTGCAATCGGAGGAGCGGTGGGTGGCGTGCTTGCAGATGCATTAGGATTTCAGATACTTTTTTTAACAAGCGGAATCATGAACTTTTTAATAATGTTTATTTTGCTTGCGCTCTATCCGTATTTAAACGGAGCGCGCACAAAATCTCTTCCTCCATTTACTCCGATTCCATAAAAAAGAATCCCCGGGAATGAGATCCAGGGGAAAAATAAAAATAGAAAATTGTATGAAGAACTATGAAGAACGATTAATGGTGTGCGCAGATGCGCGCTGTTAATGCTTTTACAAGCTCGACTTGCCAAAAAATGGCTAAAGTCAATGTGGCGCGCATCTGCCCATACCAGCCGCGAACGGCAAAATTATTCCTACTTTCATTATCCCAAAAAAGAAAGCCCCGAGCAATGCCGGGGCTGTGGATAAAAGGGGGCAGTTTAAAATGACTGTTCGGCGCAAATCGGTGCATCTGCATGGAAATTTTTTTCTCAAACTTTTTAAAAGAATTTAAATCGTAAGAGTTCCATCTCGATGCTGGCCGAGGACTAAAATGTCCACCGCGCCCTATTTTTTAAAACAAATACATCTCAAACTGCCATTATTTAATTATACTCCTTTTTAAAAAAAAGTCAATATCATAAAGAAAGCACTCAAGATGGTACGATAAATTTATGCAAAACCAAGAAATTGCGCGTATTTTGCGCAATATGTCAGCGTACTATGAAATGGAGGGAGTGCAGTTTAAACCTCGCGCTTATGAAAAAGCGGCTTTAGGAATTGAAACGCTTGACCGGGAAGCTAAAGAAATTTTCAAAGAAGAAGGGCCAAAGGGACTTCTTAAAATTCCCGGCGTGGGAAAAGGAATTGCAGAACATGTGGAGCATTTATTAAAGAACGAACACTTTCCAGAATATGACCGTTTAAGGAAAAAAATTCCAGTAAATATTTCAGAACTTACTGCAGTCGAAGGAATAGGCCCTAAGATGATAAAAACGCTCTATCAGAAATTAAAAATAAAAAATGTAAAAGAGCTTGAAGCGGCCGCGCGTGCTGGGAAGCTCCGAAAACTTCCAAGAATGGGCGAAAAGCTTGAAGCAAAAATATTGAAAGGTATTGAATTTCAAAACAGGGATGGGGGAAAGAGATTTTTGCTCGGAGAAATTTTGCCGCTTGCGCGCAGAATCAGAGAGCGATTGCTTAAAGTGCAAGGAGTAGAGAAAGTAGAAATTGCCGGATCGCTCCGCAGGATGCAGGAGACAATCGGCGATTTGGATTTTCTTGCCATCGCCAAAAATCTAAAAACCGTTTCTGATTATTTTTTAAAAATGCCTGAAGTTGTTCATGTATACGCGAAAGGAAACACGAAAGTTTTAGTGCGCCTGAATTCAGGAATTGATGCTGATCTTCGTGTTTTGCCCCGCGAATCATTCGGCGCCGCACTCCAGTATTTTACCGGGAACAAGGACCACAATATTGAAGTGCGAAAAATTGCAATTAGGCATGGATATAAATTAAATGAATATGGCCTTTTTCGCGGAAAGAAAATTATAGCTGCTGAAACAGAAGAAGAGGTTTATAAAAAACTTGGGATGGAAATGCCGCCGCCGGAGATGAGATTGAATCAGGGAGAGATTGAGCTTGCGCTAAATAAAAAAATTCCTGAGCTTATCGGTTACGGCGACCTTAAGGGCGATCTCCAGATTCAAACTTTGTGGACCGACGGAAAAAATTCGATCGAAGATATGGCGCGCGAAGCGGAGAAACTCGGACACGAATATATTGCAATCACAGATCATACACGCGCGCTTGCAATGACCGGCGGCTCGGATGAAAAAAAACTTTTAAAACAAATGGACGAGATTGATAAAATCAATCGTAAATTGAAAATTGAAAATTGTAAATTAAAAATTCTTAAGGGCGCGGAAGTTAACATAATGAAAGATGGAACTTTGGATATTGACGACAAGACACTCGCAAAATTAGACGTTGTAGGCGCGGCGGTGCATTCGCTTTTTAATCTGCCGAAAGCAGAGCAGACAAAAAGGATTATCCGTGCCATGGAAAATTCGAACGTAGATATTATTTTTCATCCAACCGGACGGATTATCAACCGCCGCGAGCCATATGAAATTGATATCGAAGAAATCATAAAAGCCGCGAAGCGCACAGGAACCGTATTGGAGATTGACGGACACCCGTGGCGCCTGGATTTGAAGGATGAGCATGTCCGTATGGCTCGAGAAACTGGGGTTAAAATGGTAATTGATACCGATGCCCACTCGGTTTACGAAATGAGCTATTTAGAATACGGCATTGCGCAAGCACGAAGAGGTTGGGCTAGCAAGGAAGACATTATAAACGCTTGGCCGATTGAAAAAATGCTGGGATTTTTAAAAAAGTAATTAGAGCGTATAATATTCATAATGGACGTCTTGGAAGTAAAAAATTTAAGTGTAAATTTTGGAAAGCAAAATATTTTGCGGGATATTTCCTTTTCGATAGAGGAAGGGGATACTTTAGCGATCATTGGCCCAAACGGGTCGGGCAAAACAACTCTTTTTCGCGCAATTTTGGGAGCGGTAAAATACGAAGGAGAGATACATAAAGACAAAGAAATGCATTTCGGATATGTTCCCCAAAAGGTTGATTTAGAAAGAGATTTGCCGATTACAGTAAACGAATTTCTAAATCTTAGCGTTGTTTCAAAAAAAGTGGAAAATATATCAAAAAATCTTATAAAAATGGTTGGACTTAACGAAGATTATTTAAATAAAAAAATCGGCGAACTCTCGGCCGGCGAGCTCCAAAGAGTTTTAATAGCTTGGAGTTTGGTAGGGCAACCAAAGTTGTTGTTATTCGATGAGCCGACCGCTAGCGTTGATGTCGCTGGGCAAGAAACGGTTTATGAGTTATTGCACAAACTTCAGGACGAAAAAAATCTCACTTTAATTTTAATATCACACGATTTGTCAGTTGTTTATAAATATGCAAATAAAGTTTTATGTTTAAACAAAAATCAGGTTTGTTTTGGCCCTCCTGCGGAGGTTTTGACTCCCAAAGAACTCGAAAAATTATACGGAGGAGAAAGGAAACTTTATCATCATAAACATTAATTTTTTATGGAAATTAATTACTTAACTTTATTTGCAGGAGCGGCGATTGCCGCTGCGGGGGGAATGATAGGATCATTTGCATTATTGCGGAAAATGGCGCTTGTCGGGGACGCGTTGTCGCACGTCGCTTTGCCGGGGATAGCTTTGGGACTTCTTTTTAATTTCAATCCAGTCCTTGGCGGGCTTGTGTTTCTGGGTGTCGGAATTTTAATAATTTGGGCTGTGGAGCACAAAACAAAACTTCCCGCCGATACTTTAGTGGGGATTGTTTTTACATTAGCTCTTGCGGTTGGCGCATTGCTTACTCCGGAAGAGGAAATTTTAGAAGCTCTTTTTGGGGATATAACTAAAATAACTTCGTTCGATTTTTTGATTGCTGTTTTGATTTCGGCGTTTATTATTTTTTTGCTTATAATTTTTTATAAAAAATTTTCACTTACATTAATTTCTGCGGATCTGTCGCTTTCTGTGGGGCACCGTCCACATTTAATTGAGCTTCTTTTTCTTTTGATTTTTGCTTTAGGTGTGGCCGCAGGAATTAAGTTTACCGGGGCTCTGCTTATGGGTTCACTAGTTATAATTCCTGCCGCAACGGCGAGAAACTTGGCCAGTAGCATGGTCGGATATATAACATTAAGCGCTGTAATTGGAGTTTTGGGCGCTCTATTAGGAATTTTAACTTCCCAATTTTATAACATTTCTCCTGGCCCGGCGTTTGTCCTTTTTGCCGGCGCCATGTTTTTTGTTTCGATTTTATTTAGAAAATAAAAAATTGTCCTTCAAAGGACAATTTTATTTCACACTTTCTAGAACCTTTTTAAACACCGCAGGATGCTTTTCTGCCAGTTCAGCCAAAACTTTGCGGTTAAGGCCCACGTTTGTTTTTTTTAGATTATTTATGAGCTCGTTATACTTGATTCCGTTTTCGCGAGCTGCGGCATTTATTTTTATGTTCCAAAGTGCGCGCATTACTCGTTTCTTTTTCCGTCGGTCGTTGAAGGCGTGCCGCCCTGCATGAAGAAGCGCTTCTTTTGCGGCGCGTTCTTTTGATTTTCTTTGCCAGCGAAATCCCTTGGTTTGGCTTAAAACTTTTCTGCGTCTTTTTAACGCGATTTTTCCTCTTTTAACTCTCGTCATTTATTTGTGTATTTATATGAAATTATTTAAAACTTTAAATACGATGTTACCATAACAGATTGCCGTTTGCCTAAAGACATTTTTCTTTTATTATGCAGCTGTTTTGATCTCGATTTTTTCGCCTGAAAATGATTTACACCGCTACCCGGGTGCATAATTTTTCCGGACTTCGTGAATCTCATTCTTTTTAATATTGATTTTCTTGTTTTTAACATGAAACCAAATTATCATTTCTTGGGCGATACTGTCAAGGAAAGCCCTTTGGGTCCCTTTTTAATGTCTTCTCTTGCAAACCCGTGTGAAATCAATTTTAAAAATCGTTCAAGTCTTTCTTCGAGAAATTTTCTATCTAAATATTTCTCCCGCCCCTTTAAAAATAAATCGATTTTAATTTTATTTCCTTCATTTAAAAACTCATCCGATTGGCGAGCTTTTAGCTCTAAATCGTGCTGCGAAGTGCCGATCCCTATTCTTATGCTTTTGACCTCGACTTCTTTATGTTTTTTTGCGGCGGCTTTTCGTTTTTTTTCGAGTTCATAAAAATATTTTCCCCGATCCATGATTTTTGCAACCGGCGGATTAGCCCCTGGCGAAATTTCGATTAAGTCCAATCCGGTTTCTTCTGCACGTTTCAGTGCTTCTGCCAAGGAAATTATACCAATATTGTTGCCGTCTTGGTCTATGACGCGAAGTGTTGAGGAAGAAATTTGGTTGTTTAATCTTAAGTTATTGATGGTTTTATTTTAGATTTATTTCTAAATAATATCAACCCCAATATAAATAATAAAGTTGAAGTTGCCGCGGAAACAATACAGTAAAGACAAATCGCATATATCACAAAAAGTTGAAGATAAATTAAAACAAGGCTTGCTAAAAACCCAAGTGGAGTTAAGTATGCTGCTAGCAATAAAACTTTTTCGTTTTTATTATCAAAATAAATAACTGAAAGTAAAAAAACAGAAAGATAGTACATTGCTCCAAATAAAGCTATTGGAACGCCGAATACGGTGGCGTATTTGCTTGTGGTAACTGTCTCGCACCCTTCAAGTATCGTGCAGTTAGGAGTTATGCCCAGATAGTGTACCGCTGTAAGATAAGCTGCGTCTAAAAAACCGATGAAGCTTAAAATTATGAAAGCCCAAAAAAGCCACTTAGGAATTAGCACGTATAGCTTCTTCAATTAAATTTTTAAACTCGTCGTAGTTTTTGGGATTTTGCATTGTTTTTCCGTTTAGAAAAAACGTAGGGGTTGAATTTACCTTGGATCCGATTCCGCCCAAGTAATCCTGCTCAACTTTATCTTTAATTTCTTTTGAAGAAATATCATTTTTATATTTATTCATATCTAACTGCAGTTTTTCGGCGTATGAAGCAAAAATTTCTTCGGTGTTGCGTTTTTCCGACCAGTTTTTTTGGTTGTCAAAAATCATATTATGCATTTCCCAGAATTTTCCCTGCTTGCCCGCAGCTTCCGCTGCAAACGCAGCGGGCTTTGCTCCCGAATGTTGAGGAAGAGGGAAATGCCTGTATACAATTTGTATTTTTTCCTTGTAATCTTCTCCCAACTGTTTTACCAGCGGATAATAAGCTCCGCAGGCGGGGCATTGAAAATCGCTATATTCGATTAAAACCACTTTAGAAGACGTATTCCCCTTGATCCAATCTACTCCGGAAACAGGATTAGTAAGAGACGCAGTTTGAGTATTGCTGTTTACTGCGTTGCCGCCAAATTTGACAGCCGCAAAAATGCCGCTTGCTATAAGAATCGCAACTCCCGCCCAAAGGCTTATTCTTTTGATTAATTTTTCGCGCTTTCCTTGTCCGGCTTCTTTGTTTTTCATTTGCCGTTTTAACTCTCTGCGCTCTTTTTTTGAAAGGTTTTCTGTGTTTTGATTATTTTCATCCATAATGTAATGATAGCATGTTTTGGATTTTTTTCAAATGTTTTCGATACTTGCGGTGATTGTTTAATTTTAATAATGTTTAGGTAGGTAGAATGGAGGATATCATGGCGATCTTTGAAAAAATGGCTGAACGAAAAATAGAGAGAATGTTTATTTCACCAAACGATGATTCTATTGAAGAAACCAAATGGCTAATATCTGCGATGAGGGCAATGGGGCATGAAAAAGTGCTTCTTTCGTGTTATCCGGAGGTCGGGCTTAGGTCTTGCGTCGCCATACATGACCTCACATTGAGCGGTTCTATAACAGGGGAAAACGCTTTGGAAAAAGGGCCTATCGGCGGCGTACGATTTTATCCGTATTTTTCGGAAAAAGATTGCTTACTAGACGTGTTGAAGCTTTCACAAGCAATGACAAAAAAAGCTTCAGCGGCGGGATTAAACCGCGGAGGCGCAAAATCAGTAATTTGGGGAGATCCAAAAACCGAAAAAACTTTAGCACTGCTTGCGCAATTGGCAGACGAAGTCGATTTTTTAAAAGGCAAATACATTGCGGCTGAAGACATGGGGATTGCCGTTTCGGATTTGAGCTTTATGCGCCAAAGAACCCCGTTTGTTGCTGGGCTTCCGGAAACATATATGCGCGTAAAAAATGGCAGTGTTTTTAGAGGATCCGGTGAACCTGGTCCGATTACCGCAAAAGGCGTTATGTTGGGGATTAAAGCATGCCTTAAATTTTTAGGGCTAGGTGACTTAAATGGCAAGGTAATAGCCATTCAGGGTTTGGGGAGCGTAGGATTTCGGCTTGCGAGGTATGCGCATCAGGAAGGAGCTGAGCTTGTTTGTTGTGATAAGGAAGAGGATAGGTTGCGGCATTTCTGCGAAGAATTTCAAAAAGACGCAGCTATCGGCACTCCCGCAAGATTAGTAAGTTTGGACGCGATATATTCTGCCAAATGTGACATCTTTGCCCCATGCGCTTTCGGTGGTGTGTTGAATGAAAAAAACATAGAAAAGTTGGACTGTAAAATTGTTGCAGGTTCTGCAAACAATCCCTTGGCCAATTTGGAATGTGCGCGTTTGCTCAAGGAGAAAAGAGTGCTTTACGCGCCGGATTTTATTATAAATGCCGGAGGGCTCATAAATGTAGATGATGAGCTTAGATCAGACGGTTACAACGTAGAGCGCGTATTGCGTAGAATTGCAGGCACCATTCCCCGCAACCTTTTCAGAGTTTTTCTCGAATCAAAAGCTTTAGAACTTTCTCCTGCGGAAGTTGCGGAAGTTTTAGCGCGAGAACGAATCGAAACTCAAAAGAAAAAATTAGAATTTCTTTCCGATATGTTTAAAAAATCCGCAATCGAAATTGCTCGCATGCTTGAAAATGAAGAAAATCTGCTACGCGAGCTGATGAAAGTAATAACTAATTAATTTTTTTTAAATTTAAAAACCCGTAATTTACGGGTTTTTTATTTGATTATCCTGTTATAACTAAAATTCTTTATTGCGGATTTGCTTAACTACTTTTGCCCAGTCTTCATCAAGAGGCTTGTCGATGCTTACAAACTTTATTTTCTTGCGCAGTTTTTTATAAATGTGGGAAGTAAAATGCGCAAACTTCGAAGGATCTTTTTTGCTTTTTAAATCCATTCCTTGCGCAGCGATTATCAAAACTCCCGCAAGCAGAATTTCAAATTTTTTGTTAAATTCTAAAGACATTTCTGCTGATCCGAAACCCAAACTTACGACATCTTGATTATAGCTTTCCGCAGTTCTTCGATGGATACTATAAGGTGCGGATAAGTAACAGTTTTTTGCAAAAACACTGGAAATGGCGAGGCCCATTCCTTTAAATCCACTGTTAAATCCCGGCTCTTCTCCGGCCAAACTTGCTCCTAATCCTCGGTTGTATTTTTCGTTTAGCAGCCGCTCTTTTAAGGCGTTTAATTCATCTGCTACATCGAAAAGAGAAAGGCGGAGAAAATCCATGGCTTTTGCAATATAAAATCCTGAAAAGTTTCCGGTGTGGTGAACTCTTTTTTCCTGTAAATTTACAATCGGATTGTCGTTTGCGGAATTTATTTCATTTGTTATCCAGATTTGGGCGAGATTCATAGTTTCAATTGCAGGTCCGAAAAGTTGCGGTGCGCATCTTATGCAGTAGGGGTCTTGGAGTTCAATTGCAGATTCTACGATCTCCGAAGCTCCTTCCGCTATTTTTTTAACTTGTTCTCTTAAGTCATCGATATTTTTTGTTAAGAAGCTTTTCAATAAAAACGTTCTAAGTAAGTCTGCTGCTTTTTTTTGCCCGGGATGATTTTTCATTTGCTGAACAAAGTTATCAAATGGGTCGGTCATCCCACCCAGCGCTTCGGTTGCCATTGCAGTGGCGGCAACGGAAAGATTTAACATGTATTCGGCGTCATAGAACGCAAGCGAGGCCATTGCTGTCATAACGGACGTTCCGTTTACAAGAGACAACCCTTCCTTTTCGTGCAGAACTAGCGGGGAAATTCCAAGTTTTTTAAAAAGATGTTCAGTTTTACAAATTTTTCCTTTATATTCAACTTTTCCTTTTCCTTGCAACGCTTGCGCTATGGAGGATAGCGGAATCAAATCCCCGCTTGCCCCAATTGATCCTTCCTCGCGCATTACCGGAATAATGTCTTTGTTTAGTAATTCAATAATTCTTTCAATCTTTTCAATTCCAATTGCCGAGCATCCTTCTTTGGAAAGTGAATTGGCGCGAAGCAGCATGGTTGCGCGCACTATTTCCTTTTCTAATTTTTTTCCTATTCCGCAGGAAAGCGAATCTATGAGACGTTTCTGGAATTGGACACGTTTGTCTTCCGGAATTATTTTCCCGACGTTTGCGCCAACCCCCATTTTATCTCCGTAAGCATAAACTCCGCTTTCTAAATAAAATTTACGCCCGTCCGTAATTTTTTTTCTAAAATCAGAATTTGCCGACAGCACTACAGGCACGTTCTTTCTTGCAACCAAAATAACATCTTCGATTGTTAAGGATTCGCCGTCAACAATAGCCGCGCCTTCATTGCTTTTCATTGTTTGCTCCTCTTATCTACCTGCACTATACTTTTATCAGATAAGAAAAGCAAACGGAGCACAAAAGTTATGGCCATACTGCCTGTCTATCAGATGTTTCTAAGAAGTAAAAGTTTTTTTCCTAAAAAACCAGCAATAATTTTTGAAGGTTTAGGCGGATTGGGGCGCGTACTTACATACCAAGATTTGCATAACGAAGTGGAACGGGTGGTGCATTTGATTTTGGATCATACTGACTTGGCGAGTCATCCTGCTTGCAGGGTGTCCGTATGCCTTCCAAATTCTCCAGATTTCGTTTCTGTCTATCTTGCTCTTTTAAAATTAGGGATGGTGAGTGTTTTAATAAATCCGGCGCTGCCGGAGACAAGAAGAAACCAAATTGTTTACGATACCGCCTCAAAACTTTTAATTGATGAAAATTGGCTGAAAACATTCCGAAAGTCGTGTTACCTTTGCGAGTACGAATTTTCGAATTGTCTGAAAAACGCAGAACCCAAAGCCGACGACACTTCAGTTATTCTTTTTTCGTCGGGGACAACAGGAGAGCAGAAAGGTGTTGAGCTTACATATAACAATATTTTTAATAATGTTTTTTACACAAATTCGCTTACTGGCATGACGCCGGATGATAGGATAATGTGCTTTGTTCCTCTTACGCATTGTTTCGGGTTAAATTTTGTAATGAGCGCTTGTTTTTATACCGGCGCAACGCTGGTGCTTCATGAGAAGTTTAATTTGGAACAAGTGCTTGATTCTTGTGTAAAAAATCGTGCGACGATGTTTTTTGCGGTGCCGGCGGTTTACAACACATGTTTAAAGTTTGGAATTGAACCGTTTTATTTTTCCTCCGTGCGTTATTTCTTCTACGCGGCTGATTCTCTTTCTCCAGAATCGTGCGACAGGTGGGAGCGCGAATATGGCAGGAAAATTTACACAGGGTGGGGCTTAACTGAAACTTCTCCATTTGCGACATCGAATCACGCTTCTATATTTAGGCGCGGAAGTGTGGGGAGGCCGATTCCTGGAGTGGAAATCCAAATTGTAAACGAGAACGGAAAAGATTTGGGTAAAGTGAAAAGATTTTGGGGTAATTATAAAAATTATTGCGGAGAAATTCGAGTGCGCGGGCATAATGTTATGAAAGGATATTTAAATAATCCCGAGGAAACAAAAAAAGCAATTGACAAAGATGGATGGTTTAGCACCGGGGATATTGGGTACATAGATTCGGAAGGTTATCTTCATATGATAGATAGAAAAAAAGATATGATTAATGTGGGAGGAGAAAAAGTTTGGCCGGCTATGGTTGAAAAAAGAATTCTTGCGTGCGACGCGGTGTGCGAAGTTGCCGTAGTGGGTATTCCTCATGAAACCATGGGAGAGGTACCGAAAGCTTTTATTGTTCCGAAAAATAAGAAAGTTACAAAGGCGCAGATTCATGAATTTTTATCTTCTAAAAAAATACTGACAAAAAACGAGTATCCGAGAGAAATAGAATTCATTGATGCGTTGCCTAGAAATCCTTCCGGCAAGATTTTAAAAAATGAATTGAGAAAAAAATAAAACCGCATGAGCGGTTTTTTTAGTAAACTTAAACAGCGAACTTGAGTTCTAAGATAGGTTTACAATCTGGGTTTTTTTCAGAGATGGGCTTCGATATATGAAGTTGTTGGAAAGATTGAACTGTAATTCCAGTTAAATTTTCTAGTTCGCGCATGCGCCAAATTTCTGCATTTAGAATGCTGTCGTTTCCTATGATTCCATTTTTGTTTAATTTTTTCCATACTCTTTGGCAATAAATCCATACGCAAGTATGAGTAACGCCGAATTGTTGGCCTACGGACTTCATGCTTTTTATCTCGAAAGAATGGTCATCAAGCCCGAATCTAACTTTAAACATTTCTAATGCGTTGTGGTTTATTGCATTAGATAACTCATCCAATTTTTGTATAAAATATTTTAACCTACAGAAAGTTCTAGACAGTTCCTCTTTTGCTAAAAAAAGTTTTTCTGGCCCTAAACTAGAAGGGTCGGCAACTATTTCCAATAAATTGCCTTTTTTGCCGTTCTTTTTGTTATCTAAAGCTTCCATGGGTATGGGTGTTTCAATAAAAGATAGAATAGAGTTTTTAATTTCGGCTCTTGGCTTATGCATTACAGTCGCTATTTCTCCGATTGTCGGCGCACGCCCCAATTTTTCTGCCAATTTATCAGAGACAAATGAGATTTTGTTCCGGTTAATTTGTGCGGGTACCGATATTCTGATTATTCCATTATTTTGTATTGCTCGCCGTATAAAAGCGTGAATCCAATAAATTGCGAATGTGTATAATTTAAGATTTCTTTTATAATCAAATTTGTTAACTGCCTTACGAAGCCCCAGCGTCCCTTCTTGAATTAAATCCAAAAAATCCATTCCTCGATTTAAATAATTTTTTGCAATATAAATTACGAGTCTAAGATTATGTAAAATCAGTTTTGTGCCCGCGTCCGAATCATTATTTTCACGGCATTGTCTGGCAAGGATTTGTTCTTCTTCTTTAGTCAAAAGCGGATACTTTTTAATTTCGGCAAGGAACAATTTAAGGTTCCTATTTTCAAGGTTTTTCATGTCTTTCCTTGTGTTGGAGATTTACCTTTTGTAATTTTACTATTATTTAGTATAAAAGTCAAGCAAAAACAATATATGAAAGGAGAAAAACAAATTCTAAACCACAGCGTCATCGCATGTCACGGGTTTTTTGTTGATGAATATTTTGTAAAGCCGGAGTTGTGTTCGTTAAATATTTTAATTAAGTTCTTAGTAGCGCCGATGTAAAAACTTTTGTCTTTCAAACTCTGGATTATGTAAACGTAGTACATAAACAAAATATAAAGAAATGCCCTCTGTCGCACAAGGCTATGGAGGGCACTCCTTTGCAGTTTTTGTTTCGAAGTGCTGCGCACTCCGTAGCTTCCTTTTGGAAGCGAAGGAGTGGAAGTGGGCGGGATCGAACCGCCGTCGGAAAAGCGCAAGAATTGCGGTTTACAAGCTTATCCTGCAAAATGCAAGAAATTTTTGCTCCTTTTTCAAACATTGCCTCGGAGCTTTTAACAATGCGCGCCTCGCTGTATTACACCTCTTACCTCGTAGCGAGAATCGGAGAAGAGATGCCTACGCTAAATTTAAGCGTAAGAAGTTGCGAGCTGCATTGGCCTCAACGCATTCGCTACTTTTGAAAATAAGTTTGCACTTATTGGTTGTGCTGACAGTTTATGGAGATAACGGCACATACTCCGCCTGAGCGCAAAATCAGTTGCTTTTCCTCGAATCCTAATTCACCCCCGTATATTATATTTCTTTCAAAGTGCGTTCGATTTTTCTTTTGTCTTCCCGTTCTTTAATTCTTTCGCGTTTGTCGTGCTGTTTAAATTTCCTTGCAATTGCAATTTCGAGCTTTATTCTCGAACCCTTAGTATACACCCGAATTGGGAGGATTGTCAATCCTCGTATTGCCGCTTTTCCTATCAAATAATCAATTTCTTTTTTATGCAAAAGCAGTTTTCGATCTCTTGAAGGATCGTATTCTTTCGGAGTGTTTTTCGGCTGATACGGGGAGACGTTTGCTCCCACCAAATAAAATTCGCCGCGTCTCGGAAAAACATAAGAACCTTCCAAACTCATTTTATGAGTTTTTATTGCTTTTACTTCATGCCCAAAAAGCTCAAGCCCCGCTTCAAAGGTTTCGAGCCATTCAAATTCAAACTTTGCTTTTCTGTTTTCCGCTAAAACTGCCATGCTCTTATTTTGACAAATTACTCCTAATCGCGCTAGCTTACACGCTTTTTTTATTCATTATTTTAAGCTAGAGTTAAGTTATGCTCAGAGCACAAATTAGAGAGGAAATAGCAAAAATTGTCGGGGACGAAATTAAATTTTCTGTTGAAGCGTCAGACAATCCGGAGCATGGAGATTATTCTTCCAACGCTGCTTTAGTGATTGCGAAACAAGAAGGCAGAAATCCAAAAGAAGTTGCGGAAAAACTAAAAAATAGTTTACTTAGCAACCGAGTTGCTAAGTTGGTTGAAAGAATAGAAGTTGCTGGCCCAGGATTTTTGAATTTTTTTATCAGCTCCGCCAGCCTGAGGACCGCGCTGTTAGAAAAACTTTCGGATAAAAAATTTGGTCTCGCGTTTTCCGGTTCGCCGAAGCGGATCAATCTTGAATTTGTTTCCGCAAATCCGACCGGCCCTTTAACTATGGCAAATGGAAGGGGCGGTTTTTATGGAGATGTTTTGGCAAACATTTTGGAAGCAGTTGGTCATAAGGTTACGCGCGAATACTATATCAACGATGCTGGCAATCAGGTGCGACTGTTGGGAGAATCAATTGAAGCGGCAGAAGGCAAGCGCGAGATGAAAGAAGAATATTATCAGGGTGAATACATTAAAGATCTTGCGGGGATGAGTTCCACAAAAGCAATTCAGAAATTGCTGAAAGATATAAAAATTTCTCTTAAGAAAGCAGGAATCAAATTTAATGTCTGGTTCTCGGAAGAAAAAAAGTTACGCAAAACAGGCGAATTTAAAAAAACTTTGCAGGAGTTTAAAAAAAAAGGACTAATTGAAAAAAGAGACGGGGCTGTTTGGTTTGGAGACAGGGTTTTAATAAAATCTGGCGGCGACCCCACTTACTTATTAGTAGATATAGCTTATCTCCACAATAAAATCATTACACGGAAATTTGATGAAGCGATAATTATTCTTGGTGCTGATCATCATGCTGAAGCGGAACAAGTTAAAAAGTGCGCTGTTGTTTTGGGAATACCGGAAGAAAAAGTAAAAATTTTTCTTCTGCAGCTCGTAAGGCTAGTGTCTCAGGGCAAAGAAGTGCGCATGTCTAAGCGTTCGGGAAAGTACGTAATGCTTGATGAGCTTTTGGAACAGGTCCCGGTGGATGTTGCAAGATGGTTTTTTTTAGAGCGTACACTGTCAACCCACATGGATTTTGATCTGGACTTGGCAAAAGAGCGTTCCAAGAAAAATCCGGTATACTATGTGCAATACGCGCACGCAAGGGGCTGTTCAATTCTTAGCAAAGCGAAAATTCAAAAGTTAAAAGTAGATTTAAAGTTATTAAGCGAACCCGAAGAACTCGCGCTTATTAAAAAAATCTTGCAGATCCCCGAAATTATTGAAGATATTTCAACTGATTATCAAGTAAACCGGCTTACTCGCTATACATATGAGCTTGCGCGAATGTTCACCAATTTTTATGAGAAGCATAAGATTATTAATGAAAAAAACCCAGAGTTAACCGGCGCGCGTCTTTTTTTGGTGAGTGCTGCCAAAGAAACGCTGGCTTTCACACTTTCTTTAATGGGTATTTCCGCTCCGAAAAAAATGTAATATGCCGTTTTATTTTATAACCGGAAACAAAAATAAATTTGAGGAAATAAAAGCCGTTTTTCCTGCAATTGAAATGCTGGAGATAGACTTGCACGAAATTCAGGAAATTGATCCGCACAAAATTATTGAGCATAAATTAACCGAAGCGTTGAAGCATCATTCAGGAGAATTTATTATTGAGGATACTTCATTATATTTGGAAGCGTTAAACGGTTTGCCCGGACCGCTAGTTAAATGGTTTTTAAAAACAATAGGCAATAGCGGACTTGCGGAAATTGCGGAAAAACTTAATAACGGCAAAGCAGAAGCTAAAACAATAATCGGATATGCAAATGGAAAGGATATTCAATTTTTTGAAGGGCAGGTTGCGGGAACGATTGTTTTTCCGCGCGGAGAAACAGGCTTTGGATGGGATGTTATTTTTCAGCCCGAAGGGTACGCAAAAACTTTTGCAGAAATGAGCGAAGAAGAAAGAGCTGGCTTGAAAATGCGCCGAATCGCTGCGTTGAAACTCAAAGAATTTCTAAAGTCCTTTTAAAAAAGGGCTTTTTTTGTTATACTTTTTTTATGTCGGCAAAGAAAAATGAAGAAAAAAACGAAAAAGAAGGGTCATCTTTTTCTTTTCCAAAAATGGAAGAGGAGATTTTGGAATTTTGGGAGGCAAATAAAATTTTTGAGAAGAGCGTTGAGCAAAGAAAAAAAGGACAGCCGTTTGTTTTTTATGAAGGGCCTCCTACTGCAAACAATATTCCTCATATGGGACATTTTGAAACGCGTGTTTTTAAAGACGTGATTTTGAGATATAAAACAATGCGCGGTTTTTATGCGCCTCGACGCGCCGGGTGGGATACTCACGGTTTGCCGGTTGAAGTGGAAGTAGAAAAACGTTTGGGAATAAAAAATAAAAAAGAAATCGAAGAATACGGAGTCGCGGAATTTAACAAAAAATGCAGAGAATCCGTTTGGCAGTACAAAGAACTTTGGGAGAAGATGACTTCGCGTATGGGCTTCTGGATAGATATGGGCCGTCCGTACATTACTTATGAAAATTCTTACATTGAATCTCTTTGGGCGATCATCAAAAAGTTTTCAGATAATAAATATTTGTACGAAGACTACAAGGTTGTTCCCTGGTGCGCAAGATGCGGAACGGCGCTTTCTTCGCACGAGGTAGCTCAAGGATATGAAAAAGTAAAAGAGGAGTCGGTTTATGTAAAATTTAAAGTGAAAGCGGAGGGGGATTGGGCAGGCACTTCTTTTTTGGTGTGGACTACTACGCCATGGACATTGCCAGGGAATGTTGCGCTTGCAGTAAATCCAAAAATCGAATATGTGGTTGTAGAAAAAGATGGAGAACGTCTGATTTTGGCGGAAGCAAGAGTTTCTGTTTTGGGAGAAGGTTGGAAATTGTTGAAAAAAATTAGTGGTAAGGAACTCGCCGGTCTTCAATACATACCACTTTATAAATCCGAGCTTGTTTCAGATAAATCTAAAAATATATATGTAGTTGTCGAGGGCGATTTTGTTTCCACTGAAGAAGGCACCGGAATAGTTCATATTGCACCAGCTTTCGGAGATGATGACTTTCAGATTTCAAAAAAGTATGACTTGCCTGTTTTGGTTTCGACGAACGAAAGAGGGCTCATGCAAACGCCTAAAACGCCTTGGGATGGAGAATGGTTCAAGAAAGCAGATAAAAGGATAACCGAAGATTTAAAATCACGCAGGATTTTATTTAAATCAGAAATTTACGAGCACGATTACCCTTTTTGCTGGCGATGTAAAAATCCGTTAATGTATTTTGCGCGGAAAGCATGGTGGATTGACGTAAATGCAGTCCGTGAAAAACTTTTGGAAAACAACGAGCAAATAAATTGGTTTCCGGATCATATTAAGCACGGGAGATTCGGAGAGTGGTTAAAGGAAAAAAAGAATTGGGCATTTTCCCGCGAACGATATTGGGGTACTCCTCTTCCTGTATGGAGATGCGATCCTCAAGCCGGAGGATGCGGGAAATTGGAAGTAATCGGTTCGATTGAAGAGTTAAGTACGCGCGCCGCAAGCTCCGGCAACCGCTACTTGATGATGCGTCACGGAGAAAGCGAAAATAATGTTGCTAGAATTTTGAGTTCTAACATAGAAAAAGACAATTATGGCCTGACCTCAAATGGGAAAAAACAAGTCGAAAAAACCGCAAAGGAAATATTGAAAAAAAATATAAAAATTGACTTGATATTTACCTCTCCATTTTTAAGATCCAAGCAATCTGCCGACGAAATTGCGCGTATTTTAAATATTGATGAGAGTAAAGTGGAAATTGATCCCAGATTTTCAGAAATAAATTTCGGAATTCTTTCCGATAGATCCTATTCGGAATACGATGAATTTTTTGAAACGCCGGAAGATCAATTTTCTAAGGCACCTTCCGACGGCGAGACACTCGCGGATGTTAAAAAAAGAGTATATGCGGCCATTTTGGAAATTGAATCAAGATATAAAAATAAAAATATTTTAATTGTTGCGCACGAGGACTCTTTATGGATGCTATGGGCTTCTGTTTTGGGAAAGGACGAAAAAGAAACTCGAAAAGCAAAAGAAAATAACGGCGGAGATTATATAAAAAACGGGGAACTTATTGAACTTGACGCCGGAGGTTTATGTTTGCCTAAAGACGAGAAGTTTGTTTTGGATCTGCATAAGCCTTATATAGATAAAGTGACTCTTAAATGCGAGTGCGAGGGTGAGATGAAAAGAGTTCCCGAGGTGTGCGATGTCTGGTTTGATTCGGGTTCCATGCCTTTTGCACAGATGCATTGGCCTTTCGATAACAATTTAGAATATCCCGCAGACTATATAGTAGAAGCTGTGGATCAGACGCGCGGGTGGTTTTATAATCTTCTTTCGGTAGGAACACTTCTGGGATTTGATGCGCCGTATAAAAATGTAATTTCTTTGGGGCATGTTTTAGATTCAAATGGAAAAAAAATGTCTAAATCTTTAGGCAACGTTGCTGATCCCATGATGCTAGTTGAAAAATATGGGGCGGATCCTGCGCGATGGTATTTTTTTACAATAAATCAGCCATGGGATTCAAAATTATTTAAAGAAGACGACATAAAAGACGCATCCCGCAGATTTTTTATGATTTTGTGGAATGTACTTAAGTTTTATAAAATGTATGAAAGCGTAAAAAAAAGCGCATCTGTTAAAGCGCCAAAATTCATTATTAATAAATGGGCGCTTATAAAACTTTCGGAAATTTCGGAATCTATTACAAAAAAATTAGATGCGTACGACGTTGTGGGAGCTGCGCGCGATTTGGAAAATTTTGTTACGGAAGATATTTCCCGTTGGTATGTTCGGAGAATCAGGGATGTGATGAAAAACGAATCAGATGATTCAAAAGAAACAGCGCAAGTTTTGATTCATTTGCTTTCAGAGATTTCTAAATTGCTGGCGCCATTTGCTCCTTTTATTTCGGAAAAAATTTGGCAGGAACTTGGCGGAAAGAAAAGCGTACATTTGGAGGATTGGCCGAACTTTGGTCTCGCGCCTTCCGTTTCGCTCGCGCTTAACCCTTCCTCGAAGACTCGGGGGGCTCCGACACGCGTACGCGAAAATGAAAGTGCTTGGCTTCTTCAAAACATGGAGATTGTGCGAAAGGTTGTTGGTTTGGCTTTGGAGGCGCGCCAAAAAATAGGAGTCAAAGTGAGGCAACCGTTAAATAAATTAAAAGTTAAAAGTCAAAAATTAAAAGTTGTCGAAGAAGAATTTGTCAATTTAGTTAAAGATGAAGTTAATGTAAAAGAAGTTGTTTTTGATGATTCAATAGAGGGCGAAATCGAGTTAGATACAAAAATAACGCCCGAATTAAAAGAAGAAGGAATATTGCGCGATTTGATACGCGAGATTCAGACGGAAAGAAAAAACGCCGCTCTTACGCCGAAAGACAAAGTTTCGGCGGAGCTTGGGTTGCCAACAGAAATCTTGAAAGTTGCCGAAAAAAATAAAAAAGTGCTTGCAAAAGAAACAAACTTGAAATCCATAAAAATTTCAGAAGCAGAAAAAACTAAAGTAACATTTTCGTAGTGTCAAGCGAGTATTTTAAAACCGAGGGGTTGGTTATGAAAAAAATGCCATTTGGAGAGGCGGATTTTTTGATAAGGGTTTTAACAAAAGATTTCGGAAAAATTGATGTACTTGCAAAGGGCGCGCGCAAAATTGGATCAAAACTTAATTTTCATTTAGATATTTTAAATTTTATTCGAGTGAGTTGGGTTAAAAATGGTGAAAGACTTTCCACTTTGTTGGATGCCGAAGTGATCTCGCGTTTTGATGACTGGTTTTCGGATGCCGACAAAATTTCCGTAGCCGGAAGGATTTTAAAGGTTTTAGACATGGTTATTTTGCACGGCGCGGAAGACAAAAAACTTTTTTTCCTTGTGGTCGGCTTTTTTAAAAATGATGAGGAAGTCCGACTTCGGCCAAATTTGGCCGAAGTCGGACTTCCTAATTTAGAACTAGAACGAAGAGCTGCAGATTTTTTAAAGCAAATTTTCGAGCACGAAGGATATGGCAACTCATTGCCCGAGGAACATAAAGCAAATATAATTAAACTATGGCCAATCTTGACGAATTAAAAAAGCGTCTCTATAAAGAGGAGGAGAATTTTAATGAGCGGATGAAAGCTCCTGAGTTGGGAAGCGTTACTTCTAAAAACAAAAATATAAATATCGCGAAAGCTTCATGGCAGGAAATAGATGCGCCAAAAAACAAGACCGGAAAATTTTTTTTCTGGGGGTTTTTGATGGCTGTAGGGATTATGCTTTCGCTTATTTTGTTTTTTTGGTTGGGTGGCGGAAAATTTTTTGAATCAAGCGAATTAAAAATTGAAATTGTAGGGGCTTCGACCATAGGAAGTGGGGAACGCACAACTTGGCAAGTGCAAGTTTCCAACAAAAGCAAGACAGTATTAGAAAACGCGGTTTTAGTATTTAATTTTCCTGAAGGAGCTTCAAATATTGATGCAGGGAAAACTTTAGCAGGAAGGACGCGCCGAGAAATCGGAAAAATAAATTCTGGGGAAGTAGTGCAAGAAGTTTTCGATGCATATGTTTTTGGCGGAAGAGATTCAGAAAGAAATGTATCAGCAGTGATTGAATATCGGCCCGAAGGGTCAAGTGCAACATTTGCGAAGGACGCCTCTTTTTCTTTTAAAATTGTGCGCTCACCTATCGCGCTCTCTATCGATATTCCTAAAGAGCTAAGAATTGGCCAAGAAGTAGAATTTAGGGTAAATTACGTTTCCCAATCTGAGGCGGACATTTATGCTTTAACTTTGCGAATGAATTACCCCGAAGGTTTTACGTTTATTTCATCAAGTCCGTTACCGTCCGACAAAACCTCGAATAGTTTATGGGAAATAGGAAATTTAAAATCAAAATCAGACGGTACTCTGATAATTCGCGGGGTTCTTAAGGGCGGGAATTTGGAACCAAAAAACTTTAAGGCTGAAATTGGAACTTACAACTCGGATAGCAAGTCAATGCTTGCTTACGACGAAGTTGTCGCGGCGCTCGAAGTTCGTTCTCCTTTTTTGCAAGTCACTTTGCGTGCAAATGGAAGCAATACAAGCGAATATATTGCTTCCCCTGGCGAAACGGTGAGGTTTAGTGTGCTTTGGAAAAATAATCTACCGGAGCTTGTAAAAAATGCAGCTTTGGAAGTTAAATTTTCCGGAATTGATTTGATTGACGAAAGAAATATTGATATCGAAAATGGATCTTTTAAAGAAGCCACAAAAAGCGTAATCTGGAATGCTTCTACTTATCGCGATTTTCGCACTGTTTTGCCCAGTGCTTCCGGAGAAATAAATTTTGCAATAAAAATAAAAGATTCTATTCCTTTAAATCCAGAAAGTGCGAGGCCTTTGTTAAAAGTAAATGCTACGCTCAAACCCGGCGAGAATGTGCCAAATTTTGAAAATGTTGATGTTGGTGGGGCAGGCTTCTTTGACATAAAAATATCTTCGAACCTTCAGCTTGCATCAAAAATTCTTTATTTTAATGCGCCGATAGAAAATTTTGGGCCTATTCCTCCAGAAGTCGGCGAGCCGACCACATATACTGTTATTTGGTCTTTAGCCAACACCTCAAATGATTTGGGAAATGTTTCTGTAAAATCAACACTTCCGCCTTACGTTGATTATAAAAATATTGTAAGATCTGCGGACGCGAACTTCATTTACGATAGAAACACAAATTCGATAGAGTGGAAAATTCCGAAGCTTTTGGCCGGCACTGGTTTTTCGCGCCCGGCGCTTACTCTTGCATTTCAGATTTCTATCACGCCTTCGCAGTCGCAGATCGGAAGTTCTCCTGTATTAATTAACAAAACAGAAGTTTCTGGAAGAGACTTATACACGAATAAAATTTTAACAAGTTCTGTTTCCGATCTTACAACCAGCTTACCGGAAGACCCCAAAATTACGTCACAACAAAAAATTATCGCTCCGTAAACTCATGTTTAATTTTCTTTAGATCGTGCTAGAATTGAGCAATGGTAACGCTCGAGAAAATTGTTTCACTTTGCAAAAGGCGCGGTTTCATTTTCCAAGGATCAGAAATTTACGGAGGACTTTCCGGAATTTTTGATTATGGCCCTTTGGGAGTCGAGCTTAGGCATAATATCAAGCAATATTTTTGGAATAAATTTATCGCGGAGCGCGAAGACGTATATGGCCTTAGCGCTTCTATATTAATGCCGGCTAGTGTTTGGGAAGCCTCCGGGCATACAGAACTTTTTTCTGATCCATTAATTGAATGCAGGGTTTGCCATGAGCAAGTGCGCGCTGATCAAAATGAAGCCAAAAAAGAACACGAAGAAAAACATAAAGACAAAAAAGAAATGGGATGGACCGAACCCTCAAAATTTAATTTGCTTGTAGGCACCAAATTGGGATCTTCCGAAAAAACAGCGTCGCAGGTTTATTTAAGAGGAGAGATTACACAGGGAGTGCACGTAAATGTTAATATTAGTTTAGACTGAATACATCAGAAGTTACCTTTCGGAATAGGGCAGATCGGCAAAGCTTTCAGGAATGAAATTACTCCGCGCGATTTTTTATTCAGGCAGAGGGAGTTTGAGCAGATGGAGCTTCAATATTATGTGCGCCCTGACGAGAAAATCGGAGAAGAACAATTTGAATATTGGAAAAAGTTTTCGCTTGAATGGTATTATAGTTTGGGTTTTAAAAAAGAAAGTTTGCGCTTAAGAAACCATTTGGCGGATGAACGCGCGCATTACGCGAAAGCGGCTTGCGATATAGAATTTAATTCGCCTTTTGGCGGATGGAAAGAAGCTTGGGGGATTCATCACAGGGGAGATTGGGATTTGAGGCGCCACTCGGAATATTCAAAAACCGATTTGTCATATTATGACGATGCGACTAAGGAGCGGTTTATCCCGTGGGATATCGAATGTTCGGGAGGAGTAGACCGCGCGGTTTTGTTTTTATTGCTTGAGTCTTATGAAGAGGATGAGATGGGAGGAGAGAAAAGGATTGTTCTTAAATTAAAACCGCAATTTGCGCCCGTTAAAGTCGCGGTTTTTCCTCTGGTTTCAAATAAAGAGCCGATTGTAAGCAAAGCAAATGAAGTTTACGAACTGCTAAATGCCGGAAATTGCAAATTAAACGTCGCTTGGGACGACATCGGAAATATCGGCAAGCGCTATAGAAGACAGGACGAAATCGGAACGCCTTGGTGCGTAACGGTTGACTATCAAACTTTGGAAGATAATACAGTAACCGTCCGCGATCGCGACACCGGCAAACAAGAACGGCACAAAATCGAAGATCTTGACAAATACTTCCAAGAAATGCTTAAGTAAAAATCAGAAAGGAGAGAGAAATGAAAACAAAAGTACTTTCAAAACATGACGGACATGGTCTGGTTTTTCGAGCCAGGTTGACCGCTGAAATCGAGGAAGATGAATTATTTCTGGATTTGCTAAGGCGGCAGTCTGAATTTATGGATTTGAAGATCCAACCTCGAAGTTTTTTGTATCTTTTTGAGATTACAGAAAACAAAGATTCAGTGGATGTTGGTTTTTCTGAACAGGTAGAGAGGCCGGCTAAACTGAAAAACGGAAGTCACGCAAAAGTTATTGAAATCGAAGTTTGAAAAATAGGGCCAACGGCCCTTTTTGTTTTCTTAAAAATAAAAAAAAGTTATATAGCAATTTTGTAACGACCGTGAACAAAATGCTATATCAATAAATCGATTCATGTCGAACATATTTTTGAAGTGTTTCTTCGCCTATAACTAAAATAGTTGACCGAAGCGCCTAAAAATGATAAGAAGTAAATAGAACATTTTTTCGAGGTGCATATGTCAAACTTGAAGCAGAGGACATGGGTTTTCCGCTTAAGCTGTCTATTATTTTTTGGAGGAATTTTTCTTTTACTGCTTTCCTATATGTTTTTTTCTTTTTCCAGAGATGTAAATACGTTAGTAATCATTTCAATTTTGCTTGGTTTTGCGGGGTTTAAGCTTCATCGGCGAATGCGCGGCGAATGGAATATATGGAATCTTTAAGGGCGTAAAGCCCTTTTTATTTTTTTCAAGGTATGTTAGAATAGTTTTAAATGGAAACTAAAGAAATCTACAAATTAAAGAAACTTCCGAACGGGCTTCGGATTTTGACGGTTCCTGGAAAAAATACGGAAACTTTTACGCTTTTGGTTTTGGTGGCGACTGGTTCAAAATACGAATCAAAAAAAATAAATGGCATCTCTCACTTCTTAGAACACATGTTTTTTAAAGGAACGGAGGATCGTCCGGATCCTGGCCAGGTGCACAGGGAGCTGGACGGCATAGGCGCGCAGCACAATGCTTTTACCTCGAAAGAAGTTACAGGCTACTGGGTAAAGGCGGCAGGCGAACATTTTGATTTGGTTTTGGACGTCGTTTCGGATATTTTAACGGAGCCGCTTTTAGATGCGGCAGAAATTGAAAAAGAAAAAGGAGTTATTATTCAAGAGATAAGGATGAGAAACGACGATCCAAGAAGCCGGGTAAATTATATTTTTGAGCGTCTTTTGTGGGGCGATCAGCCTGCTGGCTGGGAAATTGCCGGGGACGAGCCGACAATTAGAGCAATTCAAAGGAAAGACATAGAAGAGTATTTTTATTCCCAGTATTCTTCGAAAAATACAATAGTCGTTGCAAGCGGTGCGCTTCCTAAAAATATCGAAAATAAAATTGCGCGCGCGTTTTCATCCTTAAGAAAGGGGAATCCCGCGCCAAAGAAGCATGTAAAAAATCTCAAAAAAGAAAGAAAAATAATTTTTGAAAAAAAAGATAACGAAGCTTCAAATTTTATTTTAGGTTTTGAAGGTTTTTCGTTATATGATCCAAAGAGATTCGTATTAGAAATTTTGGGAACAATTTTGGGGGGCAATACTTCATCCCGCCTTTTTATGGAGGTACGCGAAAAACTTGGGCTTGCTTATTATGTAGGCGCTGGAAATACTCTCTACACGGATAGCGGATATTTTGAAATAAGCGCGGGGACTCCGCATAATAAAGTAGACAAAACAGTCGAAGTTGCCATGGAAGAAATAAAAAAAATTAAAACAGACGGCATAAAAAAAGAAGAAATAAAAAAAGCGGTGGATTACATTAAAGGAGTATCAAAAATTAATTTAGAAAGCTCAAATGCGCTTGCGGATTTTTTTGGCGAGCAGGCGATTTTTAATCAAAAAATCATAACCCCCACCCAATATATAAAGAAAATGGAAACAGTTACTCCTGGGAATATAAAATCTTTAGCCGGGGAATTATTTAATTCGGAAAAAGCGCATCTTGCGATAGTTGGGCAACACAATTCTGATACTTCGAAATTGGAAAGAATTTTAAATAAAATATGAAAAACGAAGCATATATAGAAATTTCTTTTTGGACAATGTTTAAAGCCGCGCTTTTGGTTGTTTTGCTTTTTGCTCTCTGGATTTTAAGGGATGTAATTGCCGTATTATTAATTTCAATAGTAATTGCTTCTGCCATTGAGCCAGTAAATCATTTTTTTGCAAAATACCGCATACCGCGAATTCTTTCGGTCGTCGTAATTTATTTGGGCGCGTTTTTTATTTTATCTCTAGTATTTTATTTGGTTATTCCTCCGCTTTTGGGCGATATTTTAGATTTTATCTCGACTTTACCGGCATATATCGAGGAGACTTTAAGCCCAAAGGGGCCGATTTCCACTTTTTTGCCGGAGATACCGAGCGCTTTGGGGGATTTTCTTACGGGGCTTGCAACTTCTTTGGAACAGTCTATTCCTAAAATAACGGCTGGGATTTTTTCAGCAGGAACTACGGTTTTTGGCGGAATGCTTTCGTTCGTGCTGTTAATTGTAATTTCTTTTTACCTTTCAGTTCAAGAACACGGAATTGAAAATTTTTTAAGGATTGTGACACCACTTGAACATGAAGAATATATTTTGGGTCTTTGGAAAAGATCCCAGAGAAAAATTGGGCGGTGGTTGCAGGGGCAGTTTTTGTTGGGGGTGCTTGTCGGAATCATAGTGTTTTTAGGGCTAACACTTCTTGGTATAAAATATGCGCTTTTGCTTGCTATACTTTCTGCTATTTTTGAGGTGATTCCCGTGTTTGGTCCGGTAATGGCGGCGATTCCTGCAATTGCAATTGCTGCGATTCAAAGCCCTTCCTCAGCACTTCTTGTTTTGGGTCTTTATATAATCGTACAGCAGTTTGAAAATCACTTGATTTATCCGCTGGTTGTAAGAAAAACTGTCGGTGTTCCGCCTCTTTTGGTCGTGATTTCTCTTGTTGTGGGAGGGACTTTGGGAGGATTTTTCGGCATCGTGCTTGCCGTGCCTATAGCAGCGGTTCTCGTTGAATTTTTAAATGACGTATCCGTTCGCAAAAATAATAATAGAAATGGAAATACATAAGGATAAATTTTATATTACAACTTCAATACCTTATTTGAACGCACCTCCGCATTTGGGTTTTGCTTTAGAAGCGGTGCAGGCTGATATTTTGGTGCGCTACAAAAAACTTCGTGGGTTTGATACATTTTTTTTAAGCGGGACGGATGAACACGGCGCAAAAATTGCTCGTGCCGCGGAGGGGCAAAAAAAAGATCCGAAAGAATTCGTGGACGAAATGTCCTCGAAATTTAAAGAACTCTTATCTAAAATTGAAATTTCAAACGATGATTTTATAAGGACGTCCGACAAAGAGCGCCATTGGCCAGGTGCGGAGTTTCTTTGGAAAAAACTTTCAGAAGCCGGAGATATTTATAAAGGTTTTTATAAGGGTTTTTATTGCGAAGGATGCGAGGCGTTTATAACAGAAAAGGATTTGGATAAGGAGGGAAATTGTATTGTTCACAAAAAAAAGCCGGAAGTGATCGAAGAAGAAAATTATTTTTTTAGGCTTTCCAAATACACGAGCCGATTGCAAGACGCAATCTTTAAGGAAGAAATAAAAATACTTCCTGATTGGAGAAAAGAAGAGACGCTTAATATATTAAAAGAAATCGGAGATATAAGTTTTTCTCGGCCGTCCAAAGATATTTCTTGGGGCGTTCCTGTGCCGGGGGATGCTACCCAAACAATGTATGTTTGGTGCGACGCGCTTTCCAATTATATTACGGCATTAGGGTATGGGCAGGACGAGGTTTCTTCTCTTTCGGGAGAAAATTTGTTTGAAAAATTTTGGCCGGCGGATGTGCATGTTGTGGGAAAAGATATTATGAAATTCCATACAATTTTCTGGCCCGCCATGCTTTTGTCTGCTGGGATTCCGCTTCCAAAAACTGTTTTCGTCCATGGTTTTATAAATGTTAAGGGTGAGAAAATGTCTAAATCTCGCGGAAATGTGATTGATCCTGTACCACTTTTAGAAAAATACGGCGCGGAAGCAGTTCGTTTTTACTTGGCTCACGAAGTTCCATTATTTAATGATGGGGATTTTACATTTGAACATTTTGACGAAGTTTACGAAGGGATTTTGGTAAACGGTTTGGGAAATCTAGTAAGTCGGACACTGAAAATGATGTCTAATTTTCCGGAAATTGCGCGTCCTTCCGACGAAAAACTTACTAGATATTCTCTCAAAAAAAATCTGGATTTTCTAGCAGCAATCGGAGAGAAAATTTCTTTGGAAGAGGCGACCCCGATGTACTTAATAGACAGTATGCTTTGGCAAAAATACAAAAGCTTTATGGAGGATTATAATTTCGGTGAGGCAGTTCGCCATGTATTCGCATTTTTAAAAAGATTAGATGAGTATATCGAAGAATATAAATTATATAAATTGGTAAGAGAAAATCCGGAGGATGCAAAAATAATGCTCTGGAATTTAGCATATTCTTTAGCTTCAATTGCGTGGATGTTAAAGCCCTTTCTTCCTCAAACTTCAGACAAAATTTTAAATTCTTTGGGTGTTCCGCCAGAATCGGAAGAAGAATGGACTAAATTTTCCGCAAAAGAAACCCCGCATCTGTTTCCTAGATTAAAAAAATAAAAAAATGTCAACACCGAAATTAGTGGATGTCCATACACATACGCAGTTTGCGGCATACTCATCAGATAAAGACGCTGTAATTCGGCGCGCACTGGATACAGAAACGTGGCTTATAAATATTGGGACGCAGAAAGACACTTCCAGAAATGCAGTTGATTTAGCGCATAAATATGATGGAGTTTTTGCGGCAGTTGGGCTTCATCCGATTCATACGGAAAAAAGTTTTCATGATGCGCAAGAGTTGGGAGCGTCAGATGACGCAAGGGGTTTTATTTCGCGCGGGGAAGAGTTTGATTATGATTACTACAAAAAACTTGCTGAAGAACCGAAGGTCGTCGCGATAGGGGAATGCGGGCTTGATTATTACCGGCTTACAGAAGATACCAAAAAGAAACAGGAAGAAGTATTTATAAAACAGATAGAGCTTGCGCATGAAGTCAAAAAGCCGCTTATGATTCATTGCCGCGAGGCGTTCCACGATTTGATTGCAATTTTAACCGCGAAGCGCTCTATGGTAACTGCGCAAAGCAATCCCGGCGTTATACATTTTTTTTCCGGTACTTTGGATGATGCCGCGCATTTGATGGACTTGGGCTTTTCATTTTCATTTGGAGGCGTGGTTACTTTTGCGCGGTCTTACGAAAAACTAGTGAAGGGCATTCCGCTTGAGCGGATTCTTTTGGAAACAGATGCTCCGTATGTCACTCCGCAATCATATCGCGGACAGAGAAACGAACCTTTATACGTTGAAGAAGTTGCCAAAAAAATTTCACGGATTTTAGATGTGTCTTTTGAAGATGTTGCAGAGCAAACAACTCAAAATGCAATCAAAATTTTCGGCTTAAAATAAAAAAGACCCGCTTATAAGCAGGTCGAAGGAATTATGACTTTGTTTTGATGGAGAGGCCTTGGGCCATCACAATTTCTTCGCCGTAATTATATGTTACGGCCTGAAGATGGGTAATGGCTGGCAAAATGCCGGCTGCCGAAGGAATCAGATTCCCCGAAGCTTTTACACCCCCGAAGGGAAGGCGTACTCCGGCTCCGATACACGGCAGGTTCCAGTAAAAAATTCCACATTTGACGTTGTCCCGTACCCGTCTCATTTGTCTGTAATTTTCTGTTATAACTGACGCAGCCAGCCCGTATTTTGTATCATTATAAATGGCTACAGCCTGTTCCACGCTGTCTGCAGGAATGATTGCAACGTGGGGCGAGAATGCTTCGTTGGTTAAAACATAGCTGTCAGATTTCCACTCACCCGTGTAAAGAAATGGCATGAGCCAACAACCATTTTTTGAAGGGCGCCCTTCTTTGTTTCTGTCGAGTAGGATTTTAAAACCTTCATCTTTTGCGCGGCGGTTAAATTCAAGTCCTTTCACTACTCCCGCTCTGTTGATCATTGGTCCGTAAAAAACCGTGGTGTCGAATGGGTCTCCAACTTTTAGTGTTTTGGCTTCTTCTATCATTTTTTCGCAAACTTCCACATAGCGATTTTGATGAACTATGATTCGATTTGCGGAAACACATCTTTGTCCTGCCGTTTTAAAACCCGAAGCAAGCGCAGAGGGGATAGCAAGAGAATCAATTTTTGCGTCTTCCAAAATAATTACGGCGCTTTTTCCGCCGGTTTCTATTGCACAAAATTTATTGTAATGCTTCGCGACCTCTTGTTTAATTTTGGCTCCAACATCGTAACTGCCCGTAAATAAAACAGAAGCGACTTCAGGATGTTTTACAAGCTTCCATCCTATATTTTCTCCGTGCCCGTGCAGAAGTTGAAAAACTCCCGGAGGAAAACCGGCTTTATGCATGAGAGAAGCAATAGTACTTCCGCAAAGCGGAGTTTCTTCGGACGGCTTTAAAATTATGACATTTCCGTACACGAGTGAAAGCCCCATTTCCCACATGGGAATTGCCATAGGAAAATTCCATGGAGAAATGCATGCCACGATTCCTCTAGGAATGAAACGTGCCATACATTCTTTTTCCGGAATTTCGTCGTGGAATAATTTTCCCGCCACACCTTCGAAAGATTTCGAAAAACCGTACTGAATCATATGAAGCATTTCGACAACGTCAGCCAGGGATTCATTTATCTGCTTGCCGGATTCGCGGCAGACTATTCTCGCTAATTCTGTTTTTTGATCTTCGATTAATCTTGCAAGTTTAAAGAAATATTCCGAGCGTTTTACCATTCCCAGATCCCGCCATGCAGGGAACGCCTTTCTTGCTGACTTAATTGCGCGCTCGAGATCATTGTCGGAAGATTCCGGAAATCCCCCAAGAATATCGGAAAGATTCGCTGGATTTTTGCTTAAGAAAATTTTTATGCTTGGGTTCCATGTAAATTTGCCATCAATATAGTTAGAAAACATTGTTTTTTCTCCTTTTCTTGTTAATCTGCCCTAAATATAGCGCTCGAATATGTGTTGTCAATAAGGCAAAAAATTGCTATTTTAATAGAATTGAATGCAATACAATCACCAAAAAATTGAGAAGCATTGGCAGAAGAAGTGGGAGATGTCGCGAATTTATAAAACGCCCGATAAGAAAAAAGGAGCGGAGAATTTTTATTCTTTAATAGAATTCCCATATCCCTCGGGCAATTTGCATACGGGGCATTGGTATGCTTTTTCAGTGCCTGATATTTTTACGCGAAAAAAAAGAATGGAAGGAAAAAACATTTTGTTTCCCATCGGTTTTGATGCCTTCGGGCTTCCTGCAGAAAACGCGGCGATAAAAAATAAACTAAATCCGAGAAAATGGACTTACGGAAATATTGACTATATGCGCAAACAGTTGCGTTCCATGGGCGCATCTTTTGATTGGACTAGAGAAGTAATTACCTGCGATCCCGAATATTATAAATGGACTCAATGGATATTTTTGCAATTTTTTAAAAAAGGGCTAGCGTATCAATCGACAACGCCTGTCAACTGGTGCCCGAAAGATAAAACCGTACTTGCACACGAACAGGTTGTTGGTGGAAAATGCGAAAGATGCGGAGCGGAAGTTGAGCAAAAGCAAATGAAACAATGGATGCTTCGCATTACTGATTATGCAGAGCGCCTGCTTTCGGGTCTCGAAAAACTTAAATGGCCGGAAGAAATCAAAGAAGCGCAAAGAAACTGGATCGGAAAAAGTAAGGGAGCAGAAATTAATTTTGAAATAAAAGGAGGAATAGCAAAAAAATATGTTTTACTTCACGGGTATATTGGTTCGCCCGAAAAAAACTTTTTCCCCCGATTAAAAAATGAGCTTAAAAAAAGAGGTGCGGAAGTATATGTTCCCAAATTGCCTGATACTAATGACCCAAAAGTTTATGAGCAGGTTGAGACGGTTTTAAAATCCGTGCAATTCGATAAAGACACAGTTCTTTTGGGACACAGTTTGGGTAGTGTTGTCGCGTTAAAAATTTTAGAAAAACTTAAACAGCCGGTAAAAAAGACAATAATAATTGCGGGCTTTGCTGAAAATAAATTTCTTGTCGATGCGTTTGCAAAACATGCATTTGACTGGAAATTTGATATAAAAAAGATAAAGGAAAATGCCGGCGAGATCCATATTTTAAGAGATTTGACCGATGATGTTGTCCCTGTTTTTCAGGCCGAGAATTTAAAACAAATGTTTGGGGGAGTTATTTACGATTATACCGCAGAAAAACCGCATTTTTCGGGAAATATTGAACCTAAAATTTTAAAACACTGCGCTGATTTAATTGAAGTTTTTACCACTCGTCCCGATACTATTTTTGGCGCAACTTATTTAGTTTTGGCGCCGGAACATCCGATAATTTCCCATTTACAACTCGCCTGCCGGACGGGCAGGTTTTCAATTTCCAATTTTAAAGAAGTAAAAGAATATATTAATAAAGCGAAGAAAAAAACTCAGTTGCAAAGACAGCAAGAAGCCAAAGAGAAAACGGGGGTTGAACTAAAAGGCATTAAGGCAATTAATCCGGCAAATGGAGAAGAAATTCCGATTTGGATTGCGGATTATGTTTTAGCGGGATACGGAACTGGTGCAATTATGGCGGTTCCCGCGCATGACGAACGCGATTTCGCATTTGCGACAAAATTTAATCTGCCGATTAAACATGTAATAATTCCGGCTGTTGTTGATCACATAAATCCGCCGCGATCGGATAAGCCCTCCAAAGTCAGAAGAAATGTCCATGCCATTGTTTTTGATCCAAAAGAAAAAAAATATTTGATATTGAGCAATAAAAAATTCGGATGGAATACTGTTGTAATTGGAGGCGTTGAAGATGGAGAAAATTTAAAAGAAGCTGCTTTGCGAGAGGTTAAGGAAGAAACGGGATATGTAGATTTGAAATTTGTAAGAGAGTTGGGGGGGGCTGTGCGAGCGACTTACTTTGCTAAACATAAAGACGAAAATAGAATAGCTATCGCATCCGCGCTTTATTTTGAACTTGAAAGCAATGAAAAAGTTCCAGTTTCAAGAAAGGGTGAAAACGATGGCAATAAAATAATGTGGGTAGACGAGTCGTATTTTGTACCGGGTAAAATGGTAAACTCGGAATTGCCATACTGGCTGGAAAGATTAAAAACGGGTAAAAATACCGCTTATACAAGAGAAGGGATTTTGTTTAATTCCGAAAAATTTAACGGTCTGGATTCCGAAAAAGCAAAAAAAGAAATTACCGAGTTTGTTGGCGGGGAAATAAAAATCCAATATAAATTGCGGGATTGGGTTGTTTCTAGGCAAAGATACTGGGGAGTTCCCATTCCCGTTCTGCACTGCGAAAAATGCGGAGTTTTGCCGGTACCGGAAAAAGATTTGCCAGTTAAGCTTCCTGAAATAAAAGATTTCTTGCCGACTGGAGAAGGCAAGTCTCCTTTGGCTAAAGCAAAAAAATGGCTAGCTGTTAAATGCCCTAAATGCAGAGGGACAGCTGAACGAGAGACAGATACTTTGGATACGTTTGTTGATTCTTCATGGTATTTTATTAGATATTGTGATCCGAAAAATAATAAAAGCTTTGCGGATAGTAAAAAAATGGAGAAATGGCTGCCAATAAATATTTATTCGGGAGGCGCGGAGCATACAACAATGCACCTTTTATATTCTCGTTTTTGGTATAAAGCGATGTTTGACTTGGGTCTCGTCCCAAAAAATTTGGGAAACGAGCCGTATAAAGAAAGAAAAAATAGAGGACTTATTTTAGGCCCTGATGGACAAAAAATGTCTAAATCGCGCGGAAATGTAATCGATCCTGATGAATATGTAAATAAATTCGGTGCCGATACAGTTCGGATGTATTTGGCGTTCATTGGTCCATATAATGAAGTTGGTTCTTATCCGTGGGACCCGCACGGCATTTTGGGGATCCGTAGATTTTTAGATAGGGTTTTTAAATCCACGCAAAAATTGACGAAGGCGCAGGTTTTGCAAGACCTTGCGCAGCGCGGCGGCGTGAGCAGAGCAATTCTCCAGCAGGAGAATATGCGTGTTCTTGCAAAATCTGGCGCCGAGGCAATGACAAGAATATTAAACAAAACAATCAAACAAGTTTCAGAAAATATAGAAGAGTTTAAATTTAATACCGCAATTTCTGCGCTCATGATTTTGTTAAATGAGATGGAAAAATTGAAAATTGATTGGAAATTGCAAATTGAAAATTGGAAATTGTTTCTCAAATTACTTTCTCCTTTTGCTCCGCATCTTACAGAAGAGCTATGGCATAAATTAGGAAATAAAAAATCAATTCATTCCGAAGAATGGCCAAAGTATGACCCAGAATTAATTATTGAAGATACTTATGAATTGGTAGTACAAATAAACGGTAAAATACGGGATAAGTTTAAGGTGCTGGCGGAAATTTCCCAAAAAGAAGCGGAAGAGTTGACTTTGGCGCGTGAAAAAGTTAAGATCGCGCTAGAAAACAAAAAACCACGAAAAGTTATTTTTGTTCCCAACAGACTCATAAATATTGTGGTTTGAGGAGAATAGAGTGCTTTTAACCCAAGAGCGATCAATATTTTTTGCAGGATTTTTTGTTGAATGTTTTTTAAAGCTTCGTCGCGAACTACATAGATTGCCGTCATTTGAAGAACTAGCGGCTAGAGTAAATATTGATCCTGACCAACTTCGACTCTCGCTCGATGATTTATGGCAGCATTCAGTATTGCCGATACTTGCAGAGATAGTAATGACTTATAGCGAGAAAATTGATGCAAGTAAAGTTACCGCCAGCGCAAGAACTATAGCCGATTCTTATAAGAAGATAATCAAAAAAGAAAATAGGAATAGAAAAAAACAACAAAATCAGCGAGGTAAATAACCTCGTTTTTGTTTGCTTCTTTTTCGTTTGCTAAAGTCATATTGACGATCGGTGTGTAACGTTAGTAAACTAATGATGAATGAGAAAAGCAAGAAAGATAGAAGAAATTTTAACAGCGCTTGTCGAAGGTGCTTCGGCTACGTTTGAAATTTTAGACGAAATTTTACCAAATTACCATAAATCTTATAAGGCGGCCAGGAGAGTATTATACGGCGGAACTGGCAGAAACAAGGAAAGTGGAAAATCGAAAGCCGAAAAGCAGAAGTATTATTCTTTGCTTAATCAGCTTAAGCGACAAAGACTTATTGAATGTAAAAAAGCTCATAATGGAACATTTTGGAAAATTACAACGACCGGCTTAAAAAAATTGAAGTTCATTCGCGAAAACAAAACAGAATACATATGCATTAGTGACGACAAATTAAAAATTGTTATGTATGATATACCAGAAAAAGAAAAGAAAAAACGTTTTTGGTTACGGGAAGTGTTAAAAAATCTTGATTTTAAAATGTTGCAAAAAAGCGTGTGGATTGGTAAAAATAAAATTCCAGAAACTCTCTTTTACCATATGAGCGAAAAGGCGATTTTGAATTATATTCATGTTTTAGAGATAAGTAAAAAAGGAACAATAAAAGAACTAACTTGATTTCCACTTTTTCTTTATGCGCTAAAGTTAAACAACGATCGTTTATATAACGTTAGTTTACTACACTATTGACAACGAAATGGGGTATTTGTTAAGATCGCGCTAGAAAACAAAAAACCACGAAAAATTATTTTCGTTCCCAACAGGCTCATAAATATTGTGGTTTGAGGAGAAAAAATGAAGCAGGAAATATTGGTTTTATCTAAAACAGATACTCAGCTTAAGTTAACCATACCCAATGTTATAACTTTTGGGAGAATTATCGGTGCCGTAATTCTGTGGTTTTATTGGTGGTCACCGTGGTTTTATGCTGTTCTTGCCCTTTCTGACACATTAGACGGGTGGCTTGCGAGAAAACTCGATTGTAAAACAAAATTGGGTGAAGATCTGGATCCAATTGCGGACAAAATTTTGAATTGGCCACTACTTTTCGGATATTTTTGGTTAAACGGTTCGATTCCGACTTTCTTTATTCTAATTTTTGCAATTCGGGAAGTGGCTGTCGGATTGATTAAGCTTTGTGCGTGGAACCGAGGAGCTAGAGCACCTGCGTTGTATTCGGGCAAAATAAAATTTATATTGGAAAGCGTTTTAATTTTTTGTTTATTTTTCGAACGATCCTTGTTCTTAATCAACTCAATATTAATTTTTCTTTTCGCGACTGCTGTCTGGTCAGTTGTCGAATATGGAAAAACTTACGGGTTTTCGCTGAATGGCAAAATAAAAATTCCGTTTGAACGGATTTGAAGTAAACAGGTGACCTTACACCTGTTTTTTGTTTTATATAAGTATATGTGCGGAATTGTAGGATATATTGGCAAAAACAATGCACTGCCCATTGTAATGGATGGCTTAAAAAGACTTGAATATCGCGGCTATGATTCCGCGGGAATTGCGCTTTGGGACGGAACGAAAATCAAAATGGAAAAATCTTCCGGTCGAGTTCAGGCACTGGAAAAAAAAATTTTAAGAAAAACATGGTCCGGATCGTCAGCGATAGCCCATACGCGCTGGGCAACGCATGGGAAGCCTTCGGATAGAAATGCGCATCCTCACACTGATTGCACGGAAAATATTTTTGTCGTACACAACGGAATTATAGAAAATTATACAGAATTAATGGAGGCATTGGTAAGAGAAGGGCATACTTTTAAATCAGAAACGGATACGGAAGTGCTCGCTCACTTGTTTGAACGCCCATTTTTGATGCGCCACGACCGCTTATTTTTGGAAGACGCGGTGCTCGAAGGGTTAAGACATGTGGTGGGAACTTTTGGGATCGCTGTCATATCAAAAGGGGATCCTAATAAAATTGTTGTTGTAAGGCGCGGCTCCCCAATAATTTTAGGATTGGGAGAAGGAGAATTTATTGCTGCGTCGGATGCGGCGGCGGTTGTTGGTATTACAAAAAATGTTATCTATTTGCACGACAATGAAGCCGCGGTACTTAAGCCGGATAAGATTGAAATTTTTTCAATGGCAAAAAAACTTTTGGAAAAAAAAGTAGACAAAATAGACTGGGACATTTCCCAGGCTCAGTTGGGAGGATTTCCCCATTTTATGAAAAAAGAAATTTTTGAATGCCCGGACGCCTTTTTAAACGTGGCAAGAGGTAGAATTTCGGAAAGTGAACAATCAATAAAACTTGGCGGCTTGGATAATGTTAAAGATCGACTTTCCAAAATAAAAAAAATTTTAATTTCTGCCTGCGGGACCTCCTATTATGCTGGGCTTATCGGTAAACATTACATAGAAGAGGTCGCCCTGATTCCAGCCGCCGTAGAATTTGCATCGGAATTCAGATACAGTTCTTTGCTCCTAGATTCTGAAACAGCTCTTATGCTCGTTTCGCAATCCGGAGAAACCGCTGACACACTAGAAGCGCTTCGAGCAGGCAAAGCAAAAGGATCCTTGACTTTGGGAATAGTGAACACTGTTGGGTCCACAATAGCAAGAGAATCCGATGCGGGGATTTATAACCACGCAGGTCCCGAAATAGGCGTTGCTTCTACCAAAGCTTTTATTTCACAGCTTGGTGCGTTTATGCTGATCGCGCTTTTTTTGGGTAAAGAAAGAGGATCTATTTCAAAAATAATGTTTGAAAAAACAATCAATGAATTTAAAGCACTTCCGCACAAAATGGAGAGTATTTTAGAAAAAGATAAAGAAATAAAAAAATTAGCCGAGAAGTATTTAAAATATAAAAACTTTCTCTATTTAGGAAGAAAATATCAATACCCAGCGGCACTGGAAGGTGCTTTAAAATTGAAAGAAATTTCTTATCGTCACGCGGAAGGTTGTTCGGCGGGGGAAATGAAACACGGGCCGATTGCGCTGATTGATGAAAATTTTCCTGTGGTAGCACTTTTAACGAAAGATCCTTTGTATGAAAAGATGTTTTCCAACGTAGCGGAAATAAAGGCGCGCGGAGGAAAGGTTTTAGCAATTGCAACTGATGGAGACGAAAAAATTTCAAAGCTTGCTGATGATGTGGTATATATTCCTCAAACACTTGAAATGTTTGTGCCAATTTTATCAGTGCT
Organism: uncultured Candidatus Saccharibacteria bacterium; assembly: GCA_964464405.1. Taxonomy (GTDB): domain Bacteria; phylum Patescibacteriota; class Minisyncoccia; order UBA11713; family 2-01-FULL-45-33; genus CAYXFX01. Next base: position 85,824 of record CAYXFX010000001.1, read on the forward strand.
TCCGCTTCAACTATTTGCTTATCACACAGCGGCTCTTTCGGGTTTAGATGTTGACAAACCGAGAAATTTAGCCAAATCTGTTACAGTAGAGTGAGCGAAATTTTAAAAGTTCACTAAATTTTCACTGTAATATTGCGAATATTTTTTTATGAAGACTTTAATTTTGGCTGCAGGCAACGGCATTAGAATGCGGCCGCTTACATTAAATTGTCCCAAGCCGATGATTTCGATTTTGGGAAAGCCGCTTTTGCATAGAATTATTGATGAGCTGCCCAATGAGGCCGGCGAAATAGTTTTGGTTGTGGGATATTTGGGAGAACAGATAAAAAATTATTTCGGGGACGAATTTAAAGGACGAAAAATAAATTATGTGGAACAGGATAAAAAAATGGGAACAGCGCACGCACTTTGGCTTGCCAGAGAAAAACTAAAAGAAGAAAGGTTTTTAATGCTCTATGCCGACGATTTGCAGTCGAAAGATGATATTAATGCATGTCTCAAATACCCTTTGTCTTTACTTGTAAAAGAAGTGCCTGACCCAAGGAAATTCGGGGTTATTGTAACCGACGAGAATAAAAATATTAAAGAATTTGTAGAAAAACCGGAAGTTCCCCCTTCAAATCTTGCTTCAACCGGCGTGCTCGTATTAGATTCTAGAATTTTTAAATATCCCGCGCGAGAGCACAAAAACGGAGAATTTTATGTTACTGACTCAGTTGCTCAATTGGCGCAAGATAATGACATTCGCGCCGTCGAAGCGAAGTTCTGGTTGCCCATTGGTTACCCCGAAGATATAAAAAAGGCAGAAGAACACATACTTCAAAAAGAGGAAGCGGGCATGCCGCTCATGATCTAATAAAGAATGTATTGAATTTGTTTTTTATCAGCAACATTTGTGTTGCTGATTTTGTTTTATCAATATGCGAAAAAATGTTGTGGTTATCGGTGGAGGAACCGGCACTTTCATGGTGCTTTCCGCGCTGAAGAATTACGATTTAAATTTAACGGCTGTGGTTTCGATGGCAGACGACGGAGGTTCTACGGGCATATTGCGAGATCAATACGGAGTTTTGCCGCCTGGGGACATAAGAAGAGCGCTAGTCGCACTTTCTCGAAATAGCGGCATTTTACGTGAGCTTTTTAACTTCAGATTTGAGGGGGGAGATTTTAAAGGCCACAATTTCGGTAATATTTTTTTAAGCGCCTTGGAAAAAATTAACGGAAATTTCGGGCTTGCGGTTAAAGAAGCGTCTAAAATTTTAAATATTGAAGGCAGTGTTCTGCCGGTTACTTTGGATAACGTTCGGCTCAACGCGCGACTTGAAAGTGGAGATTTGGTTTGCGGCGAAACCAGAATAGATATTCCCAAAAAAGGAAAAACACGCGCACGTATTTCAAAAGTTTGGCTGCGTCCGCGTGCAAATATAAATCCGGAAGCGATAGGAGTTTTTAAAAAAGCAGATCTAATTATTTTGGGTCCCGGCGACCTTTACACAAGTTTAATACCGAATTTATTAGTTAAGGGCATTGCGGAAGTTATAAGAAAATCTCCGGCGAAAAAAGTTTTTGTATGCAACTTAATGACTAAATTCGGAGAAACGGACGATTTCTGCGCGGAGGATTTTATTTCAGAAATTGAAAAATATTTAGGAGCGGGTGTTTTGGATTACGCGATTTTCAACAACAAAAAACCGCATACAAAAATTCTTGCGAGATATAAAAAAGAAAAAGCTGAATTTATTACTCCGCCAGTTGTCCAACATCGAATGTTGGACAACAATAAACCAAAATTTATACTTGCTGATCTTTTGGACGATGGTCCGTTTATCCGCCACAACCCAAGAAAAAAACTTGCTAAAGTATTGACAAAACTGATAAACTAACTCCATGCGAGATAAAGAAATTGAGCGTTTAATAAAGCTAGAAGAAAAGCGTCAGAAAGGCGTTATTAATTTAATTGCGTCTGAAAATTATGTGTCGCAAGATGTTTTGCGCGCGCTAGGATCGGTGTTTACAAATAAATATGCGGAAGGATATCCAGGCAAGCGTTATTATGGCGGGAACGAAATTGTAGATAAAGTTGAAAATTTGACTAAATGGCGCGCACTTAAACTTTTTAAACTTTTTCCTCAAACATGGAATGTTAACGTGCAGCCGTATTCTGGATCGCCAGCAAATCTTGCTGTATATCTGGCCGTTGTTCCTTTGGGTGGGAAGATTATGGGGATGGCTCTTTCGATGGGCGGGCATCTTACGCACGGGCACAAAGTAAGCGCAACAGGAAAACTTTGGAATTGGGTGCATTTCGGAGTAGATAAAAAAAACGAGATGCTAAATTATATGGAAATTCAAAAAATGGCGATGCGCGAAAAACCAAAAATGATTGTTGCGGGGTTTACAGCTTATTCGCGAGTTATAGACTTTAAAAAATTAAAGGATATCGCAAAAAGCGTGGATGCGCTGTTAATGATAGATATGTCGCATTTTGCAGGGCTTGTGGCCGGCGGCGCATATCCATCGCCTTTTTCATACGCAGATATTGTTACGACAACAACGCATAAAACATTGAGAGGGCCGAGGTCTGCGATAATTTTTTCAAGGAACGACAGATTTATAACCACCCCTACCTCCTCACCGCTCCTCCTTAGAAAGGAGGAGACCCACAACCTTCCCCTCCTTTACAAGGAGGGGAAGGGGGAGGTAAATACCTTAAAGCGAAGCGGTTCAATCGCAATTCGCGACTTAATTGATAAAGCTGTTTTCCCGGGGCTTCAGGGCGGGCCGCACACGAATAACATTGCCGCTGTCGCGGTTTGCCTGAAAGAAGCGATGAGTCCGGATTTTAAAAAATATGCTAAGCAAGTTGTTAAAAATACAAAAACCTTGGCAAAAGAGCTTACAAAAATGGGGTGGAGAATAATTTCCGGAGAAACGGATTCACATTTGTTTTTGATGGACACATGGACACGCGGCTTATCTGGTCAAAAAGCACAAGAGCTTTTGGAGGCAAAAAAAATTATTGTAAACAAAAACACAATTCCATTTGATACGCGCTCCCCATTTGACCCATCCGGCATCCGCATCGGAACTGCGGCAATTACTACGCAAGGTATGAAAGAAAAAGATGCAAAAAGAATTGCCGAAAAAATTAACAAAATTTTATCAAAAAAATGATTGTTGATGAAAAAAATTGCGTAACAATAGTTTTTCCGCTATTGACTTTTATAATCACTAGATGTATTATGGAAATATGGCTCTTTAAAATATATTAACTTGCGCTTCGCCACAGCCCAGATGTGGCTTAAAAAAGCCACATCTGGGCTGTGGCGAAAGCCAAATTAAACAGCAAGCGGACGAGTTCCGGAAGGAACATGTCCAAAAAAGGAGAAGGACGATGTCCAATCTTTACTCTGTGGGTCAGATGAATCAGCTCGGAGATTCGTTGGAGGTGGAAGGATTTACCACCGACGACGTTACCAAGCTCAAGCAATACGGTAATCTTGCAGGGATAAAATCTGTGCTCAATGGCACCGCAAAGATCAAGCCGGTAGGCGAAGACGCTACTCGCACGATTACTATTAACGACACCACTATCGCCGTGAATCTCGGTGCCGCGCCAAATCTTCCGTTTAACGGTGCGGAAATTGAGAAACACGTCGGTGGTTGGTCAATTCTTGAGAAACGGGCCGATGGACTGTATTTGGATAGGAAAAAAGTTGTTCTATTTCTATCCAAGCGCCAGAAGAACGGTAAATGGCTGAAAGGCTACGAGCTTCGCGAAAAATTGACCGGGAAACCGGTTCTCGATGCAAACATTCTCGATGCTCTTTTAGCCAATCAGCATCTCATAGAGGATTGGAAGAAAGACGAAAACGGAAACACCCTCCACGTTTTCTTTTGGGGAACGATCTACCGCGACCCGAGCGACGATCTTTTCGTTCGTTTTCTCTACTTTAGCGTCGGCGAGTGGCTCTCGGGTTACTACTGGCTCGGCAGCGTCTGGAGCGTCAGCAACCCCGCGGCTGTGCACGCAAGTTAGCACTTTGGACTTTAAATCTCGGGGTTTCTTAGATTCTTAGAGCTTTGTCCTTTGCAATTTACAAACGCTTTGGAGAATGGCGCAGAACTCCAGCCCCGCAGAATATCGCGGGGCTTTTTTCTTTGTGCTAACATCAAAATGGTATTAGGTGAATATGTGGGAGATCACGGTTTCCTACGACCGAATCCAGTATCCATACATCGAGAGTATCCCCGACTAAGGTTTGAGGTAGAGTGGTGTATGCAGACACTTCACAAAAAACGAAGTTACTTGGTGTAGAGTGCTATGGCATTTGATATGCCAAATACGATTCAATCCTGAGAGCATTCGAGGGATGGTGGCACAGATGGCACACTATACGCAAACCGCGACCCGAACGACAATCTTTACGTTCGTTATCTCTACTTTAACGACGGCAAGTGGCTCTCGAATTACAACTGGCTCGACAACGACTGGAACGACAACAACCCCGCGGCTGTGCACGCAAGTTATTTTATTTCTCTCGCGACTTCGTGTCGGGAGAGTTTTGTTTCTGTATTTGTCCGCTCCAACCTCCTAGCATTTTACCTATCTCATCTATTGTTACTGACAAAGCAATATACTTTTTATTGTCCAAAGATTTAGTTTCCCAAAGAATCATTAAAAGTATTTTTAGCGTATCAATCTTTCTTATCGCAAGACGTATATAAGGCTGTTTTTCCTGGCGAGCCAAAAAGGCAGCGATCGATATGGCTTCAATTGTTTCTATAAAAAAAGTATCAATCCGTTGGCCGAGAGAGTATCTATGAGGTTTGGGCAAAATTTGGCAATAACTGTACCATAATAAGTATGCGCTTTTTATTTTTTCAAGAAGCGGCAAAAGCTGTTGGGGGGGGCATTATAGGAAAATTTTTATGAAGATTCAATTCACTCATAGTTTTGAAGATATCATTGTTATAGAAAACTTGCTAGATGCCTGGCGAGAATTTGTGCGTGGGAAGCGGGACAGGCGCGATGTGCAAGAATTTTCTTTCTGTTTCATGGATAATATTTTATCTTTTCACAACGATTTGGCAAAATATACTTACGAGCACGGAGATTACAAAGCTTTTAACATCTCCGATCCCAAACCGAGAAATATTCACAAAGCAACTGTTCGCGATCGCCTTTTGCATCACGCAATTTACAGAGTACTTTATCCCTTTTTTGACAAAATTTTTATTGCGGATTCTTTTTCCTGTAGATTAAAAAAGGGAACTCACAGAGCCATAAACAGATTTAAGCAGTTTGCTTACAAAGCCAGCAAGAATAGTACCAAAACCTGCTGGACTTTGAAATGCGATATCAGAAAATTTTTCGCTAACATTGATCACGAAATTCTAATGAAAATTTTGCGGCAATATATTCAAGATGCCAATGTTTTACGGCTTCTTCGGCAAATTATAGATAGCTTTTCTTCAACTAAGCCGCGTATTGGTTTGCCTTTAGGCAATCTCACCTCCCAACTTTTCGTAAATATTTACATGACTGAGTTGGATCAATTTATTAAACATAAGTTAAAAGCCAAATATTATATTAGGTATGCGGATGATTTTGTGATTTTGTCGGAAAGTAAAGAATATCTGGAAAAATTCATAGTGCCAATTAAAGAATTTTTGAGAAACGAACTAAAACTTGAATTGCATCCGGACAAGCTTTTTATTAAAACTTTTGCTTCAGGAGTTGATTTTTTGGGATGGACTTATTTTCCAGATCATCGGGTGTTGCGGGCAAGCACAAAAAAGAGGATGATTAGAAGATTGAAAGAATATCAATCTCAGGAAACCTTGAATTCATATCTTGGGCTTCTAAAACACGGCAATACTTATAAAATAAGAAAGTTATTGACTAATGTATGATTGTAGATGGAAAAAAATTGGCGGAAGAAATTAAAACCGAACTAAAAGCGGAGGTTTTAAATTTGGGAAACCGGCGGATAAGATTAGCTGTAGTTAAAGTCGGGGAAAATCTTGTTACTGAAAAATTTCTTTCGGTGAAGAAAAAATTTGGAAACGACGTTGGAATTGACGTTCGAATTTATGAAATTCCAGAAGATGTTTCAACAAATAAGCTAAGAGAGAAAGTTTCCGAAATCGTGCATATTAAAGAAAATGACGGAGTGATTGTGCAGCTTCCGTTGCCTTCGCAAATCAACACTCCATATATTTTAGACGCGATAATTTCTGAAAAAGATCCCGATATGCTTTCTTCAAAAAGCGCAGGAGCTTTTGCTGTAGGCAGATCAAAAATTTTACCTCCGGTGGTTGCCGCGATTGATTTTATATTTAAAAAATATTCTATAGAGCTGCGAGGGAAACGGGCGGCAGTTATTGGGGCAGGACGACTTGTAGGGAAACCTGTTGCAACTTGGCTTATAAATCAGGGCGCTACGGTTTCAGTAGCGGATGAAAACACATCGCCCGACCATTTATCACTAATCACTAAAAACTCCGATATTCTGATTTCTGGAGTTGGAAAAGCAAACCTAATTTCAGCAGATATGGTAAGTGATGGGGTTATTGCAATTGACTGCGGAACATCTGTGGGAGATTCCAGCACGAAATCGGAGCGTGCCTTGCGTGGGGATATCGATCCTGCCGTTGCGGAAAAAGCGTCTTTATTTTCTCCGGTCCCCGGAGGCGTCGGCCCATTAACAGTCGCCATGCTTTTTTGGAATTTAGTGGAATTAAGTAAAAAATCATAACCTCCTTAATTCCACTTATTTTAAGGGGGAAATATATCCTTTGATGTAAGTTTGTTAAAATTGTCCATAAACTATATTATTTATTTATGCCTCAAATTGATGCACAAATTGTTTTATGGCTTAATTCTTTTGCCGGCAAAAGCTTATTTTTAGACGCGGCTATTATTTTCGGCGCGGTTTTTTTGGTTTATTTTTTAATTTTAGCTGTTGCCGTACTTTTGATTTTTTGTGTATTGGATAAATGGGTCTGCAACGTCAGGCAAAATTTTAAATTATTGTTTTTTTCTCTGGCATCCGGACTTTTTGCTAGATTTATTTTAACGGAACTTATCAGATTTTTTTGGGATCGGCCGCGCCCTTTTGAAGTTTACTCGGACATTTACCAACTTGTATTAAGAGATGGCGGAGGATCATTTCCATCCGGGCACGCTGCTTTTTCTTTTGCTGTTGCAACCGCAATATCATTTTTTTATCCAAAAACAAGCATTATTTTTTTTACCGCAGCGATTTTCGTAGGAATTTCGCGCATTGCAGCTGGCGTTCATTTTCCCTCGGATATTTTGGGCGGATCAATCATTGGGGTTTTATCTGCTTTTTTGATTCATGTTATTCTAAAAAATATAAAACATGAAAAAAGGTAAAATGCATTTTAACAGGCATCAACATAACAAATCTAAAAGAGGATTTACCTTAATAGAGCTTTTGGTTGTAATCGCGATTATTTCTTTATTATCAAGCATAGTTTTGGCTGCATTAAGAGAAGCGCGTTATAAAGCTTTGGATGTTGTCAGGATTCATGATATTAAACAAATTCGGGACGCGCTTGACCAATATTACGCGGATCATGGTGAGTATCCGGGTGCTTATACAGGAAGCGTGGATCCTAATACAAAATGGGCTGGAAGTTGGAGTAACTGGACAACTTCATCTCCCACACCAGTTAATATAGAAGAAGAATTAAAACCATATATAGGCAGTTTGCCTAAAGATCCTGCCGATAACTCATCTTTCCCTCCATTTTTTTGTTGCGGATACACCTATTTTATACATTCCGATGGACAAAGATATGACTTAATAACTATTTTGCAGTCAAAGCATAAAGATAGGTGTGAAATAAAGAACTGGAAATCGTACACCGGAGGGTACATAAATGAAGCCAATACAACCCCAGGAGAAGGAAATTCTTGGTGTTTTGGAGGATTACTTTCATTCGTTCCCGTCGCTAAAGGTATTTATGCAGACCATTAGCTAGTATTAATACGGAAGCTGAATTTTGTTTTCTATAAAGTATTGTTCAACTTCAGGAGGCAATTTTTGAGTTTTGTTTTTGCCGAAAGCAATGTAGAAAGAAATAATAATTATCGCAGTGCAAAGCGCAGCTATTACATATGTAGCTTGTTTTTCGTTTTTTATTATCCCACCCGAATGATTAAAAATATACGTCACAATTTGAGGGCTTTTCGGTTTGGCATAAATTTTCGTGTCTTTCCAGGACCCGCCTTTTAAAATTGCTTGCTCTTGAATCTCGTGTTCAATTGGGTTCCCCATATATCATAATAATACCATAAATATGGCCAGAGAGGGAGTTGAACCCTCATGCCTTTCGGCACACGATTTTGAGTCGTGCGTGTCTGCCAATTCCACCATCTGGCCGTTTTGCATTTTAAGCGAACTTAAGTTATTTTATATATTATGGATCCCGTTAGAAAATTTGTAAACTATGAATAACGGAAATCCAGAGTTATACTAGCATAATTATTAATATTTTCTAACGGGATGGATGAAAAAATCAATTTAGCAGCGGAAGAACCAAAAAGAAAAGAATCGGTTTTTTGGATAGAAGTAGATAAAATAAAACCGAATCCTTTTCAGCCAAGGCGCGAATTTGATGAAACTGCGTTGCAGGATTTGGCAAATTCTATAAAAGAATACGGCGTGCTTCAACCCATTGTTGTAACAAGAAAAGAAATTGACACAGGAACCGGAAGACGAGTTGAATACGAGCTTTTGGCAGGTGAGCGGAGGTTGCGCGCATCGCGTCTTGCGGGTATTCCGCAGATCCCCGCGATTATAAAAGAAGACTTGCCGCAAGAAACGGGAGAAAATAAAAAATTAAAACTTGAACTTGCGCTTGTTGAAAATTTGCAAAGAGAAGATTTAAATCCGATAGAAAAAGCGCGTGCTTTTAAATCCTTGATTGATGAATTCGGAATGCTGCAAAAAGAAGTCGCCGAGCGTGTTGGCAAATCTCGCGAAGTCGTTGCAAACACTCTGCGTCTGCTTTCATTGCCGGAAGAAATGCAGCAAGCTGTTGCAACAGGTTCCATCACCGAGGGGCATACAAGGCCATTGCTTATGCTTTCGGATCACCCCGAAGATCAAAAAGAGCTTTATCAAAATATTTTAACGAGTAATATGTCCGTGCGCCAGGCGGAACGAGCGGCGCGCGAAATTGCGCAAGATCGTGCAAGAGCTTTGCTGGATCCTGAAACAAAAATGCTCCAGGAAAAACTAGAAGACGTTTTGGGAACGCGAGTTCATATAGATAAAAAAGCAAAAGGTGGGGGAAAAATTTCAATTGAGTTTTTTTCAGCAGAGGAGCTTCGTTCAATCTCTGAACGGATTGTTCCGCCAAATGCCATTACAGTGTAAATTAGAAAATTTATATTTCGTGCTTTTTATTTTACTTCTTTAATAACAACGTTTTCGACATTTTTGAGTTTTTTAAGAGATGTCAGGATTGCTGATTTTGAGGCATTTTTGGGCGGATGAAAACGAAAAGTTGTTTTTGGATACATTTTATTTTTTGCATCTATTTTTACATCGACAATATTAATTCCAAGCTTAGCCAAAGCTTCGGAGTAGTCTTTGAGCAGTCCGACTCTGTCTTCCGCGGTGGCCGTTGCTTCCCAGTGAATATGGGATTTTTCTGCAATTTGGATGTCTTTCTTTCGTAAAAAAGAACGTATTCTGCCTTTTGCCATTGAAGTGTGTGCAAAATCAAGCCAGTCGCTGGTGGGTTTTTTATTTTTCTGTGTCAGAATTTCAACGGAATCCCCAGATTTTAATTGGTGAGAAAACGTAACCATTTTACCGTTTACTTTTACTCCCGACATGTGGTCTCCGATTTCGGAATGCACGTGATATGCAAAGTCAATGGGAGTCGCTCCGTCCGGCAAATCGATGACATCGCCCTTCGGTGTTAATACGAAAATTCTATCTTTAAAAAAATCTATTTTTAGTGCTTGCATGGCTTCTTCATGGGTCATATTTTTATGCGCAGTAGAAAGGGTTTGTAGTTCCGTTACCCATGAGAATTTTTTTCCTTCCAGTTTTTTGGTTATTTTCTTTTTTCCTTCCGTTTCATACAACCAGTGCGCGGCGATTCCGTGTTCAGCTTCATTATCCATCTCTTCTGTTCTGATTTGAAAATCTACTTTCTTTTTTTGCGGTCCGAAAACAGTAGTATGGAGACTTCTATACCCATTTGGTTTAGGGAGCGCAATGTAATCTTTTATTCTTCCGGGCATTGGACGCCAAAGCTTGTGTATCACGCCCAATGCTCGGTAGCAGTCGTCATTATTTTTTACAATGATTCTTATGGCTACCAAGTCGAGGACGAGATCAAAATTCATTTCATATTTTACAAGTTTTTTCCAGATGCTAAAAAGGTGTTTTGATCGATAAGTAATACGCAAAGGTTCTATGTTTTCTTTTTTTAACTCCATTGCGACTATCGGTTTGAGCCGCGATAAATATCTTTCGCCCTCTTCTTTTTTGTGTTTTATTTGGGAGATAAGCCATTTATACTCCTCTGGATAAACATACGGAAAAGCAAGGTCTTCGAGTTTCGCTTTTGTTTCCCACATTCCAAGTCGGTCAGCGAGTGGAGCATAAAGCTCAATTGTTTCTTTCGCGATTCTTATTTTTTTTTCCGCGGGCAAATATTCCAAAGTTTCCATATTATGCAGGCGGTCCATAAGTTTAATTATGACTACTCTTATGTCTTCGGCTGTCGCTAAAAACATTTTGTAAAGCGATTCGACCGCGCGCTCGATTCCTCTATATTGAATGCGTTCCACCTTGGTTACGCCTTCTACTAAAAAAGCAATTTCTTCTCCAAATTGCTTTTTAAGTTCATCTATTTTTACTCCTTGGTTTTCCATTACGTCATGCAGTAGCGCCGCTACTATTGTTTCCGGATCCAGATTAAGCCGCGCGACATATTGGGAAACTTTAATCGGATGAATGAAATAGGGGTCTCCTGATTCTCTTTTTTCTCCATCGTGTATTTTTTTTGCGTAAAAAAAAGCAGATTTAATCAGTTCAATTTCGCCGTTTTTATATCCGAATTCCGTAAGTTTTTTTTTATATTCTTCCCAATCCATTGTTTTTATATTATACATCATTTTTAGCTTTTGGAAAGATTCATTTTTCTCCAGATTATGCTAATTTTTTTTGTAGGTTTAAAAAGGAGGACGCGTGAATAAATACACGCTTTTGACAATTGAAAGCTGGGACAACATGCCGCACAAGCATGTAAAATATCGCGAAAATAAACTGACAGAACAGGCGAAAAACAGCGCTCTTTTGCGGCACGAACTTCCTTCGTGGGAAAAAAGAGGAATTTATCCGGCCGGAAATTATGCATTTTTAACTCACCTTTTCTTTTGTAACGTTGGAAATTTTGAGTTCAGCCATTTTTATGTTTCTGCGACGAACGGCGGAATGGTAAAATATAGGACTAAAACAAAATTTGGCGAAACGGTGTCCGGAGCTTATGCATTTACGTCCTGTTTTTATAGAGCGTTCGGAGAGCGCCCAATTTACGCGCACAACATGTGGCGGCATTTGGAAACTTTAAGCCGAACAAAAAAATTTTTTCGCGGCAAAAATCATATTCCAATGGTTGGAGAGCGCAGAGAACTTTTAATTGAGGCGTGTGAAGTGCTGGAACAATATTTTCAAGGCAATCCTTGGAACATTTGGGAAGAAGGCAGATTTCGCGCTTACGGAACAGAAATAAGTTTGGGCGTTGTAGATATTTTAACTTCTTTTTTCCCGAAAGCTTTTGGCGCGGATGCGTGTATGTGTGCAGAGAGGCCATTTATCTTTAATAAACGGGCCAATCTTGCAGTAATGATGTATCAAGGAAGAGCCGAACGATATTCCAACGAACTTCCTTTAATTGAAGATATCGCAGAACTCGGGCCTGTGCCGGATTACGAGCTGCCTAGAACCTACGAAGCAAGCGGCGACTTTGAATATAGCGCGACATTTAAAGAATTAATAAAAGAAAAAGTACCCATCAAACGCCAAGGCCCAATTGATCTTGAAGTCCGAGGCGCAACGGTAAAAGCGCAAGTAAAGGAGCTTGAAGTGAAAAACGAGATAAGAAAAGAAAAGGGTCTCTCGTTGCTTCACATGGGGCACGTGGATTTTGCCCGGTGGAAAGCTGGCATGAAGTCCAAAGAAGGACATCATGTTTGTTTAACAACGGATTATTAGAAGATATTCAAAAAGCCCTCCGCGGGGCTTTTAATTTTTTAATTTATGTGCTATTCTTTTTTAAGAAAAAAAACGTCGGAGGAAAAATGACGCAAGGCAAATCTTATTTAGGCGGAGTTCCCGGAGGACTTTCCGGATACTTAGTGATTTCCGAAGAATCGGGGGAGAAAAAATTTAAACATAAAACTTGGTGTGGGGAACATGAACCAAGAAACGGAGACATTTGTCCGGAACACGAGGAGGTTTGGAAAGAACTTCACGACGAAGAACTTTTAAAAACCTTTGCTGTTTCCTCAGTGTTTTATTGTCCGGTTAAAAAGTGCGATAAGTTTTCGTGCGGTTACGATTTAGTTCGTGCCAACACGGAGTCCGACAGGGGAGAACTTTTTCTGGACAATTTCGGAATAGGAGAAAAAAAGAACCCTGCGATGCTGGGGTTGGCCGAAGAACTCTTTAGAGTCTCCGTAAGAATAAAAATTTTAAACCACAAATTAGCGACTAAAAAAAATCGAAAAAAGTAATTATTCAGTTGCCTCGTCCGTGGCGGTCTCCGCCGCGGATTTTTCTTTTTCTTCCGACGGTTCCGAATCTTCATCTTCATCTCTTTCTTTTTGCGGAAGCTTCCATGCGGCAAAATCACAATCCGGCCAGCGGGAGCATCCGTAAAAATATCTTCCTTTTTTTGTTTTTCTTTTTATAACGTCTCCCGGCTCTTTTTTTCTTTCGGGCGCTGCAAGACATTTGGGGCATTTCATATCAATCGACGGGTCCGGCAGGCGTTTTGTCGTTTTGCAATCGGGAAATCCGGAACAAGCAAGAAAACGCCCGAATCTTCCTCTTTTAATTACCATTGGTTTACCACAATTTGGGCAGACTTCGTCGGTTTTTTCTTCTACTTTTTGCGATTCAACTTTTTCATATTTTTCTTCAAGATTTTTTGCAAACGGATTATAAAAATCGCGAATTATCGGCACCCATTCTGCGCGCCCTTCCGCAATTTCATCTAGATTTTCTTCCATTTTTGCGGTAAATCCGATATCAACGATTTCCGGAAAATGTTCCACTAAAATCCCATTTACTATTTTTCCGGTTTCAGTGGGACGAAGTCTTCGCGCGTCGTCTTTTTCAACATATCCGCGATCTTGGATTGTAGAAATTGTCGGTGCATATGTTGACGGCCGCCCAATGCCGAATTTTTCCAGCGCCTTAATAAGACTTGCTTCGTTATACCGCGCCGGCGGTTCGGTAAAGTGCTGAATCGGAGTAATAGAAACGACTTCTAAATTTTCTTTTTCTTTTAATTCCGGCAAAATGTTTTCAGAAAATTTAGATCCGTAAATTTTAGAAAATCCATCAAAAACCAATCTCGCGCCCGATGCCCTAAAAGTGTGATTATTTAAATCAATGTCAATTTTCGTATTTTCTAAAATTGCATCCGGCAGCTGCGAGCCCATAAAGCGCCTCCAGATAAGATCGTAAACTTTAAATGCTCTGGGCTCCAGTGAATTTTTTATGGAATCCGGAGTTTTTGCGGGATCGGATGGACGGATTGCTTCATGCGCTTCTTGGGCCGTTTTTGATTTCGTTTTGAAAACTCTGGGAGCCGGCAGAAGATATTTTTTGTCCAAATTATTCTTTATCCATTCGGATGCAGCATAAAGCGCATCTCGCGAAACGTTTAAAGAATCAGTTCGCATATAAGTTATGTGACCTTCTTCATAGAGGCGCTGGGCAAACATCATTGTTTGTTTGGCCGAAAGGCGCAATCGTTGGAAGCCAGCCTGCTGGAGAGTCGAAGTCGTAAACGGGGTTGGCGCCTTGCGGGTTTCCGCGCTTTTTTCCAGCGCGGAAATTTTAGCGGTTTTATTTAATAAATTTTCGAGTATTTTTTTAGCTTCTTCTTCATTTTTTATATCAAATTTGTCTAAAGACTTATCTCCAATTTTTATCAAGCTTGCTTTAAAAATATGTTTTTCTTTTTCAAATTCTCCGTCAATGGTCCAAAATTCTTCTTTTTTGAAAGCCTCAATTTCGGATTCGCGTTCCGTAACCAACCGCACTGCTACCGACTGCACTCTACCTGCAGATAAGCCTCTTGCGACTTTTTTCCATAAAAAAGGAGAAAGATTGTACCCTACAAGCCTGTCTAGGATTCTACGCGCTTGCTGTGCATTGATTAAATTCAGATCGAGATCTCTCGGATTTTTTATGGCTTCTTTGATCGCTCGCTCCGTTATTTCGTGAAAAACAATTCTTTTTATTTTATCGCCCGGCTTATCTTCGAGGCCAAGCGCGGAAATTAAATGCCATGCAATTGCTTCGCCTTCGCGGTCTTCATCAGTTGCAAGAATAATTTCATCGGCTTCTTTTACTTGCGATTTCAAAACATTTAAATTTTTTCTCGCTTTTGTCGGTATTATATAACTCGGTTCAAAATTATTTTCTACATCGACTCCCAATTTTGACTTCGGAAGATCTCTTACGTGCCCGAAACTCGATTCAATATGAAAATCATTTCCCAAAAATTTTGAGATCGTGCGCGCTTTCGTTGGTGATTCTACAATTACTAACTTCATTGAATTTCCAAAAAAGTTTTTATAATGATTCTTTGTTTATTTTTTTCAAATGTTTGTATTTTAATCTTGCCAATTCGATTTCTAACTGTTTTATTTTGTTTTGAGACATGTTAGTTATTCACACCACTTGACAATAATAATTGGTTTGCTAACATTAAGTTGACAACAGCGGATTCAATTGAGTCCCGAAAGTCCGAGCTTATGCTCGGTCTTTCTTTTTGTTTGGCGGTGCCGTAAGTTAAATTTGTGGAGTTTGAGGGGCCACCTCTGGTGAGGAGTCCGCTGTTGTCAATCGGATAGAGGGGTTCAATCCCCCTTGGCTCCACGCTAAAAATCCTGTCATTTTTTGACGGGATTTTTAGTTTCATATTTTTAAATATTTTTAATATATTCATTTCCTATTTTTTTAATAATACCACGTATTTCAAGAAGGCCTATTACAGCTTGCGCTGTGTGCGTTGCAAGTCCACTTTTTCTTATTATTAAATTTGCGTCCATGGGTTCTGCCATTATGTCAAAAACTTTTTTCTCGTCTGAAGAAAGATTTAATTCAGCAACCCGGTTGCTTTCCTTAGCAACCGGGTTGCTAAGTTCGATTCCGTAAGCTCGCAAAACATCTTCCGCCGATTCAACGAGCCCGGCTCCTTGTTTTATTAATTTGTTTGTGCCGATAGAGTTTTGAGAAAAAGCGGAACCAGGCACAGCAAGCACATCTCTATTTTGGTCGAGCGCAAATTTAGCGGTGATCAAAGCTCCGCTTTTTTCAGGGGCTTCGACCACGAGAGTTGCGCGGCATAAACCTGATATTATTCTATTTCTCTGCGGGAAACTCCAAAGCTGCGCTTTCATGTCGTGCTTGTATTCGGAAATTACTGCGCCTCCGCGGGATGCTATTTCTTCTGCCAATTTAAAGTTTTGCCGCGGATATAAAGCTTCGGGTGCAAGGCCGGATCCCAAAACAGCAATTGTCGGAATGTTATTTTCCAGGCTTGCTTTATGTGCAATTGTGTCGATTCCTTTTGCTAGCCCGCTTACAATCGTAAACCCATAAGGGGAAAGCCCTGCAATAATTTTTCGCAAAATTTCTTCACCATAAGCAGAACATTTTCTTGTGCCTACAATCGATAAATAGTTTTTTGTTTTAGGAAATAAGCCCCAGATCGAAATTTTTTTGGGAGGAAAGGGTATTTCTCGGAGAATTTCCGGATACTCCTTATCCTCGATTTTGATTTCTTTAATTTCCGGGCTTACGGGCATTCCCACATAGTAGGCGATTGAATTACGCTATGTCAACTGATAAAATATAAACATGGCCGCAAAAGGCATTTTAGATATACTCGTTACTTCCGGAGTACTTAGAGCAGAAGATGCACAGTCTGCAAGAAAAGATGCGAGAAAAAAAAGCATCTCGATTGAAGACGAGCTTATTTCGCGCGGGTTTGATGAAGTAATTATTTTAAAAGCAAAAGGGGAAGCATTGGGCATTCCTACCGTTTCATTGGGTGGGACAAAAGTACCCTTCGATTTACTTAAAAGCGTTCCGGAAGATTCGGCACGCACATATAAATTTGTTCCTCTGGGAATGGAAGAGGGTATTTTGGTCGTAGGAATGATTGATCCTGAAAGTATTTCGTCAAAAGAGGCGCTAAAATTCATAGCTTCTCATTTTAACCAGCCTTTTAAAATTGTTTTGATTTCAAACAAGGATTACAATGCTGTTTTAGATGAGTATAAAGGAATTTCAGGCGAGGTAACGAAAGCGTTGGGGGAGCTAGAAAGTGCGCTTTTAGAGGATATTCCAAACCTCAAAGCGGCGGAGCGGCAAAAAGAAGAAACCGCTTCCCAAGGCGCATTTACAGAGGAAACGCCAATAACCAAAATAGTTGCTGTTGTTTTAAAACATGCAACAGAGGGCGGTGCATCGGATGTCCATATTGAACCAGGGCCTGATCAGCTTCGTGTCCGATTTAGGGTTGACGGTGTCCTTTATACAAGCCTGCTTTTGCCGTTAAAGGTTCATGAACCGATAATTTCGCGCGTTAAAATTTTGACCAATATGCTTCTTGATGAAAAAAGGCGTCCACAGGACGGTCGGTTTTCTGCAAGAATCGCAAATCGCGAAATTGATTTCAGAGTTTCTACTTTTCCTACATATTTTGGAGAAAAAGTGGCAATTAGGATTCTAGATCCCGAAACAGGTATCAAAAATTTTGACAAATTAGGTTTAAATGGCAGAAACTTAACCGCTGTTCAAGCCGCACTTGCGCGTCCATACGGCTTAATTTTAATCACAGGGCCCACCGGATCCGGAAAATCAACAACTCTTTACGCAATGCTTCAAAACTTAAACGAGGAAAGGTGGAATATTGTAAGTTTAGAGGATCCCGTCGAGTACTCAATTAACGGAATTAACCAGTCGCAGGTACGCCCAGAAATAGATTATGATTTTGCCCAAGGGTTGCGGCATATTTTGCGCCAAGATCCAGATGTAATCATGGTTGGCGAGATCCGCGATAAAGAAACCGCGCAGCTTGCGATTCACGCTGCGCTAACTGGACACTTAGTGCTTTCTACGCTTCACACAAATAACGCGCTTGGAGTAATTCCACGTCTAATAGACATGGGAGTGGATTCTTACTTAATCGCTTCAAGTTTGGCTTTGGCTATCGGACAGCGTTTGGTAAGAACGCTTTGTGACGAATCTAAAGAAGAGGTGCCGGTTACAGGTTCGCTTAAGGAAAGTTTAACCGAAGAAATAAATTTAATGCCGGAAGAGTATAGGGCAAAAATAAAACTTCCCGATGTAATATATAAGCCAAAGGTAACACCGCAATGCCCAAAAGGCACAAGAGGGCGGCTTGCGGTTTTTGAGGTGCTTGAAATGACAAAGGAACTTGAAAAAATTATACTTGAGCGTCCTTCGGAATCATCTATTATCGCCGAATCAAAAAGACAGGGTATGATAAACATGAGGCAAGATGGTATACTAAAAGTGTTCGAAGGAAGAATGGGTATGGAAGAATTACTCGAAGTCACATAATTTGCTATATTTAGGAGTAATCCTATGGCGGACTCAAAAAAAGTATTGATTGTAGACGATGACGAATTTTTGCTTGATATGTACGTCCTTAAGTTTAAGGAATCCGGTTTTTTGGTTGACGTTGCGCAAAATGGGGAAGAAGCCATAAAGAAAATCCGCGCGGGCACTTTCGACGTCATTCTTTTGGACGTAGTTATGCCGAAGCTGGACGGATTTGATGTTTTAAAAAAAAAAAAAAAAGAAAGTCTGGCGCACAGTTCAAAAATTTTAATCCTTACAAATTTGGGCCAAAAAGAAGATGTAGACAAAGGAATGAATCTAGGTGCCCACGGATATGTTATTAAAGCCCACTTTACACCCTCGGAAGTAGTAAAAAAAGTTAATAGCTTATTTTAATTTAATGGAATACGGAAAACTTTTAGAAGAACTTATTACAAGCGTCGCACAAGAAGGAGCCTCGGACCTTCATTTAATAGCGGGGAGGCATCCTACCATACGAGTGTCCGGGCAACTAATACCCATTTCAAAAAGACCTATTTTATCAAAAGAAGATACCGCAGGACTTGCCGAAGCTTTGATGGGAAAAGAAATTTTTACAGAATTTTTAAAAACAAAAGAGCGCGATTTTTCATATTCTTTTAAAGATAAAATACGTTTCCGTGCCAACGCTTACTTTCAGAAAGGATTTGTCGGGGTGGCGCTTCGATTAATTCCCGTAAAAATAAAATCTATAGCCGATTTAAATCTTCCGCCCATTATTTTGGAATTTACAAAGCGCGAGCAGGGGTTTTTCTTAGTTTCCGGGCCAACGGGACACGGCAAATCTACAACCTTAGCGTCTTTAGTTGATGTCATAAACCATGAAAGAACGGAGCATATTTTAACAATCGAAGATCCTATAGAATATATTTTTACTTCAGACCGGTCGGTAATCAATCAAAGGGAGGTGGGGGAAGATACGGCCAATTTCCCCACGGCGCTTCGCTCAATGTTTAGAGAAGACATAAATGTGGCGATGATCGGTGAGATGCGCGATTTTGAAACGATGTCGTCGGCTGTCACTGCGGCTGAAACTGGCCACTTGATTTTTTCTTCACTTCATACAAATAATGCGGCGCAAACCATAGATCGAATCATAGATTCTTTCCCCGCGGCCCAACAGGGGCAAATTCGCGCACAGCTTGCAAATACATTAATCGGCGTTTTTTCGCAAAGATTAATTCCGAGGGTTTCGGGAGGACTTATACCTGCTTACGAACTTTTAATATCAAACGCGGCATCTCGTAATCTTATTCGCGAGAACAAAATCAACGAAATTGATTTGGTTATCGAAACGCACGCGGAAGCAGGGATGATAAGCTTTAACCGTTCTCTAATTGACTTGGTGCGAAAAGGCGAAATCACAATGGAAAATGCTCTTGCGTTCTCGTTAAATCCGCAGGAATTAAGAATGTTAGCGGGTAAATAGCAGATGGCACAATATTTATACAAAGCAAGGTCTCAAGCAGGTGAAAATACCGAAGGATCAATTGAGGCGTCAAGCCTAGATGCGGCCGTAACATCGCTTCAAGGAAGAGGTTTTTTGGTAACTTCGATTGAACCGGTTGAGGGGCGAGAGTCATTTTGGAACACATTTTTTAGCTGGAAATTTGGCAAGGGGCGCATAAAAACGGTAGATATCGTATTGATTACAAGGCAGCTAGCCACCTTATTTGAGGCAAGAGTGCCACTTGTCGAATCTCTCAAAATATTGGCATCAGAAACACAAAGCAGGGCTCTAAGAAGCCACATTGCAGAATTTTTAGACGACATCGAGGGCGGAATGTCCATGTCGCAAGCGATGGCGAGGCAACCCGAAGTATTTTCTAAATT
This sequence comes from uncultured Candidatus Saccharibacteria bacterium, assembly GCA_964464405.1. Lineage (GTDB taxonomy): Bacteria > Patescibacteriota > Minisyncoccia > UBA11713 > 2-01-FULL-45-33 > CAYXFX01. The sequence continues at coordinate 105,581 of CAYXFX010000001.1, forward strand.
TTATGTTGCAATGGTACGATCCGGAGAAGAATCCGGAAAGCTCGAGGATGTATTCAGATTCCTTGCGGATTACATGGAGCGGGCTATGGATTTAGCTAGAAAAGCAAGAAATGCGCTAATATATCCTTCTTTTGTTTTCGGAGTGTTTACGATTGTTATGGTTTTCATGCTTGTTTGGGTATTTCCGCGCCTTACCGTAATTTTAACTGAAACAGGCCAGGCGCTTCCGATTTACACACGAATAGTCATAGGAGTAAGTAATTTTCTTCAACATTACGGAATAATTTTATTAGTTTTTCTTGCAGGAGTTGCATTTTTTTCGGTACGCTATTCAAAAACAGATCAAGGCAAGCTATATTTTTCAAGAATTGCAATTTCGGCTCCGATATTCGGAAATTTATATAGAAAAATTTATTTAGCCCGAATTGCGGATAACCTTTATACGCTCCTTTCCGGAGGAATTACAATAATAAGATCGCTTGAAATTTCGGCAGAAGTTGTAGGAAATGAAATTTATAGAAGGATACTGCTAGAAACCCTAGAGGCAGTAAAGGGTGGGAGTATGGTTTCCGATGCTTTATCACGATATCAAGATTTTCCACCACTTTTTTCACAAATGCTTCGAGTTGGCGAAGCTACTGGCAAAATCAGCTTTATTTTAAAGAATATTTCAAATTTTTACGGAAAGGAGGTCGATAATCTTGTGGATAATTTAGTTACATTGATTGAGCCTATTTTGATAGTATTTTTAGCTGTTGGAGTCGCAATCTTGGTATTCGCCGTGATGATCCCGATTTATAATATTTCCTCGTCTTTTTAGGATATCCACAGCTGTTGTTTATGCTTATTCTATCCTTGGTATAATATGATTAAAGCAGGTCGATTTTTAAACACTTAGCCAAGTTAGTTTTTATTCCTAGTTTTCTTATCAAAATTTATTAATTATTAGTTTAACAAAATAACAAATGAAACAACTTAAAAAAGGTTTTACATTAATTGAGTTATTGGTTGTTATCGCGATTATCGGTATTTTGGCATCAGTAGTTTTGGCATCTCTAAACAGCGCGCGCAACAAAGGCAAGGACGCGAATGCAAAAGCGACAATAAGTTCAATGCGTGCCCAGGCGGAGATATATTATGACAATAACGGTTTGAAATATTATGTTGATGCTTCAAATAATATGTGTACAGACACGCAAATCGCTGATATGATTACCGCTGCTGAAAAACAGATTCCAGATGTAACTTGCACTGCGGACGACAGTGGAGGTTCATACACTGTTATAGGCGACCTAAATATCGGAACTGATTTTTGTGTGGATAGCACCGGTTTTGCTGGAGATAAGGACGCAGGATACACTGCGGGCACGAAATGTAAATAATTCATAGCAAGATTTGACCGGAACCAAAAAGGGCTTATCGACTTAGGTCCTTTTTGATTTATTTCAATCTATATTAAGTGGTACAATTAAAATCATGCATAGAGGCGCAAAGAAAAAAGAAGGTTTTACTTTAATAGAGCTTTTAGTTGTTATCGCAATAATCGGAATATTAACAACAATAGTTGTTGTGCTTTTAAGCAATTCTCGTAATAAGGCAAATGACGCGAAAATTACATCGCAATTTAAAAGTTTGCAATCGGCTGCGGAATCTTTTTATGTGTTAAATAGTAATAACTATGGCGCGGATACTACAGATTGTTCCGATGTCGGGAGTATGTTTCAAGACAACGAAATAAAATCTTTGGTCACCGGAACAAATTACCCTGCAGGAACAACGCTCAACTGCATAGTTGATGGCAACGCGTACGCAGTTTCTGCCAACCTAAGCAACGGGCAATATTTTTGCATAGATTCAACCGGCTCTTCTTACGAAATTTCTTCCGCCATAACAGGCGCTTCTTGCCAATAAATCATGCATGATAGAAGTTCGACTTCTATCAATCAAGCGCTATTTCTTCCACCTCATTAATGTTGTAGTTGTTCAGCCAATCAGTAAATTCAGTTTTGTAGCTAATATTTCCATAAGCACTGTCCAAAAAAACTGTATCTAGCAAATCTAAGTTGTAAGGTAGATCTGAACTTTTAACATACGCCACATAACTTGACCATTTATAGTTATCTAATTTTTTCAAATTATTGCCTGCATCAAGATTATTGTTTTTATATTCTCCAAATTCAATATTTAAGGGGTTTGAGTGAATATAATGCGGCAAAAATAAAAAGTGTCTATCTTCTGCTACGTATGCAGCTTTGTATTTTCCCTGGAAAAGAGGCCCGACTCGCTGATACTTTGTATTAAAATAATTTGTATAGCCAGTTCCAATTTTTCTCATAAATTCTGTAATACCATTTTCTGTAATTTGCTTTAACATTAAGTGAAAATGATTCGGCATTAAAACAAAAGCGAATATTTCTACCATTTTTTCCCTTTCTGATGGAAGTCGAACTTCTATCATTGCGGCGCGATTGTTATTTATTATTGGCCTATCATCATTAAAAATATATAAATCGTGTAAAAAACGTTTTCTATCGGAATCATCGGTAAAAATTTCTCTTTTTTCTACACCACGATTGTATACATGGTATATTTCCCCAATAGCTGGTTTTATTGATTTAATTTTGGTCATAAATTAAATTTATCATAATTATGATAGAAGTCGAACTTCTATCAATTTTGCTGTGCAAGTATAATGCAGTGTAGAATTTTATTATGGATACGATGTTTCGAATTTTTGTTTTTGTTTTCGGGGCGATTGTCGGGAGTTTTTTAAATGTTGTTATCTTGCGCAAAAATACTGGAGAATCAATCATTTTTGGCTCATCACGCTGTTTTTCCTGTGGAAAAAGTTTGGGGGCTTTAGAGATGATACCGATTTTGAGCTTTTTGTGGCAGAAGGGAAAATGCAAGGGGTGCGAAAGTGGAATTTCCCCACAGTATCTACTGGTAGAATTTTTGGTAGGAGTTTTGTCTTTGCTAGTTTTTTTTCATACGAATTTTCAATTTTCAATTTTCAATTTCCAGTCAACTTTCAATTTTCAAACATTAATTAAATACATTTTTTATTTCTCTGCTTTTTCTGCGCTGTTTTTAGTTGCGGCGTATGACTTCAGACAAAAAATTATTGATTCGCATTTTCTATATATTTTCGGAGCTTTTGCCGTAACGGAAATGTTTTTGCGTTCTCGTCTAAATCTTTCACAAATTGTGTGGGATCTCGCATCTTCTTTTGCAATCGCTTTATTTTTTTACTTAATGTGGCGGATTTCTTCCGGTCGCTGGATGGGAAGAGGAGACGCGGACTTGGCATTTTTCACTTCGCTTTTTTTGGGTTTTTATTTAAATATTATAGGCCTTCTCATTTCTTTCTGGGTCGGTGGTGTTTTGGGGATTATCCTCCTATTATTTAAAGGCAAAAAGTATTCACTAAAAAGTGAAATTCCATTTGGCCCGTTTTTGGCGCTCGGTACATTTATCGTTTGGTTTCTTTCAGATTATTTTCTATACTTATATATATGAAGCCTTATCTCGGTGTTTCGCTAATGGAGCTTATTGTAGTAATTGCGATTATTACGTTGATAATAATAGCTACACTTTTAAATTTTCCTCAGGTAAGAGGCCATATTTTGATGGAAAGAGAAGCTGGCATGATTGCGCTTTCTTTGCGGCAGGCACAGTCTTACGCTCTTTCAGTTAAAGAATTTAGTTCTGATCCCAGTTTTAAAAATAAACCGTGCGAAGTTCCAGCGAGATTTCCTCCGTATGGCATTCATTTAGTTAAAAATGGAAAACAGGTAACAATTTTTGGAGATATAGATTGCGATAATATATATAATTCTGGCGGGAACGAAAAATTTGGAGACACGGTTGAGTTGGAGGGCGGAATATATATTAAAAGTTTGAAAGGTTACGGCGGCGTCGACCTTGACTCATCTGACATTGTTTATAAGAGGCCTGATCCGACTACGTATATAACAGACCAAGACGCTAACGAATACGAAAGTTTGATTATAACCTTAAGCAATAACGACGGTTCAATTTTAAAAAGTATTACTGTTAAAACGAGCGGGCAGGTTTCTATCGATTAAAATGCTTGCAAAAAATTTAAAAATAAATAAAAAAAGTTTGGGTTTTTCACTTCTCGAGTCAATCGTGGCCATTTTTATTTTAGTTTTGGTGCTTACCGGACCTTTAACGCTTGCTTATAGAAGCATTAGATTTGCGGAAGTTGCCAGAGACAAATTAATCGCGGCGAATCTTGCGCAAGAAGGCATCGAATTAATTTTGGCAAAACGAGCGGATAATTTTTTAGTGGGCGACCCTGATATAACTTGGTTGGACGGAATGGATATTTGCGCCACTTCCGAATGTGCGGTAGATTCGTCTGCAAATCCGCCGAATATTCTTTCATCTGACGCGTGCAAATCCTTAGTGATCAATAGTGGAGTTTACGCATGTTCCGCAGCATTGGACGGATTTTACAGAAGGAAAATTAATATAACAAAAATTAATGACGACGAATATAAAATTACTTCCACCGTTTCTTGGACAAATAGGTATGGAACTTCCGAATTTATATTAAAAGAACACATTTTAAATTGGCCCGTTCCTACAGTATGACTCAAAAGAAAGGTTTTTCACTTATGGAAATTATTATCGCGATGGGAATATTTTCAGTCGCGGTTTTGATAGGTATTGGCTCGCTTTTATTATTTGTTGACGGCCAAAGAAAAGCTTTGGCGATTCAGAGTGCGTATGACAATTTACGTTTTACTTTGGAGGTTATGAGCAAAGATTTGCGAGTTGGGAGCGCTTTTTCTTGCAATGCCGGCCAGCCAACTTCTCCTCCCGCGGACTGTGCTTTAGGGCAAAGCTTAATTAGTTATATAGATAAAAATGGAAAATGGGTAACTTATCAATTAAATAATGGAGCTATCGAAAAAAATATAAGAGATGTTGGAAACAGTGGCCAATTTATTTCAATAACAGGAAATGACGTAATAATAGACGATCTTCAATTTATTGTAAGCGGGGCGCTCTCAAGAGACGAAGGAGATAACCGCCAGCCCGTAATTACCACTGTAATTTCCGGAAGAGCGGGCAAGGGGAAATCTTTATCAACATTTAATTTGCAGACTTCTGTTGCACAGAGAAAAAAAGAATTAGGAGAATAACATGAAAAAAGGAGTTACATTATTAATCGCTGTATTTATAGCTTCGCTCGCCTTGGCGGTGGCGATTGGAATTTTTACTTTTCTTTTTGCGGAAAATCAGCTCTCCGTTTCAACCCAGGACTCTTTTGCGGCTTTTCGCGCAGCTGATTCCGGTTTGGACTGCGTACTTTTTCACGATAACAAAAATGACAGTTTTGCTTTAACTCAACCGGCTTCATTTCAAATAGAATGCGGCGGAGGAGCAACGCAGGTGGCATTTGACGGAGTAGATACTTTTACTTTTGATATAGATTTTTCTGTGGCGGATCCGAGTAATAAAACATGCACTCGTATGACTGTTGTGCGCGGAAGCAATATGGTGAGCGTAACTTCTCTAGGTGAATCAAAAAAGTGCAGCGATCCATCTTCGACGCGCGTGGTTCAGCGCGGAATTCAACTTGACTATCCATATTAAATTTGGCTTAATATGCAACATGCCAACGAAGTTTGAAGCCAAAGAAAGGATAGAAAAACTAAAAAAACTTATAGAAAAATACCGCTATGAGTATCATGTTTTAAACAAGTTGGAAATTTCCGAAGAAGCGCTAGATTCTCTTAAACACGAGTTAAAAAGTTTGGAAGATGAATTTTCCGAGTTTATTACTCCGGACTCTCCTACGCAGAGAGTTGCTGGGAAAGCTCTTAAATTTTTTAAGAAAAAAAAGCATGAGACTCCGATGTTATCTTTGGAAGACGTTTTTTCAAAAGAAGAATTTTTAGCTTGGACGGAACGAATTAAAAAAAAGTCTCCCGAAGATTCATTTACTTATTATGCGGAGCCAAAGTTCGATGGGCTTGCTTTAAGCATTATTTATGAATACGGGCTAATGTCTTATGCTGCAACCCGCGGCGATGGGCAGATCGGGGAGGATGTGACTGAAAACGTAAAAACAATAGAATCGGTGCCGTTGAAATTGGGGTTTTTTAAAAAAACTGATATAAAAAAAATCGCAGATTTTTTAAATAAGGGCAGAGTTGAAATAAGAGGAGAAGCGATAATAACAAAGAAAAATTTTGAGGCGATTAACCGCGAACAACGAAAAGCGGGTAAACAAATTTATGCAAACACCAGAAATTTGGCGGCCGGGTCTCTGCGCCAGCTTGATCCAAAAATAACCGCTTCCCGCAAACTTGATTTTTTTGCTTACGATTTAATAGATACTTTGGGCGGCGCAACGCACGAAAAAAAGCACGAAGTTTTGCGCGCGCTCGGATTTAAAACGGGAGTTGATTGGGAGAAATATTGCGAAAATGAAACTAATGTTTTTAGTGCGTATGAAAAGATAGCGGCATCCCGCGAAAAAATTTCTTATCACATCGATGGCCTTGTTGTTACGGTAAATGACAATAATCTTTTTAAAAAATTGGGGGTTGTCGGGAAATCCCCACGCGGAGCAGTTGCTTTTAAATTTTCTCCGAAAGAGTCAACGACGGTCGTCGAAAATATTTTATTGCAGGTTGGGCGCACGGGGGCTTTAACTCCCGTTGCGATTTTAAAGCCGGTGGTTATAGGAGGAGTTACTGTAAGCCGAGCCACTCTTCACAATGAAGATGAAATAAAAAGGCTTGGGCTTAAAATCGGCGACAGTGTGATAGTAGGCCGCGCGGGAGATGTAATCCCCGACATAAAAAAAGTTTTGACGGCGCTGCGTTCGGGAAAAGAAAAGGAATTTCGCATGCTCAAAAATTGTCCTGTTTGCGGAGAGCCGATTCAAAAAGGGACAATTTCATACTGCGTGAATAGAAAATGTCCCGCGCGACACCGCGAAAATATGTATCATTTTGTTTCGCGCAAAGCTTTTGATATCGATGGAATGGGCCCAAAAATTTTAAATGCTTTTTTGGATCACGGCTTAATTCAGGATTCCTCGGATATTTTTGAATTAAAAGAAGGAGATATTGCGCCGCTTGAAAGATTTGGCGAAAAATCCGCAGAGAATTTGATAAAATCAATTGAACAAGCAAAAAAAATTAATCTTTCAAGATTTATTTACGCTCTTGGAATTTTGCATGTTGGGGAAGAAACAGCAATCGATCTTGCTGAACACTTTGGATCTTTAGATAAACTGTCGGAGGTTTCGGTTGATGATTTACTTAAAGTCCCAAACATAGGGGAAGTCGTCGCACGAAGCATTCACGAGTGGTTTAGGGAGGATTACAATAAAAATTTCATTAAAAAACTGCTCAAATATGTCGAGATTGAAAATCCGAAAAAAAAGAGGCCGGGGAAATTTACAGGGAAAACTTTTGTTTTTACAGGCGAGCTTGAATCAATGAGCCGCGATGAAGCAAAAAACAAAATAAGGATGTTAGGTGGTGATCTTTCGGAAACAGTGAGCAAAAATACGGATTATGTAATCGCCGGCTCCAACCACGGCTCAAAATTCACAAAAGCGCAGAAACTCGGCATAAAAATTATTGACGAGAAAGAATTTTTAAGGATCATAAAAGAATAGCCATTTTTCTCAATATATTTATGTAACAAGTTTGTAACGGTCGTTAACAAAATGTTATATTGGAGAAATTCTCGAAATTTAGATAAACTTGCGGTTCGATACGCCTCATAAAAGAGGCTTTTTTTATTTGTATTTTTCGGCTATTATATTCGTATATTAGTATTTGTTTATAATTAGCAGTGAAATGATTTCAAAAGAAGAAATTGAGCATTTAAAAGATTTAGCTCGAGCCGAATTTAGTGAAAAAGAAACCGAACGCCTCGCGCGCGATTTAGAGGATATTTTGGGGTACATAGATACGCTGAAAGAAGCGGATATTTCGAATATTTCCGAGATGACTCATTCCGTCGATATAAAAAACATTTTTCGAAAAGACGAAGCAAAGTTTTCTTTTGGCTCTTCCATTGCCGAAGAACTTATCGAAGCATTTCCTGAAAAAGAAGGTGACTACCTAAAAGTAAAGTCAATATTATGACGATTAGCGAATTTCACGAGGCACTGAAGCACAAAAAAACTTCCGTAAGAGAAACGGTGAATTTTTATTTAGATAAAATAAAAAAAGAAAACGGGGGTTTAAACGCATTTCTTGAAACATTCGACGAAGATGCTTTGCGCGACGCCAAAATTATCGACGAACGGATTGCGGAAGGCGAAACACCCGGCGCTTTAATGGGGGTGCCTTTTGCAATTAAAGACAACATTTTAATCCACGGAAAAATTGCATCAGCTGCTTCAAAAATTTTAGGAAATTACAAAGCAAGCTATGATGCGCATGTAATAAAAAAATTAAAAAGAGCTGGGGCTATAATTTTGGGCCGCACAAATATGGATGAATTTGCTATGGGTTCATCTACCGAAAATTCTGCGTACGGACCGACAAAAAATCCGCGAGATCCATCGCGTGTTCCCGGTGGGTCATCTGGCGGTTCAGCTGCCGCAGTTGCGGCGGATTTTGCTCTCGCGGCTTTAGGATCGGATACCGGTGGATCTATTAGGCAACCGGCCGCATTTTGCGGAGTTGTGGGGCTTAAGCCTACATATGGCGCGGTTTCGCGCTCGGGGCTTATTGCTATGGCATCTTCGCTTGACCAAATTGGACCTTTAACAAATTCCGTTGCTGATGCCGAAATTATTTTCAATACTGTAAAAGAAACAGACGAACTTGACTCTACGACAGTTAATCAATTGGTCGAAGTCGGACTTCGACCACTTCGACCAGTAAAGAGAATCGGAATTCCAAAAGAATATTTTGGCGAGGGATTGGACTTGCGCATAAAATCTGCAATCGAGTCGGTTGTAAAAAAAATAGATGGCGATTACGAGATTGTTGAAATTAGTTTGCCAAATACAAAATATGCGCTTGCTTGCTATTATATAATTGTTCCTGCAGAAGTTTCTTCAAACATGGCGCGACACGACGGCGTAAGATACGGGAAAAGAGAA
>CAYXFX010000001.1:114702-156792 GCA_964464405.1 uncultured Candidatus Saccharibacteria bacterium
ATGCCACTTCGCTTTTAGAAACTTATAAAAAAAGCAGAGGCGAAGGGATCGGCCTTGAAGTGCGCCGGAGGATTTTGCTCGGAACCTATGTTCTATCGCATGGATATTACGATGCTTACTATTCTCGTGCGCAAAAAGTAAGGACTTTAATCCGTGACGACTTTGCCGGCGCATTTAAAAATGTGGATGTTATTTTAGGCCCAACAACCCCGACTTTGCCGTTTAAACTGGGCGAAAAATCAGATCCGCTTTCGATGTACTTGTCCGACATTTATACAATTCCGGTAAATTTGGCAGGGCTTTCAGCATTGTCTTTGCCGATAGGTGGCGCAAAAGAGGAAGATGCGGTTCTTCCTATCGGTCTTCAGTTGGTTGCGCCTCATTTTTGCGAAACACGGCTTTTTGAATTAGGAAAAGTAATAGAGATGTTAAAATAAGCATATGCAAGAAATAATTGCAGTTATAAACGAAACAACGGACTTCATTTTGGAATATAATTATTCCGGAATATTATTTTGGTTTAAGGTTTTGGCTTTTAACGCATCTATTTATTTTGTGCTTGTAATAATTTATAGCATTACCAAGATTTTAAAAATTTACAAAAAAATGCACCGTTTTGATATTCCGGAGCCCAGCATTGAAGTAAAACCGCAGAATATCGAAGAATGGAGTAGAATTATGTCGCGCGGGAAGCTCGAAGATGAGGGAGAAAGAAAATTTTCGATTATTGCCGCCGATTCTTTGGTAGAAAGAATTTTAACAATGGCTGGATATAGGGGAGAAAATTTAGGCGAAATATTAAAATCCATAAAGCCGGAACAACTTTCTACGCTAGATGATATTTGGGAGGCGCATAAAGTGCGGAATCGTATCGCACACGAAGCTGATTTCCGGCTTTCAAAAGAAGAAACATTAAAGGCGCTTTCGCGCTTTGAAAAATCCTTGCGCGAATTAGGATTTATTTAAAATATTTTATGGAAATTGTCAGATGGTCAACTTTGCTTGCAACTTCTGCTCTTGCCTTTTTTGGTTATTCCGATCAGCTTAGATTAATTTTTACAAATCATAGCACTGGTAACTTATCTATAATCATGATTCTAGTTTCTTTTTGGTCCTGGACAAGCTATACCATGTACGGATATTTTCAAAAAGACCACAAAATTTTTTGGCCGAATCTCATAGGCACAATTTTTATTTTTTTCATCCTGATCAGCTTTTTTATTTTTTAGTTGCGGGGTCCGGACTCGAACCGGAGTCTGGAGGTTATGAGCCTCCCGAGATAGCCGCTTCTCCACCCCGCGGCAAATATAAATGAAATTATAGAGTATTTTCTTAATGGGCGCAATATGATATATTGTATTATGAAATTTGTGCGCCGGCGTAGCTCAGTGGCAGAGCGAGGGACTCATAAACCCTAGGTCACAGGTTCGATCCCTGTCGTCGGCAAAAGTCGGAATATTTATGCAGCCGTGGTGTAGCCTGGCTAACACGTCCCCCTGTCACGGGGAAGATCACGGGTTCAAATCCCGTCGGCTGCGCATTAGTGACACAAATAATTTCGACGGGATTTGAAGGGAGCGAGTAGGCGAGCTCCCAGGGATTTGCGAGAAGCAAATCAAATCCCGTCGGCTGCGCCAAAATAAAACTTTATAAAAATCGCTTAAAATAAGGGTTTTTAGACATTTCAACCTCCAGCTATTGACATGAAATACTATTCATGCTATACTGGATTCAAAGGTCAATTTCGGATCTCCAATTCAGGAGTTAGGGCTTTGAAAACCACCGACGCACTATTGAAACTTTCAATAATGAAGTCGGGGTCCCGCTATAGCGGTGACAAAATAGACAAAAATACTTTCTTTAGAGGAGAGAGTCGGTATATCAGAGTCCCGCCGTGGCGGGATAAAAAGGCGATTGCGTATTCTCTTATCTCAAAGAAAATGCTCAATCGCCTTTTTATTGTAGGTCGAGACGAGGTTAGAAGTTAAGTCTTGTAATCTCATCTCGGCTTAAAGAAGCCGACTGCGCCCTTCGAAGTCAGAAGGACGAAGTAAGGATTGTTCTTTGAATTAAATATTATAGATTTTCGACTGCCGTTTTGATTCTGATATTTCGGAGTTAAAATGGCGGCCGGAAAATAACAAATCTGCTGTAAGCAGAAAATTCAACCGTCCGGTCGCAGGAGGAAATTATGAAAGGAACGAAAACCTTTCGCCCGCGCTGGTTGCGCGGGGAGTTGTTTGAGCGCTGTTCGGTGATGAGCCGGATGGCGAGGAAGGGCGAGACATTCGCCCTAGTCGAGAGGGTGGACGGGGAAGGTTTCCCCGACGCCTTCAAGTATCTGGAGCGGAACATTCCGCTCCGAGAAGTTCGGAGTTTGACCCGCGATGCGAATCGCGGGTATCGAGTAGCCAAGCGGCTACTCGAGCGCCTCGGGCGGGTAAGCCTCCGACCTGACGGTACCGGATGCTGGTGGCTAGAGTTTAGCCACCCGGTGTATCCGGCGCTGAAGGCGCTGGAGGCGAAGATGCTGGAATGCCAATACAGCATCTCCGCCGCGGCGGAGCTAGGAAGGAAGTGCTCGCCTATCGAGCCAAGAAAGTAGAGCACTTTCCCGACATACCGATGTCGTAAAACTCGGAAACCTGCCGGGCGCTGGCAGAAGTCGCAAGACTTGAAACGTCGCAAGTGATGATGTCATCGCGATTCCATCCGAAGCTCAACCAGAAAAGAGCGAACGATGGAAATTGTTCTTTGTGTCACTAAAGTTTGAGGGAAAGCTAAAAAACTTTCCCTCCTACACCGAGCTTGCGAATAATTGTGTTCGTCGGCTCAGAGTAGGATAGTTCTTTAAAGATTCCCCTTGATGGGAAGCGCATCCGGACTTACGGCACCCGGAAACGCTTGAATAATTCCTGTTAAGGAACGGATTTATAGCCGTCTCGCTTGTCTAGCCGAAAGGCTAAATAAAAAACCGGCGAGAGGAGAGAAAGATGAAAATCTTCGTTTCCTTCAACCGCATCGGGGAGCCTTTGCTCCCATTCGTGGATGAGGTTGAGTCAGTGCGGACTTTTGCCTACGGCAGCAATGCCGGCGGCATTAATACCGGATGGGGCGTGATCCGCAACGACGAAACATTGCGGCGGTTGATTGCTGCGCATCGGAAAACCGGACACCTGAACCCGCGTTTGGTGGGTGAGGGCATCGATTACAACGATGCTCGCATCAGCAGTCTCCCCGCGGAAACGCAGACGATTGAGGAAGTTATTGTGTTTCTGCGTGAGCGAGAAGCGGAGAAGCAGGCCAAAAGGCGACAGTTTTTCCGTGAGGTAACGGAGAACTGGCTGTCCGCGACGGGGCCGGAGACCGACCACAAGGGGTGGTTTGCGTGGAAGTACGGAAAGGCTCCGGATGTGGACATAGTCCCCGACGACCTGCGGGAGAAGGTTGCTACGGAACAAGCCCGAAGGACCGCAGAGGTTGGCGAGTGGGAAGAGGTAACTACTAAATACGGCCCCACTCATCACCGCTACGATTTCCGGTGCTCGCTTTGCAACAAGTGAGCCCGCGCCGACATACCGATGTCGTAAAACTCGGAAACCTGCTGGACGCTGGCAGAAGTCGCAAGACTTAAAACGGCGCAAGCGATGAGGTCATCGCGATTCCATCCAAACTTTCACCAAAAAAAAGAAAGAGGATGGAAGTTGTTCTTTGTTAGTCACTCGAAATCGGGGGAAGATGAAATACTCTTCCCCCACTCGATTGAGTTCTTGATTGAAAGTTTGAGGACTCTGAGAGTAAAAATTAAAAATTGAATAGTCGTTATCAGGCTCGTGAGCCATTTAAGATCGGATCTAGCGGCAGTGTGAGTGTGATTTCCACTTGCCACAACCCCGCGGTAAATAATATTTACAACGGGGCACGGGTTTAGTGGAGCAACCCGCCGAAAGTCCTTCGGACAATCAGGCGGGTAAAAATCTCTCTCCTCTAAACACTGTTTCTAGATCTGCATTATTCCTAAATGACTCCGAGCCTTGTGACGAGTATTTAATAAAACACTCTGCAAGTTTGTAGATGTTTGCAAATTAAAAAATCCCCCGAGGAGGATTTGTTAGTTTCCCAGTATGTATTTGCATTCGGAAATGGAAAAATCGTTTTTAAGTTCGGACAGAACGAGTTCCGGCCTAAGAGCGATCTCCGGTGGAAATCCTCCCTTTGCCGCTACTCCTTTCGCAACCAGCTTTGCCATAACTGCTGCTGAAAATCCTGTAGCTTTTTGCATCGAAGTCCAATTCTCATCGGAGAGCACACAAAGTGCGCGTTCTAATTTTACGAGTTTTTTGGACCATCTATCTTTTCCAATTGCTATGACTCTAAGCACAACAAAGTCTGGTTCTTTACCGGTGAATCCGAAAGATTGGCGCACTTTTTCGCGCTGTGCCAACATTTTCTCAAAAACTTGCGTAAAGTTAAGGCAAGGAATATTTCTTATAATTTCGTAATGCCCCGGCCATCGCAGCGTCTTTTCTTCCAAATTAAGCACGTGTTTTTTTAAAAAGTACGGCAGTGTGCCCAACCCACCGGTAATAGCGGTTTCGAGTTTTTTTTCTCTCGTGCAAATAAAAGGCAAGAAATCACCGTAATCCAATATTTCGTAGCTTTCTTCCGAAATTCCTTTTACTTTTCGAAGTTTTCCGCTGCGGAGCACAAGGGCTTTTTTAAAATAAATTTCTTCAAGCCCGTTTAAAGAAAAAAGCTTTTTATAAAAAGGCGGCGCGATCGGATTTTGCGGAAGACCTCCTACTTCAATTTTGAGCGATTTTAAAGGTTCTTTAAGATCAAGTTGAGAAAGCAAATACATTCCGAGGACGCCTCCTAAACCCGGCTGAAGACCGCAATCCGGAACCAACGAAACACCGCACGCCGCGGCTCTTCGAGAAAGGCAATCCGCGCCATCGTCTAAAATCATTTTTTCTGAAATTCGTGTTACACCGCCCAAATCGCAATAGTGCAGTTTGCCGTCTTTTTTTATATTTTTTTCATTCACGAAAAGAACAGAATCGGCAATTCCCGGATTAAGGTCCGCCGGAAGCGCACTTATAACAATATCGGCATTTTTAAAAAATATTGGAGGTTCTGTTTTTTGGCGCAGGACGTCTAAGGAACCGTCTTCTGTTTTGATTTTTTTTAATTTCGCATTTTTCGCGCGCGGTAGTTGTTCCAATTTGTCAAAGGTTTGGACGATATTTTGCGGATTTTTATCCGTTACGTAAACTATGCATGGCTCCTGGAGCAGACGCCAGGCGATTGCGTCGCCCATACTATCTGGACCGCAGCCCAAAACAAGATATTTAGTACAATGCATTTATTCCTCCCCTCACTTTCTAAAGCAATTTAAGCAGACATACGATTAGCAGTAAATAGTTTGTTTTTTTCAATTTTTGTTTTATTATAAAAAAATAGATGGAAGAAAAATTAATTAATATCGCAAAAAGCTTATTGGGGCGCCCGTATAAATACGGGGCGCAAATTTCGGAGGCGCCGAAATATTTTGATTGCTCTTTATTTATTCAGTATGTTTTTGGCAAAATCAGAATTAAACTTCCACGCACGGCAATCGAGCAGGCGATGGTCGGAAAAAAAGTAGCAATAAACAAAATAAAAGAAGGCGACGTGATTTTTTTGAAAGGCGAAATCGGACGATACAATAAATATTTTCCGCAAGGGATCGGGCACGCAGGAATTTACATAGGAGATAATAAAGTAATTCATGCTTCTTCTAGACGATTGGGAAATGAGTTGAAAAATATTTATAATTCTAAATTAATAAAAGAAAAAGGAGGCGTTGTGATTACAGATCTTAAAAAATTTATAAAAAGAGGGGAACCCCTGATAATTATTAAAAGATATTTTTGAAAAATAAATAAAATGAATATCGAAATAAAATCTTCCGAAGAAGAACAACTAAAAAAAGAACTTGAATTACGAACGGACGCCGAGGCAAAAAGAATGCTGCGGTTTTTAAATATGCCAGACCTTTCGCGCGAAGAATCAAGCCCTATTAATGAATTGATAAAAAAGCTTACTGCGATTCCTGAATTTAAAGATTTTGACACAGTAAAAATAGCGGAAATTGTCCCCGCAAAAGAGAGTTTTGATTTGTTTGATTTTCCGCCGGATCATCCTGTGCGTAGTAAGTCGGATACATATTATGTAAATGATGATTATATTTTGCGTACCCACACGACTGTGATGTGGTATTACTATCTGCTTTCAGAAAGAATTAAAGAAAAGCTTCGCGGTAAAGAGCCGATCGGAGTTTTTTGCCATGGAAAAGTTTATAGAAAAGACGAAATCGACCGCAACCACATGAATGTTTTTCATCAGGTAGACGGGCTTTATCTTGCAAGAAAAGAAGAAAAAAATATTGAAAGAAAAGATTTGGAAGATGTTCTTGTAGATATAGCAAAAGCAATATTCGGCACTGATGTAAAATTCCGTTTTAATGACGATACATTTCCATATACATATTCAAGTATTGAAATGGAAATTGAAGTTGAAGGAAGGTGGGTTGAAGTATTGGGAGCGGGGATAGCCGAGCCGTCTGTTTTAGAAAAATTAGAAGTCGATTCAACTATTTGGGGAGGGTGGGCTTTCGGATTCGGTTTGGAGCGTCTCGCAATAATTAGCATAAGTTTACCCGACATTCGACTTTTATGGTCGGAAGACGAAAGAGTAAAAAAGCAGCTGCGCCTTGGAAATAAATTTGTTCCGGTTAGTAAATTTCCTCCTATTACCCGAGATATTTCTTTCGTTGTCGCAAATGATTTCGTTCCTAATAATTATTTTGATTTAATCCGCGATTTGGGCGGAGACATAGTTGAAGAAGTTGCTCTCAAGGATAAGTACGAAAACATGGAAAAATTTGGCCCAGAAAAAATAAGTTATACATATCGTATTGTTTTTAGAAGTAATGAGCGCACACTAGTTTCCGAAGAAGTAGATGCGATTATGGAGCGTATTTACAAAGAAACAACCAACCAATTTAAGGCGGAGCTGAGATAGTGAAGATTTTTTGGCTTGTATGCGGACCAATTTTTTGCTATAATTAGCAAATAATATGACTAGAAAAAAGAACAAAAATAAGCCTCCAAAAACGGGAGGAAAGGAGGGGAGTTATACCGCGGAACACATTTCTGTCCTTGAAGGCTTGGACCCTGTGCGGAAGCGCCCCGGAATGTATATCGGATCCACTGGTACTGATGGGCTTCATCATTTAATTTGGGAAGTTGTAGACAACTCAATTGACGAGGCTATGGCCGGACATGCAAAGAATATTTCAGTTTCTTTACTTCCTGATCATAGAGTGAGAGTGGTTGACGACGGACGAGGAATTCCGGTTGACGTTCATAAGCAAACAAAAAAATCGGCACTAGAAACGGTGCTCACAGTGCTTCATGCCGGAGGAAAATTCGGAGGAGGCGGATACAAGGTTTCCGGTGGGCTGCACGGAGTGGGAGTTTCTGTTGTAAACGCACTTTCTTCTTGGCTCCGGGCGGAAGTTTGCAGAGACGGCGAACAGTGGGCGCAAGAGTACCAAAGAGGGAAACCGAAGACTAAAGTGCAAAAAATCGGGAAATGTGGACGCAACGGAACTGCAATTACGTTCGAGCCGGATCCAGAAATTTTTACCGGAAAGGACGGAAAAATTCCAGAATATGATTGGAAAAGAATTTTAGAACGGATGCGCCAGCAGGCCTATCTTACAAAAGGAATAAAAATTACTGTTTCGGACGCGCGTGAAGAAGAAGAAAACGAACGCCAATCTTACGGATTTTATTTTGAGGGAGGAGTTTCTTCTTATGTTAAATATTTAAATGAAGGATTGAACCCAAAACACGACATTGTTTTTTATGCGCAAAAAGATGCTGAAGGAATTTTTGTGGAGGTTGCGCTTCAATATGTAGATGACCTGCAATCGCGCGAGCTCGGTTTTGCAAATAATATTTTAAATTCTGAGGGAGGAATGCATATTACCGGTTTTCGCACGGCTCTTACGCGGTCGCTTAATTCTTATGCGCGGAAAAATGGGTACTTAAAAGAATCAGAGGAAAATCTTACAGGGGAAGATGTAAGAGAAGGGCTTACCACAATTATTTCCGTAAAATTGGCAAATCCGCAATTCGAAGGGCAGACAAAGGCGAAGCTTGGAAATCCGGAAGCGCGTACGGCAGTTGAATCTGTGGTCGGAGAAACTCTTGATGCTTTTCTTGAAGAGCATCCGCAGGACGCAAGGGCAATTTTAGAAAAAGTTATACTTGCGCTAAAAGCTCGTAAGGCGGCAAAAGCGGCAAAAGATATAATTTTACGAAAGGGAGCGCTCGATGGTTTGGCTCTGCCCGGGAAACTTGCAGATTGCCAGTCGCGTAATCCCGCGGAATCCGAGATATATATAGTAGAGGGAGAGTCCGCTGGAGGATCTGCAAAGCAGGCGCGAGATAGGAGGTTTCAAGCGATACTTCCTCTTAAAGGAAAAATTTTAAATGTAGAAAAAGCGCGGTTGGATAAAATGCTTTCTTCCCAGGAAATAAAAGTTTTGGTTATTGCGTTAGGTGCCGCGATTGCAGAGAGTTTTGACATGTCTAAATTGCGCTATCATCGCGTAATAATAATGACAGACGCGGATGTAGATGGGGAGCATATACGCACCCTGCTTCTTACTTTATTTTACAGATACTACCAGCCATTGATTCAAGCGGGCTTCATATATATTGCGCAGCCGCCTCTTTATAAAATACAGAAAGGAAAAGAAATAAAATATGTCTATACTGAAGAAGAAAAAAATAAAATGGAGCGCGGAATGGACGGCGCAAACGTCCAGCGATACAAGGGTTTAGGTGAAATGAATCCGGAACAGCTTTGGGAAACAACAATGGATCCGGCAAATCGGATTTTAAAGCAAGTTACAATTGACGATGCAAAAGAAGCTGACAAAATTTTTGACATTTTAATGGGCGACGAGGTGGAACCCCGCAAGCTCTTCATTCAGACTCACGCAAAAGCTGTCAAAAATTTGGATATATAAAAAAGCACGCTATCAACAAAATCAGCTCCGGAAGACCGGAGCTGATTTATTCTTTGTCTATAAGCCGAATTCTGTCCCAGCTCCACTTTTTAAAAAGTGGAGCTGGGGATAGCCATCTGTCTGGGACCGGGATTGCTCTCCGGCCTCGAGCGTCGTTAACGACTTGCACCGGGCAGGTGTTTTCAACTCCGACTCCTCGCGAAGTCGGCGCGTGCGCTCTTACTTCATCCCGATAAATCGGGATTTAATCCCGATTTATCGGGACGCACGATTTCACCATTACTCGCTTTCCCTTTAGGGGTAAGCGGGCTGTATATTTTCTGTTGCACTGTCCGTCTCTTCCCGATTTCTCGGGAAAAGCGTGGCCGTTAGCCACTGCCTCTGCCAAAAATTGGCGGTGTTCGGACTTTCCTCCCACGACCTAGTCGGGGTAGCTATCCGACAAAGAACTTATTAATTATATATTATTTTTATAGAAAGGTCAATCTTCCAACACTTTTATAACTAACTTTTTAGTCGGTTTTCCTAATCCGAGTTTTTTCATTAAGTTTTCCACTTGATCTAATGTATATATTCGGTAGTTATTCATGGGATGGCGTGATGCGACAAACTTGCGTGACTTGTCCCAATTTCTAAGAGTAAGCTCCGAGACTCCTATTATTTTAGCCGCTTGCCTGATTGTCAGGTATTTTTTCTCCATTTATTTCTAATATGACAAAATTTATTAAGATTGTCCACTTGCAGAGGATTTGTATTTATTTATAATTCCTATTATGGATGAAACAAACGATATTAATAGCGAGTATCAAGAAAATGAATATTTCGAAAGCGGTGAGCGCGTGGAAATAGAAACAACGGATTCAATAGCCGAAGATTCTCTTTTAATGGAAGAAGTGGTAGAAAATGGCTTTTTTTTCAAAATTGGGCAGTGGTGCATATTGGCTTTGGCGACACTGCTTCCTGTTTGGTTTTTGCCGACAACAGTTTCTCCAATAGACTTTAATAAATCATTTTTAGTTTTCTTTTTAATTCTTGCCGCTCTAATATGTTATTTGCTTAATGCGGTGTTTCGCGGAAAAGTTTTTATCGGAGCGAATTGGATTTTTATTTCGATGATTTTGGCGGCACTTCTGTGGATGCTTTCGGCCACCTTTTCTATGAATTCCGGAATAAGTCTTTGGGGCGTTGCCGCTGAAAATACCACATTCTTATCAATCACGATGTTTTTTATTTTTTCGTGGCTTATAGCGATGCTCTTTGGAGAGGAACATGCGCTTTCGCGTTTGTTTTTTGCGCTGGTTTTGGGTTTTTCGCTTCTGCTTTTAATTTTAATTTTTTCAATATCCGGATTCGGAGCAAAATTTGGCGGGCTTTTTGCAAATTCCGGTTTTAATCCGATTGGTTCGTGGAATAGCGCTGCGCTTTCGATTGGATTTTTTATAATGCTCCTTTATCCATTTTTGATGTGGGTCGGAGGAAAGTGGCGTGTTATTTTTGGGCTGCTGTTTGCGGCTTCTTTAGTTCTTTTGGTGCTCATAAATTTTACCCTGCCTTGGATTTTTGTAGGATTTTTTGCGCTAATGCTTTTGAGCTATTCAATTTGGAGAAGAAATCTTTATAGGGCGTCCATAATTCTGCCACTTTTTATGGTAATTATCGCGCTTTCCTGGTATTTCTTAAATGGATTTATAAAAAGCCCTATCGATGTCCAGGAGGTGGGAGTTTCGCATACGTCAACAATTCAAATTGTAAAAGAATCGTTAAAAGAAAATTTTTATCTTGGTTCAGGCCCCGCAAACTTCGGCTTCTTGTGGGAGAAATTTAAACCTGCGGCCGTAAACTCAACTCCTTATTGGGGTGTGCGGTTTACTGCAGGTTCTTCATTTTTTCTAACAACGCTTGCTGAAGTAGGAATTTTTGGATGGATATTTTTGGTAGCGGTAATTTTGGGCATTTGGATTTTGGGAATGAAATCTTTAAGTGGCGCGCAAAACCCGATGCAGGAAACAATGTCGCTTTCGGCGTTTCTTTTAACAAGTTATGCGGTTCTAATGCTAGCTTTATACTCAACAGGGTTTACATTGGTGGCCCTAAGCTTTCTTGCGTTTGGTTTTACTTTGGCAACTCTTAGGACGATAGGGAAAATAAAAATACGAGAAGTTGCGATTTTTGGTGAGGGCCCGAAAGGATTGGTTTCCGCAATGGTTGTGGTGTTTCTTATAATAATAAGTTTCGGAGGAGTTTATGTTGTGGCCTCAAAATATATTGCGCAAATACAATATGCAAAGGGTATAAATATTTTTAATACTACCGGTAATTTGGACGAAGCAGAAAAGAAAATTTTATTGTCTTCCAGATTGGACGGAAATAACGATCTTTATTTCAGGGATCTTTCCCAAATTCATATGCTCCGTGCTCAAGCCGCGCTGCGCGATAACGCAACGCCCAAAGATCTACTAGCTTCAAGATTTAAAGACGCTTTGGATAAGGCAATAAATTCTTCCCAAAGCGCGATATCAGCTTCCCCGCAAGAGTTTTTAAATTATAGGAATCTGGGAAAAATTTACGAGTCGCTTATTTCACTAAATACTGCCGGCGCTCATAACGCTGCAATTACACAATATGATTTCGCAATAAAATACGCACCCAAAAACCCGCTTCTTTTAAGAGATGAAGCCGGTGTGTTTATTGCAGAAGCACTAACAACAAAAAATTTGGGGCTATTACCAAAAGCCGAAGAAGCACTGGTCAAAGCAACGGAGCTTAAGCCAGATTACGCGGAGGCGCATTTTCTACTTGCGCAAATTTTTGACGCGGAAGGCAAATCAGACGAAGCAATCAGAAGGGGGGAAGCAGCGGCATTGCTTATGCCTAACGACATTGGGAGTTTGTTCCAGTTGGGCCTTCTTTACTATAAAGCAAATAGATTATTGGATGCAGAAATTGTTCTGCAGAGGGCAACGGAAATTAATATTGATTATTCAAACGCGCGTTACTTTTTAGGATTAATTTATGACAAAACCAACAGGCGAGAGCAAGCAATATCAGAATTTAACAAGATAACGCGCCTTAATCCCGACAACGACGAAGTAAAAAGAATTCTAGCTAACCTTAATGCTGGAAAGGTTGCACTTTCTGGAATTGTCCCCCCAGCTCAAGCTCCTGAAAAAAGGACAGAAGCTCCGGTTAAAGAAAAAGGGGATGCTTCTTTGCTCCTTCAGAAAAAAGGGAGATAATTTATAAATGATCCGAAGAATTTTTCATGCTGATTTATCAAATATTCATCATGCCGCTTTTTGGCTGGCGTTTTTTAGCGCATTTTCAGCGCTTTTGGGGCTCATCCGCGATAGACTCTTAGCTTCAAATTTCGGAGCCTCGCGCCCACTTGATATTTATTACGCGGCGTTTCGTGTCCCTGATTTTATTTATGGAGTTATGCTTTTTTTTACGGCTGCAACAGCCATTATTCCCGTATTTTTAGCTAGCTACGAAAAAAATAAAAAAGAAGGCGAGGAACTTTTTGGCTCGCTTTTAATATTTTTTCTTTTTTCTGTGGTAATTATTTCAATTCTAGCGTTTTTTTTAATGCCATTTATTTTAGATTTCCTGCTTCCCGGTTTTAATGGAGAAGAAAAATCAAATGCCGTATTGCTTTCGCGAATTTTACTGCTTTCCCCATTATTTTTAGGGCTTTCTAATATTTTATCCGGTATTACGGAATCTTTCAGGAGATTTATTGCTTCAGCAATGTCGCCCGTTTTATACAATTTGGGGATTATAATAGGAATTTATTTTTTTATGCCTTTAACAAAAAGTTTTTACGGAATTGTTTGGGGGGTAATTTTGGGGGCGGTGCTTCATATGTCTATACAGTTACCAGCAATTTCTAAAATCGGAGTTTCCCCGCAGTTTAGCAAGCTCTGGAATTCCGATTTAAAAAAAGTTTTAAAATTTTCTTTTCCGCGCACGATGGGGCTGCAAGTCGCGCAGATTGCGGCAATTTTTTTGACAGGTCTTGCTTCAACTTTATCCCAAGGGTCAATTGCGGTTTTTAACTTTGCTTCAAATTTGCAATCGCTTCCGGTAACGATTATCGGGCTTTCTTACAGCATGGCGGCTTTTCCCAATTTGGCACTTTATTCCATAAAAAAAGCACGAGGCGACTTTCAAAAACATTTTTCATCCGCGTTCCGGCATATTTTATTTTGGACCTTGCCTGCCTCGGCTCTTATTTTAGTTTTGCGGGCGCAGATTGTTAGAGTAATTTTAGGTAGCGGCGCTTTTAATTGGGTGGATACGCGACTTACCGCAGCCGCTCTTTTTATTTTGAGCCTTGCCGTAATTTTTCAAAGTTTGTTTATACTTTTGGTCTGGGCATTTTACGCGGAGGGGCAGTCCTGGAAGCCACTTTTAGTAAATATAATTTCAAATGCGATCGGAGTTTTGCTGGCCTTTTGGTTATCTGGCGCGCTTTCTGAAAACGAGACGGTCAAAAATTTATTTTCTTCGATACTTAATCTTTCAGATATTTACGATATCAGGGTGCTCGCGCTTCCTGTGGGAATTTTAGCAAGCAACATTTTAAATTTAGTACTGCTTTCTTTTTCTTTTAAATTGATTTTCGGGTATTTCCCGTCTTTTCATGCGGGTCGAGATATTTTTCAAATAATTTTAGGAAGCGCCGTTGCTGGAGTTTCGGCTTACATAGGTTTAAATATATTCGCCAAAATTTTTGATTTGCATACATTTTTAGGAATTTTTCTTCAGGGCCTTTTCGCAGGAATTTTGGGGATCATAATGTGGGCTTTGGTTTTACGGCTACTAAAAAATAGGGAAGTGCTCGAAATTTCCGCAAACTTAAAATCCGTAATTTTTGAAGAAAAACTAACTGTTCAAAAAGAAGATATCGTGCCGATTCCGGAGGCAGAAAAGTTGCCTTAAACTCTAAAGGTTTAATAAATCATGAATAGAGCTCGTACAGAGATTCTATCATGAACTATTGACATTTTTCATAGAAAGAGTATAATGGACGTAGTTTTATGATGGTTCTGTGAGAATTTAAATACCTACGAAAATTATGAAAAAGGAGGTTTCTGATGCGAAAATGGGAGAAATGGAGCCCTTTGGCAGTTGCGTTGCAGGTGGGGTTGGAATCAACTTTGCCGGCGGGAACGGCTGCGGAATTTCTGGGGAGTGTTCCCCCAGTTGAAGAGTTGGAAAAAACTGAAATGATATACAGAGCCCGAGAACCCAAGAAAGGGGTCCTTGGGCTCGAAATAGAAGCGGCAATGGGTCAGGTTTCCAAGGAAACGGTTGATCGGCACTATCACCCTCGGGTGAAATGTGCGGACTTCAACCGGCCCATTCGTACTGTCGTGTTCGACCGTCATATCACAGGCGCTCTCTTCGAGCGACTGTGTCTTCGACGGCACGGCGAACGAAAGGCCCCGCCTCCGCGTATGTGGTGCGGACGGTTTGGTGAGGAGGATGTGTTTGGTTTTAATGCCAAGCGCAGCAAGAATCCTCATTATGTAACCCTTGCCTATCCGGGTCTTACACCGGATTTCGTTCCGCTCTACATCAAGGTGATGGAGAGCGGGTTGAACGCGCCGTATTACCTTCGGGTAGACGTGCACGATGAGCCGGGCAAAAAAAAGATCCGGGTTGGAAAAGCTGGTGAAGAGCGGAGCGTGTCGGAACGGATTGTTGTTGAGGTGCGGCAAGTGAATTCAAAGGACGTTCCCGCATTCCTGCGGGAGCAGTACTAAACCATAACGTTCGCAAAAAAAATCAAGGAGGAGACGAAAATGGGTAAACATAATTGGAAGGGTCCAGTGGTAAGGCGGACACTGAATGAGCATCGCTTTTCAAGCGATGGGTACCTCCGCGACCGTGGCGGGTACGGAAATCGGGAGCGGTTTGGAAACGGTGGTGGGTATGACCGGCGAGACAGACAGGAACGGGTGTCGGAGCGTAAAGTGGATCCTGCGGTGGCGCGGAGGGATCGGTTGATCAACGCAGCAGAGGCCGTGCTGACTTACCAGTCTGCAGAGACTGGTAAGAAGCAGGAGGTCTTCCTCGCGCTAGTAAGCGCATGGGAGACCATGCCGAAGCCGTCCTCGAAAGAGGATCGTGACGAGAGACTCGGAGCGCTGGCGTTCCTGCGGAACTCCGTCTTGCGGTCTGGCGAAAGCCACGACTTTGAGGTTTTGAGGGCAGCCGCGTTCGGGTTTAGGTACGCGTTTCCTGGCGGCGAGCGTCCGCAGGAGTTTGCGTCAACCCAATGTCGCGCTGTCGGCGCCTTCGCCTCGCTCTTGCGTATTGCCGGAATCGACGATGTGCTGAAAAAGCACAAAGTCATTCCGGAGGATGCGTGGGACGGCTACAAGCCGTCATGCTCGAAGGGCACGGCGGCTCGGATCGTTGAGGCGCTCGAGAGGGCGGGAGAGTTTAAAACGCTCAATCGTTTCCTCGAGAAGCTCCCGGAGTCCTGGTTGCCGCGGCAAGCCGCAAAGCCTTCCACCAGTCCTGCGAAGGACAAGGTGGACAGCGCCGTGGCAACGGCGCTGGAGAAGGCGGGCCTTGCGACCGAGCAGCCGCCCAAAAAGCCTGAGGCCCAAAAGGCCAAGGGCAAAAAGGGCAAGAAGGGCAAAAAGCCCGCGGTTTCCGCTAGCACCGACGGTGCTGATGAGACCGCCCTTGCGGCTTCTGGCGCTAACGGCGCTTCGTAGGCAAATAAATCCCTGAGAGCGGGAATGTGGAGAAAAAATCCATATTCCTGCTCGAGGGGAATTTTTTTATCTAAAAATAAAATTTCATGCTTACCGCATGATATTTGCGCAGTATTAACATCCATATTATAATATTCAAATGAAATTATTTTCTAAAAATGTTTTAGGCGCTTTGCTGATTTTAATGTTTTTGGCGGTGCTTTACACGACCTTTTCGGGTAGTTTTAGGGAAATTCCCGAAATTACGCTTTCCGAACTTGTCGGCAAAATAAACAACGCCGAAGTCGCAAAAATTACCGTGCGCGATTCCGTGTTGGATGTGAAATTAAAGGATGGAACCGACCTTACTTCAAAAAAGGAAAACGAAGCGGCGCTTTCGGAAACTTTAAAAAATTACGGAGTGGCGGACGATCGCTTGCGCGAAGTTTTGTTGGACGTCCAAAATCCTTCCGGGTTTATGTATTGGCTCGGAGTTTCGCTTCCGTTTATTTTGCCATTTTTGCTGATCGTGGCTTTCTTTTGGTTAACCGCTAGACAAGTTCAGCGCGCAAATATTCAGGCTTTTACTTTCGGGCAATCGCGCGCAAGAATCATTAACCCGGACAACGCAAAAGAGCGCGTGGTTTTTAAGGACGTTGCGGGCGCAAAGGAAGCCAAAGAAGAGCTTGTTGAAATTGTGGATTTTCTTAAATCTCCCAAAAAATTTATTGATATCGGAGCGCGCATACCGAAAGGCGTATTGCTTATGGGCGCGCCGGGAACGGGAAAAACTTTATTGGCGAAAGCCGTGGCCGGAGAAGCAGGAGTGCCGTTTTTCCATATGTCCGCTTCCGAATTTGTTGAAATGTTCGTTGGTGTTGGAGCTTCCCGCGTTCGCGATTTATTTAAAATGGCAAAAAAAGCCGCTCCCGCGATTATTTTTATAGATGAAATTGATGCGGTCGGGCGGCACCGGGGGGCCGGTTTAGGAGGAGGGCACGACGAAAGAGAGCAGACATTAAATCAAATTTTGGTGGAGCTAGATGGTTTTGAAACAAACGCTTCTGTTATTGTTATGGCGGCGACAAACCGCCCCGATGTTTTAGATCCCGCTTTGTTGCGCCCCGGTCGTTTCGATCGCCGAGTAATAATTGATTTGCCTGATATCAACGACAGAGAAGAAATTTTGAAAATTCATTCGAGAAAAAAGCCGCTTGCAGAAGACGTAAATTTCAGAAGAATCGCGGAGCGCACACCCGGATTTTCGGGAGCGGATTTGGCAAACCTTGTAAACGAAGCGGCGATAGTTGCGGCGCGCGACAATCGGAAAAAAGTTACACAGCTAGATTTGATAAATTCAATTGAAAAAGTGCTCCTTGGCCCCGAAAGAAAAAGTCATGTGCTTTCGGAGTCAGAAAAGAAAATTTCAGCTTACCACGAGGCAGGGCATGCATTGGTTGCGGCGGCTCTTCCCGAAACAGACCCTGTGCATAAAATTTCTATAATTTCACGCGGACGGGCTGCCGGATTTACTTTAAAGCTGCCTCTTGAAGACAGGCATCTATATTCAAGAACGCATTTTCTCTCGGAGCTCGCTGTTTCTTTGGGGGGGTATGCAGCGGAGCTTGTTGTTTTTTCTGAATTAACAACCGGCGCATCTGACGACTTAAAAAAAGCGACCGATCTTTCCCGCGCGCTTGTTACAAAATATGGAATGTCCGAAAAAGTGGGTCCAGTTGTTTTTGGAGGAAGAGGCGAGGATCATGTATTTTTGGGGAAGGAATTTGGCGCCGCCAAAGAATATTCGGAGTCTGTAGCTACACTCATTGACAGCGAGGTGTCCAAATTTATGAAAAACGCTTTCAAAAAAGCGAAAGACTCGCTTACTAAAAATAGAAAAGCTTTGGACGCGCTTGCCCAAAAACTAATCAAAGAAGAAACAGTAGAACGCGACGAATTCGCGCGCTTTGTTTCCGAATACGGAGTGGCTCCCGCGGTTTAATTGGTGCATCCGGTAGGATTCGGACCTACAACCAATCGTGTATAAGACGATTGCTCTACCATTGAGCTACGGATGCATGTTTCTTTTATTTTATACCACAAAATCTACAATGATAAAAGTCTTGACACCGATTTGACTGTTTGCTAATTCTTAATAAGAACTAAAAACTCTGTTAGTTGTTTGAAAAAGGAGGAAGGGTTATGTCGAATTTAGATTTTGGAAGTTTGATTAATCAGGATCGCGAAGTTGCCCGGGCCAAGAGTTGGAAGGGTAACTTTTTAGAGTATTTAAGTAAAGTTCAGGAGAATCCGAGCATTACAAGGCTCGCGCATTCTCGTCTGTATCAGGTAATAGAAAAAAAAGGGTCTCAACCTGTGACTGCTTCGGCTGATTCAAAAGTTCTGCGGCTTTTTAAAGATGATGAAACGCTAAAGACCTGGAACTTTTTTTCGGATACTTTTTTCGGCATTGAACAAACAATCGCCCAGATCGTCCGTTATTTTCACGCAGCGTCATTAAAGGGAGAGGAAAGCCGACAGGTGCTGTATCTCATGGGACCAGTCGGGTCCGGGAAAAGCTCGCTTGTTGAACAGTTGCACAGGGGCCTTGAAGCAAGCGATCCTTTTTATGCAATCGAGGGGTGTCCTATGTTTGAGGAACCCTTGCACTTGCTTCCGAGACATCTTCGTGCAGAATTCGAGAAAATGCTCGGCGCTAACATCGAAGGAGATCTCTGCCCCGTTTGCCGTTATCGTTTAAAAGAAGAATTCAATGGAAAGTATGAAGAATTTACTGTAAAAACCATCCAGTTTTCCAAACGTGCTCGCGTGGGAATCGGTGTGGTGCCTCCGGTTGATCCAAATAACCAAGATACCTCTGTGCTGGTCGGCAGCGAAAATATTTCGAAGCTTGATCTTTACTCGGAAGGCGATCCGCGGGTGCTTGAGCTCAATGGTGCATTAAATGTGGGCAATCGCGGGGTTGTCGAATTTATCGAAGTGTTTAAAAACGAAACTGAGTACTTGCATGCCATGATTACGGCTACGCAAGAAAAAGTGATTCCGGCACCGGGGCGGCACGGGACAGTTTATGTGGACACGGTAATTGTTGCCCACTCGAATGAAGCAGAGTGGAATAAGTTTAAGGCGGATCATACAAACGAAGCAATTTTAGACCGCATTATTGTGGTGAAGGTGCCTTACAACCTTCGCCTTTCCGAAGAGGTGAAGATTTATCGAAAAATGATCAAAACATCGGATTTCCATGCGCATGTTGCACCTCACACTCTTGAAATAGCTTCAATGTTTGCGATTTTATCGCGACTTGAGCCGACCAACAAATGCGATCTTATGACTAAGTTGAGACTTTATAACGGCGAGGAAGTTATCGAAAAAGGGCAGACAAAAAAAGTAGATCTTAAGGAGTTAAGAGACACGACGAAACGCGAGGGCATGAGCGGAATCTCGACCAGATTTATTATGAAGGCCTTAGACAACGCGCTATCCGATAGCGTAGTTGGAAATTGTATTAACCCTATCAACGTGCGCGAAGCTCTCATTAATAAAGTAAAAGATTCTGAGTTTACTGATGATACAAAAAAACAGTTGTTGGATTTTCTGCAGGACACACTGCATAAAGAATACCTTCAAATTTTGGAAAAAGAGATTACGAAAGCATTCATCTTTTCATATCAAGAACAGGCAGAAGCTCTTTTTCAAAATTATCTGGACCACTGCGAAGCTTTTGTGAATAAAAGCAAGGTTAAGGATAAGAACACAAAAGAAGATCTTCCTCCGGACGAAGGATTTTTAAAATCCATAGAGGAACAGATTGCTATTGTTGGAGCAAGCGCTAACGGATTCCGTCAGGAAGTGGTCGCATATCTGTGGGGGTGCAGTCGGCGTGGTGAAAAGGTTGATTATAGGAGTTACGAGCCACTTAAAGCCGCAATTGAAAAGAAGCTAATGGCATCTGTACGCGATTTGAGTAGGATTGTGACGAAAGCTCGCACAAGAGATGAAGAACAATCTGAAAAATATGGCGACATGGTAAAAAAGTTGCTTGAAGACGGATATTGCCTAAGTTGTGTTGATGTGGTGACGAAGTACGCTGCGAACAATCTCTGGAAAGATTAGAAATTAATAAGAATTACATTAATAGTCCCGTTTGACGACGGGGCTTTTATTTTTCATAGATATGTGTTAATTCTTATTTTAGAGAGAAAGTTTCTTTGAGAGGTGAATAATGATTACTGACCGATCAAAAAAAGACAGTTTGCATAGCGATAGAACAGCCGGGGATAGGCTAAGACATCGGCAAAAAGTTAAAGAAGCAATCCGGCAAAATATTCCCGATATCATTGCGGAGGAATCAATTATTGGAAAAGACAAAAATCGCATCGTAAAAGTGCCTATACGAGGTATTAAAGAATACCGCTTCATATATGGAGAAAATACTCCGGGTGTTGGTTCGGGGGGTGAAGATTTGCAGCCCGGCCAAGCAATCGGAAAAGGAAAAGGACCAGGCCAAGATCAGCAGGCAGGAGACAGGCCCGGCGTTGATTATTACGAAACCGATATTTCCATCGAGGAAGTAATAGAACTGGCATTCGAAGATTTGCAGCTTCCTTATATGGACAGAAAAAAATTTAAGGAAATTGAAGTGGAGACATCGTCTAAAAGAAAGGGTTTGAGTAAGCGAGGCATTCCCGTAAGAATCCGGAAAGATAAAACCGTAAAGAAACATAAAAAAACAGAACAAATGAGGCGTCATGGCGTTTCGCAGGTGCGAAAGGAAATTGAAACGCTTCGCAAGGCTGGCAAAAACGACGAAGCTGATGTGTTAGAAAAAAAACTGAACGAGTCTATTGACGAACAGAAGCGAATATGGGAGAAAATGGGGGTAACTCCGCGGGAAGGCAAAGTGCCTCTGCAAAAAGATGATATTATTTATGCCCGGCTTACTACGGATATAATTAAAGAATCAAATGCTGTTGTAATCTGCATTATGGATACGTCCGGGTCCATGGATACTATGAAAAAATATCTTGCGCGCAGTTTTTTTTATCTTTTAAGTAAATTTGTAGCTACAAAATATAAAAACACGGAAGTGGTTTTTGTGGCGCATCACACGGAAGCAGCGGAAGTCTCTGAAAAAGATTTTTTCCACAAAGGAGAATCGGGTGGTACGTTTATTTCGTCTGGTTATAAAAAAGCTCTCGAGATTATTGACGAGCGGTATTCGCCGGAAATCTGGAATATTTATGTGTTTCATTGCTCCGATGGTGACAACTTTGAATCGGATAACGATGCGACCATCGAGACTGCCAAAATGCTTGCAAATATATCTAACCTTTTTGGCTATGGGGAAATTAAGCCATTGGGATCAGGCTATTACGGCAATTCAATGATCCGATTTTTTAACAGCAACATTTCTTCAGATAATTTTCAAACAGTTGAGATTAAACGTAAGGAAGACGTGTGGTCCTCTTTCCAGGAATTTACGAAAAAGGATCGTGCAAAGGAGGTAAAATGAATTATACACTTGAAGATGTGAGAGAGTGGCATGATAAAATATTTGAACTGGTTCTGCGCTACGGATTAAATCCGTTTTCTCAAGATTTTGATATTTGTGACCATGAGCAAATGCTTTCCTATATGGCTTATTCAGGGATGCCTTCGCATTATCCGCACTGGTCGTATGGAAAGAGTTTTGAAAAACTAAAAACTCTTTATAATTACGGAGTCTCCGGGCTTCCTTACGAGATGGTAATAAATGCAAACCCGTCAATAGCTTATCTAATGTGTGATAATTCTTTGCTTTTGCAAATATTAACTATCGCGCATGTCTACGGACATAATGATTTTTTCCGGAATAACTTCACATTTAGGACTACAAAGCCCGAATACTTAGTTGAAACTTTTAAAACACACGCCGATAGAGTGCGAAGATATGTTGAAGATCCAGGTATTGGGTTAGAAAAAGTGGAAAACATTTTCGACGCAGCGCACGCGCTTTCTCTGCAGTGTAGAAGAAACTTTGCTTTTACGAAGTTGACAAGAAAAGAGCAGATTGAAAAAATTCGTGAAAAATTTCAAAAAAATGACGATGAAGACCAGAGACGGGGACTTAAAAAACGTGATGAATTTGACGAGGCGGGATTTTTAGCGGCGACGCAGAAAAATCCGCTTGAACCAGACGAAGACATACTTTTATTTTTAGCTGACCCTTATAACAACAGACACATGGATGACTGGGCTCGCGATCTTTTGCAGATTGTAAACGAAGAAGCCCAATATTTCATTCCGCAGATAGAAACAAAGATTATGAACGAGGGATGGGCAAGCTTCTGGCATAAAAAAATTCTGGAATCGCCGGAACTCGGGTTGCCACAAGGAATGCAAATGGAATTTCTTGTGCGCCATAGCCAGGTTTTATCTCCCCATCCTGGGGGAATAAATCCGTACCATTTAGGGCTCACGATTTGGGATGACATTGTAAGAAGGTATGACGATGCTCTAAAAGGCAAAATAACTGAAGAAGATGAGCGTGAATATGACGAGAACGGATGGCCTGGAGATCTGAAAAAAGGAAAAACTGGCCTTGAAAAAATTTTTGAAGTACGGGAAGTTGACAGGGACTCTTCATTTTTGAGACGTTTTTTGACCGAAATAATCGTCCGGGAACTCGGACTTTTTGAACATCAGCAAAGAGGAGCGGAAACCATAGTTGCCAAAATCGCAGACGAAGACAATTGGCAAGGAATAAAAGAGACGTTGATAAAGAACGTTGGAACAGGAACAATTCCTGTTATCGAAGTTGAAGACGCGAATTATCAGAATAATCGTGTTTTGTTATTAAAACATGACTATGATGGACGCGATTTGCAGCTTGAATATGCGGAGAAAACACTCGATTATGTCCACCGACTATGGCCGTATGATGTTGCGCTTGCAACAATGATTAATGAAAAAAAAATGTTGTTGTATTTTACTGGACACCAATTCTCAATAAGGCCTTTGTAACCCAAGGGCTTTTTCTTTTGAATATTTTTTGCTACTCTATTGTTGTAAAATGGGGGACAAAAAATACTATTTGAAAATCGGTTTTTCTCCGGAGCTTGAAGGAAAAGACCGTGTTATATATCGAATGCTCGAAATTGTGCCGGGGCTTTTGGCCTGGGCTACTTTATTGGGGACCGTTGCTGCTTCATACTATGCGCCGGTATACGCTGCTTTTTTTATAATAATTTTCGATCTTTATTGGTTGATAAAAACTGTTTATTTATCTTTTCACCTCCGCGCGAATTGGAGAAGGATGCGCGAAAATTTAAAAACCGATTGGAAGGCACGTCTTTTAAATCTTCGCTCCGAACATATTTTGCATTTAGTCATTTTGCCTATGGCTCACGAGTCGTACGAAGTTGTTCGGGATTCTTTTCTTGCTTTAAAAAAAAGCGAGTGGCCAAAAGATCGAATGATTGTTGCGCTTACATTTGAAGAAAAATTCCGAGAACACGGCGAGTGCGTAAGCGCCCAAATTAAAGAAATTTTTGGGAAGGACTTTAGAAATTTATTAATCACAATGCATCCCGCCGGGCGCGAAGGCGAACTTCCGGGGAAAAGCTCGAATATTTCTTGGGCTGCCAGCGAAGTAAAAGAAAAAATTATTGATAGGGAACATCTTTCTTATGAAAATATTATTGTTTCCTCGTTTGATATTGATACGCAGATAACACCGCAGTATTTTGAAATACTTACCTGGCATTTTTTAACCGCAAAAAATCCCGCAAGGTCTTCTTACCAGCCGGTGCCGGTATTTAACAATAATATTTGGGATGCTCCTGCCTTATCCAGAGTGGTAGCGACTTCTTGCACGTTTTGGCAGATGATGCAGCAGGAGCGGCCGGAGCGCTTAACTACATTTTCTTCGCATTCGATGAGTTTTAAAGCTTTGGTTGACGTGGATTTTTGGCAAAAAAATATTGTTTCGGAAGATTCAAGAATTTTTTGGAATGAACTACTTTTTTACGATGGGGACTACGAGTCCATTCCACTCTCGTATCCTGTTTCAATGGATGCAAATCTAGCCAGCACTTTTTGGAAGACAGTTAAGAATGTTTACAGGCAGCAAAGAAGATGGGCGTGGGGGGTTGAAAATTTTCCGTACGTTTTATTCGGTTTTATAAAAAATAAAAAAATAAAATTTGGTGCAAAGGCATACTATGTTTTTAATATGATAGAAGGCTACTGGTCTTGGTCTACAAACGCACTTATGATTTTTGCTTTGGGGTGGCTTCCAATAATTTTGGGAGGACGAGAGTTTAACACAATGGTTCTTGCTTACAATCTTCCTAATATCACGCGATGGATTATGACGCTTGCGATGGTTGGGCTTGTGACTTCTGCTATTATTTCAATGTGGCTTCTGCCAAAGCGTCCATTGCATTATGGAAGACTGCGCACAGCGGGTATGGCGCTTCAATGGCTTTTGGTTCCTTTCACAATCATTTTTTTTGGTGCAATTCCGGCCCTGGAAGCTCAGACACGCTTAATGCTCGGTAAATACCTCGGATTTTGGATAACGCCCAAGCATAGGAAAAATTAAATTGGTGTGCTAGGATGGTTTTTAGAAAAGGAAGAGTCTTAATGAGTGCAGATTAGCTCATAAGCGAATTCGATAAGGAGGAGAAAAAATGTCTTTATACCACGAACTTCGAAGAAGAAAAGATTGGAATGAAATTGTTTCGGACATAAGCAACTTAGGGGGTGGGTCATCTGGTGTGGATTTGCCGCAGTATGTATCACCTGAGAGGTTGAAAGTTATTTTATGCTCCGTTCCGGAACCATTTCCGTATTATTGGAATTGTCTCCGTGAGCACAAGGAGTTGTCCAAAAAACAACAAAAAGCAATCAATGCTGTTTATGAAGCTTCGGGCCGACCTATTACGATTTTCCAGATTCGAGAGATAATGATAAAAGCTAGTTCTTATTCTGAAAAAGCAAACAAAAAGTCGAAAAATTAGATTTTTCGAATAAACAAGTTGCTTGTTAGATTCACAAGCTCTCGCGAGAGAGCTTTTTATTTTTGTGGTAAAGTTGACATTTGACACTTTATTACGATCGTGATAAAATGTCGTGTATGAGAAGAGTTATAGTTTATGAGCCAACGTCACCGGAAATATTACTTTTAGCTTTAAGAAAAACCGGTAATGTTTCACTAGATATTTTATTGGGTAAGAAATTGGTTGATAATGATAAAACAAGATTCCGAAAAGCAACGGAGCGTTTAAGGAAACGCAAACTAATTTATGGGGAGCGGAAAGGAAAAAGAATTATATTTGAATTAACGGAAGAAGGACGATTAGTGGCGGATAAGGTTAATATAAAATTAGAGATGGCCAAACGTAGACGCTGGGATGGCATATGGCGTATTATTATTTTTGATGTGCCTGAAAAATTACGAGGTAAGCGTGACTTGCTTCGCAAAGAACTTGTTAGTTTTGGTTTTATGCAATTACAAAAGAGTGTGTGGGCTTACCCCCACGCATTGCCAAAGGAATTTGTGGATTTGTGGGAGCATGGTGGTATTTTGCGTCACTGCATTTTGATTGACGCTGCAAGGGTAACGGATGACTATATGTTAAAGGCTTTTTATTTTCCCAAATAAGACAAAAAGTTAAATACGACATTTTATTACGATCGGATGAAAATGTCGAATTTGGGGTTGATGGTTTTGTTTTAATTTTCAAAGAAAGTAAAGAATCATTCAAAATGCAACGGTTCTTTTTGCAGTTGTTTAATTTTTTCAAAAAGCAGTGGGTATTTGGATAATGCTATGTTTTCAATAATCGCGCGGGCTTCGATGCGTGCGGCTTCGACCATTTTTAAATTTTTTAATGCTTCCATGCCTATATCCGAAATTCCCCATTGGCGCTTGCCGGTAAGTTCCCCTGGGCCTC
Organism: uncultured Candidatus Saccharibacteria bacterium; assembly: GCA_964464405.1. Lineage (GTDB taxonomy): Bacteria > Patescibacteriota > Minisyncoccia > UBA11713 > 2-01-FULL-45-33 > CAYXFX01. Next base: position 140,460 of record CAYXFX010000001.1, read on the forward strand.
TAAATTCAAGATCATACTCTGCTAGCTCAAAACCATTTTTTGCCTCTGTAAGCGCTTTTAAGCGCCTAAAAATGTTTGCGGAATAGGAGGAGGGAAGGACAAAACAATAAGATTTTTTCTCGCTTCTTCCAACTCTGCCGCGAAATTGATGAAGCTGGGCCAATCCGAATCTTTCTGCACCTTCTATCATCATTATTGTCGCGTTTGGCACATCTACTCCGACTTCAACAACGGAAGTCGAAATCAAAATCTGCGCCTCGTTTTCTTTGAAATTTCTCATTGTTTCTTCTTTTTCTTTCGGCGTAAGCTTTCCGTGCATTATGGCGATTTTGTACTCGGGGAAAATTTTCTCCTTTAATTTTTTATATTCTTCTTTTACGGATTTCATCTCTCGAAGCGCGGAATTTCGCAGACTTAGCGCAGAATTTCGCGGAAAATTGTCTTTTTCGTTTTTCTCAATGCGGGGGCAGATGACAAAAGCTTGTTCTCCGGCGCTTAGTTTTTGGCGCATAAATTCGTAAGTCAGGTTTCTATCTCGCGGTTTTACAATTTTTGTATCGATAGATTTTCTTCCTGGCGGAAGCTCGGAAATTATTGAAACATCAAGGTCTGCATAAATTGAAAGAGCCAATGTCCGTGGAATGGGAGTTGCGGTCATTGTCAAAAAATGCGGAATCCTCATTTTTTGAGCCGCAGACTCACGCTGACTTTCTGCGTCTTTCCGCGTTTTGTCTGCGTTTTGTCTGCGCGCCAACGTCATTCGTTGGCGAACTCCGAATCTATGCTGTTCGTCTACCATCGCAAGTGCCAAATTTTTAAATTCTACTTTTTTTTCAATTAACGAATGCGTTCCTATTAAAATTTGAAATTCGCTTTCCTTCACCCATTTTAGAAGTTGTGTCTTTGATATGTGCGTAGATTTTGTCCGATCAACTTTGGAGGGAAATTTTTCGGAAATCGATGAAGTAAGTAGACCTATCTTTAGTCCTCCTGCGCGCCCTAAAACTTTTGAAAAGGTTTCAAAATGTTGGCGCGCAAGTATTTCGGTGGGCGCCATGTAAGTCGCTTGCATGCCGTTTTTAGCAATAATATAGGCCGCGCATGCGGCTACTGCGGTTTTTCCGGAGCCAACGTCTCCTTCAAGAAGTCTATTCATCGGGTGGCCGGTGCTCAAATCTTTTACCAAATCATTTGTCGCTTTTTCTTGCGCGCCTGTTAATTTAAACGGAAGTAGTGACAGAAATTCTTTTTTAAATTTTTCTACGTTTTGTAATGCAATTCCGGAAGTTTTTTTAATTTCTTCTTTTTGCGACATTCGCATAAGTTGCATTAAAAAAACTTCTTCAAAAGCAAAACGCTTTTTTGCCGCCCCCGCGTGTTCTATGGTTTTAGGAAAATGCACCCAGCGCAAAGCCGCGGAAAGTTTCGGCAGGTGGTATTTTTTTATAATTTCTTCCGGCAAAAATTCCTGAAATTCAATTTGAGGAAAAATTTTGCTTATCGCACGTGAGATCCAAAGCGAACTTACGCCGGAGCTCGATGAATAAAGTGGTTCTAAACGCGCGCGGTCGCTTGCCGAAAAATTTGGGACAACGCTGCAGGGGATAAGATCATAAGTAGGGTTTGCAATATAATATTCGCCCTTTCTTATACCAACAGTACCTGAAAATATTGCGCAGGCGCCCAAAGGAATCATTTTGGCTATATAGGGCTGACTAAACCAGACAAGTTTAATTTTGCCGGATTGATCCTCGACCGTTGCATAAGCGATATTCATTTTTTTCTTCCAAGTTTTTTCGTAATCAATTTTTATAACTTTCCCCCAAATTCGGACTTTCTCGCCCGTAATCACATCGCCGATTTTTTTTAAGTCAGCAGGATTTTCATAGCGGTAAGGAAAATGATAAATGAGATCTTTCGCGGTTTTTAATCCGATGTTTTTTAAAGCATTTTTTTGGCGAGGCGTGAGACGAAATAGATTTTCTATAAGGGTTTCCGGCGTCATACATTGACTAGTTTAATGCATTTGTTACTATGTGACTAGATTAAAAATTCTCTGTGTGTGAAAGGATTCTAATGGATATTCAAAAAATATTCGAGAAAGAATACGATGAGTATTTAAAGGAAGCGATTTCGGACGTTCAAAAATCATGCAAACAATCGGCCTTGCTTGCGACAATCGTGGCATGTAAAGATTATTTGCCGCAGCAACTGGTTGCTACATTGCCCTGGGAATATCAATTCATGCATTATATTGGTGAATTAGATTCTGCTCGGATTTTTTATAAGCAAGGCAATCTTTTTTTATCTTCCGGAGAAAGTAAAAGTAATGGAATTCCCTTAGTCAAGAGCTTTGATTTTAGTGAAAGAGGTGAAGAAGTTATGCGCCTTCTTCAAAAAATTAATTTTTCCGAAACAGCTCACACAGAAAAGGTTATTCCTTCAGGGTTTTATTTATTCCGCTTTATAGCGCAGTGGGCGGCCGGAGGTTATGACGACGGTCCGGTTGCTAAAGAGTTGATAATTTGCGGAAAAAACTTTAAAGAAGCGACAAATTTTTTAGCAGCACGCTTATCGAATATGCATGAAAATTGTTTTTGGAATTTCACTGCGGAATTCGATGGACAGGTTAATATTCTTCACACGCGGCAAGGTAAATTTAAAGATCGCTCAGTATATACGGGAGGATTTGGTCCAATTAAATTTTTTCTTTTTAGAAACTGCAAAGTAAAAAAATAACACGCTAGTAATGAGCAAAAAAAACGCCGCTAAGGCGTTTTTATTATCAAAAGTTAATGCAAACAAACAAACCGCAAACTGGAAAAAAAGTTAAAAATAGTATATTATATAAATTAATTGTCCTCGTCGTTCAACGGATAGGACACAAGCTTGCGGAGCTTGTAATAGAGGTTCGATTCCTCTCGAGGACGCTACAATTTGAGCAAACTAGAAATATTTTCTATCAACGATTCTTCTTGTTCAATTTCCGGAAGAAATTTTGCCAGGAGCTCTCTAGCTTTTTGTGGATTTTGGTCGCCGAGAGGCATTTTCACATGAAGCATGAAAGTCTTTTTGGATTCAAGCGAGATTTCTTTTTTTAATGGGGGATTATAAAAAATCCAAAAAGATTTTAAATTTTGCCACGGATATAAATTATTTTCTATCATAACTCCGCGTTCGGTAATATAAAATTTAATAATGCGCGGAGGGCGTACCGCGAAAAGTACAAGCGTAAACCAGCCGATGAAAACCAAGACTCCGAATAAAAAAGATCGCTGCCAGATAGCGACACCCAAAAGTATTACGGCAAAAAGCCCGACCCACCAATACCAATCAATGGAGCGCCTGTGCTCCGTATATTCCGAGGCTTCCCATTCAAGAAGAATTTTACCTGTCATGTTTTCGTCTTTAGGCATAAGTTTATTTTAACATAAAATACCTTCAAATAATGAAGGTATTAATGTTGGGGTTTGCAATTTTTGCATGGACGATATCCTGATTTTAGCGCATCTTTCCATGTTAGGAAAAATACACGATTTTCCTTTTTCATTCTCATTCCCGATTTGCAGTCTAGTTTTCCAAATATTTTTCCTGGTTTGTATCCGGCATATTTCCCCGGTTTTTTACTTTCAATAATTTTTCCATTAATCATAACTTTGAATTTTTTAGACATATATTCTCCTTCTAATGATATTTAATCATAAAAATTCTTATTTGAAAATAAGTAAAAAGTAAGTTAGTATATGCCATATTGGAGGCGTGGCTGAGCGGCCGAAAGCAGCGCACTGCTAATGCGTTAACCGCCAAAAGCGGTTCGGAGGTTCGAATCCTCCCGCCTCCGAAGACAAATTTTAAAGCATGTTTTTTGTGCTGTAAAATTTGTCTTTGTGAAGCGGTTCGAGGATTCGAAAGCCACAGCGAACGAAGGTGAGTGAGGCGGGGTCGCAAAATTTTTCAGCAGAAAAATATTTGTGACCGAATCCTCCCGCCTCCGAAGACAAATTTTAGGGCATTTTTTATATGTCGCAAAGCTGGTAGAGGACTTCGAATTCCTGACATTTAAATATTATGGTGGGATGGCAGAGTGGACGAATGCACCAGTCTTGAAAACTGGAGTGTCCGTAAGGGCACCGGAGGTTCGAATCCTCCTCCCACCGCCAGTTGGGAAATGAAGTCATTGGCTCGCCCGCTACCTGTCCGTCCGGCAGGCGGGCGCGGGCTCGCCAGCCGTTTTTCGGGAAAATTTCAAGCCGTTTTGAATGGCGAAAATCGCTAAAGGTCTGGGCGTTTCAATTGATGATTTAATGAAATAATAAATATGATGAGAGTCCTTCATTTTATAAATAAAACAGAGCTACGAAAATACCACATCCAAGGTATTGATTTTGAATTAGAAGTAAATTCGCAAATTTTTCCTCCTTCTCCGCATGGCTCATTTTTTGCGGAGAATATAAAAATAAATAAAGGCGATAAAGTTATTGACGTTGGTTCCGGTTCGGGGATTTTAGGAATTTTATCAGCTAAATTGGGTGGCGCTGTTTGTGCAACTGACTCCGATAAGGACGCGGTGGAAATAACTTTGAAAAATGCTCAAAAAAATAAGGTTGAAATAAATGCAAAAATCGGCGAATATTTTGAACCCTTTGAGGGAGAAAAATTTGATGTCATTATTGCAAATTTACCTCAAGAGATAGTTCATGAATCTTATCAAAAATCTATCGGCGACAAATTAAACAAAACTATCAGTGGCGGTCGTGACGGAAACGAGCAATTATTGAAAATGTTGGATATCGCAAAAAATCATATGCACGAAAAATCTCGATTGTATATTATTGTGAATACAGTTACGGATTATGCCACAACTATTAAAAAAATCGTTTCGGAGTATTCGGCAAAATTATTGAATTTTAGTTCCGAGCCAACTAAAGAATTTGTCGCCGATAACATAGATTGGTATTTGAAATTAAATGAGCAAGGCAAGATTAAAATTATTAACAATAACGGTGTGTGGCGAGCAGACGAGTATTTATTTGAATTGGGATTGAAATAAAAGAATTTGCCGCCAAAGAACCTGAAAACAAATCGGCTTGAACCATATTTTGCCTGCCTGCCGCAGGCAGGGAAGGGCAAAAGAAATTTTTTCATAAGATTTTTCTTGATAGACGGCGGCTTGCCGTCTATTGACTTTTTATTATCTGATATACTATCTTTAAGCGAAATCTAGGCACTGTGCTTGGATTTAACCGTACCTTGACTTGAAAGGAGGTAGTGCAATGCAGCAGAAATACAATTGGCCTGACAAGATTCCAGACGAGGCAATCAAGGAACAGTTCGAAGTTGCTAGCGAAGTGAGCTTCTCAGCCAGGCGGTTCAACCATATTCCGTATCGGTCCATCGCTTTCGGCGATCTTGGTTGGTGGCTTCCTCTGACACGCGTGTTGCCGCTCATCGGCATCACACCGCAAATGTTGAGGCCCGTCTTCAACCCTCGTCGAGTCGTGGAGAAGAAAGTGGAGAGGGTGCAGGTCAAAAGGCCCTTCCCCCTCAATCTCGTCGAGACAGTCGGACTCCTCAACAAGAAGTACGAGGACAAAACCGACTACCAGGTCAAAGAAGTCGATCTGCCGGAGGTCATCGACACCTACGAACAGCTCGGTGACTTCCCGCTGTCCGACAAGCCATTCCAAGAGATGGCACGAGTCCTCGGAAAGTCGGTGAAGGTATTGTGGGAGGACGATGGTACTGGCGAGCACTTCCACCTGTTTACCGCACATCCTTCCGGCGAGATCGTCGAAGCTGCGAAAGCGTAGCCCCACATGGTGGGCTCAATCATCGACGGCTTGTGTGTTCCTTCGCTCATCGCGAATCACACAAGCCGTCTTTTCTTTTTCATAAATCAAAGAGCGAGAATTTGCCGCCAAAGCCAGTGAATTTTTCAATGATTTTAAATTGAAAAATTCACTGAATAAAAATTATCCACAACCAGCTTCTTGACAAATAGGGCATAGGGGTATAGGTTATTGGTAAAAGGCCGAACTAAACCTTAATTACTTATTATTATGCTAGATCAAAAACTAAAAAAGAGATCGATTCATCGCGCGAAAATTATCCGAGGCCAACTAGATGGCCTTATACGAGCTATTGAAAAAGAGGCTTACTGCCCCGATCTTTTAGGGCAATCGCTCTCAATTCAAAAGTCGCTTAAGAGCTTGGACGCCTTTCTTCTTGAAAATCATCTGCGAACTCATGTAAAACGCCAAATGCAACACAGAGGTGAGGAAGAAAGGGCCGTAAAAGAATTAATTAAGGTCTACACCTTATCAAATAAATAAATTGTTCTCACGCTTATTGGAATTTCCGCCGGTAGGTGAAGTCAGACAGATAACGGCACAAATATAACAAATAAACCATGTTCAAATTCTTTAAAAAAACTAAAGATGCCGCAGATAATAAACCGCTCAAAGACTCTGTATGCGGAATGCGAGCAAGCGATAATATTACACTGAAATATAAAGATCGAGTTTACAGATTTTGTTCGGACCACTGCAAACAGAAATTCGAGAAAAATCCTGAATGCTACATTGCAAAATAATCATGACCACCAGTACCGCAAAATCTATTTTCTACGGAATTTTGGCTAGCGGGCTCCTGCTAGGAGTTTATTTTGTCGTTCTTACTTTGGTATCGGGATGGAATTTTGCTCTAAGTCAGTTCTCGCAGTTTTGGTACTTTATCGTGGCGTTGGCTCTGGGTTTCGGAATTCAAATCGGGTTATACGCACACTTTCGATGTCTTATTAAAAATGGTAATCATGGCGAGGGTAAGGTTCTGGGCATAACTGGCACCACTTCAACTGCCGCTATGATTTCTTGTTGCACTCATTATCTTACCAATCTGCTCCCTATTTTAGGTACTGTCGGGATTGTGACATTTGTAGCGCAGTATCAGATCGAGCTTTTCTGGGTCGGTCTTGCTTTCAATGTATTCGGTATAATATTTATCATCAGCAAAATCTTTAAATTTAAAAAACAATTATGAAAAAAGTTTTAATATCACTTTTGGTTGCAGGCATTCTTGTTGGTATAATTGTATTTTTGAATTCAAAGATCACGACCTTTGAAGAGTGTGAAAAATCTGGCTTGCTTGTGCGCGCCATAAGAATTTATGACGGCGATGGCTCTATTGAAAAAGAATGTTTTTTGTGGATTGGCAGAAGTTTCGTCAAACAAAAAATTTCAGCTGATGAATCGAATCTGCAAACCAGTACCCAACAAAAATGGGAAACTAAAACTGATGAGCAACTGCCGGTAACGGTCAAAGTAACTCCGCTTGAGTTTGGTAAAGATACTAAAAAATGGAAGTTTGACATCGCCTTCGATACTCACTCAGGAAGTTTAGACGACGATCCGCTTGCGATAGCAACTCTTGTAGATGACAAAAGTAATGTATTTCAACCGAACAACTGGGAAGGGGCGGGGTCTGGCGGTCATCATCGTGAAGGTGTGCTGGTTTTTGATGCAATAAATCCAATGCCACTATTTGTTGAATTAAAAATCAAAGGCGTCGGCGGAGTCTCCGAACGATCGTTTAGGTGGAATATTAAATAAAAATATGAATAACCACAACCACAATTCAAACGAAGATTCAAAATCAATCTGGACTTGCCCCATGCATCCAGAGATAGTTAAAAATGCACCAGGTAAGTGCCCGGGGTGCGGTATGGATTTGATACCCAAGAAAGCCGACGCTCACATAGGACACGACATGCAAAAGATGAACCATGCCGATCACGGAGCCGCCATGACCAATCCGGCCATTGCCAAGCAGATGGAAAAGGACATGCGCCGCAGGTTTTGGGTTTCCTTTATTCTTTCGATCCCAATTTTCTTCTTTTCTCCTGTTGGTGCAAATATTTTCAAAATTCATCTTGCTGATCCGAAGATCGTAAATTGGATATTACTAGTTCTCACTACTCCGATTGTCTTTTGGACCGGTTCAATTTTTATTACTGGAACTTACTATTCGCTCAAGGCCAAACAACTCAATATGGCGGTGCTTATAGCTACAGGTGTTTTGGCCGCTTATCTTTTCAGTGTTCTTTTAACGTTTATACGCCCAGCTTCAGAGACATTTTATGAAGCTGCGGCTCTTTTGGTCACCTTCGTGCTTTTTGGTCATTGGATGGAGATGCGATCCCGCAAAGGCACCTCTGAAGCTCTTCGCGCTCTTTTTGATCTTGTTCCGCCGCAAGCGAACGTGATTCGGGACGGTAAAGAAGTGGCCATCCCAAGCGCGGAAGTCATACAAGGTGATATTGTAGTTATCCGTCCCGGCAACAAAATCCCCGTCGATGGAGAGGTAATCGAAGGAGAAACTTACATTGATGAAGCATTGGTCACCGGCGAATCTTTGCCGGTGCATAAAAAGATTGGAGCTCAAGTGGTGGGCGGTTCAATCAATCAGCAAGGGTCAATCAGATTTAAGGCGACTAAGGTCGGCGGCGAAACCGTTCTGGCACAAATTATCAAAATGGTGGAAATCGCCCAGAACTCAAAAGCTCCCGGCCAGCGTATTGCAGATAAAGCCGCGGCGATACTAGTTATAGTTGCCATTGGTTCGGGACTCGCCGCGTTTTTTGGCTGGTATTTTCTTGCAGGGGCTGGTCTTATTACTGCGCTTACTTTCGCTGTTTCTGCGGTAGTTATCGCCTGCCCCGATGCATTAGGGCTTGCAACCCCGACAGCCGTGGCAGTAGGCACTGGTCTTGGAGCAAAACATAATATTCTGATCAAAGATGCTACGACTCTTGAAAAAACTTCGAAGATTAATGCGATGATCCTTGATAAAACAGGCACGCTTACTAAGGGCCAGCCGGAGGTCACTGATATTATTTCGTTTATTGAATCAAAACAGCCGGAAATTCGAGCGAGCATTCTCCAAATTGCCGCATCCATTGAAAAGCACTCTGAACATCCACTTGCCAAAACAATTGTTGAAAAAGCATCAAAAGACGGCATGGAATTATTTAACATCTCCAAATTTGAGGCAGTAGCCGGCCATGGCGTAAAAGGATTTATTGTGGGACTCGCCGCTGGTCTTGGGAAAAGCTCATCTCATCCGCTGGATACGGCAATTCAAAAAAAAGCGGAAATGCTCCAAGAGCAAAAGCTGGAAGTCAAAGAATTTAAAGTTGAGCCGGGATTTGGCTTGCAAGGTAAAATAGACGGAGAGAATCGTCTTGTGCTCTTGGGAAACCAGCGGCTCATGGAAGTTCATCAAACACCCGTGAGTTCCGAGGTTTGCCAAACAATGGAGCAATTACAAAACGACGGCAAAACCGCCATGCTTTTGGCGCTGGATAAAGAGGTAATTGGGGCAATCGCGGTAGCAGATACGCCTCGGGAAAATTCAAGTCGCGCCGTAGCCGAACTTAGAAAAAATGGCATTGAAATTATTATGATCACAGGCGACAATCAGCGAACTGCCGAGGCAATTGCCAAACATCTCGGAATTGACCGCGTGTTCGCGGATGTGCTCCCTGTTGACAAGGCAAAATGGGTGAAGAAACTTCAAGACGAAGGCAAGTTTGTGGCCATGGTTGGCGACGGCATCAACGACGCTCCTGCGCTTGCTCAATCCGATATCGGTATTGCTATAGGAGCCGGCACTGATGTTGCCATTGAAACTGGGAATATCGTTCTCATGAAATCAGACCCGTATGATATTGTCGCGGCTATTCGTTTGAGTAAAGCAACAGTCACAAAAATGAAACAGAATCTTTTCTGGGCAGCGATTTATAACGTGCTATCTATTCCCGTTGCTGCTGGTGTATTTTACAACTCGTTTGGCTTGTCGCTCCGACCGGAGTTTGCCGCACTCTTAATGTCTGCTTCATCAATTATTGTTGCTACAAATGCAGTATTATTGAAACGAGTTGAACCTTATCTCAAAAAATAACAAAAAGTTTATTACCCATGCGCTACAACAAGCCCGACAATTTCCTTTGCGCCCAAAGGTTCGAGTGCGCGGGAGGCATGAAAAAGTGTGGCGCCGGTGGTTGCAACGTCATCAATAAGAATAATGGTTGAGTAGTTAATTTGTTGGGCAGTTATTAAGTGGTTGAGTTGTTTTGGGTTTAGTGCAAACGCGCCCTCTAAATTTTTTATCCGCAAGTCTTTATTTTCGACTTTTACCTGTGCGGGAGTTTCTTTTATTTTAAGAAGCAGATTGGTTAAAAGCGGGATATTAGAGATTTTAGAAAATTCTTGCGCCAAAAGTTCAGCTTGATTGAATCCTCGCTCGTATTCTTTTTTAAAGTGAAGCGGAATTGGGACTACGGCGAAAGACGAAGCATTTTGCATGACACGCATATCCGCCTGCTGACGGATTGCTATGCTCGCGCCGCCGCGCTGCGCAATGTCCTTCAAAACGCTCGTCTTTCGCTTATTATCAAATTGATAAACTTCGCAAAATTTTCTAAAAAGCATGCGCGCAAATTCCTTTGCGAGCTCTTTTCTGCCCATGTATTTTAATGACATTATTGCGTTTCGTAGAGCGTCGTCGTAACGTCCAGTCCAAAAACAGCGATTTAAATTTAGCCGATTTGGTCGAAGTCCGACTTCGACCAAAGAGTTCTTGCAGTCTTGGCAAAATTTGCCTGTTCCGTTTCTTTGTCCGCAATAAAGGCACTGCGCGCCTTTTTTATAGCTTTGGTTTTTGCACTCGTCACAAAACGCTTCGTTTTTAAGCCCACATCCTGCGCATGAACGAGGAATCAGAATGTTTAAAAATTTGTTTTTATACGTGTGGATAATAGCTTTAAACATGTGTGATATAATTAAAGCAAGAGCTTGGTTTATGAACAATGGCTTTTTCGAATTTACTAGAAAAAATAGGCCTTAAAGAAACTTTTGGACTTCTTCGAAAAGAAAGCAGTTTTTTGGGGGTTGACGTTGGCTCTTCATCAATAAAAATTGTACAGCTAAGAAAAGAAAAGGAACGCGCAATTTTGGAAACTTACGGAGAACTTTCTTTGGCGGGTTACGCTAAAGAAGATGTGGGGAGGGCAGTGCGGCTGGTTGATGAAAAACTTGCAGAAGCTCTCGCGGATGTTTTAAAAGAATCCCAAGCGAAAGCCAAGCGAGCGGTGACTTCCATTTCTTTAAAGGATAGCTTTCTTACCACGATGGAAATGCCGCAGCTTAGTGATGCTGAATTAAAAGAAGCCATACCTTTTGAAGCAAGAAAATACATACCGATTCCGATAAGTGAAACGACATTTGATTGGTGGATTTTGCCTGAAAACCATCAAGAAAAAGAATTGTCTTCTTTGGGCTCTGCCAAAAAAAAGACTATAACTGTTTTAATAGCCGCGGTGCCAAATGAAGTAATAAAAAAATATCAAGCGATCTTTAAAAATGCCGGTCTCGAAATAATTGCTTTAGAAATTGAAGCTTTTGCGTTCGCACGAGCGGCCCTACGTAGAACCGCAGGCACAGTTTTAATGATGGATTTAGGGGCGTCTTCCACAAAAATGATGATTGTGGATGGTGGAGCTGTACGCTCTATCCACAGCTTTGATCATGGGTCACAGGAACTGACTTTTACGCTTTCACAGTCGCTAGGCCTTGATTTTTCAAGGGCGGAAGTGCTTAAACGGGAAACCGGCATATTAAAGAAGCCGGAAACAGAGGGGATGGTTTCTGTACTAGAACCCATACTGGATGTTATAATATCAGAGGGAGAAAGATTTTTATTGGATTGGAAAAGAAGAGGCGGAGAGGGGATTTCAAAAGTTTATATCGGAGGCGGTGGTGCGCTTTTGCGGGGCCTCGCGGATTTAATGGTAAAAAGATACGGAGTCGAGGTTGAGGTGGTAAACCCTTTTTCAAAAGTATTGTTTCCGGCGTTTTTGGCGCCATCATTAAAAGAAATAGGAAGTAGTTTTATAAATGCAATAGGATTAGCGTTAAGAGAATTTTAAATGGCCGAAGTTTCAACTCTTATACCTAAAAAAGGAACGGTGAGGTCTCAATTTATTACAGAGGGAGGCATTAGTATTTTTATGCGCCTCTCATCTGTTGTTTTTGTTGTCGCAGTACTTGTAACTGGCGTTTTATATGCATGGAAATCTTTGGCTCAAAGGAATGTTAACGAGCAAGGAGATCTTCTAAAAAAATTGGAAGTAAAATTTGATCCCGCAACGATCGAAGAATTAAAAAAACTTGCAAATAAAATTTCCGCGGCAAAATATTTGCTTGCTTCTCACACAAAGACGTCAGCGGTTTTTGATTTATTAGAAAAAAATACTTTGCCGGATGTTGGCTATTCAAGTTTTGCGCACGCGGCTGTTCAACATACTGTTACTTTAAGCGGAGAAGCGCCGAGCTATACGTCGGTCGCGGCGCAAACCGCTATTTTCGAGAGCCTTCCCGAAGTTTTAAGTGCATCGTTTTCAAATTTATCTTTACTTGAATCAGGAAGAGTAAAATTTAGTATAGTAATAACACTGAAACAATGAAAGCTGCACTAACACTATTATTTTTAATTGCATCAGTAGGGCTTTTTTGGTGGATTGCTCTGCCAATTTGGGATGAAATAAATATTTTACGGGCCGAATCTGCGAGGATATCTGACGCACTTTCGCGCTTAAAAGAGTTGGAAGGATTAAGAGATGAATTGATTAACACAAGAAATGGAATTCCCAGCGATAAACTAGCTAGGTTGGATAAATTTATGCCGGAAAAAGCTGAAGTCGGAGCATTGCTTGTTTCTCTTGAGCAGATTACAAATACGCGGGGCATTAAATTAAAGAGTATAGATTTTACTGCTGAAAAATCGCAAACAAGGGCTGCAGCCGGAAAAGTTGCAACCACAACGGAGCTAGGAGTGTCGTCGCTTATTTATGGGATAAATATTACGTCAAATTACGAAAGATTTCGCGCGTTGCTTTCGGCGCTTGAGAAAAGTTTGCGGTTAATTGACGTAACTGATATATCGTTTGGAACGGGTGTAGCCGGAAACTTTGAAATTTCTATAAAAGCTAAATCTTATTATCAAAAATAATAAATAAAAGCGGAATGAAAGAAAACATAATTACAATTATTATAGTTGTTGTGGCGGTAGCAGCGTTTTTTTGGTGGTATAGGGCACCCTCACCGGGTATTCAGACCAATGCGCAAATCGATGGCCCCTCGCTTGAGCTGGTAAATAAACTTCGCAATATTAAAATCGACACGTCGTTTTTTGATGATCCACAATTTGTGGTGTTGGATGAAGCTCCAGAACTTTCGCTTGAAGGAATGCAAAGAGGTAGGACGAATCCTTTTGTTTCCGAATCACGCTCTTCAAGATAGATTGCAAAATATATCTAAACTTTCAAATATTTTCTCATTGCCACTCCGGCAGAGATTACTCCCAAAAGCGTTCCTGTTGCTAGTAAAAGCGCGGTTAAGATTATGAGATTTGACTGGAAATACTGAAAAATATTAAGACCGCCGAACACAACAGAAGTTTTCATTCCAACCCACCACATTAAAGGATAAAGAACAGAAAGAGTAAAGATTGTGGCAATTACTCCATGCATTATGCCTTCGATTAAAAAAGGCCCTCTTATAAACATTCGCGAAGCGCCTACCAATTGCATTACTGAAATTTCATCTTTTGCGTTGTAAATCGCGAGCCGGATTGTATTATACGCCACAAGCACGGCGATCATCATAAGAACAATACTTAAGCCCAACCCAAATATTCTTACTTGCCGCAAAATTCCTGAGAGCTTGTCGATTACGAATTGGTTTTGCCGGTAAGTGATTTTTTTTCTGCCCGCGCTATCAATTCCTATTATTTCATCGTATGATCCTTTTTCTAAAAATTTGCTTATGCTTTCGTATTTCGAAGTATCTTTCGCTGTTATTTCCAAACTTGCTGCAAACGGATTTTCTCCGATTAGCTCCAGGGCCTCAAGGCTTGTTTTATCATCTTTATGTTTTTCCTGAAAAAGTTTTAATGATTCTTCACTCGAAATGTAATTTACACTTTTTATTTCGGGGAGCTTTTCTAGATCCTTTTTTAATTCAACGATGTCTCCCTCTTGAGCATCGGTTTTAAAATATACGCTGATGTCAACTTTTTCTTCGAGATTCGTAATAATTCCGGATAAAAACGCACTTCCTACAATAACCGAACCAATCATGAAGATAGACAGGGACATTACAAGCACGTTAGCCGCGCTTATAACGCCGTTTCGGAAGAAGTTTATAAAGCCCCACTTCAAAATCCGCTTAAAAGTAATATGATCTGACATATAGACGTATTATAGCAAAAAACCTCTCGAAGCAAAAATAAATAGATTAAAGCACATATCTTCCGCGTTCTTCGTCGCGGACAAGTTTACCGCGTTCTAAAGTTAGAACGCGGCGTTTTAAAGAATTTATGATTTCTTTGTCGTGTGTTGCTAAAATTACAGTTGTTCCCAAATCGTTAATCTTTTCCAAAAGATTCACAATTTCCCATGTGTTTAGAGGATCTAAATTTCCAGTTGGTTCGTCTGCTATTATTACGTCCGGCCGCGTAACAATTGCCCGAGCTATCGCTACTCTTTGTTTTTCACCTCCCGAAAGCTCATGCGGAAAATGCCATGCTTTGTCTGTGAGCCCTACAAGCTCTAAAACCTGCGGAACATCATGCTTTATATCTTCTTCCGACTGGCCGGCAGCTTCTAAAGCAAAACCGATATTCTCATAAGCAGTTTTTGCGGGTATTAAACGGTAGTCTTGAAAAACAACGCCTATTCTTCTTCTTATTTTAGGAAGCTCTCTACGCGAAACAGCATGTACGTCGCTCGATTCAAAAAAAACTTTTCCTGAAGTCGGGCGCTCTTCGGCAAGAAGCAATTTTAAAAGAGTGGATTTCCCTGCGCCGGATTGCCCAACAATAGATAAAAATTCTTGCGGCGCAATACTAAAAGAAACATCCTCCAAAGCAATGGAAGTTGGTGAATAAATTTTTGATACTTTATCGAAGTAAATCATGGATTAGTTGAGTAGTTAAATTGTTAAGTCGGCAAGCTCGCTCTCAATAAATTTATCTAAGTTTCCGTTAAGCACTGCGTCTACATTTCCTGTTTCAAAATTTGTTCTATGGTCTTTAACCAATTTATAAGGATGGAAAACATAAGATCTTATTTGGTGTCCCCATTCGGCTTGCGGAATAGATCCTCCTCGGATTAGTTTTTTTTCTTCTTCCGTTTTTGCAATTTCCAGTTCATAAAGTTTTGCGCGCAAGATATTCATTGCATGTTTTCTATTTGCCTGCTGGGTGCGTTCTTCGCTTGCGTGTACCGAAATTCCAGTCGGCTTGTGCAAAATACGAACAGCGGTTTCCCGTTTGTTTACATTTTGCCCTCCTGGGCCTCCTGCGCGCGAGAATGTAATTTCTAGGTCGTCATCTTTAATCGGAACTTCGAGAGGATCTTCAATTTCTGGCAAAATTTCTACAAGCGCAAAAGAAGTGTGCCGTCTTTTATTTGCATCAAAAGGGGATATTCGCACCAGACGATGAACCCCGTATTCTTTTTTTAAGTAACCATAGGCAAATTTGCTTTTAATTTCAGCCGAAGCGTTTTTTATTCCACCCAGTTCATTGGGATGAACATGTAAAGATTTAAAAGACCAATTTTTTCCGCGCGCAAATTTTTCGTACATTTCAAAAAGTATCCGTGCCCAGTCTTCTGCATCATCTCCTCCTGCGCCTGCATAAATATTTAATAGTGCGTTTCCCTTATCGTATTTTCCGGTAAAAATATTTTCGTGCGTAAGTGCTAAAAATATCTTTTCAAGTTCATGCGCTTCTTTTTGTATTTGAGCGCCTTGTGATGGTTCGTCGGATACAATTTGCGAAAGTTCATATAAACTACCGACGTCTCCCAGAATTTTTTCCCATTTGGAAATAAATTCTTTTAACTCCGAAGCCTCTGAAGCGGTTTTTTGTGCGCGCTCAGAATTTTCCCAAAAATTAGCGCGTGACATTTTATCTTCCAATTTCAAAAGATCTTCTTTCTTTTGGCGCAAGTCAAAGACGGTCCGCGGCTTTTCGCACACGGTCGTTAAGCTCCTCTATAAATTTTTTCTCACTTGCGTCCATAAATTTAATTATAGCACGTTTTTTTTATTCACAAAACCGCCTAATTATGATATAAATTTGATGAGCCAGCGTAGCTCAGTTGGCAGAGCAGACCCTTCGTAAGGGTAAGGTCGTCGGTTCAAATCCGACCGCTGGCTCCAGTATTGAAACCAAGTTATTTTTAGAAATTTTTTCTTTGGCGTTCGCCAAA
>CAYXFX010000002.1:0-21336 GCA_964464405.1 uncultured Candidatus Saccharibacteria bacterium
TTTGGTTTGATTCAACTCCGCAGGGAAAGTTTATGCTCTCCATCGCGTTCTCGCAGAGTAAATACTATATTGATAATCTTTCGGAGAATATTAAGCGCGGACACCGGCAAAAATTGAAAAATGGTTTGTGGCCTCAAATGGCTCCGCTTGGGTATCTCAATGACAAAACAAAAAATATCGTTATTGATAGCGCGAAAGCCCCGTTAGTTAAAAAGACATTTGAGGCCTACGCAACCGGAAATCATACGCTCGCGCAGCTCCGAAAAATTATCAATGACCTCGGACTAAAAGGACGGCGCGATGGAGAGCTTTCCATTTCAAACTTTCAATATCTTCTCAAAAACCCATTTTATTACGGACTTATCCGTTACTCCGGCGAATTTTACGAGGGAAAACACGAACCGATTATCACAAAGAAACTTTTTGACGAAGTGCAGGAAGTGATGGCGAGAAAATCCAAGCCGAAAACAAAGGAACTTAAACCTTATGCCTACAGAGGATTTTTCCGGTGCGGAGAGTGTGGCTGTTTCATTACTACCGAAACACAAAAGGGACACAACTATTTGCGGTGTACCAAACGGAAAAATCCTTGCTCGCAAAGATATGTTCGGGAGGACGCCATCACTTCCTCAATACAAACAGAACTTCAAAAAGTTTCTTTGTCCGACGATTGGGCGGACTGGATGGTCGGCGAACTTGAAAAAGAGAAAACGAAAACCACCCAATCATCGAAGCTTTTTGCTCAAAATGTGAAAAGTGAGATTGCCGGTGTTGACGAGAAGCTGGATAAACTAATGACCGCGTATCTTGAAAATGCCCTTTCGCTTGCCGAGTATCAGACGGCGAAAAATAAGCTCGTCAACCAAAAGCAATCTCTTAAAGACAAATTGATGGCTTTTGAACAAAAAGCAAATAATCGGTTCGAACGGGCGACCCGTTTCATTTTGCAGAGCAAAAAAGCCAAAATTTTGGCAAAAGACGAAAATCTGCAATCGCTCCGCGATTGTTTCAAAAAAGTCGGTTCGAACTTCCTGATTCAGAACCGCGCGCTTTCATTCACACCACGCGGAGCGTGGCGAATCCTTGCAGAATCAGGATTTTGTGGGGGGAATGCAGAACAGACGGCGCTTCGCGCCGACCATATTTTTGGTTCTGAAACCCTTTTCGAAAAATTGCGGAGGCGGGAGGATTCGAACCTCCGATACCTTGCGGCATACTCGCTTTCCAAGCGAGCGCACTAGACCACTATGCGACGCCTCCATTAATTAATTTTTTAAACGCTTCGCCACCTTTAAATGATTTTACCAACGAAAAACATACTTTTAGACCATCTACCGCTTTCAGCGGGGTCCCGCCAGAGACGATGATATGCGACCTCTCCACTCTTAAGAAAATGAAATTTTATGGGATGCGCAATTTTGTAAATTCACTTTATTCGTCTAAAATCGTCCAACAATTTTTCATCATCTTTTATAATGGAACTTTTCGTGCGAATTGTTCGTTATACAGATTCATAAATTTTTAAACACCGCGCCAGATAAAGTTTTTTCCAACAAATCCATATTATCTTTTAAAACATAAATCGTCAAACCATGAACTCTTTCTTTTTCGACAAAATCGGCGCCATACAAAATCAGCAAATGTTTTGAAGTTGATTTTAACGAAATTGATATTTCTTCAGAAATCTCGCCCACCGAGGCGCTTTTAACTTTGCGTAAAAATAACAAAATTTCTATCCGTTTTTTGTTAGCCAACGCTTTAAAAGATTTTTCAATATTATTTATTTTGGAGTTAGCCATACTTTTCTTTTTTTATTTATTTTAGACCTTTTCGCACGAAATGTTCTGTTGATATTAGAAAAAATTTAGTAAATTGAAAAACCGTTCTAATCATTTCTCTCAGCCACTTAAATCAACTGATTTTTCGAAAAATTGAATGTACTATCCAACCGTAGATAAAAGATATTATCGGCATAGTTATAAGAATAATAAGACCATATTTTACTCTGCAGTTATATTCGTCACCCGCGCTTGAACATAAACTTAGTAAATAGGAAAAAGGATGTACTATAAAAACGACATCTTCTACAAAAATAAATAACAATCCTAATACAAATCCGATCCAGCTCCCCCACATTTTGAATGCATTATACGATTTATTGTTTTGCATATTTATAATAAATTATTAATAAACGAAAATAATAGAAATTAAATATTCATTTCTCGCAATCGCTTGATGCGCTCTTCAATTGGAGGATGAGTCATAAACATTTTGGCAAACCAGCCGATTGTTTTCTTTTTTCCTTGATATGGATCGTCCAACCAAAGGTGCGCGGTTGCGTGGTTTGCCTGAGCCATCGGAGTATTGTCGCGCGCTAATTTTTCTAAAGCGGAGGCAAGCCCTTCGGGATATCTTGTTAAAAGTACCCCTGAAGCATCCGCCAAAAATTCGCGCTTGCGGGAAACAGCAAGCTGTATTAAAACACCGGCAATTGGCGCGAGTATTGCAAGAGCTACTCCTATCAACATGAACACAAGTTGGATTTGCCCGCCTCCCTCACGGTCATGATTGCGCCCTCGTCCCCACCAAAGTGAACGCAAAAAGATATCGGAAAGTAGCTGAATAACTCCGACCAAAACCACAACAACAGTCGAAACAAGCATATCCCGATTTCCGATATGCGACATTTCATGCGCGAGCACTCCCTCCAATTCTGAACGATTCATCATTTGTAAAATTCCGGAAGTTACCGCAACAATAGCACGCTCCGGATTTCTTCCAGTAGCAAACGCATTCGGTTGAGGCGAGTCTACAATATATACCCGAGGCTTGGGAAGCCCAGCGGTAATCGCAAGGTTTTCAATAATATTATGAACTTCCGGATGCGCTTTTTCAGGAAGAAGTCTCGCGCGAGTCGCCGCGATTACAATTTTATCAGAATACCAATAGGAAATTATGCTCATCACCGTGCTTATTATAAAGGCAAAAAATAAAATTAAAGGATTTCCATAGATACGAGAAAAAAACCATCCCAAAGTTAAGATGATCAAAAAGAAGATGGTCATGAGCATCCATGTTTTTCTGATATTAGAATCGCGATGTGTCCAAGTTGTTGCCATCGACTAATTGAATAGTTAAGTTTGAGCAGTTAAATCTAGAATTTTACTGCAACCGGTTCTCTTTGTTCGGGGGTTCCGTCGAGATCGAAAAATTCTTCTTTTTGGAATCCGAACATTCCCGCAATAACATTTGTAGGAACAGTCTCAATTTTTGTATTTAGCGCCAAAACGTTACCATTGTAAAATCTGCGCGCCGCTTGAATTTTATTTTCAGTGTCTGAAAGTTCTCTTTGAAGCTCCAAAAAGTTTGTATTCGCTTTAAGATCCGGATATGCTTCCGCAACCGCAAAAATACTTTTTAGCGCGCCGGTTAGCATATTTTCTTTTTCGGCCTGCTCGTGGTGGCTCGCTCCCCCTTTTAGCGCTTCCGCGCGCGCCCGCGTTACATTTTCAAACGCTTGTGATTCGTGCGTCGCGTAGCCTTTTACCGTTTCTACTAAATTGGGGATTAAATCGTACCGCCTCTTTAGTTGAACCTCGATATCCGACCAAGCTTCCTTTGCGCGGTTTTTAAGGCGGATTAAACCGTTGTACATTGCGACGATCCATAGTACAACGAGCACCAACGCGCCTAAAATAATGTATAGTGTATTCATAAGATTATTTTACCATGAATTTAATTCTTTTCTAGTAGTCCATATGCCCTCCGCCCATGCCTCCCATCGCAGGTCCCGACTCTTTCTTTTCGGGTATTTCCGTAACAGCGGCACCAACAGTAAGGTAATTGCTAGCTACTGAAATTGCATTAATGAGGGCCGTTTTGGTAACCTTCAAAGGATCTACGATTCCAGCCTCCTTCAGGTCACCGATTTTATTTGTCATCGCGTTAAATCCTATCCAGTATCCCGCGCTATTTTCTTTTGCTTTTTCTTTTTCAGTTTTGATTTCAGAAATTATTTTTTCCGGAGACTCTCCGCTATTTACGACAATTGCTTCCAAAGGAGATCTTAGGGCTTTTTCTAAAATTTCCCATGCAGCGCGTTTTACTGGAGATTCGCCTTCCTTTTCTGAGCCAGCTTCCAAGTTCGCGTTCAACAGCGCGATTCCTCCCCCTGGCACAATGCCTTCTTCCATCGCCGCACGCGTTGCGGCAACCGCGTCCTCAACCCTTTGTTTTAATTCCTTTTGCGCGGACTCCGTAGGAGCTCCGACTTTTATTACGGCGACCCCCCCCGCCAATTTTCCTACGCGCTCTTGAAGATTTTTCTTGTCGTATTCGGAATCGGTTTTTCTAATCTGGTTTTTTATTTGAGCGGCCCTTTCTTCAATCGCCTTTTTATCTCCTTTGCCGCCGACAATTGTAGTATTGTCTTTATTTGCGATAATCTTATGGGCAGAGCCTAAATCTTCAACTTCTGTATTTTCGAGTTTCTTTCCCAAATCTTCCGAAATAAACTGGGCGCCCGTCACCATCGCAATATCCTGCAACATATCTTTTCTTCTGTCTCCGAATCCGGGAGCTTTGACGGCAATTACATTAAAAATCCCGCGAAGTTTATTTACTATCAATGTTGCCAAAGCTTCTCCGTCCACGTCGTCTGCAATAATGACCAAATCTTTTTTTCCTGTCTGCACGATTTTTTCCAGAAGCTTAAGAAAGTCAGAAATAGCTGATATTTTTTTGTCTGTCACCAAAATATACGGATCGTCTAACACGGCTTCCATTCTCTCAGAATTTGTAACCATATATTGGGATACATATCCCTTATCAAATTGGAGACCTTCGACCACCTCAAAAGAGTTCCCTATTGTATTTGAATCTTCAATTGTAACAACTCCCTCTTTGCCTACTTTTGCCATAACTTCTGAAATAAGCCCTCCTATTTCTTTGTCTTTTGCAGAAAGAGTTGCAACCTCCTGAATTTTTTTATTATCGCTTAAAATTTCTTTTTGCTTTTCCAGAAGCTTCATGATGCGGCCGCTTCCTTGCCTTAGTTCTTCCGCAAGTTGGATTACATTAAATCCCTTTTCGCGGATAGCTTTTTCACCTTCTTCTATCATCGAGTGTGCGAGAACCACGGATGTGGTCGTCCCGTCGCCTACATTATCATTTGTTTTATCGGCTGCCTGCTTTATAAATTCGGCGCCTAAATTTTCATATTTATCCTGAAGTTCAATTTCTTTGGCTACAGTTACGCCATCGAAAGTAACTTGCGGCGCGCCGTAACTCTTTTCTATGACAACAGCCCTACCGCGCGGTCCTAGAGTCATCCGCACGGCTTCCGCCAGTTTGTCTATGCCTTTTTTTAATGCCTCTCTGGCATCTTCGTTAAATAATATTTGTTTTGCCATATTTACTAAAATTTATAAGATGTCGAGGGCAAATAGTTTTTCGAGAGAAAAAATATTTGCCCGAGACATCTAGCTAATAATTGCTAATATATCTTCTTCTTTTGCTATTAAATATTCTTTGTCGTCAATTTTAATTTCCGTCGGCCCGTATTTCGCGTAAAGAACACGGTCACCCGCCTTAACCGGCAAGGTCTGTAAAGATCCGTTTTCCAAGCGTTTTCCTTCACCGACTTCAACAACTTTACCTTCCTGCGGTTTTTCTTTGTCTGCAGTTTCGGGTATTAAAATTCCGCCCTTTGTTTTTTTTGCTTTTTCTTCTTCCGAAAGCGGCTCTATTAAAACACGATCAGCTAGTGGTTTTATATTCATAATAATGCGATACTAATCTACTAATGCATGCGAATTATACGAATTTAAAAATTTGTATTATTGATACTCATTCGTATATTGGCATCGTTTAGCACTCGCGACCATAGAGTGCTAAATAGATACTATCAAAACACCTGCTTGTGGTCAAGGGTTTCTAGTTAAAGAAGAAAAAAAGCGCGCGTTCGCGGCTTTTTATATTAATCTTCCAGCTCTGCTTCCACAAATTCCGCAAGCAACGAGTCCTCAACATAAAGCGGACATTTGAATTTCTTAGCTAAGATCGCCGCATCTTTCGCTTGCGCTTCCATTACAACTGTTCTTCCGTTCCTTTTAGTAAAGTAAACGCTGGAAAAAAAAATATTTTCGCGAATTTCGGTAATAGTAATTTTTGTAATTCCAACGGCTCCTCCAATTTCATCGCAAATTATTTTTATCAAATCGTAAATTAACGGACGAGGCATTATAGTCCCGACAAGCATCATTGAAATTGTTGGCTCTTCTTCTTTTTCTATGGGAATAAGCAAAAACACGCTTCCTCTCGAATTTTTGCGCTCTAAAACTATATGCGGCACGTTCTCGTCAGAATAAACACCCCTGCATTCAACTTCAACTTCCATATCTATCTCCTTGTCCTCTTATTCAAAACTATCAGCCAAGATACCCTACGTCAAACGCTAAATAATATGCCTTAGCCACCTGCCTGTGTATGATCTATTTATTTTAGCAATTTCGGCGGGTGTTCCCTCCGCAACAATTTTCCCTACAAGATTTCTATTATTAAAGTTCATTGTTGCCCCATTTTAGCCACTCGATCCATGAAATACCCGACTGCCTAATAACAGATTTAAGAGTGCGCGGATGGATTGACTTCTGACCATGAAATTGGATATGAGTTTGGCGGCTTTGTCCGCCTGCATGGCCAACATAATAAAAATGGCTTCCGCGCGCGTGTGTTTGTCGAAAGCCATGCTCTTTTAAAAAATCAATTATATCTTTAAACGTCCAATTGTTGAAACCTCGCGGCATAATGTTATTTTACTGCGAGCTCTAGCCGGCCAGAACTGAAAATGGGCAAATTATTTACGACGCGTTCGTATTTTTCTTTTAATTTCGCATCTTGGTGCGCTTGCCACATTTTTTCATATTCCAAATCCGGTTTTTGATTCAAAACATACAGTCTTAATTTTGTCTTTCTTGCTGATTCCAAGTATCCAGAGGCAGCTTCATTTAAAAACAAAAATGCTTCTTGCGGGTTTGCCGCCTCAACCATAATGTTAAATTCCAAAGCCACCCCAAAGTAAGACGCTCCGTCTTTAAACACCAAAAACCGCACCGATCCTTTTTTGAGGGTGTTCTTATATTTCATAGCCCTAATATAGCATAATACACATTCTATATCAATCCTAAAAATCAATCGCTCTGTTTTTGCTTGATTTTATTGCGCGACGCTTTTTTACGATCGTAACTAAATTGTCGCATATATAACCACTATGATATATCACAGTGATTGGGATTATAAAACTTTTTTTAACCACTTGCCTGTGTATGATCTATTTATTTTAGCAATTTCGGCGGGTGTTCCCTCCGCAACAATTTTGCCGCCTTTTATTCCGCCTTCAGGGCCTATGTCTATAATGTGATCCGCATTTTTTAAAACATCCAAATTGTGTTCGATTACCAAAACGCTATTTCCGAGGTCTACTAACGCGCGCAAAATTACGAGAAGTTTTCTTATGTCCTCAAAATGAAGACCTGTAGTGGGTTCATCCAAAATATAAAGCGTGCGCCCAGTCGCTTTTTTCGAAAGTTCAAAAGCAAGTTTGACTCTTTGCGCCTCTCCGCCCGAAAGAGTAGTCGCAGGCTGGCCTAATTTCATATAACCCAAGCCGACGTCCACTAATGTTTTTAATCTCTGTGTAATTTGAGGGATATCTTTAAAAAATTCGTGTGCTTCTTCAATAGACAATTCCAAAACATCCGCGATGTTCTTATTTTGAAATAAAATCTCGAGAGCTTCTTTGTTGTACCTTTTTCCGTGGCATTCTTCACACTCGACATAGATATCCGGCAAAAAATACATTTCTATTTTTTTTACACCCTGACCTTCGCAAACTTCGCATCTGCCACCCCTTACGTTGAAGCTGAAACGCCCAGTCTTGTAACCCCTTGCGCGCGCCTCGATTGTGCGCGAAAAAATATCACGAACAAAAGTAAATATGCCCGTATATGTCGCGGGATTTGAGCGAGGAGTTCTTCCGATTGGAGATTGGTCAACTAGCACAGCTTTATCTATATTTTCGAGGCCTTCAATGCCTCCATGCTTTCCCGGCTCCTCTTTTGCTCCGTAAAAATATTTAAGAAGCGCTCGCGCTAAAATGTCGGAAATTAAAGATGACTTACCCGATCCGGAAACACCCGACACAACTACCAGTTTTCCCAACGGAATTTTTAGATCAATATTTTTAAGATTGTGCTCGGAAGCGCCGACTATCCTTAAACAAGCTTGCCTATTCAATTTCTGAGACGCGCCCGGGAAGAAGTCGCCCTCTTTGAAGTCTGACTTCAAATCCCCAAAGAAGTCGGACTTCTTCCCAGGCGACTTCGAGGAAGGCGCGGCTACAACTTTCACTTCTTTCTTCCCGCTCAAATATTCCCCTGTTAAAGTTTTTGCGCGCAGTAAATCTTTATACACTCCTTCAAAAATTATTTCTCCTCCATGTTTTCCAGCGCCCGGCCCGATATCTATTATCCAATCTGCTTCCTTCATTGTTTCCGCATCGTGCTCAACAACCAAAACCGTGTTTCCTAAATCGCGAAGTTCTTTTAAAGTTTTAATCAACCGAGCATGATCTCTCGCATGAAGCCCTATCGAAGGCTCGTCTAACACATAAATTACGCCCGTCAAAGATGAACCGATTTGCGTGGCAAGGCGCACTCTTTGCGCTTCTCCGCCCGCCAGCGTAGTCGACTCTCGATCAATCGTTAAGTAATCTAACCCCACTTCCATTAAAAATTGGAGCCTCCTGTCAATTTCTTTAAAGAGCGCGCGCAATGATGATGCGTAAACCGCTTTGTTAAAAAAGTTTTTTGCTTCTTCTATAGTAAGCGCGGAAAGTTCAGCAATATTTTTTCCCGAAAAAGTGACCGCGAGCGCTTCTGGTTTAAGCCGTGCCCCTTGGCATGCAGGACAAGTTTCGAGCTTCATATATTTTTCGAGCTCTTCTCTTGTCCACTCAGATTCCGTTTCTTTCCACCTGCGCTTTAAATTTTCAACAACTCCCTCGAATTTTTCATCGCCATATAAAACGACTTTTTGAATATTTGCCGGCAATTTGCCAAACGGATTATTTAATGAAAATTTGTGCCGTTCCGCTAAGTCCGAAAGTATCCACCAATACCACGATTGCCTTCCGACTTTATGCGACGCAGTAGCCCAAGGACGGATCGCTCCTTCTGCTAAAGTTAAATTTTTATTCGGCACAATTAAATCCGGCTCAACTTCCATCGTACTTCCCAAACCGGTACATCTTTGGCATGCACCGAATGGTGAATTAAAAGAAAACAGCCGCGGTTCGATTTCAGGAAGAGAAACACCGCAAGTCGGGCATGCAAATTGTTCTGAAAAAATAATATCATCGACAACAACAACGCCTTTTCCGATTTTAAGCGCAGTTTCCAAAGATTCGCGCAAACGCGGCCTATCAAGATCTTTATCGATAACAAGCCGGTCCACGACGACTTCTATTGTGTGCGCCTTTTTTGGATCAATTCCTATTTCTTCCGCTTCTTCCAAACGCATTACGTCTCCATCTATCCGCACACGCAAAAAACCTCCCCTCTGCACCTCCTCGATAACGCTCTTGTGCTCTCCTTTTTTTCCTCTTACAATCGGCGCCAATATTGAAATTGGGCGATCCTTAGCGATTTTTAAAATCTGCTCTAAAATTTCTTCCACCGTTTGCTTTCCGATTTTTTTGCCGCATTTGGGGCAATGCGGTTCCCCCGCCCGTGCAAATAATATTCTAAAATAATCATAAATTTCCGTAATCGTTCCCACAGTGGACCGCGGATTTTTCGTTACACTTTTTTGATCAATCGCAATAGCAGGAGAAAGTCCGGAAATAGATTCTAAATCCGGTTTTTCTTTGATCCCTAAAAATTGGCGGGCGTAGGAAGATAAAGATTCAACGAATCTTCGCTCTGCTTCCGCGTAAATAGTATCAAAAGCAAGAGAAGATTTCCCTGATCCCGAAAGTCCGGTTATGACAACGAGCTTATTTTTGGGAATATCTATATCCACATTTTTTAAATTGTGGACGCGTGCTCCGCGTATTTTTACATAAGAAACGTTATTTTTTTTCATATTCGGCTTCATGCCGATTTTTGCTAATCAGCCATCATACACATTTTTGGCAAAAAAAACAAGCCCTGTTCAGAACTTGTCCTTAATAATCCCGTCAATTAAATGTAATTTTAATGCATCCTCGGCTGTAAGCATATCTTCGTGTTTGAAACTATTAAAAATACTGCTCACAGGCATACCTCTTGCGGTAAGGATCAAAAGCTGAGCAGCGTTAACTAAGTCAATTTCTGAAATCATTTCTTTGATTTTTTTCGTCGAATAGGATCCATCAGTTAAATCCAGTACTGCTTCATGAAACCGTAATTTCGAATTTGTAAACGCAAATCTTTTTTTTCCACCCTGCAAAATAAGCAGTGCGCCGGACGCAACTTCATCGCAGGCAACTGTTTCTAATTTTACTGGCAAATGTGCAAAAAACTGATAAATTTGCAAAGAAGCATGAAAATCGCCCCCCGAACTTGAAATAAAAACACGAATTTTTTTTCTTTCATTAGCAATTGCTATTTTCAAAATCGCTTTCGCGATTAAAAGAGGGGTTGTTGGTAAAATATGGCCGCAAATTAATATTGTACGATCTTTGACTGAAAATTTCACGTGCTTCGAAAATTTCTTTCCTCTCATCTTGCAATCCTCATTTCTAAATCTAAAATAGCTGTATGCCGATAAAAGAGCAACCTAGACAAATTCCGCAAAATCCGGGCATATATTTTTTCAAGCTCGGCAGGAAAATATTATATATAGGAAAGGCAGGAAATCTCCGCGCGAGAATTTCTTCATATTTTTTAAAAAACAACAAAACAGCAAAAACACTCGCCTTGCTAAAAGAAGCCGATGGCATTTCGTGGGACGTGCTTTCATCCGAAACAGAAGCCCTAATCCGAGAATCGGAGCTCATAAAAAAACAGCGTCCCAAATACAATATTTTGATGCGAGATGATAAGCAATATTTTTATGTCGGGTTCACAAAAGAAAAATTTCCGAAAATTTTAATTAGTCACCAGCCAAGAAATTTTCAGACGCAAGTTTCTTGGTTGGGACCTTTCACCGAAGGATCCGCCCTAAAATCAGTTCTTAAAACATTGCGCCGTGTTTTTCCATATTGCACATGCTTAAGGCCGCATAAAAATTTGTGCCTAAATGCAAGAATTGGAAGATGTTTTGGATATTGCTGTGTGGAAAACACAGAAAAACTGAGTGAAGATACTGCATCAGTTTTCCATTATAAAAAAAACATCTCCTCGATCAAAAAAATTCTCTCTGGAAAAAATAAAACTTTAGTCAAAGAACTGACAAAAAAAATGGAAGCGCTTTCTGATAAAAAAGAATACGAAGAAGCAGCAAAAGTAAGGAATCAAATTGCGGCTTTGGAAAGAATATTTGCACATAAAGAAGCAATCAAAAGAGATCTGCCGTCGGAAAATATTAAAGCCATTCAAGCTCTGGAATCAATCTTAAAAATTTCTGGCGTCGAACGAATCGAGGCTTACGATATTGCAAACATTCACGGGCGATTTGCCTACGGCTCAATGTCCGTTTGGGAAAACAGTGCTTTAAATAAAAATGAGTACCGCTTATTTAAAATCCGCTCGCTTGATACTTCAAACGATCCGGCAATGATCCGCGAAGTTCTCTCTCGCAGATTTAATCACTCGGAATGGAAATTCCCTCAAGTAGTTATTATTGACGGTGGACGAGGACAACTGTTTGCGGCTTTAAAGTTCAAAAACTCTTTTTTAAAGCAGGGTCTCCCGCATTCCAATTTTTTCGCGCTTAACCCTCCTCGAAGATTCGGGGGCTCCGACGCGTCTCAAAAATTGGAACACAGTCAACCTTTTTTCAACGTTTGTTTTGTTGCCCTAACAAAAAATCCGAAACATGTCGGTGACCATATTTTTATTGAAAATTTTGCGAAACCCATTCCGCTTTCAAATCTAACCGAATCATTGAGAAATCTAATACTTCATTTAGACGCCGAAGCCCACCGCTTCGCAATCCGGCACTATCGCAATCTGCACCGAAAATTTTTGATAAAAAATAACGGCAATTGACTTGTCTTCATACCCATGATAAACTTGTTAAATAACTCGTCCCGTTAGAAAATCTACTAAATTAAGCCCAATGAATAAAGCCATTTTTAAGTATTGTTACACATGGAACCGCCAATCTCATTATTTGGTTAATTTTCTAACGGGATGAATAATTTACTTATTTGGGTACAAATTATCGTTTCGATATTGCTTGTTGTAGCTATATTATTGCAGCAAAAAGGAGTGGGGCTAGGATCTGCTTTTGGCGGATCGGGTCAAATTTATCGGACTCGCCGAGGTATTGAAAAATGGCTTTTTTGGGGAACCATTATCCTTGCCGTTATATTTGTTTTGGGTTCTTTGGCTACTCTAATTATCAGATAACGTTTTTTTTTGATTAATTCTTCTCATAAATTAAATGGTGGATTTCGTGCCGAACTATTGGCGGTTCTTGTGCTTTTTTCAATAGCATTGGTTTCGCTTTTAGGAATTCTTTCTGAATTTAGTAAAAAATATTCCGTGGAAATTCCCGCGCCGGGAGGAACCCTGCGAGAAGGGGCTATCGGCGCTCCACGTTTTATAAATCCATTGCTTGCGCAAACAGACGCCGACCGAGATTTGGTTTCTTTGGTTTACACAGGATTATTTCGATACGATGAGTCAGGAGAATTAAAACCGGCGCTCGCGGAAAAATACGAGATCTCTAAAGACGGCTTGGAATACACTGTCACCTTAAAAGAAAACTTGCTTTGGCAAGACGGAAAAGAGCTTACCGCGGATGATATTTTGTTTACAATTCAGCACGCAAAAAATCCGCAACTTATGAGCCCAAAACGGCCAAACTGGGAAGGGGTTGAAATATCGCAAATTGACAAAAAAACAGTAAAATTTATTTTGCGCAAGCCCTATGTGCCTTTTTTAGAAAATCTAACACTGGGAATAATGCCGAAGCATCTTTGGGAAAAAATTTCTGCAAACCAATTTTCTTTGGCAAAATTAAATATTGAACCTGTAGGTGCCGGGCCTTATAAATTATCTTCTTTGAAGAAAGATGCGTTGGGCACAATCACATCCGCAAAACTTACAAAAAACAAATATTTTGTTTTGGGCAGCCCCAATATTAAAAATATGGAACTTCGTTTTTATTCGGATGAAAAAACTGCCGTTTCGGATTTAAAAAGCGGGTTTTTGGATTCAATGGGCGCGCTTTCCCCAAAGTATATAGAGGAGTTGAAAAACGATCAAAACATCCAAATTAAATCTTTAGAACTTCAGAGAATTATCGCAATTTTTTTGAATCAGAATGCAAAAAAAGATTTCGCCAAGCTTGACAACCGAAAGGCTTTAAGTGTTGCGATTGACAGAAAAGATTTGCTAAACAAAATTTTAAATGGTTATGGAGAACCAATTACGGGACCGCTCCCAGAAAGCTTGATTAAAGACGAAGGGAAGGAGCCGGCGTTTGATCCGGAGTTTGCAAAATCACTTCTTTCAAAACAAAAAACTCCTATGTCTTTCTCGTTAACAACAGCAAACACGCCTGAACTTATTGAAACAGCGAAATTGCTAAAAAAAATGTGGGAAACAGTCGGAGTTAAAATTGACATTAAAAGTTTTGAAGTTAATGATTTGGAATCTTTGGTAATCGGCCCACGCAGATATGATGCATTTTTATACGGCCAAGAGGTCGTGGGGCAAAATCCTGATCCGTTCGCATTTTGGCACTCGTCCCAACGCTCTTACCCCGGATATAACATTGCGCTTTATGCAAATTCCAAAATTGATAAGCTTTTAGAAACAGTGCGGCAAGAGCAAGATCCGGAAAAAAGGATTGAAGACTATAAAAATATCCAAAAAGAAATTTCTGCGGATCTCCCAGCAATTTTCTTGTTTTCCCCATCTTATGTTTACATTTTGCCTGCCAATATTGGAGGAGTTGCGATTTCTAAAATTAATACAAGTTCCGATCGATTCGCATCCGTACATAAATGGTATCTTGAGCGGCAATATATTTGGAAGTTTTTAGCAAATAAATAAAAAAATATGACCACTTCAAACAGAATGATTTCTGATATGACAAGTGTTTTAAAAAATCCGGGAAACGCGAAAGGGAACCAAGTTCTTTATACAATGAACAGGGATATGTATAATTTAGGCGCCTTAAGATATGACATAACTGAAATGCCTCCGCTAAAAATCGGCGAGGAATTTGCTAAAACCTTGGGGCATTACCATATCGGGCCCGACCCCGAACTTTACGAAATTTTGGAAGGACACGCTTACTTTCTTTTTCAAAAATATGAAGAGGATCCGGCAATAATTAAAGAAGTTTATATTGTAGAGGCGCTGGCTGGAGAAAAAGTTGCGATACTTCCCCACTTCGGGCATTTTCTGATAAATGTGGGAAATGCTTTATTAAAAACAGCAAATTGGGTCTCTGAAGTAAAATATGACTACGAAACAGTAAAAAAATTGCGCGGCGCCTGCTATTATATTTTAGACAAAGGCCAAAATATTGAATTTGAAAAAAATCCGAATTACAAATTTGTTCCGGATCTAATTAAACTGCGCCCGAAAGAAGCGCCTGAATTTGGTTTAGAAAAAAAGATTCCGGCAGCTAATCTGCGGGGAGATGAAAAAGAGGGTTTAAAAAAATTAGACTGGTTATTAAATCCCAATAAATATTTAGACTCATTAAAAATAGATAAATTTTATAAAAGAATTTAAACGGGCAGGTGGTGAAACGGCAGACACGTACGCTTCAGGAGCGTATGCCGAAAGGCGTGGGGGTTCAAATCCCCCCCTGCCCACATTTTAAAATTATTAGCTAACATTATTAAAAAAATAAAAATATGCCGCCAAGACAACCGAGACCAAGAATAAGAACATTAAACGACTCCGATCAGCGCCCGCATTCGGCGCGCCCTGCCATTCGGCGCAGCTCCGCGTCTGATCGCAAGTTTCAACCCAAAGAAGGTTCGCTAACAGGCAGAGAACCGGAAGGGCATGTTAAAGCTTTCAAACGGGATACATTGCACTATGTCCCCCTTGGAGGACTCGAAGAAATCGGGCGCAATTGCTCATTTTTTGAGTATAACGATGAAATTGTAATTATAGACATGGGCATACAATTTCCTGCAGAAGAAACTCCGGGAGTAGACTGGATAATTCCGAACACAAATTATCTTGAGAAAAAAAAGAAAAACATTAAAGCTCTTTTAATAACTCATGGACATTATGACCACTTTGGGGCTGTTCCTTATGTTTTGGAAAAACTTGGGAATCCTACAATTTACGGCACGCGCTTAATCAGGGAAATTCTTCAAAAAAGATTAAATGAAGCGCCGGGAGTTCCTAAAATGCGCTTTATTGAAATAAAAAATTACGACAAAATAAAATTGTCTGAGCATTTTACTGCCGAATTTTTCGGAGTAAGCCATACCGTACCAGACACTACGGGCGTTGCGCTTCATACGCCAGCAGGCATAATGGTGCACTTCGCCGATTTCCGGCTTGATTACGACCAGTTAGATACCATTCAAAATTTGCAGGAATTTGAGCGATTAAGCAAATTAGGAATTCACACATTATTTTTAGACAGCACGAATGCCGACTACGAAGGCCATTCTGTTTCTGAAAAAATTGTTGAAGCAAACCTCGAAAAAACTTTTAGAGAAGCAAAAGGGCGCATTATTCTTTCCACTTTTGCCTCTATGATCACCCGCATGGCAGAAATTGTAAAAATTGCCGAAAAGATTGGGCGGAAAGTTGCGATCAACGGAAGAAGTATGAAAGACAATTTAGAAATAGCGTCGCGACTTGGCTACATTAAATACCAAAAAGGCACTTTGATTGCAGTCGAAGAAGTTAATAAACATAAAGATGATAAAATTCTTATTCTTTCGACCGGCGCGCAAGGACAGGAAAACGCCGGACTCATGAGAATCGCAAACAATGAACACAAACACATTCGTGTTAAGCAAGGCGATACCGTTATTTTCTCTTCTTCGGTTATCCCTGGCAACGAAAGAGGAGTTCAAACTTTAAAAGACAGCTTCACTCGCCAAGGAGCTACGGTAATAACAAATAACGATTTAGATATCCATTCGTCTGGGCATGCTCCGGGAGACGACTTGGCAATTGTTGCAAAAATTTGTAATCCAAAATTCATTGTTCCAATTCACGGATTTTATTTCAAGCGCGCGGCAAATATTCCTACTATGCAAAAAATAGGAATTGGCAAGGAACGCATTATTTTAATGGACAACGGGCAGGTTGCGGAAATCACCAAAACGAGTGCAGTAGTCACACATAAAACAGTCGATTCTTTTTATGTAATGGTAGACGGCTTGGGAGTCGGCGATGTTCAAGAAGTTGTTTTAAGAGACCGGAGAATGCTATCGCAAGATGGAATTTTTGTCATTATTGCCGCAGTGGATTCTCAAAGCGGGCTAGTAAAAGGCTCGCCGGATATTATTTCGCGAGGATTTATCTACTTAAAAGAATCGCGGGAACTTCTGGCACAAACGCGCCACATCGTAAGAAAAGTCGTGGAAGAGTCAACCAATCGTATGCACCCGATTAACTGGACCCACGTTCGCGACAACGTACGCGAAAGGCTAGGATCATTTCTTTTTCAAAAAACGAAGCGCCGCCCAATGGTGCTTCCAGTTATAATTGAGGTATAATTAAATGATGAGCGAAAAAATAAAACCCGTTGCTGTAAGCGGAGTGCGTCCGACGGGAGAACTTCATATCGGAAATTATTTGGGAGCAGTAAAACAATTCGAAGAACTGCAGGAAAACTACAATACATATTTTTTTATTGCAGACCTTCACGCAATAACAGAACCGCAGGATCCCAAAAAATTAAACGAGCAAACATTAAGCATTGCGGCTTTTTATTTGGCATGCGGCTTAGATCCTAAGCGTACTATTTTATTTGTCCAGTCTCACGTTCCAGAACATAGAGAACTAGCTCATATTTTGGGCACCCTAACCCCCATGGGGGATCTTCAGCGCATGACGCAATATAAAGAGAAGGTTGAGCAAGGAAGTCCTGCGAATTTCGGTCTTTTTGCATATCCGGTTTTGATGGCAGCAGATATTTTAATTTATAATCCAGATGCTGTGCCAGTTGGTGAAGACCAGCTCCAGCATATTGAGCTTGCAAGAACTATTGCGCGTAAATTTAATTCGCATTTCGGAGAAACTTTTAAGGAGCCTAAAGCGCTTTTAAAAAAAGAGGGAGCAAGAATTATGGGGCTAGATGATCCATCAAAAAAGATGTCAAAATCGGCATCATCTTCCAATAACTACATTGCTATGTTTGATCCGCCAAAAGAAATAGAAAGAAAAATAAAAATCGCGGTAACAGATTCAGAAAAAGAAATTAAATACGATCCGGAAAGAAAACCCGCCATTTCAAATTTGCTTTCTATTTATAGTTTGGTGGGAAATATAGGAATTCCTAAATTGGAGAGTATATATGAAGGCAAAAGTTATGCTGATTTTAAAAAAGATTTATCTCAAGTTTTAACCGACAAACTAACTCCTATTCAAAATAAATATAAAGAGCTGTCAGTAAATAAAGAAAAAATTCTCAAAATTTTAAAAGAAGGCAAAGACCGCGCCATCGAAACGTCGGAAGTTACAATGAAAACCGTCCGCGAAAAAGTTGGGTTGCTTACTTTATAAGTTCAAACAAAAGCTTCTTTTTTTCTTCCAAAAGTTCGGGGGTAGCAGCTTCTATGTTTAACCGCACCAAGTTTTCCGTGTTCGATGGGCGCAAATTAAACCACCAATCAGGAAATTCTATTTTTATTCCATCTAAATATGAGATCTTTGCTTCTTTAAAATATGCGGTTATAGAATCTAAAACTTTATCTTTAACAGAAACTTCAAAATTCATTTCTTCTGATTTGCTGTAACGCTTCAATGGCTCAATTAATGAACTTAATGATTCTTTAGAAACGCGCACCAAATCAAGAAGAGAAAGCGCGGCAAAAATTGCCGAATCGCAAAAGAAAAAATCTTTAAAATAATAATGCCCCGAAAGCTCTCCGCCGAATACAGCGTCTTCCTTACGCATAAGCTGCTTTATAAAAGCGTGACCAACACGGCTTTCAAGCGGCCTCATTCCCAAATTTTCAATTTCTTCGCGCACAACATTACTCGCCCGGAGATCATAAACTACCGAAGGTACATTTTCAACATCATTTTCTTTGTGTGAATACATAAGTGCAAAACGCCTCGTCAAAAGGGCCGTGATTATGTCACCTTTGACCACATCCCCATTTTCATCTATAAATCCGATTCTATCCCCGTCTCCGTCAAAAGAAATTCCTAAAGATGCATGTTTTTTGATAACAGCATCGCTTAAATCTTCCAAATTTTTTATTTTTAGCGGATCAGCTTCATGATTTGGAAACGTCATATCAAGATCATCATGCAAATATTCAACAATAATTTTAGGAAAGCGGGAAAAAAGTTTACGCAAAATTATGGAAGTCATTCCATTCGAAGCATCAGCAATTATTTTTAAATTGCAATCTTGAAGCTCCGAAAATTTTTCTACCAAAAAATCTATGTATTCTTCCAAAAAATCGTGTGCCAAAACATTTCCCATCGTTGCGCCTTCTTCCATAGTAAATATTCCGCGCATCGTATCATTTTTTATTTCTTCCATGCCAGCACCTTCTCCGATCGGCAAAGCTCTCGCTTTAGAAAGTTTTATTCCGTTAAATTCTGCTGGGTTATGGGATGCGGAAATCATTGCTCCCCCATCGGCTTCTGTTTTATTAACAATAAAATAATGCATCGGGGTAGTCGTAAGCCCAGCGTCAATTACCTCCGCGCCTTCATCTTGCAGTCCGTCTAAAAAAGATTCCTTTAAAGCTGGGGAAGAGATTCTGGCATCTGAACTTAATATAATTTTTATTTTTCCACCGCCAGCTTTTGCAAGTCTTAAATAGCGCACAAATGCCCTCGCGATTTTATAAACGGCGTTTTCATTTATTTCGTCCGGATATTTTCCGCGTATGTCATATGCCTTAAAAATCGAGACACTAAATTTTGCTTCAGCAATTTTATGCATATTTTTATAGTAGTATTTGCATTAATTTTTCATACTTGACACTTCGCACATGAATGTGCTATGAATTTCAGCTTTTTTGTGATACAAACTCTATATGTCTCTAAAAATAGGAATTGTTGGAATGCCGAATGTTGGGAAATCAACTTTATTTCAGGCGCTTACTAAAAAACAAGTGGATACTTCAAACTATCCTTTTGCAACCATTGATCCAAATGTGGGCGTGGTTAGCGTCCCTGACGAACGTCTTCAAAAATTGGCAGAGCTTTCAAAATCAAAAAAAATTGTCCCTGCAATTGTCGAATTTGTCGACATTGCCGGCCTTGTAAAAGGGGCTTCGCAGGGCGAAGGTCTAGGAAACCAATTTCTAACGCACATCCGCGAAGTTGATGCGATTTGCCACGTCGTCCGCGCGTTTGAAAATGATAATATTATCCACGTTTCCGGGACACCCAATCCTCTTTCTGATTTAGAAATTATTAAAACCGAACTTTTGTTAAAAGACCTTGAAGTTGTATCAAAAGCAAGAATAAAAGCCGGAAGCGAAGCAAAAACAGGTAGAAAGGAAGCACTAGCATTGTTTCAAAATTTGGAAATATTAGAAAAAATTTTAAACTCGCAATCCGATGTTTTCTCATGCGACGAATCCATAAAAAAAACAGCTGAGAATTACAATTTGCTTTCTTTTAAACCAACACTCATCGTTTTTAATGTCTCCCAAAAAAACAATTTAGATGTATCCGGATTTTCTCATCCGATTTCTCATACTGTTAAATTGGACATCGCGCAGGAAAACGATATAGCGGCAATGACAGACGAGGAAAAAAAAGAGCTCGGGATAAAATCAGAACTACCAAACTTAATCAGAATCGCTTACGATCTTTTGGGGCTTATAACTTTCTTTACAACCGGCGAAGACGAATCGCGCGCGTGGACAATACTCAAAAATTCAACAGCGAAGCATGCTGGCCGTGCAATCCACAGCGACTTTGAAGAAAAATTTATCCGAGTTGACGTAATATTTTGGGAACAGCTTCTAAAAGCCGGATCCTGGGCCCGCGCCCGCGACTTGGGGTTGCTACGAAGTGAAGGAAAGGAATATATAGTAAAAGACGGGGACGTCGTTGAATTTAAAATATAGTTGTGATAATATATACCCAATGGAAACAGATCGAAAACTATACGAGTTATCCTATTTAATAAGTCCCGCACTCAGCGAGGAAGAGGCTTTAAATTTTCATCAAAAAACAAAAAACTCGCTTCTTTCCTACAATGGAATTATAGAAAATGATGGAAACATTCTTAAACGAAAACTAAGCTATCCTATTAAAAAAATGCGCGAAGCATATTTTGCACATTTTAGATTTTTAGCTCCAGCTGAAAAAATTACTGACTTTAAAAATCAATTAAGAAATCCTGAAATACTGCGCTCTTTAATAGTGGAAACCAAAAATGTTCCTCAAAATTTTATTCCGAGAGAGCCGAAAAAACCCCCTGAAACTAAAATTGTGGAAGAAAGCCCGGTTGCAGTAAAAATTCCTGCCCAGACAACTGAATTGGAACCTGTTTCCAACATCGAAGAAATAGATAAAAAATTAGAAGAGATTTTAGGAAAATAGCATATGAATTTAAATAAAGTTTTTTTAATAGGAAATTTAACGCGAGACCCTGAATTAAGAAGTCTCCCATCTGGACAACCGGTAGTAAATTTTGGAATAGCCACAAATAGAATGTGGAAAGGTAAGGACGGTGCCCAGCAAAAACAGACAGAATTTCATAACATTGTAATGTTCGGGCGCTTGGCAGAAATCGCCCATCAATATTTGAAGAAGGGCGCAATGGTAATGGTTGAAGGAAGAATCCAGACACGTAGCTGGGAAAAAGACGGGCAAAAAAGGAATAAAACTGAAATTGTGGCTGAAGGAATGCAAATGGGCCCAAGAAACTCCACCGGTTATTCTGGCAACCCAAGCACACGCGATGAAAAAATCCCAACACCACAAGAGCCAGAAGAAATAGCAACCGTGGAATACCCTGAAGATGAAATTAATCCAGATAATATTCCTTTCTAAC
>CAYXFX010000002.1:21346-121902 GCA_964464405.1 uncultured Candidatus Saccharibacteria bacterium
ATGACAGCCAACAACCACAAACAATGCTACTTCTGCACCGCAAATATAAAAGTTGTAGATTATAAAGACACCGAGCTTTTAAGAAAATTTATGACTCCTCAAGCACAAATTGTTCGCCGAAAACGATCCGGCGTTTGCATGCTTCACGAAAGAAAATTGGCGGAAGCAATCAAACGTGCGCGCTTTTTGGCTTTGGTTCCTTACGTATCACGCTAGTAAAAGTATGCCCAAAAAACTCTATTATTCCTGGGTAGAGTTTGAAAAAGATATTCCAAAACTTGTTTCTCTAATAAATAAATTACACAAAAACTTTGACGGAATCTACGGAATCCCGCGGGGAGGGCTGGTGCTTGCAGTTCGTCTTTCGCACGAATTAAACTTGCCAATGATTATGGGCGGAGTTACCAAAAACACTTTAGTTGTAGACGACGTATCCGACACCGGTTCGATGCTTGCTCCGCTTAAAGAGCGCGAAGCAGTAATTGTTACCATTTTTTATAAGCCATGGAGCAAGGTTGAGCCAGTTGTATGGCTTAGAAAAACAGAAAAGTGGATTGTTTTCCCTTGGGAAAAAAAATAATTTATATATTTTCCAAGTTAATTTCGGAAACCTGCCAAATTACGCGCCCTTCCATTCCGCCGTCAATTCGTAAAATTTGACCTGTTATATACCCTGAAGCTTCTTCCGAAGATAAAATTACAATTTGTTTTGCAACATCCTCCGCATTTGCAATCCTACGAAGCGAGTGTGTTTCTAGAGCTTCTATAACAGCATTTTTATTTTTTCTAAATTCTTCAGTCATCGGTGTCCATGTCCACCCAGGAGCCACAGCATTAACTCGTCCATTTGGGATGATTCTTATAATTTCATTTTTTAAAGTCAAAACAAGCCCGGTTAAAGCGGCTTTGGAAGCAGCATATTCGGACCATCCTTCTTCCCCAAAAATACCGGAGGTTGAAGCAGTAAAAATTAAAGATGCTGATTTTTGGTTTGATTTTTTTAAATTTCTAAAAAATTCTCGAGCCGTAAGCCACGCACCCTTTAAATTTACTGCCAACACTTTTTCGAATCTTTCCAATTCCATTTCATTTATCGGGGTATCTTTACTGTTAGCAACTCCGGCATTCGCCACAACTATATCTATTTGTCCAAATTTTTCTATCGATTCTTTAAAGAATCTTTTTACGTCGTTCTCATTTGTTACGTCCCCCTCGACAACTAAATAGTCCGTTTTTATTTCTTTTATTAAATCATCGACAAGATTTTTATTCGTGTGCCGATGTATAACAACTTTCGCACCTTCTTCTGAAAATTTTAAAATAGCAACACGGCCGATACCGCTCGATGCCCCGGTTACTAATGCAATTTTTCCTTTAAGACCCAGGTCCATTATTATTTTTCCTCTGCTTCTTTAACTTTTTCTTTTATAGCTTTTACTAAATCGTTTGCGATTTTTTTGTTTTCTCTTAAATTTTGCCGTGCGGCATCATAACCTCTTCCCAAAGATATGTCTCCGAAGCTATACGATGCGCCGGATTTCTTAATAATTTCGTATTTTTCGCCAAGCCCCAAAAGATCTCCTTCGTAAGAAATCCCCTCGTTATACAAAATATCAAATTCGGCAATGCGAAAAGGCGGAGCAACTTTGTTTTTTACTATTTTTGCCTTTACTCTGTTTCCAATTATATCTTCTCCTTTTTTAATCTGCGCAAGCCGCCGCAAATCGATCCTAACTGATGCATAAAATTTGAGCGCGTTTCCTCCGGGAGTTGTCTCTGGATTGCCAAACATGATTCCGATTTTCATTCTGATTTGGTTCAAAAAAATAACAATTGTATTTGATTTCGCAACAATTGCCGTTAATTTCCTTAAAGCCTGTGACATAAGCCGTGCCTGAAGCCCAATATGCTGCTGGCCCATATCCCCTTCTATTTCTGCTTTTGGGGTTAGCGCCGCAACTGAATCAACAACCAAAACGTCAACTTTTCCAGATCTCACTAAAGATTCAATGATTTCTAACGCCTGCTCTCCAGTGTCCGGCTGAGAAATCAAAAGATCTTCTACCTTAACGCCCAATCTTTTCGCATACTCCGGATCTAGCGCGTGTTCTGCGTCTACAAACCCACAAATGCCGTTTTTCTTTTGCGCTTCTGAAATAACATGAAGTGCAAGTGTAGTTTTTCCGGAAGATTCCGGACCGAAGATTTCAATAATTCTTCCCCTTGGCATTCCTCCCACACCAAGGGCCATATCCAAAGAAAGTGCTCCCGTCGGAATCACGTCTACATTCACCTTTGGAATATCTCCCAATTTCATCAAAACACCTTCGCCAAAACGCGATTGTAAATCTTTTACCGCTACTTCAACATCGCGCCAGCGGTCGGAAATCGACGATTTTTTTATTTGTTTTTCTTCTTTTTTTGTCATATTGTTAATAATAATAGGTGCACTAAAAAAAGAAAGTCTTGACAAGAATTCCAGCAATTGTCAAAAGATCAAGATGTAATATTGCCTAAATTCACGACCGTTACAAATTTGTTACATAAAAAATCGTTGTAGAAAAATTAGAACGCCTAGCTAAACATCATTTCGTTAATCAGTGTTTCTTCCGGTATATCAACGCTCGCCACTTTTCCGATTATATTATTTAAATGTTTCGGAAGCATGCCTGTGCCCGGGCGACGAATGTCGAGGTTTGCCAAAGATAATGTCTCTCCCGATTTAATATCGCGCGAGGCAACGATACTTTTCCTCGCAACTGTTACATATTGTATTTCAGGTTTTAAAAGTTCTTTTTTATGCGAACCCATAATTATCGGCGCATTGCGCAAAACGCTCACCATTTCTTTAAATTCTTTTGGTTCGGTGGAAGCAACATGGTCTGGCCCCTGCATTGTGCGGTCCAATGTGAAATGTTTTTCAATAATGCACGCGCCCATGGCAACCGCCATTAAAGCTGTATGATAACCCACAGTGTGGTCGGAATATCCAACGAGCACACCGGTTTCATCCATTAAAGTTTTCATCGCATGTAAATTTACGTGCTCCGGAGAGCAAGGATAATCAGTCGTGCAATGGAAAAGCAAAATTTGATCGTTTCCTGCTTTTTTTATCGCCTCAACGGCTTCTTTTACTTCTTCTAAATTCGACATACCGGAAGAAATTATTATCGGCTTTCCAATTTTCGCAGTGTATTCCAAAAGAGGAAGATTTGTTAAATCCCCCGATCCGAATTTATATGCGGGCACATCGTATGATTTTAATAAATCCACGGAAGGAAATCCGCCGTGCGGAGTCGAAATAAAAATAATCCCCTTCTCTTTTGCGCGAGCAATAAGCTCCGGATACCATTCTTCTTTTAGCTCAAGTTTTTTCAACATTTCCAACTGCGACTCTTCTTTGCCGATATTTTTTTTCTGATAGTCCGCCATTTTGCCGGCTTTTGTAACTAATTGTTCGGCGCGGAAAGTCTGGAATTTAACCGCGTCCGCTCCAGCTTCCGCAGTCGCGTCAATAAGCTTAATCGCCAAATCAAAATTGCTATTATGATTCACCCCCGCCTCCGCAATAATGAAGGGCGCAAACCCGTAATTTATTTTTTTCCCTGCTATAACAACGTCTTTCATAAAATGCTATATTATTAATTATACAACTAAATAAAAGCGGAAAGGTTTTGACAATGTAATTTATTAATGCTTCTATTTAGCAGGAGGAAACATGAAAACAAAAAAGAAAAAAATTGCGTGCGTGACGGGAGCAAGGGCTGATTTTGGAATTTTAACGCCAGTTCTTAAAGCAATTGAAGCAAGCGAAAAATTGGAGCTTGCGCTCTATGCGACAGGCGTACATTTGATGCCCAAATTCGGAAACACGATTGATGAAGTCCGGAAAATTTTTCCGAACGTAGTTGAAGTCCCGGCAATTTTTGAAACCGACGACCGCGCAGGAATGGCGCGCTTTGCTGGAAAATTTATTGTATCTCTTACTTCAGAGCTAGAAAAAAATCGCCCTGACTTTATGTTTACACCTTTTGACCGCGTTGAGGCGCTCGCCGCTTCTGTTGCCTGTCTTTATCTTGGAATTCCAACAGGTCAATTTCACGGAGGAGAGGTAACTTCGACGGTTGACGAAAGTGCGCGGCACGCAATTACAAAAATGACGAGCATTCATTTCCCAGCCACAAAAGAATCGGCCGAAAGAATTAAAAAAATGGGAGAGGAAGAATGGCGAATTCATGTTGTGGGAGCGCCGGCGCTGGATACGCTTCTTAACGAAAAACTCCCTTCGCGGGACGAACTCTTCCGAGAACTTCATTTAAACCCCGCCGAAAAAATAATTCTTGTCACCCAGCATGCGGTTTCCGAGGAATATGAACAGGCAAGCAAACAAATGGAGGAAACCTTAAAAGCCGTAAAAAGCTTTAATTTGCCAGTTGTAATGGTATACCCCAACGCAGATTCGGGAGGCCAGAAAATTATCGAGGTAATTGATCGCGAAAAAAATAATCCGCAATTTCATATTTTTGCGAATCTGCCGCATAAAACTTTCCTTGCTCTAGAACGCGAAGCCGCCGTCTGGGTCGGAAACTCAAGCGGCGCCATGATTGAATCTTCTTCGTTTAAAACCCCCGTTGTAAATGTAGGGACTCGCCAATCGGGACGCCAACGAGGAGAAAACGTAATTGATGCGGGGTACGACGCGGAAGAAATA
Source organism: uncultured Candidatus Saccharibacteria bacterium (assembly GCA_964464405.1). Classification (GTDB taxonomy): domain Bacteria; phylum Patescibacteriota; class Minisyncoccia; order UBA11713; family 2-01-FULL-45-33; genus CAYXFX01. Next base: position 26,058 of record CAYXFX010000002.1, read on the forward strand.
AAAAAAGCAATTGAAAAATCGTTAAACGATAAAGAATATCTTGCGCGCCTTCAGACAATCTCAAATCCTTGGGGAGATGGAAAAGCGTCAGAACGCACAGTGAAAATTTTGGAAGATCTTGAACTTGGCTCAAAACTTCTGTTAAAACAAATCACATATTAATAAAAAAAAGCCGTTACAATATGTAATGGCTTTTATAGTTTAAAAAAACTACGAATGAGATTCAGTGCAAGTCTAGCATCTAATGGCTTAAACATTGCCTGTTTTTCCAGAGTCGGCTTTACAAGAAGAGGAAGCACATTTGTCGGTTCCTTGAGCACCTGCGCTCCGCCAAGATAAACCGATGGAAAATTCTCTAGTTTCGATTTTTTCATTTCATCAATAGTTGCAGAAGTAATCACAGCAACTGTTGGAACACCTCGCGAGATAGAGCTATTCATTGAAGAGCCCAGACTTGAAAAATAACCATCGCAAGCGATAGCCATGTCGTCGCTGTTGCCCGCATCTAACCGCTGGACACGATTTCCCAACGGAGCCAAAATTTCGTCCCAAACCTCCTCCCAAAGTTTAGTTTCGTCCACACCTTTTGCCGGCTGTCTTTTTAAATTTGGGTGATATCTCGGTACCAAGCACCAGTCGCCATGGGTTTTATAGAGCGATAAAACAAGAAGTTTCAACTCTTCTGTCGTATAAGGAACATTCCCTCCTCCATAAACAAATACTTTATCAAATTTTTCCCGAAGATACGCAATTCCTTCGATAACCGCGGGAGGAGAAACATAATCTGCCCCGGGAATCGCATGATTTCCTATAACATACACCGGAACATTGGAATTAAGACATCCTCTCGCAATTTCCGCAGCATAGTCGTCGATTGTCAAGATCATGTCGTATTCAATATCCAAATTTCTTTTTACTCCGCCCCAATAGTCCTCTACCCCAATAACCGGAACGCACAATTCAACCGCCTTTAATGCAAACGTGCGCGATAAATTTTCGTTAGGATTCGGAAATCCAACAAGAACAGCATCCGGAAATAAATGCTCCAAAACCGCTTCTGTGTCAAATGACGTGTGAGGATCCGGATTAGGTGCGGCGCGAAAAAAAGTTTTAACTTGTTGTTGTTTGTAGTGAACGACACCCATTCCTTCAGCAAATATAAAAACATTGTGCCCAAGATCCATTGCCTTCTTTGCAATAGGCAAAAGCATTTTTGTGTCCCCGTTATCTTTTGAAACAGCAATCAGTCTCACTTTCAGCCCTCCTTTTGTTTTGATCTGTCGTAATTCCTAGCACATAGACATTTTTTTGTAAAGATGCTTAATTAATTTTAGATAATTTTCGAAAAAGGAGAAAAATATGCCGTTTGAAATATGGATAAATAAAGAAACCCCTTTGGAGCTTGTAAATCAAAATGATGTTGTAGTTGAAGATTGGGAAAAAGAAGGCAGAGTGCAACTTTTATTTACTTCGTTCCTTGAAACAAACGAAGAAATGATTACGGGCGAAGCGATGTTGAAGCGCGCAAAAAGATTAGGCAGAGCTTTGGGACAGCAAGCTTTAGAGCAAATCAAATCGTTTCCGGGAATCGTTCCGCATGAACACAAAAGCAAAGTTTTACTCTTTCCGGCAAGAGTTTTACAGCGCGGAAATCTGCGCCTTGTTCCTTGCCTCTACCCGAATGGCGCAGGATACGATGTGGATTTTGTCTGGCTGGGGCACACCTCTTTCGGAGACGGATGCGTAATAGTCCGCAACGCGCTAAAAAATGCGAGTTAAAATAGCAACAACGATTTTATCTTTTTTTGTTATTCTTTTAATTTCTATAAAAAGCCGAGCAGAGTTTAGTTGCGGAAAAGAACAAAAATGGACTGCCAGTTTCGGTGTACATTCAAAAGACGTCGGATTGCTTGGAAATTCAATCAACGACCCGATGTCGCGCGAAATATTTATTGTCGAATGCCGTAATTATAAATTTTATGCCGGTTTAATTTCGCAACAAAATCTTTCGCGTGGGAAAAACGCTCCCGGCAGCTATATAAAATATTACATTGGAATTAATCCTGAGATTAAAAATGTAGTTGTAGACTTCTCATATGGCTATGCAATGCCTTTCAATTCCGAATTTGAAAACGCGCACGAGTGGGTTTTGAAACTTAGCAGCCCAAAAACTCCGCTTTATTATCTGCTTGATTATGTGTCAGGCGAAAGAAGTGGAAAAATTGTTCTTGGACAAAGAATCGGAATTTCTGATAAATTCGCGCTTCTGGAAGCGCTTCAACTCGGTAACGGAGAAAAGCTGGATATTTTTTGGGATATAAATGCTTCCGTGAGCAATGGCTCGCGCCATTTTGGAACAGGGCTTACAAATTTAGGTATTCGTTTCTGGCTCCCTATAAAATTTGGCACTTTTACTTTAGAGCCATATTACGGATATCAGATCACGATGCCCCAATTTAAAGGGAAAAAGAAAGAACATGTTTCAAATTCAAATCCAAGCTGGGCAGGATTAGAGTTGAGATTAACTTTTTAGTATGAAAATTTAAAAGCGATGGATATCCATCGCTTTTTTATGTTATGGTTTATTATTTTACTGGACTTTCTCTAGAACCTGAAAAAAATACTGGGAACGAAGCGGTTTTCGCAGTTCTCTTTGAGACAGCGACTTTTCAAGTTCCTTTCGTACCCGATTTCCCAATTTCAGTTTCGTTTCAAATGGCAAGTCCACAGAACCCATAAGCATCGGAAACGCGACAAACATCTCATCAACAGGATTACAATATCTTACATTTTCCACATGGTGAAACCGTTTGAGGCGAAATCCACCTAAAGCAAATAGGGTTTTAATTTCACTATGCGGAAAAAGTTTTGAGCGTACCGGCATGAGGCGCTTTATGCCGTATTCTTCTTCCAAAATCCTGTTAAGAATTGTGTGGAACTTCAGAAAAACCGGATGCTCGACGGCGACATTGCCGACAAAGTCCTTTTCCTCGTCAGGCATATCGTCAAAAAACACGAAATCTTCGCCTTCCATAAAAACAGCAATCCCCTTGGGCCGCAATAAAAAGGATAACGGACGCAAGGCATCGAAGCATGCTTGAGCTAGCGCATCAGAATTTGAGGCTGTTCCCGCAATTTTAGACAAAAGTTTATTAACCGGCCAATGCAGATAGTTGCTACCAATCACTAAATCAACTTTCCCAATTCCTATCCGATCAGCATAAAGCCCATCTGATTCAATAGGAATAAGATTGCCGCCACGTCTGCAGAAAATACCCTTTTGAAAAGCCTCGCGTATGGCTAACAGCCGTGTAACTGTAGCGTCGTAATATTTTCCCAAAACAACTTTGGATTCTTTTTTTTGAGACACCCATTTGGGAATATCGATATCAGACAATAGCACTGTTTTTAAAAGCTCGATCATTCCTGGAGAGTTGTCAACGGCATAAATTGTTCTCGGAGCAAAAGCGGAAATCGCCATCGCAGTTGTTCCAAACCCACAACCGATATCGAGTACCGCTTTCCCACGCACTCCGCCCGGAAGATACGCATCCGCGAGAATGGCCATGGTTTCGGCCACCCGCTCATAACAGCCATCTATCGGGCTAAACGACGCGTATAACAGCGGATACAAATCCGCAAACGCGTTTTCGGCTTTTACACCCTGAACAGCTTCGTCTTTTTTATTCTGCATATACTGCCTCCTTTTGTTTTCTCTCAATGAATAGTATCCAAAGTCTAGAAAATGTCAATGGCTCTTTTTGATATTTGAACCAAAGAAAAATAACGGAAAGAAAAATCGCGCAGGCAATTGAATTAGGAATCGCTATTCCAAAATCTCGAATAGCAAATCCGTATAAAGCCCAGAAAAAAACACCGAATGTAAAAACAGTCATTGTTCGTATATCCACGGCTCCCGCGCTTTTTTCTTTTAACATTTCGACGGGCTGCATAGGTAGTGAGACTAGAGCACACATCATGAAAAGAAAAAACATAGTTTTTTTCCAAGGCAAAAAAATCATCGCGGGAATCATCAGCGGAAACACAGCCATACATGTTTTTTCTATTCTTGTGAACTTTTTAAATTTAAAAAGCCCCCAAACAATCGGAATGATATTGTATCCAAGAATTATTCCGTTGAACAATATTGCTAAGCTTCCGATATAAAGCGAGTAAATCGTATAAGAATAACAAAGTGATGCGCTATAAACAAATGTGATAGCAGAAATTGATTCGGCAGAACCTTTTTTCCATATAGTTTCGCCTTGTTTCTTATATCCCCAGCCGTCAAGCATTGTAAACGGAATTGTAAATAAAAACGTAATTGTCGCTATGTTCCATCCCCATTTTTGCCACTCAATCGTATTTTCTAATATTTCAAACATCATGCACCTCCGCAATCAGAAAAGCACAATAAAATTGTGCTGTCAATCACTTTTCCATATCAAAGCTAACGCCTATTTCTCCTTCACCTTGACAATTATCATCCTTACCAAATCCGCGGTCCAAAGATGGGCGTCTCCCGCCGGAATAAAAAGCTCATCACCCGCGCGAAGTGTTATTTTTTGTCCGCCTTCGATTCCCTTTCCACCAAGCTCGTCTCCGTTTGATCCCTCACGGACAAATTCTTCGGTCAAAGCACCTCCCAAAATAAATTCGGCTTCACCCTCCAAAACATACCAATAATCAGCATCGTTTTTATGTATTTCCGATTCTGATTCCACAACTTGATATCCCTCCATAATTCCAACTCGGACTCCGTTCATCCATAACTTAGATTTAAACGGCTCAAGCAAATGTTTTCCGGGAGTAGGCGCCTGCGTTAATGCCTTATCTAATTCTTCTTTTTTTATTAAATTTTTTACTAAATCGTTATTCATATTTCTCCGCCTCCTGATTCTAATTTATACAACACGGCTAAATTTTTCATGCTTTCTTCGAAGGTATACGGATATTCCGCCTTTCCGCGTATGGCGTTAAGCCAAGTATTAATCTCGTCGTTATACATTTCTTCTTCGTTTACGTATCCTGGCTCCGGCCGCCCTTTGGGAACTGCTATGGTTTCCCAAGTTTTAGTTTTTGAATCAAAAATTTTTATTTCATTATTAAACCTTTCCCAGTGAAGTACGCCGTCCGATCCTAAAATTCGAAGCGTCCTAAAAGGCGCTCTTGCAATTACATCAATTAAAACATTCCCCATAATCCCATTCTTATATTTTAAGCTTGCCATAAGAACATCATCCGCTTTCATATCCAAATTAGAAACCTTATTCACAAATCCTGAAACATTTGCAACATGAGAACCCATCAGCCAGTTAAGCCATATGAGTTCAAAAGGAAACATCTCCCTGCAAGCCCCTGTTTCTTTTTTTGAAAAATAAACATCTCTGTAATCTTCCCATGGATGCCAATCAGGCAAGTACTGCCCCATATGGTATTGATAAGCCAATATTTTTCCGATTCGGTTTTCTTCTAAAAATTTTTTAATCATCTTAAGCGGTGTATAAAATCTGAAAGTAGCGGACGGAACCATGACGAGATCATGATTTTTATTTGCGAATATCGTTTCGTATCCGTCAGTCAAGGTGGGATGTTCCACAAAAAAATGTTTTTTTTGCGCTATCGCAAACCGAATATACTCTCCGTGAGTGTCCGGTGGGGAAGAAATAACGACCGCGTCAAAATCTGCCGCGGCGACTTTTTTATAATCGTCAATTGTCTTTATCCCATATTTTTCTTCTGCCTCTTTGCGTCTTTCGGGCGTCGGGTTAAAACCGATAATATTTTTTTCTTCATTAGCAAACAAATTGCGAATTCGGCGCTTCCCCATTGACCCTAAACCTATTATTAAAAACCTTAAGTTGCTCGTACTCATTTAAATTTTTTTAAATTACGTGATAATTTTTTCCTGTTTTTATATAAAAGCTCGGCTAAAATCCAATCGTCCGGGGTGTCCAAATCTACAGACCGCCATTTGTCGCAGATGACTGCTTTGGTATTTTTCGTAATAATAATATTTTCACGAAGCATAGTTTTTACATTTACTATATAAACAAAACAGCCATTTAAAAGATATGCCGGAGGCCATGCTTGAACGTTTGTAGAGTCCACTGAAGCGCGATTCGCAAGTACTATGTTGTTATTTTTGTCTAAATGGTAAAGCCGCGGATGAGTCGGTGCAACAGTAAGAACAGTTCCGGCATTTGTTCGCCGCATTACGTTCCAGCACTCATAAATATCACGATCTTCCCGCAAAGGAGAAGTTGTTTGTAAAATCATGATATAATCCGGATTATATTTTTCTTCGTTTTTCAATCTATTAAGCAAATGCTTTATTGCTTCAAGCACTTGAGCAGTGCTTGTTGCCAAATGTGAGGGACGCAAAAATGGAACGTCGGCTCCATAATGCCGTGCAATCCGCGCGATCTTCTCCGAATCAGTGTCTACTACTATCCTATCAACAAAAGGAATTTTCTTTGCCTGCAAAATCGTATAGGCAATCAAAGGTTTCCCACAAAATTTTTTTATATTTTTTCCAGGAATTCTCGTCGACCCCGCCCTTGCAGGAATAATTGCTAAAATTTTATGCTTAGACATATTGGTATATTAGCATCGCTAACTTACAACATATTTTAATTTCCATTCTCCGTTTTGGCGTTCCCATAAGTGAGGAGCGCGGTAAGAATCTATTATTTTCAAAAAGTGCGCCTCGTCTATATCCAAATATTCCAAAAATTCTTTGAAATATTTTTTAGGAAATTCCCCGTCGTATCTTTTCACAAGTGAAACCCCTTCTTCTCTTGTTATATGCCCGGATCTTATTTCCATCATAGCGTCGCGGCTTGCACGCCCCAATCCAAATTTAATATACCCCAAATAAAAATGAAAACCGTCCGTTTTATCATCTAAACTAGCATATTTTGAATATGTCCCTTCGGACCTTCCGTCTTCATTTGCAATAAATCCGGTATTTTTTTGCGCGTAATAAAAATTTTCCTGAGGAACCCATTTGTGGTAGTAAGAAAGCCAATGCATCTGCGCATCCAATTTCCGAACCTCTTCCATGCTGGGCGCGCGGTAAAGATCAAATGTTTTGTCCTCTATTTCTTCTTTGGTGAAAATTCCCATATCGAGCCCTTCTTTTAGAAGAGCATCAATTCCGGCGCCTTTAAAATAAAGCTCATCCCAATCTTCCGGAGATTCAAAAGGCTTCGAGGCGTTTTTCATAGATCCGCCGTATTCCACCTCCCCGTTTTCACCGTAAAAAATTAATGGAATGCCGAAACGCACCGCGATGTGAAAAGCGTAAGATTTTTGTCCGAATGTAAACGGTTCCCACGCGTCTCCCTTTAGATCAAAGGCGACGCGCGCTAATTTTCTATGCAAAACTCCGTTGGGAAAGCAGGAAAGAGTCGTAAAACCTGAAGCTACATAATTTTGAAAATTTTTCCAGCCGATATCGGTATAAATAAATGGAGCCCAGGTAACGGAAAGCGGATGCATTCCATATTTAGTTTTTAAAAGATGCGCCGTAAACCCGCTATCCTTTCCTCCGGAGGAAGGCACAACTACATCAAAGCTTCCATTTTTTGATCTGTATTTGTCGCACACCGCCGCAAGCTCCCGCTCGCGAGCCGCCCAATCAATTTTATTTTCTTTCATCCACGCGTACTCACACGCATTGCAAACACCTTCAGCATTAAATGTCGTACGTGGACGCTGGTTTGAAACAACGCAGCGCGAACAAAATTTTACTTCTTTCGGCTGTGAATCTAATTGCTTATCTAATTTCTTCATGAGTGATTAATTATCGCTCTAATTTACTAATTTTATTCATAAATGGTAACATATTTTACTTTGAAGCGCTTCGCGATTATATACTAACAAAATTCTTCAAAATTTCTAGGCCCGCTTCTCCGCTCTTTTCGGGATGAAACTGGCATCCATAAATATTACCTTTCTTAACCGCAGAACAAAATTCGTATCCGCCGTAACGCGTTAAACTTAAAATATTCTCATCTTTTTCTGGTTTCAAAATGTACGAATGGACAAAATACATTTCCATCTGTGCATCAAAAGAATTTAAAATTGAATTTTTCCAAGAAGTTTTCGTGTTTGGATAAATTTTATTCCATCCTACGTGAGGAATTTTTTCATTATTTTCCAGTTTCGGGAAATGCACAACTTCGCCCGAAATTAAATTAAGGCCTTCATGGCTTCCGAATTCTTGTCCGCGCGAGAGCATTATCTGCGCCCCCAAACAAATGCCCAGCACCGGACGCTCGCCTTGCGCGAACTTTTGAATTGCTTTCGTTAACCCTCTTACGCGAAGTCCCCGCATTCCTGCTTCAAAAGATCCGACGCCAGGAAGTATTAAGGCGTCCGCATTTAAAATATCTTCCGCATCTTCTGAAATTTCCGCGGCAGCGCCCAAAAAATTAACTGCTCTTTTTAAGCTATGAAGATTTCCCACTCCGTAATCAACAATTGTAATTTTTTTCATTTTTAAATATTTAAATGTCTTAATGTTTAAATATTAGATTCGCGTGTTAATGTTTCTTTCTTTTAAATATTTTTTGATATCGCCTGCCTTATAATCTTTGAAATGAAAAATTGAAGATGCCGAAACCGCATCGGCTCGCCCATCACAAATTGCGTCTTTTATCGAATCTGGCGTGCCCGCACCTCCATGTGCAATTACAGGAATTGGTGAAAATTTCGAGATTTTGCTTATCAAATCTATATCGTAACCGCGCATGGTTCCATCATTATCAATCGAAGTAACTAAAATTTCTCCGGCCCCCAGCTCAATTCCGCGCCTTGCCCAAGAAACAGCTTCGATGCCGGACCTCTCTCTTCCGCCATCAGTATAAACCTCATATGTGCCATCCGGACGTCGCTTGGCTTCTATATATAAAACAATGCACTGCGAACCGAATTCTTTTGCGGCCTCCGTCAAAAATGCGGGGTTGTGGATCGCGTATGTGTTGATTGCCACTTTGTCCGCGCCCGCGCGAAGCGCATTATTAATATCGTGGATGGATCGAATCCCCCCGCCAACAGTTACAGGAATAAAAATATTTTCTGTTACAGATTTTAATAAATCAAAATCAAGATTCCGTTGGTAAAGGCTTGCGACAACGTCTAGATATATTAATTCATCTGCACCTTCTTTGTAGTAGCGCTCCGCGAACTCTTTGGGATTACCCACAACGCGAAGAGCTTCTGTGTGTACAGGTTTTACAACATTTGAACCTTTTATATCCAATCTTGGAATGATGCGAATGTTTTTTCCGGAAACCATTTTTTATAATTGCTTTACTACTCTCGCAGGAGCTCCTGCTGCCACAACTTTAGAAGGTATGTCATTTTTTACAATGCTTCCTGCGCCAATCACGCTATTTTCTCCTATGGTAACGCCGGCCAATATTACGGCGTTTGCTCCGATCCAAGCTCCTTTTTTTATAACAATGGGTTTCGAAGACTTATGGTCCTGATAATAAATTGGCAGCGATGTATCTTTAAATTCGTGATCGTTTGCGTACATGTGGATGCCCGGAGCCAAAAGCACGTCGTCTTCTATTGTAATGCCGTGTTCTCCTTCCCTGGGGTCCGCTTCAAAAACGCTCCCCGGACGAATGACAACATTTTTCCCAATGCTGATTTTAGAGCAACAAATCATATAAGAACCCGGGCGCAGATCCGCACCTTCCCCGAAATGCAAAAACCTTTTTTTACATAAAGCAATCATTGTTGAACGAAAATGCAGCCTCCAATATGTCCATGGAATTTCCGGGCTGATTCTATCCGCAGACTTCCAGAATCTGATGCGGTCTTTTATTTCTTTAATTGACATAGCTTATATTTACAAGTAGCATATTAATCATTATATATAAAACCTTTGTATATGAAGATTTGTTTTTTGGCTCAGCGCCGTTTTGCCTACATTGCCCACCACCTCGCAAAAACTCTAAAGCGAAAATACGGAATTAGTGATTTTTGCGCCTATACTTCGCTCCGCACAAGCTATGATTTTTTGAAAAATCAGAACGACATCAATTACGGTGAAATGATTTTAGACGAAGAAGTTCATAAACGGTATAAAAACGAAAAGCTTGATGTCGAATACTTAAAAAATCTTGAAGCTGATTACGGAATCCCGAATCTTTGGCCGTATATTGCGATCGACAGAGTTGTCATGTTTAACCAGCTGGTGAGAGAATATCCGTACAACACCTCTCGCTTTACACACGAAGAAATGCTTCGCATACTTCAGGTGCGCGCAAAATCGATAATTGAATTTTTGGAAAAAGAAAAGCCAGATGTTTTGGTTTTTTCCGTTTTGGGCGGAATGGGAGGATTTCTTTTGCATGAGATTGCCGTAAAAAAAGGCATAAAGCCGGTTGCTGTACTTCCGGGCTACACAAAAAACAAAACAATCATAAGCAAGCGGTATGATCTTTTTACAGAAGTTGAAGAAATTGCAAAAAAAATAATGGTAGAAGGTGCAACGCCTGAAAGATGCAAAGACGCGGTAGCTTTTCTTAAAGAGTTCCGCGCGCGCCCTGCGCCTTACTATGAAGGAGTAAGCATCAAGCAGCTTGCGATAAAACGGCTTTCGCATTTTCAGTTTTTAAAACCGGCAAATTTTTTGCGCTTCGTCGTTTTTTACACAAAAGAAATTTACAATCATGTTAAAAAAATAGATAAGCACGACTACACTTACATAAGTCCGATCAATACTTTAAAAGACAGAATTAAAAGAAAAACAAGAAATCTTATCGGAGTCGAAGATCTTTACGACAAATTCGACCCGAATATAGATTATGCCTACTACCCGCTTCAGATGGAGCCTGAAATTTCGACGCTTCTACACGCGCCTTTCCATCAAAATCAGATTGCGCTGATTAAACAGATTGCGCGATCAATCCCCGTTCATTTTAAGCTTTATGTAAAAGAACATCCGCAAATGGTTCCTTTCAGGACTCGCGCTTTTTACAAAGAAATCAAAAAAACTCCGAACGTAAAATTGCTTGACGCTTCGATAACAAGCTATGAAATTCTGCCAAAAGCAAAGCTCGTGCTATCAATTACAAGCACTGTCGGGTGGGAAGCTTTATTTTTGGGCAAACCCGTAATTACTTTCGGACTGCAATTTTATAACGCCCTTTCCATGGTAAAAAGATGCGCAACAATGGAACAGCTTCCATACATTGTAAAAGAACAGTTGGAAAATTTTCATTTTAACGAAAAAGAGCTTCTCGCGTATATTCAGGCAATCCACGAAGACGCGGCGCACTTGGACCTGCCGTATGTTTGGGAGCGCGAATACGATGAAAAGAAAAAAGGAGAACTTTTGGAATCTCTCGCTGACATTCTATACAAAAAAATAAATACGTATGTTTCGTAAAATTTTAAAGTTTTTCTACGCACATAAACTCCTCGACTTATTTACAAATATTTATTCTCTGCTTCGCGGGTATCATTTTCCGGCTAATTTTATAAGGCGCTGGAAGTGGGACATGCTTTTTGATAAATACGAGCCCGAAACAATTTCACTTTATAAAAAAATAGTGCGCCCGGGCATGACAATAATCGATATCGGCGCGCACATCGGATATTTCACGCGGATAGGATCGCGCCTTATCGGGAAAAACGGAAAAGTTATTGCGTTTGAGGCAAATCCGTCTAATTTTGCGCTTCTTAAAAAAAATACAAAGAGTATGAAAAATGTTTTTCCGCACGAATTCGCAGTCGCAGATAAAAAAGGAACCATGGATTTTTACCACTACGAAGAAAAGAGCGGAGTTGGAAGCATATTGCCGAATGTTCCTCTTGATTTTAAAAAAACAAAGATTTCCGTGCTTGCCACCGATCTTGATTCTTTTTTGGAAAAAGGAAAAGTTCAAAAAATTGATGTTATTAAAATGGACATTGAAGGAGGAGAATCAGCAGCACTTTTGGGGATGAAAAATTTACTTGCGGGCACGAGTGATCTGCAGATGATTATTGAATTTGCGCCCGCGTGGGTAATAGCTTCGGGAAACTCTCCCATTGCTTTTTTAAATTATATTGAATCTTTCGGCTTTGAAATTTCGGCAATCACCGCCGAAGGACTAAAAAAAATGAGTCCGATGCAAACTGAAAAAGATTATGCCGAATATATCCCGCGCCCCAAAGACGGCTCTCATTTCGGCGAATTCGTAAACTTGTATTGCGTAAAAAATGTGAGAGGTTGACACTCACTTTCTAAAATGCCATAAAAGGAACAGAGGGAGAAAAAAACAGAGGAGGAAAAAAATGAAAATCAATCTGGCAAAATGGTTGAAAGGCACAATAAGTGCTGTGGTTTTGGGGGCGTTTCTTGCGCTAGGAATACTTGCAGCGATTCGAGTTAACAAAATCGAAGCTGCGGCGGAGAGCTGTAAAAAGTTTCAAGACGATGCGGTTCGGTCAGCTCGCTTGGCACAAAACGATGTTTTACACGGAAAAGCATCTCATGCCCTGGAATCCATTGCAAACAGTTTGCTCTTTGAAAACTGTTTGCGCAATAAAACTTATTGAAAAAGGAGGTGAAAAATATGTAAACCGCTCACCCGAGCGGTTTTGTTTTACTAATTATAGTAATTTGTTTACAATCATTACAATTTGCTATATTTTGTGGTTGATGCACTTTTTCAAAATGTTGCATTAGTGTTGCATTTTCGTCACGATCGTGATGGTTTTGCAACAAGCAGTTTTTGAAAATGAAAATTTGAAACTGAAAAAATGAAAAGTCGTTATCTTTTTTATCTTTTAATCAACTCCTTCAATTTCTCATTCCAAAGTGGAATTTGTTGGCGATAGTCCATGCGAGGAGTTTTTATGTATCCGTAGCAGGCGCGGGAAATTTTAGCGCGGAGTTCCGAGTCGCCAGCAAGTTTTTCTATCGCGCGCGCCAAATCATCGTGGTCTCCATTTTTTATATAAATTGCCGTGGGGCCAGCCTGCCATTCAAGCCCCCCGCCTTCCGGCAATATTGAGGGCACGCCGAATGCTATTGCGTAAAGCTGTGAAATTGATGTTCCTTCCGGTTTCCATCCAACTTGGATATAAATATCTACTTCTTTGTTATATTGAAGAAGGCGTTCCCAAGAAACCCACCCGGGAAATTCTACGTAACGCTCGATTCCCAAGTCGCGCGCCATTTTCTTTAAAGTTTCAGTTTCTGGTCCCCTGCCAGTTAAAACCATTTTAAAATTCTCCTTATTTTTTAAACAGGAAAATCCATGAAGTAAGAGGTCAAATCCCTTTCCGCGGATCATTCGACTTGAATAAAAAAGCAAATATGGTCCGGAGCGTTTATTTCTTTTTTGGTAGAAGTCCTCTGTAATGCCATTTTCCTGCATTATTTTTTGAAAATCAATCAAATCGCCAATCACAAATGTGTTGGGGTCTTTCCGCAAGCCGAAGTCTTCATAAACAGCTTTTAAATTCGGACTTACGAATGTAAATCGGTCTATGTGGTTGGCAAGCCACATCCCAACATATTTTTCCAGATGCCATCTGATTTTCTTTTTTGCGCGAATTAAGATATGTTCTTTCGGTAAAAGAGTTAAACTTATCGCAGTATCCGGCCAGCACATAAGATAATAATTAAAATAAGCCGCCACAGGAACTTTTCCGCCCAATAATTTATAAAGTCCCGCGCCGTATAAAAAAATATGGCCGTCAATATGAAAAATGTCGGCCATGTGTTCGTATTTCCTTAAAATTTTAAAAACCTGCCACGCAATTCCCAAAAGGCGTTTTGAGGTTATCTGTTCTTCAATTACAGGGTAAGGCCTCGGGGAAGGTATGATATTAACTTTTGAAAACGCGGTAATGGTTTTTACGTCGTTCCCTAAAGACTGCATTGTTTTCATTAAAAGATCGAGCTCTTCGATCGAACCGCCGGAAGTTTCGAAATTTAATTTTGATGTTACAAATATAAGCCGCATGATTTGTTATATATTTAGTGTTTTATTTCCTCCGGGATATCCTAATTTCTCCGCATACTTGAGCATCGTTTCTTTCGGACGCTTTTTGATAGGACGCGCAGGGCTTCCTGCATATATTGTCCAGGGTTCCGTGTCTTTTGTGACGACAGACCCAGCGCCGACAACAGATCCTTCGCGAAGCGTAACTCCCGGCATAATTACTACGTTGGCTCCCACATTTACAAAATTTTCAAAAACTACGGGCGCAATTTTTAATTTTCTAAATTCATCCGGTATATATTGCGCTCCGATCAAGCCATCTCCCAAAAAGGTGTCAGACACGCAAATTATTCTTCCGCCTACCGCGATGTTTGTAAAATTTCCCATTTTTAAAAGTCCTGGCTTTCCTCCGATTACAGTAACATAGGCCGCAATATGAACATGATCTCCTATTTCAGCTTGCGTTGTAATATAAGCTCCCGAATCGATATCGACGTTGTGTCCGACGGAAACCATCTGCGGACGCCTGATCTCAACATTTTTGCTAATAAAAACATTCTCTCCAGCAGATTTTAATTGCGAAATATCATACTGCGGTGAATTTAGCCCGCTCCCAGTGGTAGTCATATATAAATTAAACTAACATTAAAAAATAAAAACCGTCAACTTCACGTTGGCGGTTTCGGCTCAAATGCTTTTAAGAACGTTAATCATCTGGCGAGCCAACTCCATGTTGGCGGCGCTGATGACAGGAAGTTCTTCATTCTGTCCCCATTCTAAATATTTTTTTTCGCCGAGATCGTTGCCATCGATGTCCACCATGACACCTCCGGCACCTCGCACGAGCCCATATGCGACGCCGATCTCCAAATTTTTTTTGCGCGTACACTCAATTACAACATCGGTTTTGCCAGTAATCAGATCGACATAGAATATTGCTGAAGATCCTAAGCCGTTTTTGCCAATCTTTGGAAAGTCTTTAGATAACTTGCTTAGCGTCTCTCTTTCCCATTTGGAAAAAGTATCAATATAAATCATTGAGGAAGACGTAAGGACGTTATTCCGCGATGTTTGCACTCTCCACTCTCTACCCAAATCCCCCGGGTCATCCTCGCAGTAAGTCCTCCCATTTCCCTTTGCTGTGAAATACAAAAACGTAGTAGATGCAACACTTTGAAGATTGAGAAGTCTTTCTTTGCTATATTCAATTACTCCTGAGGCCACGTAATCTCTATAAAATGGATCAGTTCCATTCAATACTGCGAACATCGTTCCGTATCTTCCACCACAAGTTCTTGCCTGCTTGTAAACACTGGAGCCGTCCAGACCGTCCAAAATTCCTGTGTAACGGGGATTCTCCCCGATATCAACGATTCCATGCTCCTCCGAAACGACCCGCACTGGCGGCATTGCAATTTCCACAAATTTCCATGTTTTCAAAGCTTCAAACACGGCTTCTTCGCACTCTATATCGGCGCGAACTGCTGTATCGCCGAATTGATTTTTTTTGACAACCTCTTCGCCGGAAACCCCAAGCGAATTATGTTTCGCGCGCGCTCTCCAAAGAGCGTTGCCAACAGACTCAACTATTGCGTCCGTCTCGTTCCAAAAAGTCATGTTACTTGCTCCTTTCTTTAAGTTCGCGAAAAGCTTTTGCAAGTCTTACTTTGTCTGCCGCTTCAAATTCATGGTAAGTTTTTTCGTCCTGCGCGAACTCACGCCTCAAACGAAGCATGTGTTCTATTGGCATTCTCCATAAGCTTCCGGCAAACTTTTGGCCGACCATCAGAAAACCGGCAATACTGCATTCGCAAATAGCATAGGAAAAATTGCATACCCAATCCGTTAGAAGTTTTAACGGAACAAATAAAGTTTCGTTTTCTTCATCATGTTTCCGCAAATGTAACTCCTCAACACTAACGTCAGTAAATGCAAAAAACTCCGGGCCTCCGTCAGGCAAATTAACTTCACGGGCAACTCCGAGGCACTCTAGATTTTTAATCTCGTGTGCTTCGATGCCTGCTTCTTCTTTTAATTCCCGAAGTGCCGCATCTTTAGGAGTTTCTTTGTTTTTCATGCTTATCGCGCCCGCAGCGCCAATCGTAAGACCGCCTCGTTTATAATCGTTCTTTTCACTTCGCAGACAAACGAGCATACAATTTTCGCCATGACGATTTTTTGCAACCACTGAAATTCCGACGGAAAGATTGACTGCAACAAATGATTTCCCAAATCTTTCCTCAAACTCCGGAAACCGCGATCCTAAACAATCGAAGTAACTTGTGCTTGGATCAGCTTGAATCACAAGCTCTTTTCCGTTTGCCAAAGCGTTTACAAAATGCCAGCGCGAAGGTTTTTTATCGTTCGGCCACGGTTTAAATCCAAGTTTCTTCGTGTATGTCGTCCAAACTCCCTCTTTCCAGGCTTCAGACATTGGTGTTCGGCGAAGCGCGCCTTGCACCTCTTCAATTCTTATCAAATCAGGATCAAAAGTACCCTCAACCATAATTTCAAAAAATTTGTTCTTCACTTTCTCCTCCTTTGTTTTGGCGTGTCAATCTGGCAAAACCGTAGCATGTCGACAATATTTATGCAAGTTTTCGTGAGAACTTTTGTGTGTAAAATGAGTTATATTACTATGAAATGCCAAATCTGCGGAAATAAAAAATTGGAACTCGTGCTTTCTTTGGGGCACCAGCCAGTTGTGCAAGCATATTTGAGGACAGAAGATTTAACTAAACCTGAAACGACCTATCCGCTAAATTTTTCAAGGTGCCCGAAATGCGGGCTTTTGCAATTAGACAGCATCGTGGATCCGAAAATTGTTTTCCCGAAAAATTATCCTTACCGAACGGGGCTTACCAATATGCTTATCCGAAATTTTGAGGAATTGGCTGAGGAGTCATTAAAAGAAAATAGATTCAAAAAAGGAGACTTGGTAATAGATATCGGTTCAAATGATGGCACACTTCTTCAAAGCTTCAAAAAAAGAGGGGCTCGTGTTTTGGGTATTGAGCCGACTGACGCCGCAAAAGTCGCAAACAAAAACGGAATTGCGACTTTGCAAGAATATTTTACGAAAGACTCTGTAAAACAAATTCTAAATAAATATGGGAAAGCAAAAATAGTAACGGCAACAAATGTTTTTGCCCATATTCCTAACCCAGTTCCTCTTACAAAAAATATTAAAAGCATTTTGTCTCCGGAAGGTGTATTCGTTTCCGAATCGCAATATTTAATGGATATCGTAGAAAAATTCGAATTTGATACGATTTACCACGAGCATTTAAGATTTTATTCTCTAAAACCGCTTTCTAAGTTGTTTGCTTTAACTGGTTTAAATTTAGTTGATGCAAAACGAATATCGGCTGCGGGCGGATCAATAAGAGTTTATGCGGCAAGAGGCGGTAAACTTTCCGCAGGCGCAAAACAACTAATTAAAGAAGAAGAAAAAGCTGGATTGTACAGCCCCGCGAGATGGAAAAAGTTTTCTGCAGATGCGCTGTTTGCAAAAAATGATTTACTTTCTCTTTTAATAGGACTCAAAAAAAATGGCGCGCGCATCGTGGGCATAACAAGCTCCGCTCGCTCCAACACGCTTTTAGGATTTACAAAAATTGACCGCGGGATTTTGGATTACACCGGCGAAAAAAACGGCTCTCCCAAAATCGGCATGTTTACTCCCGGAACTCATATTCCGGTAGTGGATGAATCTAAAATTTTTAAGGAGCAACCTGAATATGCTCTCATGCTTTCTTGGCATATTGGAGAGGAGCTTGCGCAAATTTTCCAAAAAAACGGATATAAAGGAAAATTTATTATTCCGCTTCCCAAACCTAGAATAGTTTAGAATAATTATATGCAAACCCCATTAGAAAATTTACAAAATTGTTTATTAAAATAGCATGGATGAAGCTAATAATAGAAATCACGTAGTTGAAAATAAAGAGTCATCACAATTTTCTAACGGGGCAAGAATTCCGTGGTGGCAGCCGCAGGTGGAAAATGAGGACTTGGAATTTGTAAAAGGCGCGTTTGAAAGAAATTACGTAAATGAGGGCGTGCTCGCCTCGGAATTTGAGAAAAAAATCGCGGAGCTTGTCGGCGCAAGATACGCAGTCGCGACGACAAGCGGGACGGTTTCAATTTTCCTTGTTTTAAAAGCGCTTGGCGTAGGCTCCGGAGACGAAGTTATAGTTCCCGACGCAACCTTCATTGCCACCGCCAATGCAGCTGAGCTCTGCGGAGCGCGGCCAGTCTTTGTTGATATAAACGAACGCGATTTAAATATCAGCACAGAAGCCTTTGAGCGTGCAATTACTTCGAAAACAAAAGCTGTAGTGCCCGTTCACGTAACGGGTCGTGCATGCGACATGGAAACAATTTTGGATATCGCTCGCAAAAATAAAATTTTTGTTGTAGAAGACGCAGCGGAAGCTTTGGGATCAAAATATAAAGGAAAATTTTTAGGAACATGGGGAGACGCAGGATGCTTTTCTTTTTCGGCAAATAAAACGATTTCTACTGCACAGGGAGGAATGATTGTAACAAACAACGGCGCGCTTGCTTCAAAAATACGCGCACTAAAAGACCAAGGACGGACAATTAAAGGCACGGGCGGAGACGATTTACATAGCTCGGTAGGATACAATTTTAAATATACCGACATTCAAGCAGCTTTGGGGTTAGGACAGCTTACGCACTTTGAAAGGCGCGCAGCACGAATGAAAAGAAATTACAAAATGTATTCTGATAATTTGAAAAACATAAAAGACGTTAGAGTGTTTCCTTCCAACCCGGAAGAACTTCCGCAATGGACGGATATAATCTGTCCGCGAAGAGACGAACTTGCGGAACATTTAAAAAAACAAAATATTGATTGCCGCAAATATTGGCATCCAATTCACAAACAGTCTGCTTATCCCCAGCCAGACGATAAATTTCCTGTAAGCACGAGAGTGCTCCCCAAGTCGCTCTGGCTGCCTTCGGCGTTCACATTAACAGACGAGGACGTAAATTTTGTCTCAAACGAAATAAAAAGTTTTTTCGCTCCTAAAATAAAAAGTATATAGAAAATTAAAAAAACCGCTATAGCATTTTTTACATATACATTTACGGACGACCGTCATTATGTGTATATATCCTATATTTTGCATTTAAACTGCCGTAGAATGCTTGAAATACCACTCATACGTGCGGCGCAATCCTTCGTCTAAAGAAACTTCGGGTTTCCAGCCGGTGAGTGTTTGTAATTTAGAAACGTCCGCGAGGCGCCGTTTTACGCTACCAGGCGGAGAAGATTTGATGTCTAACTCTTTTGGGCGCCAACCGGTAATTTTAAACATGCGCTCAGCTAAATCGAGCGCTGTGATTTCGTGAAAATCACCTATATGCACAGTTTCTATTGGCTGGTGGTCAGTTTTCGGAGTATCCATAAGTAAACGCATCGCGCGCACGGCATCATCTATATAACAATACGTGCGTGTTTCGTCCGCTCCGAAAATAGAAAAAGGATCGACGCTTCGTGCGATTCTTAAAGAAAATTCCGGTATTACGTGATCATATCCGGCGCGCGGACCGTAAAAGTTGTGCGGACGCACAATTATCCCACGAAAATTATGGCTCTTCGCATAATGAATTAAAAACGGCTCTCCTATTAGTTTTGTGGCCGCATATGACCATCGCGGATTATACGGGTCGTCCACAACTAGCTGAACATTTTCGGGCGTTGGAATCGGCAGAGAGTTAAAAGCGTTAAGGGCGCCTGCGTATGCTTCATTTGATGATGTAAATAAAAATTTTCCGCCAGAGTTTTCTTTTTTAAACCATTCGAGCATATATATCAAAGAAAGCGTATTTATTCGCATAACTTCGTGCGGCATTTGATAAAAGTTTTTAGTGCCGTTAATTGCCGCGAGATGATAGACATGATGATACCCGTTTCCCAAATCGTTATACGAATTATGGTCAGTTAAATCCAAGTTAAGAAACCGAACGCGCGGATCGCAAAGCAGCGTTTTAAATTCGTCGTCCATTTTTCCACGCTGCAAATTATCTACCAATATAAGCAAAATATTTTCACCATAAGATGCAAGCAAATGCTGCGCTAAATGGTAGCCGATAAACCCCGCTCCTCCTGTTATTAATATTTTTTTTATTTTTTCAGCCATATCCACAAACTTTTTGGATCTTCTATTTCGTGTTTAATAAATTTAAAACCGACGGCCTCCGCCATTTGTTTTGCTTCGCGGGGACTTAAAGAAACGCCGTATGCCCAATGCCACTTGTATGGGCCCATTCCCGTGCGAAGGTGAAGCTTTGCAATTCCTCCTGTATTTAACGTCCGGTAAAGTTCCTTAAAATAATTAGCAAGCGCTTTTTTTTGAGGCACATGCCGCAATGCTTGATATGAAAACGCCAAATCGAAGGAATTGCTTTTAAATGGAATGCTTTGTCCATCGGAAATTTGATAGTTAATGCGCTGGTCCGCAACTCTTTTTTTTGCGCTAGTCAGCATTGCGTCTGAAATATCAATTGCAGCAACACTTACAAAATGCTTCGGGAAAAATTCCGTCATTCTACCAAGACCGCATCCGATTTCAAGCGCAGATGTTTTTGAATTTAGTATCTGGAATAATAATTTGTCTTCTTCTATATATTTTTTATAATCAGAAAGTCCGGTCTCCCGCAATTCAAATTCACTCACGTCTTTTCCTGACAAAGTTTTCGTATTTACATAATATCTCGCGTTCTTTTCTGCAAGTTTATTCCAAATATCACGCACATCGGATAAATCTCTGTCGGGAATCACGCGCGTGAGCGCTTCTGATAAAAATCTAAATTTTTTCCTTGCCAGCTGCACCCCCCGTAAAGAATTAAGTTTATTCCACAAAAAAATACCGGTTCCTACGTCTCCCATAGCCTGCCGCTCATCGGCCCAAGAAGAAAACCATTCAGGAAGCTCGTTTTTTTTCTCAAATTCGCGATGCGCTAAATTACTTTTGTATGCCGCTTCCATAACCATGTTTCTTCCGCCGCTTCTGAAAGCGCGGGCAAATGCCCGCAGGTCTTTTGGTAAACAATGTCCCCCAAACGATTTTCCGTATCTTAAATAACTTTTTTTCTCAAAAATAAAATCTATTACATCAGAGTCCTGAGTTAAATCTCCAAATTCATTAACAAATGCAACGCGCAGCGCATTCCAAATATTTGAAAGATATTTAATATAAGAAGCCTGTTCAGGCGTTCCTGTAAAAACTCTGTTTGACCTTATCCGCCATGAATCAAAGAATTCCGGTTCTTTTTGTAGCATTGTTTTTGCGCCCAAAACAAAAAATTGCGGATTTAAGCACTCTTCCACCGCATGCTTTTCATGCAGAAACTCAGGCAAATAGAAATGAAAGTTAAGCTCTCGCAAACTTTGCGGTAAAACAGTCGAACGCAAAATAATTTTCCCCTTTGTTTCTTTTAACGAATCGAGTGCTTTTTTTATTAAACTTAAGTCCTGCGCGCCCTCTTCACTCACCTTATCCCCCACGCAAACGATATAAGAAGTGTCCACACTGTCCTTTTCTAAAGGGCTCGCAAGCGGCTGAATTTTTTTGTATAAGTCTTCGAATTCCACATAACGAAAAACTGGCGGCACCACGTCGTAATAATAAACTTCTTCGCCCATTTTTGTAAGCGCAATTGCGTTTGCCTGCCCCACCCATCCGAACCCGACAACAACCATTCTTGGCTTTCCATTTTGCATATAAATTAAACCTGTTGCGAGCTAGTGAAGTAACCATTTTTTAATACTTAATTTTATATAAATAAAGGCTTTCCGATCTTAAAACTTCTTCGAGCCCAGTTATAAATTTTAAGTCCCATTCGGGATTTTTCTCTTTATCCCAAACGATATAATTAACTCCGTATTTTCTTAATATTTCAACGATATTGTTTTTATTTTTTGAAATATCCGAGTATTTCGCCTCCAGTTCCTTTTTTACTTCTAGCTCACTTTTCCCGGTTTTATGTGCATTAAATCCGGCAACGGTTCCCAAAAGCATATAGTAATAGTTGCGGTCCGTAAAATTCTTTTCTGCGGTCTTTACATTTGAATAATAATCAAAAAAGTTATTTCTGGCGTCTTTATTTAAATATGTATAAACGTAAAATACATCATAAATTTTTTCTTCCGGTGTATTTAAAGTTTGTGCGCCATCTGCCCAAAAAAGGTCATGCGGAGTATGCACAATAAACAGAAGCTGATCTAAATATTGGGACGCAAGTATTACGCCCGGCGTGCTGTCTTTATTTAAATAATCAATTGCCGCACCATAGCGTTGCAGATATTTTTTTATTTCGAATGTTGCAAATGTTCCGCGGTATTGATGGATTCCCATGTATCCATAAATTAATAAAATAATAGAACAAAACAATATATTTTTATATTTAAAACTTTTTAATAAATCAGCCGCAATTATTAATACAACAAAAATCGAAACGGGAATGACAAAATACCAAAAATAATGCCATGGCTGTATTTCTCTGCCAGTGATAATATGCTGATTTAGGACAAACCAATTTCCTAAAAATAAGCTGAAAAGCAAAATAGAATTTTTTTGCATGCGGTTTTTATAAAAATACGGAATTAGCAAAAAAACAGGAACCAAAGCGATTTTGCTGAAAACAAATGAGCCGCTCAGTGTCTCCCCGGAAAAAAACAAAAGCCGCCGTCCTAATTCGGAGTTAATCACAGAAAAAAGCTTAATTAACGGATACGCACCAACTGCTAATGCCGTAACTCCGACAAGCACTATTTTTTTAATTTGCCCAAAATCGCGCAACACCGCGTTTAGCAGCAAAGAAACAAAAATGACCGCTCCAGCATAAGTCCATGCGTAAAAATAAACATAAAATAACGCGCCTAGCGTCGCTCCAGACAAATAAATATATTTTTTATTTGTTTCTTTTAAACACTTATTAAAAAAATATAAAAAGAGAAAAAGAAAAATCGCGCTAAAAAGCGGACGTATAGGACGAGCATAAACATTAAAATCCGTGCCGTATCCGCTAAAAAGTATCGGATATCTAACAATCAAATTATATCCTCCGATAATAAAAACCGGCGCAAGAACCGAAACAATTTTGTCAGCCGTTAATTCAAGGGCTAAAAAATAAATAATAACTGAAAGCAAAAATACGCCAATAAATCCCCATATATTAAAAACGGCTTCAACATTGACATCAGTGGCCCCAAACAATTTATATGGAAACATCAGCAACTGTTCCACGTAAATTTGTTGGACATTGGGCCCATCTTTTCCTTCTTTTAAAATAAAATTCCCGAGAGAATGTCCGTCTAAAATTTCTCTGCCGTGAGCAAGATACTGCCACTCATCCGATTCAAAATTTCCTGAATTAATTCCTCTATAATCGCCTCCGGCTAAAAATGGGAGTATTATATTCGGAAAAAACACCAAAAAAGCAATGGCAAGCGCATTTACCAACATAAACTTGTGTTCCTTAAATTTCATACAGATGAATGTTATTCTCACTTTTAATTTCATGAAGTGTATTTATAAAAGACAAATCCCAGCTAGAATAAATATTTTCATCCCACAAAATATACCGAACTTCATATTTTTTAAGCATTTCGACGATGTTTTTAGGACTCCGCGCCAGTTTGTTGTATTCCTCTGAAAAATCATTTAATAACTTTTCTCTTTTTTCTAAAAGTTCCGGATCTTTTCTTCCTAGTCTGCGATAATATTCATAGTGGTCAAATCCGGATAAATATCCTTCTATGCCTTCATAAACCGCGTGAGTCGGCGCATTATTAATAAAATCATTTCTTGTATTTTTATTTAAATATACATAAAGATACAAAGCGTCTTTAAAGCGCTGCATAGGATTGTAATTCATTGCGGCAAAATTGTGCCAAAAAAGATCATGCGGAGTATATATATTTACGAGCTGCGCATAAGGGTCGTCTCCCGCTAAAACAACTTCTGACTCTTTTTCTTTATTTAAAATTTCCAGCACACTTTTATATTTTTGGTCGTAAAGTTTAGATTCGTAAGTTGTGCCAAAAGAACGGTATTGTCCTATGGCCGTATTTAGCAACGCAAGCAAAATCAGTAAACCAAAACTTATTTTTCTTAAAAAATTATAATTTTCGGACAGCTTCCATAACATATAGAAGGTCGTAATAATAAAAAGCGGCACAATAAAAAACCAGTAATAATGATTTTGTTGTAGCATTCGTCCCGTAATTATCTGCTGGTTTAAGGCGACAAATCCGGCAAGAGCCACAGAAAGCACAAAAGGGGCATTCGAATCCTCGCGGTCTTTGTAAATAAAAAAACAGAAAAGAACCAGTGAAAGCAACCCGAGATTATTCATTATAGGAGCGCTTCCCAGTGACGACCATGAAAAATAATAAAATTGTTCACCTGCCGGCGAATTCAAAAAGTTAAAAATACGCAAAAGATACAAGCTTCCGATAAAAAATCCCAAAATATTTATCCAGAAAACCCTTTTTGCGTTGCGGAAATCCTTCCAAAAAAGAAGGGCTAAAAATAAAATTCCGTTTAAAACTAAAGCAAAAGTCCAGGCATAAAAATAAACATAAAAAAGTAGCCCGTAAAGCGCGCCGGCAAAAAATATCGTTTTAATTTTTTCTGATTTAAGTGCCTTTACTAAAGCAAGCAAGTAAGAAAAAAATGCAAGTGAGCCAATATAAGGATATAAAGATCTGCCGTACACATTAAAATCCTCGTAAAAAAAAGTTTTGTTGTATACTATTGAATAACCGCCGACAACAAAAAGTGCGGCGGATATTGCGAGAAATTTATTCGCGCTAATTTTCAAAGTTAAAAAATAAATTAGCAGAATTAAAAGAAATACTCCTATAAAATTATAAATATTATAAAGCGTTACAATATTTATTTGGTCCTTCAGTCCAAGAAAATATAAAGGTCCAACAAGCACATACTCGTTTATCGTAAAGTAATAGTCTTGTTTCGTACTTTTCCCTTCTTTTAATGCGGGGTTGCCCAAATAATTGCCGTGAAGCACATCGTTTCCGCGTGTTAAATAAAGATGTTCGTCTGTACCAAAATGAGCAATGTTTATTCCTTGGTACGAATCTCCAGCTTTAAAATAAAATGCAACTAGAGGAAATTCTATAAGCAGAGCCAAAATAAAGGACGAAATTAGTGCGGCTCGATGTTGTTTTAAAAATTCCATTGTTTTTCCGGTTTGATTATTAAAAAATGGAAAGTGTTAAAATAACACGGCCGCAAAATCAGGGAATAAAAAGGATAAATTAAAAAAAATATTATTTTGAATCTTTTTTTTAATTTATCTTCACGAATATCATAAACTGCAAAACCTGTTTTGTTCAACATTTTTTTCGCTCTTTTATAAGTAAAGTAATGCATGCTTACTAATTTCTGTCTTCCTCCGTAACCATCCGGTTTTTGCCGCCGAGCAAATTTCAAAACGGCTTCGGTCCATTCCCTTGGAATCCAGTTGATAAAATAGATATGATAATGATAGTCATAAACTCCGAAACGGTTGTGAAAGCTAATATAAGATTTGCCTCCCGGCTTTAAAACTCTGAAAATTTCTGCGCACATTTTTTTTGGGTCATCAACATGCTCCGTAACTTCCGAGGAATTTATAAAATCAAACATATTGCTTGAAAAAGGCAGCTCCTCCGCCTTGCCTGCAATAATATTTCCGCGCATACTTTCCGGTTTTACGTCAACGCCATAAGTTTTATAACCTAGACGTTCCATCTCTTCCAAAAATCTTCCGTCACCCGCTCCTATATCTAAAACTAAACCGCCTTTTTTTAAAAACTGTGCGCAATATTCTGAATGCCTCATATAAATGTTTAGTAATATAGACCTCTCCAATGGTTAATTTTTATTTGTAATAACTCCTTCGCAGAACTTACTATGTCCGAAAGTACTCTCACTCGAGAATCATCATCATGCGCCCAGCTTACGGGCATCTGCCGAATTGGAATTTGTTTAAGACGTGCAATATATAAAAGCTCCGTATCAAAAGCCCATCTGTTAATCCGCGCCCTGGGAAATATTTTTACCGTTGCTTCTTTTGAAAAGCACTTAAATCCGCATGTAAAATCGGGGATCCCTGGAACAAAAAGGTTAGAGAGCTTGCTAAACCCTTGTCCTAAAAAAATTCTTAAAAAAGATTCGCTTCTTTGTACTTTAGATCCACTAAGTCTCCGGCTTCCGATAATAATTTGGTCAGAAGGCTCCATAAGTAATTTTAATTGTTCAAATTCCGAAAGCGGAGTTGCTAAATCAATATCAAAAAAAATGACCCAGTCACTCGATGCGGCCAAAGCTCCCTGCCTTACAGCGTACCCCTTTCCGGTGTTTTTTTTGTATTCTACTATCTTAAACCCATACTTTGACTTGTAGTTTTCTAAAATCTTTTGCGTATCGTCACGAGATCCGTCATTTACAAAAATAATTTCCGTTCGCTCCGGAACTTTAGAAAAAAACTCGCAGATGCTGTCTATATTTTTCGGGATCCTTTTTTCTTCATTATAAACGGGAATTACAATAGAAAAAGAATGGGGCATTTTAAAAAAAATATTTCGCAAATTTTAATATTCCCTGTTTCCAAGGTACTCGGTGAGATACACCACTTATATCGCCGAACTTATTTTTATTTTCAAGATACCATTCAAAATTTCTCACAAGCGCATCTTTATTTGAATATTTAGGGGTATACCCCAAAATACTCTCCGCTTTCTCTATAGAAACAAAGGAGTCTTTCCCGGCAGTTTCGTATACCCACTTGTAAAGCGGCGAAAGATGAAGTATTTCTAAAAATCGCAAAGTCCAAATCATAGGAGCTGCAGGCAACCCTATGATTTTTTTTCCGAAACCGGCATGATCCAAAACCGCTTGATAATCTTCGCGCATAGTTAAGAAGTTCCTTGCGCCAATATTAAAAGTATCGTTCACTTTTTCTTCTGGCAATGTAAGCGTGAGCCAAATAGCTTCGCACAAATCTTCGACGTCCAGCAACTGATATTTATTTTTTCCGTTGCCTATCATAGGGAAACCACAACCTGTACTTGCCCAATCATAAAATAAAGCAAATACCCCCAAACGTTCTGGGCCTATAAAAGATTTTGGACGCAAAATAGGAACAATAGCTCCTTTTTTTCTTGCTTCTTTACAAAGCTCTTCTGCCAAAATTTTTGCTTCGCCGTATGGTCCCACCCCTTGCAATTTATCGGTTTCATATATCGGGTGATGGTCGGGAATCCCATAAACAGCCGTGCTTGATATATGTACGATGCGCGGAATTTTATTTTTTATAACGGCGTCTAAAATATTTTTTGTGCCGTTAACTTCCGTTGAAAAAATATCTTCTTTGCTATAAAGTGGAAGCGCTGCTGCGGTATGCACTACCGCATAAACATTGTGAGTTGCTTCTTCGACATCTTTTACATTTCGTACATCTCCCGTAATGCACTTAACTTGATTTTTTTCTAAGTAATCAAAAGGCGCGATATCCAAAGACACAACCTCGCATCCTTTTTTTAATAAAAAGCGCGCGAGGTTAATTCCTAAAAATCCAGCTCCACCGGTAATTAATATTTTTTTATCGCCATCCATAATTTATAAGCTATATTATCAATCAAATAAGTTATTTTTACAAACAAAGGTTCTCTTCCAGAGATTTTTCTTCGCACCATCATAAAATCAGAGCCTATATTTTTAGCAAACAGCCCGTCCGTCAAAAATTTATCTCCTATTACAATCGTATTTTTACTTTTTATTTCTAAATTTCCCAAAGCCGATCTCCACGGTTTTCTTTTGTTGCTTCCTTTGTTACTTAATATGTGGACCTCATTATTCCTTTTTAATTCCTCTATCTTATGTAAAACTACTTTGCTTATGTCTTTGTCTCCATCCGGGCGCAGGGTGCCATCAACGTCTAAAATGATACACGCTCCAGAAATCGCGCCGATTTCCTCAAAAAATTGCGGGTTTTCTCTTTTTTCACTACCCAGCATAAAGTATAATTCCAGCAGAAACTATTAGCCAAATAAAAACAGTCACGAGCAGATGCTTATCAAAAAGCAAATCGTCAGTTGGACCGTCGTCTATTGTTTCTTTTACACTGATTAAAAATAAATATCTAAATAGTCCGTAAAGAACAATTGGAATAGTGACCATGAGAAGTTTGCTATGTTCTGAACTAAATGTATAAAACGCGTAAGTTATTATAGTTGAAGGAAGAACAATCATATTCATCTGGTCAAGCAACTGTGGGGAATATTGATTTAACCCAGTGCGAGTTAAGCTGTTTTGAGGATACGCAAGCTCGTTTTTCCTTTTAGAAATTCCCAAAAAAAGCGTGAGAAAAAAAGTAGACAAAATCAGCCATTGAGAAAAAGTGACTCCGATCGCAACCGCTCCAGCAATTACGCGTATTAAAAATCCAGCAGCAACAACAATTACATCGATAATAACCACGCGCTTTAAATAAAAAGAATAAAGAATATTCAGTAATATATAATTTGCAATAAGCATTGCAAAATATGGATTAATAAAAAGTGAATTACCCAAAGAGAGTACGATTAGAAGCGCTGCGACAAGCCAAGCGGTATTTTGACTAAGTTTGCCAGAAGCGATCGGGCGGCTCCTTTTTTTAGGATGATTTCTATCCTGTTCAAAATCAAGCAAGTCATTAACTAAATAAACGGCGCTTGCAGCCAAACAAAAAAGAATGAAAGCAAAAACAACCGTCAAAAGTTTCGAAAAATCTGTAAATTCTTTTACAAAAATTATCGCAGCAAAAAGAAAAAGATTTTTAATCCATTGCTTGGGACGCATTGAGATAAACAAATTTTTTACGATTTCCTTCATTGTCGCAATTTATCATAAAACAAAACCCAAAATTGCGCACTATTGACAGAGTAAAGGAAAACTAGCTTAACCACTTCTCAAAATCGGAAAGAAATTGGTTTACGACTTCTTCGGTTTTAAAGTGATTTATCATATCGGGAAAATATTTTGGAGGGACTGTTACAATGTGCGCCCCTGCGAGCCTTGCATCCCGCACGTCAATCACTCCTCGCATGCTTCCTGCAATAATTTCTGCCGGAATCTTGTCTTGGTCAAAAATTCTGCGAGTCGCTTGTACAACTTTATAAGGGTTGAAGTCATTTTTATCTAGCGCGCGTCTATTTTTTGCCTCGTCCCGTTCTTTGGACATTTTTTCATCTAGGCCCCCGTCCCGAATTCTTCCCCAAAAAAGACTGACATATTTTGCTCCGGCACGCGCCGCCATAACTGCTTGCGTAACATTCATGCAGGCCGTGCAATTTACAGAAATTCCTGCCTTGCTTAATTTTTTTATGGTTTCTAATTCATCCCATCCGACCTGAACTTTAATGCTCATCTGAGGATAGTTAAAATGGTTCATCATGTGGTGTGCTTGTTCAATTATCGTTTTTGGATCCCTCGAAAACACTTCAACACTAAGATGAATGCCGGGCTGATACTTATTTATAAGTTCTATAATTTTGCCGATATGCTTCGCAAGTGAAGATTTCGGCTCTTTTGCTAAAAGAGAAGGATTCGTTGTAATCCCGTGCGCAAAACCGCGCCTTAACGCTTCCTCAATGTCAACTAAGTTTGCCGTATCAATAAATATTTTCATGCAATTTTATATTATCAAATAAATTTTAAAAGACTACTAAGAAGTTTGTATAATTTTTTTTATTAATTCTGTAGCTTCCGGCAAATCAGAAACATGGTAATCTGCTTCGACGCCCAAATTTTGTTCACCATTAATCAAAATTGTGCTGACTCCCGCAGACTTTCCTGCTTCAATGTCGCTTCCGCTATCGCCCACGATAAAAGAACCTTTAAGATCGATCCCCCATTTATTTGCCGCGGAAAGCAACATTCCTGGTTTAGGTTTTTTGCAATCGCATCCGTCATTTCTTCCGTGAATACAGACATAAACGTCGTCGAAAGGAAGTTTTCCAATATCTTTCATTATTAAATTGTGATCTTCTTGGGAAAGAAGTCCGTATGTCAGATCCGGCTGGTTAGTTACCAAAATTTTTAGAAATCCCAGACCGCCCAATTTGCTTAATTCGTCGTTCACACCAGATTTTATTCTAAATTCCTGATAGCTCCAGGGGGCCGTCCACCTTACTTTCTTGCCAAGAACTTCGCAATTTTCTCCGCGATCAACAACTTCATTAATTACTCCATCTCTGTCCAAAAAAACCGCTCTTTTTTTTAAAGGTAACATGTTACTTAAATTATCTGCGGCGTCTTATGAATTCCCTCCCACTTGCCTTCGATCATTTTTAATTTGGGATGAAAAACCATACTATGCCACAAAACCGCCTGCCACGACTCCGCATGCGCCGTTACATTTTCGTGGTTTACTACAGGTACCAAAATGCAGGCATCCGCGACTCGCGCTGTGTGCCCGCCGTCTCTTGAAACAATTCCTACCACCCTTGCTCCCATTTCCTTTGCGTGGTCTAGGGCATGCACAATATTTGTGCTCACTTTTTTTTCGGCATTTCCACCGCCTACTGAAAAAACCATGACTACATCTTTTGGACCGATATTATTTCTTTCAAGCCATCTTACAAAAACAGAATCCCACCCGTCGTCATTCACACGAGCTGTTAATTCCGCGACGTTATCTGTCGGCGTATAAGATTCTATATGCGCGATTTTTCTAAAATCGTTTACCGCATGAGAGGCGTTCGCAGCTGACCCCCCTACGCCAACTATAAAAAGTCTGCCTTTGTTATCTCTTGCGTTCCTTAGGATATCTACCGTCTTGTGAATCGCGCTTTTATCTACCTTTTTCGTAATTTCCGCGACTTCGTTTAAGTAGTTATCTATATAGTCGTTTTCCATGGTTTACTTTTATATAACAGAGCGCGCTTTCATCTAGTTACTCTTTACTTTATATAGATATATGTTGCCTTCGCTAGTTAAAAGAGCCAGATTTCCCAAAATTGGGCTTAAATCCCATTCGGGACTTTTATTTTTATCCCAAACAATAAAATTTACTTCATTTCGTTTTAAAATTTCAGCCATACCATTCGGATTTGCGGCTTTTTTATAATTATCGAACAGATAGTTTATCGTTTCCTCGCGGCTTTTTACAATCTTGGGGTCTTTTAATCTTACACGTATATTATATTGATCGAAATCGACTCCGGATCTAAAGCCAGCAATATAACTATAAATCAAAGGATAATAGCTGTTTTCACCAGTAGTTCCGACAAGGCCGAACCCCTCATCAATTTTGCGCATTTGTTCCACAAAATTATTTCTTGAGTTTCTGTCCATGTAAGCATAAAAAAAGAGTGCATCTTCTAAACGCTTGTAAGGGGTATTAAATACAAATGCATTATTGCCCCAAAATAAATCGTGGCCAGTATAAACCGAAAAGAATCTCCCGTAATAATGTTCGGAGGTTAAAACTACGCCGGGTTTTTTTTCTTTTTTTAAATAATCAATAATTGGACGGTAATTCTGTCCGTATTCCTTTATTTCCCATGTGGCCATCATTCCCTGATACTGCTGGCGCGTAGCGGCAATAAAAGCGGCAACAATAATTATTCCTAAAATCCATTTGCCATATTTTTGCAGTAAAGCAGAAACCTGTTTTTGATAATTTGCAAATTTCCACAAAAGATACGATCCTACAACGATTGAAGTTGGAATAGTAAAGTACCAGTAGTAGTGCATAATCTGGGGTACTTTTCCGGTAAGCACTTGTTGGTTGAGGGTTAACCAGCTTGCTAAAACTATTGATAGAAAAACCGGCCCGTATTTATTCCTCTTATTTAAAAGCAAAAAAAGTATTGATAAAAAAAGGACAGCAAAAGAAATTTTACTAAATGGCGCCGGGTTTCTATTTAACGTGATTCCGTAATACAAAATCTGCCTGCCTACTTCCGTTTTAGAAAATGTAAGAGTTTTATAAATTGTAAATGATCCTATCATGAGCCCCGCAAAAAAAACTATAAACATCTTTTTAAAAAGTTCGTACTGTCGTAAAATTAAATACAAAAGAACTAAACTTCCCGTAAACGCCAAAGCGAAAGTCCACGCGTATGGATAAACATAAAAAAGAACACCGAATAATACGCTGGGCAATATCCAATATTTTAATTCCGTCCTGTCTAAGCTTCTAACTAGTGCGTTAATATATAAAAACAAAATAAGAAGGCCGTAAACAGGCATAATTGGCCTGCTAAAAATATTTAGGCCTGGAACTACGGCCGTAACAGGCGCGTGCGAAAGTTTTACCAATGTATATCCGCCCACTGTAAATAGCGCAACGGATACGGAAAGTAATTTATTTTCCGAAAAAGAATAAATTAAAAAATAAATGGATAAAACCAAAAGAAAAACGCCCAAAAAAGAATAAAAAGTGTAAATCGAAGTAATATTTTCTTTTGCAAATTCCACAAAACCCGAAAATTTAAACGGGGACAAAAGCACATACTCCAAATAAACCTGGTGGGGATCTGAAGACGAGTCTTTGCCGATTTTTAAAAAAATATTTCCCAAAGAATTGCCTTCCAAAATCTCTCTTCCTTTAACAATATAATAAGCATCGTCCACCCATTCGCCGATATTTACGCCTCTATAAACATTTCCCGCCAAAATAGGAAAAATCAGTGCTGGAGAAATAACAACTAACGACATAAGTATCGCCGTAACAATTGCAAAGTTATGAATTTTTAGGAAACCAAACAATTAATTAAAAATCGAGTTTTTTAACACGCGCTCCCTGCTCATCAATCCAAAAATTAACCTCGCGAAGCATAAATGGCCGAAGTGTAGCTCTCACAGACTCTTTTATTTGTTCGGTGGGACAGTAAAATAAGAAATATCCTCCGCCTCCAGCACCGATAATTTTTCCTCCCAATGCTCCAGCTTTTTTTGCCGCATCATAAATATCGTCAAATCTCTTATTGGACATCTGTTGAGACATCGCCTTTTTTATCTTCCAGTGATTATCCATCAAAGATCCGAAGCGATCTAGATCCTCTTTCAAAAATGAGTCATAAACCGCAAGCCCAATTTTTTTTGTTTCATGTTTTAACTCCAAAACTTTTTCTTTGTCCTGCGCCGCAAGAATTGGACTGCTTTCGCGGCTTACTCCAGTGTAAAAAAGGAGCGAGTTTTTTAGAAATTTATCCGTCGTTTCTTTTTTTATTTCGGGTTTTGTAATTTTCACTTTTCCATCCTGCGTAATATCAAACACAGCAAACCCCCCGACGGCGCATGCGTACGGATCCTGCTTTCCATCGGGAAGTCCTAAATTTTGAGTAATCTCAAAAGATTTTTCCGCAGCTTCTATATTGCTCATTTCGTTTCCTTTGTACGCGGAAAGCCCCTTAAGAAGCGCCACTATGCAGGCGCCAGAAGATCCCAAACCGGTGCCAGCGGGAGTATCAGCTTTAAAGGAAATCGCCACTCCTCTCTTAATTCCAGTCATTTTTAAAGATTCGCGCGCAAGTTCATGATGAATATCGTCAATCGAAGGGACTGCTTCAAAATTTTTATAATGCACATGTATCAAGTCGTCAGAACGCGTTTGTTTAATAAGCACATCCATATACATATTAATGGCCGCGCTAAAAATAAATCCTCCGTATTTTTGATAGTACGAAGGCATATCAGTCGAGCCGCCTCCCAACGGAATCCTAAACGGCACCCGGCTTAAAATTAGTGATGAATTCATATTTTATATAACTATTTATTTATAATAAATGTTTTTTGGTCAAAAACGCAAATATTGACAAAACTTGGGGTGGCGCTATATTTATGCAAGAAAAATACTTAAAGGAGTACTAAATGGGCATCGCAACCGAGCGTGAAATTGTGGTTCGTGAAGTTTTGCACGAAGACAAGTGGGTTTATGCTAAACAAGTTGATGTAAACTTGAACAATGGGAAAGAAATAAAAAACTTTCTCATGATTGAAACGAAATCCGGTGGTTTTATATCGGTATGCGCCAGAATGGAGGATGGAAAATTCCTTTTTGTTAGGCAATGCAAGCCGGCAGCCGGGCTCAGCATAGAATCTGTTGCTGGCGGAAAAAATCCTGAAGAAACATGGCCGGAAGCGGCACTGCGCGAGATGGTTGAAGAAAGCAAACATGAACCGGGAAAAATTGTAGAAATAGGCAACCATGATATTGGAATTTTTACGCAAACTGATCGTATTATCAATCCGGTACGTCTATTTCTCGCGTTCGACTGTAAAATGAGTGAGGAAAAATTAAAAGGAGACGAAATACAGGGAATCGAACACCTTTTTTTAACTCCCGAAGAAACGCTGGAATGTATAGCAACCGGAGAAATCAGAGATCTTCCTACAGTTACCGGAATTTTTGCTCATCTTTATTACGAAAAAAAATAGCCGCGTTTTGCGGCTTTTTTGTTAGCTAGAAAGATAATCAACTACCTCAAGATACTGTTTTTGAGTGATGGGGCTTGAAGTCTCAACTTTGATATGCGAGTATTTTTCAATTTCTGGAGGAACGGGCGGTTGCTCTTCTAAATGCTTTTTCCATTCCTCATCAGAAGAAAGTTTTACTTTATCGTGCTCCGCAGCCCTTTCAATGACTCTTTTCCTTATAATCTCGGGGTCGGCATGTGCCAAAATTATTTTTAATTTAAAGGAACCTTCGCGCCACCACGCAAAGTCGGTAAGCTGGGGTGCTAGAACTTTTTCGATATATCCGAATCTTACTTCTTTGATATAGTTGCCTTCCAAAATCGGATGCTTTCCCATCGGCAAAAGCTGTTTTGCCATCATCAGCATCAAATGATAGCTTTGATACCGAACGTGATCTCCATAATAAGTGTTGCTTGGATCATCTCTCGGAACCAAATCCCCGATTAAATATTGTGAGTGGCCAACTCCTTGAACCTTTTTGGGTGTCCATAGTAGTGCATAATTGATCAAATCCTTTTCAATAAAAACAGAATTTGTCAAAGCTTTTGCCAACGGGTTAAGCAACGTACTTTTCCCGCTCCCGGAAATTCCCGCTCCCAAAATCAGGGTGGGATTAGGCAAAGAAAATTTAAAGTTCATGCTTTCCTCCTTTGATTAATTGCATCACTTCCTGATGCAATTGTTTATTTGCAAAAACCAAATCCTTGCAATTACTTAGAGACCATTTTTCTCCGTCCAAACTTGTTACTCTCCCGCCGGCTTCCTCAACCAATAAACAGCCTGGTAAGTTGTCCCACGGCTTGTTGCCGAGCGAGATTAAAACATCAGCAGACACATTTGAATTCCCTCCAGATGCGATTTTAACAACAGCACAAGAAGAAGATAACGACTGTCTATTCCTTACGGTTTTTCCTACAACTTCCAACACAAAGTTATTCTTTCCACGTCTGCTTGCACCTTCCAACAAAACAACGGCTTCCGATATCGAAGACACAGAAGAAACATGTAATCGTTCTAACCTCTGATTGGTATATCTCCAAGTTCCTTTTTTGCTTTCTGCAAAATAAAGCCCCGAAGAAAAAATTGGGTCATACTGCAAAAGAGATGCTTCTAGCACCGCCTCACACGGAAGAAAAATTACAGAAAAAACAACATGGCCGTCTATAACTTGGGCAATCATCGTGCCAAATAAAGGCAACCCCATCAAAAAGTTGTGTGTTCCATCCAAAGGATCTATTATCCAAAATGAATCAGTGATGGGAGGCCATGAATTTTGAATTTCTTCGCTCACAATACACTCGGCATTAAATTTACTGCGAAGATAGCCAATAATTCTTTCCTGCAATTCTTTGTCCAACTCACCAACAAGTTCGTTAGCTGCTTTTTTGGTAAATTGATTAACGGAAAACAGTCGCTTAATGTAAAGCGGGAGCAAGTCGGTAAAAAATAAATTAAAATCCAAAGTTCTGGTCAATAACGAATACTCTAAATTGTCGTGGAACATATTCATTCTGCCACTCCTTTCTGGGAAGTAGGTTAGCACAAAAGAGTTTTTATTGCAACTCGCGCGTGGAAATTTGAGTTAAAACTTTCTTCGCCGCAGAAACTGCGGTTAAAATCTTGCCGCTAAAAATTGAGTAGCAGCCGAATCCGTGCGAAACGACATCTGTTGGACGAGCATCCGTTTTTGCGGCAAATGTTTCCGTAGGAAGTATTACAAACATTGATTCAACATATTCGCAATCTTTCAAAACCGGAAACCACTTTAAACACCTCTCTTTCATTTTCAAAAAACGAGACTTTGGTAATTTTTTAATTTCGTCCAAAGATAAACTTGTTTTGCCCTCAAAACTTTTATGCACGGATAAAGGAACGTCTCCTAACGTGTATAAATTTTTAGATTTCCCTACAGGAACAAGGGTCGCGAAAGGTCCGTCCATAATTGTAACAGCGCATTTATTTTTGGTACGCAACTTAACAACAGCGAGTTCTTTTAATCTGAAATTGAGTCTCTTTAAAGGAAAGCCGAGCCACAGGCAAAATTTATTATATCTCGCATATGTCGCGTTAATAATGTAGTCGAACTCTTTTTCCTTTTTTTTGCCGTTAGTAACCATTGAAAGAATTTTTTTTCCGTTCGCGTTAAGTTTTACAGACAATATTTCGGAATTCAAACTCATTTTTGTATTCCGGTTTTTTTTGAGTCGATTTAGTATATATTTTTTTAAAATATTATAATCATAAACCGCTTCAGGGGTTAAAATGGAAAAATTTACAGTTTCTTTATTTAGAAATTCTTTTGGAGGATATGCGTTTTTTTTCGGCAAATTGTTGTCCTTACAAACTTTCAAAAATTGGCCTTTTGT
Source organism: uncultured Candidatus Saccharibacteria bacterium (assembly GCA_964464405.1). Lineage (GTDB taxonomy): Bacteria > Patescibacteriota > Minisyncoccia > UBA11713 > 2-01-FULL-45-33 > CAYXFX01. Next base: position 62,886 of record CAYXFX010000002.1, read on the forward strand.
AACATTTGAGCCGTTTTTTGACACGCAATAAAAACTTGGGAAATCAGAGACTATTGAAGGGCCGTAAAAATTTTCAAAATCCTGCCTTTCCTCCTGAATTTCTTTTATTGTCTCTGGGCTTCTCGGATAATGGTATCCAAAATGATGCCTATATTGATTAGCGCGCGTTGCTTCTTCAAAAATATTTTTATTTTTTTCAAACAACTCAACTTCGAATTTTTTTCCCAAAATTAAAGCTGTCGTTGTTCCAAAAATTCCTCCTCCGATAACGGCGATTTTCTGCTTTTTGGATAGAGCGCGGTTTGCGCTCTCTATAATTTCAATAATTCTTTTTCCAACTTTTCCGTCAGGATATTCCTTAACTACTCCGGAAACGGCGCCCAAAAACGCCTCAAGTTCCAGACGCAACGGTTCTTTTCTTTCAATAACTTTTTCTTTTTCTCTTCCGTTTTTCACTAAAATTATGGAGCTTTTTGCGTAGTCACAAACAACTTTTGACCCGTCCGATGAATTAAAGATGAGCTTTCTAATTTTATCTTTTCCCTTCCAGCCGATTTCTAAATTTGCGTCTACCCCGTTCAGATACCTCATTGAAACGTTTTTTAGGAAACTTGTGCCATTTGCCCAGATTTTTTCAGGAAATCTTCCGAATAAAAAATCTAAAACATCAAAAAAATGGAGTTCTTCCAAGAAAGCTTCTTCGCCCTTGTGATAAGTTGCAATCGGGCTTGTAAACACGCCTTCCACGCTTAAAATTTTTGGAATTTTTCTAAGCATCATGTTAACTTTTTCAGTAGCGGGGTGGTATCTAAAAATATGCCCGACCATTAATATTTTTTTGTATTTTTGCGCTAAATCAATGAGTTCCTTTGCTTTTTTTGAGTTGTCTGCAATTGGTTTTTCAACAAAAACATGCGCGTACGAAAGGCTTTTTTTTACCAAATCAAAGTGGGTTTTGTAGGGCGTCACAATATCTACGCAGTCAACAGATTTTAATAAGTCAGGCTGCAACTTCAAAAATACTGGAACATTATATTTCTCCTTAATTTCTTTTTGAGATTCTTTTGTTTTCACAACAACTCCCTTAAGTTCAATTTTTTTGTCTTCAGCAAGAGCAAGAAGCACTCTTAGATGATTTTTCCCGAATCTTCCTGCACCAACTAATAAAATTTTCGGGAGCCGCTTCATATATTTTCCGTGATATGCCCGATCAAATTTGGAGCATCTTTTTCAGGATAACGATACGGTTTTTTGAATCTAGCAATAAATGCTATTTTTAGTAAACCGAATCCGCCCTTAATCATATTTGAAATCTTAATTTTGGATTCTCCCGCTTTCCTTTCGTTATGAGAAACCCAAACCTCGCAAACTTTAGCTCCACGAGCTCTTGCTATTGCGGGCAAAAAAACTTGAACTTGCCCCCAAAGTTCAAAATCTTTAATAAATTTCGATTTATATGCTTTAAGTCCGCAACCAAAATCGTGAACGGTAACTCCTAATAAAATTCTGGAAATTAAATTTGCAATTTTTGAAAACAATATTCTGGATGCCGGATCTTGGCGATTTTCTCTCCTTCCCACTACCGCGTCGCACCCCGAATCAATTTTCGTTAAGAGTTTAGGAATTTCCTCTGGTAAATTTTGCAAATCGGCATCAAGAAAAACAATGGCATCTCCTTTTGCTTCTTTTATTCCAACGTTTAGTGCTGGAGTCTGGCCAGAATTTTTCGCAAGAGTTATCAACTTGAGAGGATTAAGTTCGCGTGCAACCATCTCGGTGTTATCATGCGATCCGTCGTTTACAAATATTATTTCGTAAGGACGGCCGTATTTTTCCATTACGACTGTTATCCGCTGATGAAGTTCTTTTACTGTGCGCTCTTCATTATAAACAGGTACGACAATTGAAATCATATTACTTACTTATACTACCCTATTAATGTCTTCCGGCGAAGTAAAAGAAGGCCTGTTTTTTGCGATTACTGCCTTTACATTGTGTTCTTTTACAAATTTATTCATGAGCGACGTTAAATAATATTCACCTGTCTCATGCTTTTCCGGAATGTAATTAAAAAGATCTGAATTTACAAGCATGAGCCCTCCTCCCCCCAAACTTGATTTCGGTTCCTGCGGCTTTTCTACAATTTCAGTAATGAACCCTTCCGAAGACACCGTTACAATTCCGGAAGCCTTGGGATTTTCTACTTCCCAGCAAAGCCACGCAAATTCATTTTCAAGGCATTTTTCAACATCGTTTTTTGAAATCAATTCGTCTGCATAAAAAATTAGAAATCTCTCCGCTTCGGTAAATAAATGCTTCGTAAGCAAAACGGCATTTCCGGTTCCCGAAAGCTCTTCTTGAACTATGTAGTGAATTTTTCTCCCTTTATAATTTTCTCCCAAGTATTCTTTGATTTTGTCGCCCATATAGCCGATGACGAGTATCGCTTCATTTATTTCTTCTGTAAGCGAATCAAAGATGTAGTCTAAAAAAGTTTTTTCGTTAAATTTTAAAAGCGGTTTAGGAACTTCATCCGTCAGATGCCGCATTCTCTTTCCTCTACCTGCCGCCAGTATTATTGCCTTCATTCACATATTTTTAACTTTATTTTCTACTCCGTCAACTTGACGACTATAACTAATAATGTAAATGTCACATAAGACCGTATCAGAAAGGATGTTCATGAATATTGAAATCGCTGATTATTTCCGCTTTGATGTTCGGCTTGTGGCCGCTTGTGATGCAAAAAAGCGAGCTCCCGGACACAACCAAGGCCTTTCTTTTGACTTCTGTCACAATCGTTGTGGTTGGTTTTGCATTTTTCGCGTTTATGTCCACAAATAGTTTCCAAACCGCTGGCCAAGGGATTATAATCGCAGTACTAATTGCTAGTGTTGGCGGCGCAATGAATGGTTTTGGCACATTAAAATTTTTAGATGCTACAAGCGCAGTTGCAAAAATAGATTTGGCAAAAGCCATTCTTACGATGATTTTAATGCAAGTTACAGCAAACGAACTCGGGGGGGATACTTCTTTACGGATCTCCCATAACTTTGAAAAAGGTTGCGGGATTTATTTCCGCAGTCATAACTTTTTGTTTACTTGTTTTATAAAAAAACCGTCCGCGATTAGATCGGGGCGGTATTTTTTATTTGTTAAAAACACAGCGCTCAAAAAACCCGCTGATTTGCCTCCAGTCTGTAAAAACCTTGTAAGCGCCAGAGCAGTACAAATTCCTTATTACTGTTTCGTCATCATACACTGGAATTCCGATGACCATAGAACCAGCCGCAACCCCTGATTTGACTCCTCGCGGCGAATCCTCAAATACAACCTGTTCTGTCGGATCAATCCCCATGCGAGCAGATGTTTCCAAAAAACAGTCGGGGGCAGGCTTAGAATTTTTCACGTCAGTTAGTAAAACAATTTCATGAAGCATAAAAAGTTTTGCAAGTCCGGAATATTTAAGTAGCGCCAGACCACGTTCGAGTTCAACCGCCGTCCCTATGGATGTGCGATACCCCGCACATCTGATCTGTCCGAGGAACTCCAAGAATCTCGGCCGAGGCGATAAGTCCAAAGTTCTTAAAAGCTTGTCATAATGCAACCCTTTTCTTGCAAGAAATTCTTCCTGAGTTAAATCCGGTTTTTTAGAAGCAAGAGAATAAATTTCTTGAATAATTTCTTTATCAGGCCCACCAATGAAGTGAGGCAATGTTTTAATGGCCTCTTTAAGCGTAAGACGCACCCCAATTTCTTCGGCGGCCATAAGCCACCCATTATGATGCGCAGGCTCCACATTTATCACAGTACCTTCTAAATCAAACGCCGCTCCCTTTATCTGTGTCATCTTGCAAACCCCCTTCTTAAACTAACCAAAAACTATCAAAAAAAAGAAACAATGTCAAGCGTTAACAGGTTTTATTTCTAATATGGAGCAGCCGCAATATTTAGCGATGTACAACATGGAGCGCGATCATTGGTGGTTTCGCGGAAGGCGGAAGATACTGCATTCATGCCTAAAAACACACTCTCCCGTTAAAAGAAATAATGCCTTAGACATCGGCTGCGGTACAGGATTTAACGCGGCCTTGCTTTCAAACTTTGCAAAAAAAGTCGCTGGGCTTGATTTTTCGGACACCGCTTTGGAGCTTGCGCGCAAAAGCAATCCGAACCTCACTTTAATTAAAGGCGCTTTTCCGGATTATAAAACTGGCGAAAAATATGAAATGATCACGTTGCTTGACGTTTTGGAGCATATTGACGATGACGCTAGAGCAATTAAACGGGTTGAAGAACTTTTGGCTCCCGGAGGGATTGCATTAATTACAATTCCTGCTTACAAATTTTTATGGACAGAGCACGACGCGCTACTTCATCACAAGCGAAGATACACTAAGGCAGATGTCCTTAATCTAATTTCAAAAAATACATGCCTTAGCGTAAAAAAGGTAAGTTATTTTAACGCATTCATGTTTTTTCCAATTTTATTTTTTAGATTTATCAGAAAAGTTTTCCGCTTAAAAGAAGGAAATTCAGATTTTTTTATGTTGCCCAAGCCATTAAATAATATTCTTGAAAAAATTTTTTCCTGGGAAGCACAAGCACTGCAATTCATCAATTTTCCCTTCGGAGTTTCAATTATGGTTTTGCTGAAAAAAGAGTCGGCGTCTACTAAAGAAAGCTGATGTCTCTTCACTTTCCTCGCTCGCTCCGGCGCGGCTCGCTCAGGGTTTCGCGCTTCGCTCTTTTTGCTTCGCAAAAAACCAAGCCCGCTTCGCGCTCAAAACCCGCTCAGAAACATCAGCTTTCTTTAAATTACCAATATGTATAAAACAAAACCTGCATAAATATGATTTGAAAAAATAACATGGAAAGAACAGAAGAAAAGTCGTCATCGCTTAAAGTTCTCCCTGAATAAATAACCGGCAAAATAAAAAGCGGAGTTATAAATAGCCAAATCCGCTCAATTTCTCCTTGGAATATGCCGACTAATAGAAAAATTGCGAGCATAAAAAATCCGACTAAATAGGGCCATAATTTTTCTCTAAATATATTCCTGACATTTTTTAAAATAAGATAAATATTGGCAAATCCCAAATAAATGCAAAAAGCCGCCAAGTTTATAAAAAAATAAATAAAATATATTCTAATTGATTCGAAGTTGCTGCTAACCGTTTCCGCGTTGGATTTATAAGAATCAAAAAAATCATTAATCACCGAATATCCTGCCCAAAGCTTAAGCGCTAAAAAAAATAAAATAAATCCCAAAGCCGCAAAAACAGCCCTTGCGAAAGTTTTAAAATTATTTTGCGAAAAATTAAAAAGTGCGTAAATAATAAGCAATAAATATAAAGGTGTGAGCAGCAAAAAAAGGAAATTTGAAAAAAGCGAAAACCCCGCTAGTACCCCTCCCGCGAAAGCCAAAATGAGATTTTTTTTAACGCCAAAGTAAATTAGCACAAACGCAATAAATGAGAAAAACAAAAACGTCGTTTCCATCGAAGTCGCGCTAAACATAAGGAAACTCGGAACAAGCGCGAAAATCTGAATTCCGCGCCTTGCTTCTGCTTCACTGGCAAATTCGCACAATAAATAGTAAAGTAGGAAAATAGTAAGACCCCCAAGCATTACAACTAATAGGGATATGCCGGCTAAATTTGGCCAAGAAACTTTTTGAAAAGCGTAAAGTATTAAAGAATACCCGGGTGGGTGCCAACGGCTATGAAGCGCAAGCTGGAGTTTGAGATTCGAATAGTCTTTTATAAAATCCTGCGCGCTTGTAATAAGCGGCAAATTACCAGAATATTCCCAGCGAGTGCGGGTAAACGGTTCATAAACGCCGTAAAATCCCTCGCGTATTGCCGCAATACTAACCGCAAGAAAAACAAATATTATATAAAGTGTAAGTAAAAATTTAAAAGTTGAAAAATTTTCTATCCGCTTCCTAAAATAAATAAATATTAAAAAAATAAAAAATGCGGCCGAAAACCAAAAATATCCCGATGTTTTAGGTGAGAAAATCGCATAAAAAATTAAACGGTCGGGAATATAACCTTTGTAAAAAAAAGAAATAAAAGCTTTAAGTAAAGAAAAAAAAGAAACGAGTCCCAAAACCAAAAAAAATAAGCGCCGCGAAAAAACATTTTTCTTAAAATAAAAAAAATACCAAAAAGTAAATATGACGGAAAATATAAATAACGTAACAATTCCCCAAAAAGCAATTACGAGCTTCGGCCCTGAAATATCCATAGTTATACCAGTTTATAACGATGAAGCAGCAATCGGCAAGAGCTTGCGTTTGCTTACCGATTTCATAAATTTAGGCGGTCTAAATGCCGAAGTTTTAATAATTAATGACGGGGGCAAAGACAAAACTCTGGAAACCGTAAAAAATGAAATGCAAAAATTCCCTTTTATTAAATTAATCGATAGAAAAAAAAATAAAGGAAAAGGTTTTACAGTAAGAGAAGGTTTTGGCGCAGCCCAAGGAGATATTATTTTGTTTACTGACGCCGATCTTCCGTACGGAACAAAATATTTCGAAAAATTCATTGAAGCAATTAATTCTGGCGCAGATTTAGCTATCGCAAATAGAAATCTTTTAAAATTCATGAAAGAAAAGAAAAGCCCCGGACTCTTGCGCACTCTAAACCATTGGGGTACAATATTTTTTGTAAAAATGCTGCTAGGCCTTCCCTTTTCAGACACTCAAGCGGGACTTAAGGGAATAAAAAAAGAAGCGGCGATGCGCCTCCTTCCTAAATTAACTATTGATAGGTATGCTTTCGATCTTGAACTTTTGGTAGCCGCCAAAAAATCAAATTTCAAAATTGCTGAAATTCCCGTAGCGCTTGAAAATGTCGGATCCTCACACATCAATATTTTGCGCGACACTCTCGAAGCCCTGCGCGACGCTCTTAAAATCTGGTGGAGAATGAGAAAAAATTTATATTGAAAATATTATCTAAAAAAAGACTAGCGGAGTCTCAAAAAGCATTCCAACTTTACGCGATCGCGTAAAGTTGGAATGCTTATTTTTATTTTTTCTTTTTTCTGAAATTTACCACTTGGTGCGCTATAGCATGTTATGTTGCATTTTAAATATTTAGATCATTTCATTTAATTGCTTTTGTACAGCACGTAATGCCCTTCGTTTTTGAGAAGAGTATATTTTGTTTTTAGATCATTTTCAAGATCCGGGAAAAGGGTCGGATAGTCCTCTTGCGTTACAACATAAGAATACATTTTTCCGTTTTCTGTTAAAGAGTTCCTGCCAAAATATAATACCGGATTAATTTGGAGAAATTGATAAATCTGAAAATCATTAAGCAAATATGCGACGCTGGGAGCATTAATGATTAGTATTTTAGAATCTTTAGGCAAGGCGTTTGAAATATAATCTGAAATTTTTTGTGCGTCATTTGAATAATATAGCAGTGAATATCTTTGATTAAATGTGAAAACCAGCTGGAACAGAAATATAAATATAATTGCTGCTTGCGCGGCTTTAATGTAATTAAAACTAGTTATTACTTTAGGAACTTTAAAAATTAATTTCTTTTTTGAATTTAAATCTACCAGCTTTTTTTCAATATTTTTTAGTATGTAAGTAATAGACGCAGGAAACGTAAGAAAAAGCAGAAGATGTGCTGGGAAAAAATAACGGTACCAACCTGGTGTTTTTAAATAAAAAATAAGTGTAAAAATCGTAAAAATAAATAAAATTGACTCTGTTTCCTGAACTTTTTCTTTTTTTATTTTTTTGATAATTAAAAACAAAATAAATGCAGAAAAAAGAACTGTGAAATGGATAGGAGTTGATTCCTTAAAAAACCTCACTATATTTTGCAAAATAAGTTCAATTAAATTTTGCGAGGCATATGAGTTTGAGTAATAACCGAAAGCGCTAATAAGCCCCCCTGCTGAATACTCGGAAAGAATCGTATATAGCCAAAAAATCATAGGGGACAACGCGCCTGCGGCGATTAAAAACAGGCGCTTACATAAATTATTTAAATCTCGCCATCCGTAAATTATTTCTGCAATAAAAACTGAGGCAGGAACAATCAAAAAAAACGGTTTTGTCGCTGCCGAAAGACCAATGAACAAACCCGCAAAAAACAGGTGCCGATTGAAAACAACCCGAGCAGTGTTTTTGCTTTCCTCGTTCCGGCCAGCGCCGGAACTCAGGGTGGAAGCTTCGCAATTTTTCGCTTTGCGAAAAAACCGTGCTTGCTCGCTTCCAAACCCGCAAAAATGCTCTCGGTTTGTTTTCTTGGGACAGAGCTCAAGCAAAATAAGCGCCGCCAGAAAATAAAATAAACCCGGAATTTCTCCTAATAAATTTTTTCCGTTGCCATAAAATGGAGTAAAACTTATGATTAGCGCGACACTCATTATCGCCAGCGTTATTCCATACATTTTTTTTACAAGAAAATATGCAGAAATTGTAAATAGAAATAAAAACACAACCATCGGATATCTTGCTGCCAAAATTGTATTTCCGAAAATTTTAACTGAAAGCGCAGAAGGCAAAAGCGCAGGATAATTTGAAGTTATTAAAAATTGCCTTGTTTCTACGTATTCTCCGGGGGCGGTGCCCAAGCTAAATACTCCGTCGCTCACTAAACTTTTTATTATTCCTAAATTAATCCCCTCATCAAACCATGTAGCCGGGCTTGCGGAAAGATGCCACGTGCTAAATACGGCTAAAATTATAAAAAGTAAAATTATAATTATTTTATTTTGCATAAAAATTTTTTAATGCAAACATAAATAAAAATGGCGAAAGAGGCAGCATATACCTGCTCATATCCGCTCCGATCCCAAGTGCACCCAGAGATACAGCATTTACCGCGAGTATTGATATAAAAAGCGAAGACCAAAAAATAATTTTTCTATCAAAAAATCCAATTAAAGACAAAAAATATGTTACGTACCAAAAAAAACCTCCGATTAAAGCAAGCAATGTAATTATATTGCCCAAGTAACTCTCAAAAATCTGCGGAAATTTCGGGCGAATAACGTATTCTGAAAGATATTTATAAGGATTTTTAAATAGAGATTTAATGACGAGCGACGAATGAAATTTTATATATTCCAGCGGATTTTCTTTAAATATTTTCCAAAAATGTTCTTTATAATAAGGAACTAGCGCAAAATCATAATTTGAAATATCTTTTCTGGGATATCCCGAAGGCGCTTCGGGGCGCGGCAAAATAAATCCTTTTTTATCCGCATATTGGCTCGTTACATTTCCATAAAGATTATACCAAGACGCGCTTGTTAACTCCCAAGTGTTAAAAACAATTTTATTTCGCAGCATCCAAGGGAATAAGATCGCAAAAAAAATAATAATACTAACCGCCCCGACCTTAAGGTCGTGGCTCCAAGGAAAAATTATTTTTTCATAGGTTAACTCAGACGAGGAATTGTTGTTTATCATTTCTTCTTTCCGCTTACTATAAAACCTCCAAACCATTGCAAGCAGGAATAACGGGAAAAGATAAAATCCTACCGATCTTGTAAGAGTCGCGAGCCCAAAAATAAATGAAAACAAAAAATATCTTTTTAAAACAAATAAATAAAAACTTAGAATAAACAAGAACGCGTAGAGATAATCAGACATCAAAAGATTGTTCCAGTAAATCGACATCGGCTCAACGGAAACAACGAGAGCTGAAAAAAGCCCTACTTTTTTTGAATCAAAAATTAAAAAACCCATTTTATAAATTAAAATAACAGTAAATCCGGCAATAATGTTTTGAAAAAAAATAACTAAAAAAAGAGGAAGGCGCGCCCACAAAACTCCTGCGATAAGCAAAATATATAACGGCGGCCTATAAGCGTCGGGCATGTAGGGAGCATCGGTGTTTAAACTAAAAACGCCGTGGTTTATTAAATTTTCAGCACTTCTTAAATAAAAAGAAAATGCATCGGAATACGCCAAAAATCCCTCGCCCCCGAATTTTATCTGCACAAAAAGCGCGTAAAGAAATCTGATTCCGAATGCCGTCAAAAAAAGAAAAGTTTCAATTTTGTGTTCTTTTAAAAATCTAGTCATCCCAAAATATTAAAACGTAAAATTGCCCAAACTGCGGCGAGTCCATCTTTCCAGTCGATTTTTTTTCCTTCCGCATAAGTGCGGCCGCTATACGAAATTCCAACTTCATAAACTCGTAGTTTTGCGCGGGCAATTCTTGCCGTTATTTCTGGTTCAATCCCAAAACGGTTGCTTTTTAAATTATCACGTATAGCAAGAAGCGCTTTTCTATTAAAAGCCTTATATCCTGTTTCCATATCAGTTAAGTTTAAATCTGTGAATATATTTGAAAATGTCGTAAGTAATTTATTCCCGACATAATGCCAAAAAAAGAGAACTCTGTGGGCGGAAGCTCCCATAAAACGCGATCCATATACAACATCTGCTTTGCCATCGAGCAATGGTTTTAAAAGTAAATTATATTCACTAGGATCATATTCTAAATCCGCGTCTTGAATTATTGCAAAATCGCCCGAGCATTCTTTAAATCCTCTTCTGATTGCGGCCCCTTTGCCCATATTTTTTTCTTGATAAAAAATTTTATATTTTTGTTCCAAATTTTTTAACACGTCGCGCGTGCCGTCCCGAGATCCGTCATCAATAATTATTATTTCTTTTTCCAAATCGCAAGCGTCTGCTCGCAAAATAGCATCCACTATCTTATGAATAGTGGTTTTTTCATTATATGCTGGAATAATTACCGAAAGCTTCATCTCTGGATTATAAAATAAATTTCAGATATAGTACAGATTATAATGGACAAAAAGATCTTGATAGTCCTTGTGCTCGCTTTTGTTTTGAGGCTCGCGGGAATCGCTTACGGGCTGCCACTCTGGCTGATAGATGACGAGCCGCCTTTTATTTTAGGCGCTCTTAAAATGATGGAATTAAAAACATTACTCCCTAACTCCCATTTTGAAGAATTTAAAACCGTACTTTATTACCCGCCATATTTGTCTTATCTCTATTTGCTTCCATTTTCTCTGCTTGTGGGCATTAAATATTTATTTTTTTCGGGCTCCACAGAACTTTTTACTTCATATTTACTAGCGGATCTTTCCGGTTTTTTTATTATCGCAAGATTTTTTTCTATATTCGCTGGAGTGTTTTCTATTTATTTTACATACGCTACCGCGAGAAATTTATTTAGAAACAAAAAGCCAGCAGTTTTTTCCGCAATACTAGCCAGCACAAGTTTAATTCATATTTCTTTATCCATAGTAAGCAGACATTGGATCTGGGTTTTTTTATTTACTTCTTTAGTATTATTTTTTCTCTCGCAACAAAATTGGAGTTTTAAAAAGAAATATTTTCTTGCATTTTTATCTGCAGGCATCGGAATAGGATTCGCAGTTATTAACGTCATCCTAACTGGACTCATACTTTCGTGGTATTTACTTTATGAAAAAAATTCAACTTTTAAACTTATCAAAGAAAAATATTTTTATTTATTATCGGCTATTTTTATTTTTTTAGCTTCTCTTCCCTACCTTCTTTATAAAGGAAGCCTGGGATTTACTGCGGATGTCACAACTAAGGTATCAAAAAATATTTCGGGGGCTATTTTTTCTCCTTTTAACTTCGCGTATACAATTTTTCAATCCGAATTTATACTTATAATATTCGCGGCATTCGGCTTTTATTTTGTTTTTAGAAACAAAAGGAATATTTTTTGGGCTTTTGGCATATATATTTATACCGTTAGTACAGTTTTTTACATAATATTCCGTTTTGAACCGCGCTTTTTTATGGCGCTGCTTCCATATTATTTGATTTTAGCAGGATACGGTTTATGTGAACTGCAAAATAAAATTAAAAATAAATATTTATCTGAAGCTCTGCTGATTTTTTTGATAGTTCCAATGATATTTTCTTTTAGACTATCAGCTCTTGCTTTTAAAAATGACACCAGGGTTTTGTTAAGAAACTGGGCTCAAAAGAATTTACCTCAAAAGACTAAAATATTAGTTAATGCGCGCCTTACAAGATTTCCGACCACCAAAGAAGCCGTCTCTGAACAGCAAAAAATTGATCCCACTTCGGTGAGAAAAATCGACAAAGCAGAGGCAGAGTTAAACTACTCGAATCTGCATTCTTTGAATATTTTTGACGCAAATAATAAATTATTTTTTGAAAATATAGATAAATATATCAAAGAAAACAAATATGAATATGCCGCGATCAGCCCCGGGTATAGGCATAGCGAATTTTTTGAGAACGTGCTAAAAAAAGGAATACTGCTAAAAAGTTTTAGCGGAGGAAAATCGGAAATGTCTATTGCGGAAAGCCAATTTTTTAAAAACCCGTTTGAATTATTTAAGATTAAAGAACTCGGTCCTGAAATTAAATTATATAAAATAAACTAATGAAAATAATTGTAGTGATCCCGACGTACAAAGAAGCGGGAGAGATCGGAAAAGTTATAGATGCTTTATGCGGACCAGTTTTTAAAGCAATTCCCAACCACGAAATGGGCATTTTAGTTGTAGACGGAAATTCACCCGATGGAACTGCAGAAATTTTAAGAGAGAAAAGTATTTTCTATCCTAATCTCTACTTTTTGATTGAACCAAAAAAACGCGGAATCGGAGTCGCATACATTGAAGGAATAAAATACGCGATAAAAGAGTTGGGGGCTGATGCAATTATAGAATTTGACGGAGATGGACAGCACAACCCAAAAGATGTCGTCAGATTGGTAACAGAATTTGACAACGGACATGATTATGTTATCGGTTCTCGATACGTTCCGGGCGGAGCGATTCCCGCAGAGTGGTCGCTTCATAGAAAACTGCTAAGCCGTTTTGGCAGCTTGACTGCGCGCGCGGTTCTTAATCTACCTACGCGCGACAATACTTCGGGATTTAAACTTTCGCGCGTCGCGGGTTTCGCGGAAAATTTGCCGCTGGACGAAAATAAAATACTTTCAAAATATTACGCTTATAAAATCCACTTCCTTTATAATATGATTTCGATGGGCGCTAAAACAAAGGAAATTCCTATTGTTTTTTTAGAGCGCAAATCCGGCTCATCCAAAAGCACTTTCCGCGATATTTACGATTCATTGCGAGTGGTGTTTGCGCTTAAATTTAGAAGGAAAAAATATCAAGTTTTTCCAAATAAAAAAACCGGAGAGAATTTATCTCAACCGGCGATAAAATTATAAATCGGCCATGGCAGTAAACGCAAAGGAATCTCGCGAAGAAAATAGAGAAAACGAGATCGCGTAAACCACTGAAACGATTTTCTGTTGAAAAGAGAAACTCCGCAAAAAAAGAAATGTTTATCGTAAGTTGTTGAAAAGCCAAACCTTTCCAAATCTCTGCAACAGCGTTTGGAATGGCATGGAGCGGCGACCACCAATACATTTTTCCATCCATTTTTATTGGCAAGATTCACAAAAAACTTAACGAACCTTAACGTAGTGTAGTTCTCCTCGGGCGTCAAATAAAAAATATTGTCTTGGTAAGTTTCCGATTCTGGCAGTGCGCCTTCGGCAATAACTAAAATGTTATAAATACTTCCCAGATAAGCTGCCCTTTTGATCAGCAACTTGTTTGATTCAAGTTCGGGAGGAAGGCCAAATGCAAAAACTGCAACAACGTCATATTTTTTCAATCAAATCACCTCCTTTCGGCAAATAAAAACGACGCGAGCAATGCCAAAAACAGAGAATTTTTAAATATTTCCACACTATTCTCCTTTACTTTCTCTTAGATTTCTGTGTTATTTATACTCTGTGTCGGAAATAAAGTCAAGTGCGCGTTTGGCGCGTTTGTCCCATGTATAATTTTCTACTTTTAAAAACGAGGCTTCGGAAATTTCCTCTGCCAATTTTTGATTCCATAAAATGTTTTTTATCGCGTAAGCCAAGTCATGCGCATCATCTGGATTGAAAAATATTGCTTCATTTTCAGTAAGAATTTCGCGAATCGACGGCAAATCCGAAGCGACGATTGGACGACGGGATGCCATGTATTCAAAAAGTTTTAGCGGAGAAGTATGTTCTTCCGAAATTTTTGTGCCTTTTTTATTCGGCAATATCAAAACATCAGCAGCTTTTAACCACAAAGGAATTTCGGAATAGGGCTTTTGACCAACAAAACAAACATTGTTTTTCTTTTGCTGAGAAAAATTCCCGCCAACAACATAAATTTCAAGATTTTGAGATTCTAATATTGCGCCGACCTCAATTATTATCTCAACCCCCTTCCAGTTAAAAAGTTGCCCTGTATAAACCGCGATTTTTTTATCAAATGGTAAATTTAATTTATGCCGCGCATCTTTTTGGGAAATATTAAGATCAAATTTTTCCAAATCAACCGCATCCGGCAAAATGCATATTTTATTTTCCGGAATTCCATATCCAACAAGTTCTTGTTTTAAAAAACTCGTAAGAACAAAAATGGCGCGAGCTTGTTGCCAAGTTAATTTATTTAAAAATCTGGGGTGAGATGGCAAAGAGTGCACTTCCAGAGAAAAATTTTTAAAAAATAAACCCGCCCATTCTTCGCGAGTGTAAAAAAAACTGTAATGTTTGTTCAGCAAATAAATTTTGGCAAAGACCAAAAAAATAATAGTTTCTATAAAAAAACCGATTTTCCCGAATCTAAAACTGATTAAATCAAGCGTCGGCAATTTGGTAATTTTAAAATTTTTATTAACGCCGTAATATTCAAATGGATCCTGTTTGATAGAATTTAATCTTCTTGGAACAATTAGTTCAATTTCGAGTTGGAAATTTGCAAACGTATTAAGCATTTGCATTATCTGAATCCCATGCGCCTTTTCCGTGGGAATGCGCACATTTGCGATATAAATCAACTTCTTCATTATTTCATTTTAATTTTATAAATCTTCGCCCAAACCTGAAAAATGATAAGCGCCCAGAGCGTTGTTAAATTATATTTTTTGCCGGAATTGTGTTCCACAAGCATTTTTCTCACTTCCGACCAATTAAATAATTCTTTTGTTTCCGAGAAATATTCGGGCGAGAGAATCATCTGAGACAGCGTGTAAACCGCAGGATCTCGTAGCCATTTTGCCGCAGGGGAAAACCATCCACGTTTAGGTTCATGCATTAAATAATCCGGAATGCGCCCCTTAAAACTCTCTTTTAAAATAATTTTTGTATTGCGTAAATTGACTTTGTATTTTAAAGGAATTGACGATGCAAATTCCACCAAATCTTTACTAAGCAACGGCACTCGCGCTTCCACCCCTTGAGACATTGCTGTTTTATCCGTCTTCATAAGTGAGTCGTCTACCAGCCAACTCTGCCTATCTACTGACATAAAACTTTCTTCAAAAGACTTCGAATTTGAAAATGAAAAATATTTATTTTCAAAAAATTTTTCTGATATCTTTTCATTAAAACACGCTGGACTCATTATGTTCCGCAAAATTTCATCTTTCTGAAACATAAATAATGCGAACCTTTTGATTCCTGGCGGTGTGTTTAATTTGCGCAAATTGCCGAAGTTCAAAAATTTTCTAAAAATTTCTGGAAATTTTTCATAGTAGCTTGCAAACAGGCTTAAACGATACCTTTCGTAACCCCCGAAAAGTTCATCTCCACCATCTCCTCCCAACACAACATCAACTCCGCTTTTTTTTGTAAACCTTGCAAGTTTCATCATTGGAATCGCAGTCGGATTCGCGATAGGCTCGTCTAAATGTAAAACGGTGCCTTCTAAATGCGTTATCACATCTTCCGGAGAAAGAAGCACTTCATGATGGTTTGTTTTATAATAGTTAGCCGTTTGCCGTGCGAGCTGAAAATCCGCGTTAAACTTTCTTTCATCTTCCGGGTTCGGAAGCGAAAAACCAACCGAAAAAGTATCCACACTTTCTCTAAAAGTTTTCATTGCATCTAAAATGACACTCGAGTCAATGCCGCCCGAAAGATAAAGCCCCACAGGACGGTCAGATATCAGCTGCGAGCCTACTGATTCAATAACTTTTTTCCGAACTAAGCCTTTAAGCTCAGAGTAGTCTGCGGCCGAAATGCGAGCGTTAAGATTCCAATAACACGAAACTTCCAGTTTATTTTCTTTTAAAATTCCGCAGTGCCCGGGTGGAAATTTAAAAATATTTTCAAACATTGTCAGAGGATTCGGAACGTAAAGCATCCTAAAATAGTGGTTTAGCGCCTCCTTATTTAAAACCCTTGGGATATCGTGCTCTAAAATAGCTTTTATTTCTGACGAAAAAATAAAATTCTTTCCGTCAAAATAATAATAAAGCGGCTTAACTCCCACGTGGTCTCTGGCTAAAAAAAGTTCTTTACGCTCTTTGTCCCAAATTGCAAAAGCAAAAATGCCGTCTAATTTTTTAGGAACATCACTCCCCCATTTTTCATAAGCGGCTAAAATAACCTCCGTATCGCTATTTGTATTAAATTTGTAGAATTCTAAAAGTTCTTTTTTTAAATTATTAAAATTATAAATCTCTCCGTTAAAAACAATAATAAATCTACCATTCTCGCTTTTCATAGGCTGACCGGCAGAAGCGCTCAAATCAATAATACTTAAACGGTTATGCCCCAAAGAAATATTCTCATCCAAAAAAACTCCGGTACCATCCGGACCCCTGTGGCTTGTCACCCGATTCATTTTTAAAATAAGCGCCTCGTTTTTAAAATTAAATCCATTAATCGCGCACATAACGCAAACGTTTTTCTATAAATAAATAAAGAATATAAACGTGATACCACATAATTTGAATTTCGAATTTGAGTGGCATTGAATCGCGAAATCCATACCGCAAATACATTAGTGGAATTCTATACAAATACCCCGCAATTATTCGCAAGCGTTTATAAACGCACCAATATAAAAAGGAGCTTAGTGTGCTTCCTGTAAAATCTATCACATCAGCTTCCCAATCGGCATACATTTTTTGATATTTCCAAAGATTTTTGACTCGCTCTTCCGGCCAATGGAAATCGTAATAGCTTTTAAGCTCTCCGACTTTATTTTTTTTGCGATCAAATTCGAGTCTGTCATGCACTCTTCCTTTAAAATACGGTTTTATTTTTCTGTTAATTAGCCTCGTTTGATAGGACGGATAAGTTGCTTCGTGTTTAATTTCACGGCCCATAATAAATATTCTCGTAGGCATCCGATAAACCGTAAACTCCGGATTTTGATTTGTAACAATTTCTTTTATCTCACCGACAACGTCGTGCGACAAAGTGTCGTCTGAATCCATAAAAAAATACCAATCATAGGAAGCAGCTTCCATGTTTCTCATACGAACATTTGCCTTATCTTTTACGCACCGCAAATTCGGCTCGTTGGAATCGTATTGTTTAACAATTTTTGCACCGTACTCGCGCGCGATATCTAAAGTGTTGTCAGTGCTATTCCCGTCGCAAATCACAATTTCGGCAAAATTTTTAACTGACTCTAAACACCGCCGAAGCGTGTTTCCGGAGTTTAAGGTCAAAATACCAATTGAACATAGAATTTTTTTATCCATTTCCTATCTTATTTAAAATTTTATCAATTAAATTATTAAGATTATGATCTTTTACAACAACTTCGCGCAGTACAAGATTTTTTCCGTTTTTTTCCAATTTAACAATTTTTTCCAAAAATTTATCAACATTTTTATCAGTATAGTACTCCCGCGGCACAATATCTTTGAAAGCTTGGCCAGTTACGAGAATCGGAAGCCCGCAAGACATGGCTTCCAAAACGGTTTTATCGACACTCCCCGTCTCACTTACGTGAAGTAATATATCATGGCTGTTATAAACGGCGGGCATTTCGTCATTTCTTTTTGCTCCCAAAAACCGAATATCGCCGTTTAAATTATTTTTATTTATCTTTTCTTCCAAGCGCTTCTTATATATAACGTCTTTGGGAGTAATTATGTCCCCCACAATATCAAGTGCGGCGTCTATATTTCTGTGCGCAATTTCAACCATCAAATCAATTAAAAAATCCAAATTTTTTGATTCCGAAATTCGCCCAATAGCTAACAATTTAGTAGACTTATTTAAAATATTGTTCCTTAGTACTCCGACGCTTTCGTTGGAGTGGTTCGGAACAAAGCGCTCCGTATCAATTCCGTGACCTGTAATAATAATTTTTTTGGAATTTATCCGGCAGCTCTCTTTAGAAGCCGTAAAAATATTTTTTACAATCTTTTCCGCGATTCTTAGCGACAAAGTTACAGATTTATGTGTATACCACAAAAATATTTTTTTTCTGAAAATTAACGCAACCGGGCAAATTAAAATCGCCCATGCGGGAATCATGTGCACAAAAATGACATCTGCTTTTCTTACATTTTGAAATAAGTATTTATAGAAATTTATATACCTAGCTGGCCGGCCGATACTGCGTTCTTTGCCCATCGAAAAAACGTGCACGTTTTGTGGTAAATTATATTTTCCTTTTTGTCCACAAATAACAAAAACACAATCTGCCTTTTTCCCGAATTCCTCTATCCACCCATGAAAAAATCCAAGATTGCTGTCTTTCCTATCAACTTTTTGAGTAAAAATTAGAAGATTCATTTTAAGCATTTCTCAAAACTTTGTTTATATAATTTTAAATATTCTTCTTTTGAAACTGATTTAATCGGTTTCGGCGGTTTAATTTTGCCTTCAAGAGCAAGTTTAATTTTTTCTGCTAACATATTTTTATCACCGACAGGAAAAATGTTTTCTGGTTCTAATATTTCTTTCGCAACTCCAACATCCGACGATATTATTTTGCACCCAGCAGCAGCCGCTTCAACCAAGGTCCGACCGTAGCTTTCATGGTTAGACGTCAGTAAAAACAAATCGCATGTTTTATAATATGACAAAAGATCGTTAGTATGCGGCTCAAATTTAATAAAGTTGCTAAGCTCCGATTCACTTACCATATTCTTTAAACTTTCTTTTTCTGGCCCGTCGCCGACGATAAGCAACAACGGCGTTTCAGTAACAAATTTTACATGACTCGCATATTCGCCTGCTGGCGAATTGCTCTGCTCGTGCCGACCGCACTGCGCAAGGTCCTGCAAAACTTGTTCCCTCACCGCCTTAAAACTTTCAATCGATAATTCAATATTTTTTTCTCTGGTTATTCTAGACGCCATCAAAATAATAAACTTTCGCCTTCCATATTTGCCATGCAAATCGATTTTAACAGGAGCTTGCCGAATTTGCTCGACATCAACAAAAATCGGCAAGACAGAAAGTTTGGAAATTGTAAATTTAAAATTGTATATTAACGAATCAGCGATTCGTTCAGACACTACCCTTATGCAACTTGCTCGCGGAATCAAAAATTTAGCCAGCAAAACCCTAATTTTATTCAGCCGCGAATGTTCGGCGAAATGAGGATTAAAAATGTCTGAATGAATTTGCATCTGCCATGGTATGCCGTAAATTTTTGAAAAAATCCACGCAAGAAAAGAATGTTCCATATCCTGCGAGGAAATTATGTCAAACTTTTTTCGACTCAAAATTTTATAACAACTAAAAAATCCCGAAATAAAACTCCAAATGCTGCCCCTGCAAAGCAGAATTTCAATTTCTCCAAGGACGCTTCTATATTCCTCTATCCTTTTTCCGGTATCCGAACCCCCCTCCAAGACACTCGGATCCCCGCTTATCATTAATATGCGCATTAAATTATTTAATTAAAACATTAATCCAGTAGCGTGTCAATTGTGTTTTTTATCATTCTTTCTTTTGAAAATTCCTGCGCTTTTTGCTTTGCATTTTCGGAGAATTTTTTTGCCCGTTCCGGATTTTTTAAAATCTCTAGAATTCTACTTTTAAGTGCTTCTTTATCATTGTAATCAACTAAAAATCCACTTTCCCCGTCTTTAATAAGTTCCGGGTTGCCTCCGATATCGGTAGTTACAACCGGAACTCCTAAAGCCATTGCTTCTAGAATTTGGTGTGACAAGCCCTCATATGCCGTATTTAATACAAAAACATCCGCGGCTCGCAAATACATAAATAATTTTTCTTTGGGTTCATCATGAAATATAAATAACTTTATTTCCGGAATCTCCTGCTTTAATTCGTTAATTGCTTCTTTTAAAGCTTCAAATCCCTTCCATGGAACATTTCTGCCAGCAGAAACAACAACTTTGCCGGAAACTCCGAGTTGTCTTCTTGCTTCGTCTTTCAAAATATTTACGTTCGGAATCTCAAACGAATTGTATACAACGTGAATTTTATTTTCCGGCACTCCCCACATTAAAACGATTTTTTTTAAATATTCGCTCGGGACTATTACGAAATCTGCTTTCTTTGCCACAAACCGCTCGACGAAACGCCTCGCTTCAGTGAAAAAATCGTATCTGCTTTTTTGAAACTCTTCCAAGTTTGAAAATTGAAAATTGCCTGCCCGCCAATTGGCAGGCGGGGAAATTGAAAATTTTTGCATATACTGCTCCCACGCATAGTCGCCAACAATTTTCAGTAAAAACTTTTTCCGTAAAATTTTTGCCGCAAGCATTGCTGGCAAACCTACGCTTACGGGATCCTGCGCGAAAACAGCATCCGCGTTCCGCGCGAACCGCAGGGCTCTAAAGAAATAAAGTGTATGTCTTAAAACACGAGGATATTTTCTTATTAATCCGAAACTTAAAATTTTTACTCCAATATTTTTTTTTGGGAGCTCGTCCAACAAAATTTTGCTATACGTTGCCGGCCCCCCCACATCCGGCGGATATAGCCCAGTGGCTATAAGAACTCTTTTTTTGATGAATAGTTGACTATTAAAAATTTTTTCATAGTCATCCGCAATTTTATCCCACGAAAACTTTTCTCTTACCATTTTTTGCCCATTATCAACAATACGCGCCAACAACTCTTTATTGTTTAATAAAGTTTTAATCTTCTCCGCCAAATCTTTTGGGTCATCAATTTTTGCAAACAACCCCGTTTCTTTATCCTTAATGATGTCTAAAATTCCGCCAACAGGAGTTCCTATTATAGGGAGGCCGGCTGATAAAGCCTCAACGAAAGCATTGCCCATACCTTCCGATCGTGAAGGTCGAACAAAAATATCGGCTTGGGATAGATGCTTTGGAATTTCATCGTACGGCACTTCACCCAAAAATTTAATCTGCAATCCTCCCTCCGAAAAGAATGTTCCTCCCCCTTTTTCCCCCTCCCTTAAAGTAAGGGAGGGGGTCGGTGGGTGGGTTATCTCATTTGCCAAACTTTCTAAAACACTACGCTCCGACCCATCACCAATAACTAGAAGTTGGAAGTTTGAAGTTGGTGGTTGGATTTTTTTCAGCTCCGCCATCGCCCTTATCAAAACATCAATCCCATTTTTGGGAACCAATCTTGATACAGTAATTATGACATTTGATTTTTTTTGAAAATTGAAAATTGCCTGCCCGCCAATTGGCAGGCGGGGAAATTGAAAATTGTTTGTATCCACTCCATTATGAATGACTTTTTCTTCTCCGATATATCCATAATCGTGCGCGACATTTAGTAAGTAGTTAGAAATTGCGGTTACGCAATCTGCTTGATTTAAAATGAATTTAAACATCCTACCTATAATTCCTCCTCTTCCTTTTTTAATCCTTTCGTCACCGTACCCGTATTGGATATTAAAAATGAACGGAATTTTTGGATAAAATATTTTGCATATTGCCGCCGCCGCTGCGCCGAATGATAAATCTAGCCCAAAAAATAAATTTTCTTTTTTCTTCATAAGTTTTCTGATCACAAATAAAGAAAAAATTGGCAACAAATATTTATCTATTACGGTTCCGAAACCCAATCTAATTATCTTTCCTTCTGAATACACCTCCTCACTCGGCAAGTCCTTCCTCATTCGGGAAGTTACAATAATAAAATCAAATTTATTTTTTAACCGCTTAGAAATTTCTTCAACAGCAATTTCCGCACCTCCAATAAAAGGCCTGTACGCCGTTGTAAAAACGATAATTTTGGGCTTTGATGCGCTTAAATCCATTTAGCTAATTATAACTCACTTCGGGAAATATCGTTTAACAAAAACATATGCTAAGCCGCCAAGAAGCCCGGCGCCTGCTCCGTAAAATAGCCAAATATATTCATTCCAAGAGAAATTCTTTGGATTTTCCGAGTTTAAAACAGAAGCTGTTAAGTTTTCATTTTTAACCTCCGAAACTTCATTTTTGGGTTTAGTTTCGGTTTTAATTTCTTTAACTATTGCTTTTTTTGCAGTAGATAACTTTTGATTCACCTCTCCAGGAGTAGAGCGCGTAAGCATCCACTCGTTATTTATTAAACTTAAACTTTCGTCCTGCTTTAAATTTGCGTCTTCGTATTTAACGGAAAGCGCTCGCTTGCCGTTAGGATATAAAACGGCGAGCTCCCCTGTTTCATTTAAAGCAAAACCTAGCGTTGAAGAAGCAACGGCAAGAAAAGCATATGGAGATAAAAAAGTATTTAACGGAAAATAGTAAGTGCGAATCCCGGAGTTTAAACCGAAATTTGAAATTTCAATTTTTTTATTCGAATCGTTTTTAAATTCCACCCATCCATCCGCACCGGTTTTAATTTCCGAGATTCTAAGTGGGCTTTCCATTGCTGCAATTTTAACCGTATGCAGTGCGGATATATCGCCGGAAGCAACTGTAAGCGCCGTAATATAATTTCCTGGGTATGAAAAAACATGAGTTACGCGCTTGCCCTCCTTGATAGCCGATCCATCGCCGAAATTCCATAAAAACCGCGCATTTAAAATCGCTTCTCCCTCCACACCCTCAACCGCACCTTCAAAAAAAACATCTGACCCCGCAATTACCGTGCGGTCGAAACCGGCATACGCTTTTATTTTATTTTCTTCGAGAGCACGCCCTTGATTTTGTGCGTAAGATGAATCGTTTTGATTGTTTTGAAACAAACTTTCATTGGGCTGATTAGAAGTATTTTCACTAGAGCCGCTTGGCAACGGTGCACTTGTGCCGTTTTTTATAGACCAGCCAGAAGCACTGTTTTTATTTGCAAAATCTTCCAAATTTAAATACTGGTCTTCTGAAAAATTTGAAATATCAATATAAGATCCCGCAGTCCAAATTCCTATCTCCGCGGCGGAACTTTCCCATGTTTTCTTTTCTCCGCTTTCGGGCTTCTGATATCTCGCGAAAGAAATAATTGTATCCTTGCTGTGGTTCGTTGAATTAAAAAGCGCAACAGACCCGGAAGAATTACCCATATTCCCCGTCGCAGCTACGTGGTACAAATTATTTGCATCATCCGCGCCCGACTTCCGCAAATGAATTTTAACAGCACTTCCCGATTCGAGCGCAAAGTTGGGAAAAGTAAAATATCCCATTCCATCAGGATATAAATCCCATCCGTTTAAATTTACTGATTCTGTGCCGAAATTTTTTATCACAATATATTCAAGACCTGTATCGCTGCCGGCTGGATCAAACATTATTTCAGAAATCGCCGCGTCTTTAGACGCGGCATAGACTCGAGATGAGAACGAAAAAACCAAAAAAGATAAAATTAAAATAAAAAATCGCCCATAATTCATCATCATGAAGCGTAGCGCTCTTTATTTTGAAAGTCCAGCAGAAAATAGAAAACGCATAATACGCCCGTTTCCGCGATGAGGAAGTGAGCGAAGAAAAAATCTAGAAGCCGTGATTGCGGTAAACATGCTTACCAAAATACCCAATCCTAAAGTAAGTGCGAAACCCCTTACTAAACTTGTGCCAAACCAGTAGAGAATCACGGCAGTAATTAAACTCGATACATTTGAATCTCTGATTGATGTCCACGCACGATTAAAACCTTCCGCCATTGCCGCGTCTAAAGATTTTCCAGCAAGCAATTCTTCTTTCATTCTTTCAAAAATAAGAATATTCGCGTCCACCGCCATTCCGATCGAGAGAATAAATCCAGCGATGCCAGCTGAAGATAATGTTACTGGTATAAATTTAAACAAAAGCAGTGTAAGCGCCCCGTAAACTAAAAGCGCAAAAACAGAAACAAGCCCCGGCAGGCGATACCATAAAATCATAAAAATCATAACAAGCAAAGATCCGTAAAGTCCGGCCAATAAACTTTTTTTAAGCGATACAGCCCCTAAAGAGGATTCGACGCTTTGTTGGGATAAAAGGGTTATTGGCAAAGGCAAAGCTCCTGCATTTAATCTTCTCACCAATTGAGTTGCCTCGTCCGTAGTAAAACGTCCAGTAATCTGCGCACGCCCGCCGGAAACTTTTTCCTGCACAACCGGCGAACTTATAGGAAAGCCGTCTAAAAAAATGGCTATGGGTTTACCTATATTTCTTTCTGTTAAAGTTTCGAAAATTTTTCCGCCTTCTTCATTAAATTCAAGAGAAATCTCCGGAGTCCCAACTGTTTGATTAAAGTTAACATTTGCCCGCTTTAAAAATCTTCCAGTCAAATTTGTTGAAACAAAATCATTAACCCCAAGCGCGCCTGTCGTTGTTGCATTGGGGCTTACTTCCTTGAATTCCAAATATGGCGTCTCTCCGATTGTTTTGATCGCGTCTCCGATATTAAAAACCCCAGCAAGTTCGATAATTAATCTGTTTTCTCCGGCTACTTTTTCGGTCTGAATAACTGGTTCCGCGACCCCAAAAAGATTTACACGTCTTTCGATTACATCGCGAAGTCCTTCCATTGCTTCTGAAATTTCCTCAGGCGTAATGAGCGAGGTGTCTGCTTTGTAAACTAAATGCGTGCCCCCCTGAAGATCAAGACCCAACCGAAAAGGCCTAGCCCACCATGAATTTTGAAATCCCAAAAAACTTGCGGCATTTAAAAATCCGGCCAAAGTACCGATTAAAAGTATTAATAATGCTAGTATTCTTATACGCACCCCATTAAAAAATTATTTTTAATCCGAATGACCATAGCATTTAATTTAATATAATATGCCCAGCAATGCAATATTAAACGCGAGTAATTTTCTAACGGGGCAAGTGTAATTGATAATTAAAATTGAGTGTGTTATCTTGCCAATAGAATCAATTGGGGGGAAAATAAATGCCGCGAAATTTGGTGATAGCCGTTGATTTGGATAATACTTTAATTCAATCATCGGCACGATTTAGAAAAGAACAAAAAATTGCGGAAAAATACAAGCTCGATCCGGAATTGTACGCCCAGTGCATCCGAAATGAATTTATATTAAAAAACGGCAATGGGCGCTATTCCTTCCAGCACTTGTGGCCATTTTTAAGAAAACTTAAACCTGATTTGCCAAGAAAAATGCTACACGAGTTAAATGCACTGCTTGACCATCAATATTTTTTCCACGACACAATTAATTTTTTAGAAAATTTTCAAAAAAAATCTTTAATTTTAGTCTCGTCCGGTGATTATGTTGTTCAATTAAGGAAAGTGCATGCGCATCGCATTGAAAAGTACTTTAAAAATATTTACGTAACCGAAAACAAACCGGAGGTAATTTCGAAAATTAAAAAAACCAAAACTTTTTTTCTCGATGACGCGCCGCGCCAAATTGATGCCGTAAAGAAGCGAAATCCAGATGTTACCTGCATTCTCATGCGCAAACCGCCTCCGTGGGAAGTCAAAACAAAATCAGAACTTGCGGACGTGCATTGCACAAACTTATTAGACGCCGCCGCATACATAAAAAGCAGAATGTAATCACATTTCTGCTTTTTTATTTTAAACCAAAACCGAGAAAAGGTCTTCTGGGGTTTTGATTACGCCATGAATTAATTTTTTTGCTGATATTTCTTCGTATAAATTGTGTGGGTAATCACCCATCAAAGTCCGTTCATCTAAGGAATAAACCATTTTCCCCAATGCGGCCGCGGCAAACAGCTCCCCCACGACGTTTACCCCCATATATCCGTTCTTATTAAAAATAAAACAGACGTCGGCAACTCTGACTTTTCGAAATAAATGGTCATATACTTTGCCGGCCACTTCCGCGCGATAAACTGGGTCAATCAGTCTTTCTTTTTCAGGCAAGTGATGTAGATTGTGCTGGTCCATTGCAAACTCGGGATGTAAAATCGTAAGCCTTACTCCGCGTTCTTTCGCCAATTCATGCAAGTGGTCCATAAAAAAGCTCAAATCTTTGGAAAACCTCTGTGATGAACTAAATACGATTGATTTCACCTTTTAATTTTAGCGCCACGTGGAAAATAGGCAATCTGTGGATTAAGTGCCACATTTTCACCAAATCTCCATATTTAAGTAGCTTAATTATATGATATGAAAAATAAGTATAAACTAATTATTATCCAATGGTTATCTCTCTTTCTTTTCTTTCTTTTACATCCGGCATTTGCAGGAGCCAACTACACAAACCCAACAATTGAAACGAGTTACACTATTGGCTTCTCACAATATTTGCCAATGTATTGGAATTATTACTATCCTAGTTATTCCTCTTATCCTTCTTACCCGTCGTATTATTATACTTACCCCTCCTACGGCTATTATCCCAGTTATCAAATGAGGTACAACTATTATCAATCTCCGTATGAGTATAATAATTACAGTAATTACGGATACGGAAATTTTGGTTATTAAAAAATAATTCTCCCCATATTAAAGGGGAGGGTATAGAGAGATATTAAATCTTTCCTAAATCTTTGAGAATCTTATACCACACGGGCTCCAATCCCATTTCTTCTTTCCACTCGGGGTCTGTATTTTTATTTGCGGTATCTCCGAAAATTGCTCGTGTTAAACTGCCGACTTCAGTGTAAGGAACTTTGTATTTTTGCATAAAATATTCCGTACGCTCCGCATATTTTAGTAATTCGTCTTTTGTCGCCAAAAATGCTTCTTTCGCGTCGTCTCCGGCTTTAACTTCTCCGTCCCAACTCATAGCTAGAAAAACCGACCAATCGTGATGCGTTCCACCTTCTCTTTTGCATGGATTATCGACACGTCCAGACCAGATCATTTCAATTTTTTGGGGTGTAAGCCCGACTTCTTCTGAAGATTCTCTCACAGAATTTTCTCCGGATGTATCTCCGTCAAAATGCCCTGCCGGCAATGCAATAGATTCAGGATAGTTTTTCCGTTCAATAAGTAGAATGTTTCCGTTTCCTTCAAAAATTGTACCCGAACTTGTGTTATCGCAAATTTTTGCCATATATTTTCTCCTTAATTGGCAACCCCACACTAAATCTACTCTTATTATTACAGTCTGACACAAAAAAGAAAACCTCGAAAGCATCGAGGTTTAGTGGATAGTTTTTGTTGGCTTGGTTTCTTTTCCATTGTATAAAAAATGTTCGGAGATAATTTCAAATTCTCCATCCGTAATAAAACCTGCTTCACGCGCCCCTGCTATGGTTTCGTCCTGCGTATGAATGATATCGTGCAATGTTTTTATTTCCTCATCTTTTTCTTTTTGAATGACGTCGCAGGTTGTTCCCAGCTCTTTATATCTTTTTTCCTCATCGGAAAGAGCTGCGAACAAAATCTCATTTCGCTTGCGAATTTTTTCAAGAAGTTGTGCGCAATCTATAGCTTCCCTTTTGAGTTGTTCAAAATATTCATCTGCAGTCGGCGCGATGTGTCCTGTAGAAAAATCGAGAAGTTTAATTTCGTGCGCAGATGCCCATTCTTGAACCCTTTTATTTAAAAGAAAAACATTGCCGCTTTCTTCAAAAAGCGTTTCCACAATGACGGGCGCGAGAGCTTGTTCATCTTTTGCGTCATCGAACTTAAAATGTTTCAAACGTAAAAGAACATTATACCGATCTTTATATTCTTGATCTCTAATCCTGATAATATGCGCATAAATCATTTTACACCTCCTTTGATCTAGAGTTTGTTGTATCATATTTTTGAAAAAAAATAAACTCTCTGTAAAATTACAGAGAGTTTTCCTTTATTTCCTCTTCCACAATTTGTACGCTTGCGGAGCATCCCAGACGGTTTGCTCCCGCTTCGAGCATTGCCCGAGCTTGGGCTAAAGTTTTAATTCCTCCTGCAGCTTTAACCCCCATTTTTTTACCCACAACACTACGCATAAGTTTTACATCTTCAACTGTAGCGCCGTGTACAGAAAACCCAGTCGAGGTTTTTACAAAATCAGCGCCAAAAGCGCGTGCGATATTACAAGCACGCACTTTTTCATCATGCGTCAGCAAACATGCTTCGATAATAACCTTTAACACAGCATTTGTCGTCCGCCGCACAGTTTGTATATCTCGCGCAAGCAGCCTTAAATTACCAGATTTTAGGGCACCAATATTAATAACCATATCAACCTCATCCGCTCCGTCTGCAATTGCACATCTTGCTTCTTCCGCCTTGATTTCTGAACAATTTGATCCTAAAGGGAATCCAACAACAGAACAAATCTTTAAATTTGAGAATCCTATAAAATAACTACGGCAAAATTCAACCCAGACAGGATTTACACACACTGAAAAAAATCCGTAATTAATTGCTTCTTTACAAAGCGTCTCAATTTGACTTTGAGTCGCATTAGGTTTTAACAAAGTATGATCAATGTACCGAGCAATGCCCATCATTTTTCTCCTTTCAATCTGGCATTATTCCTAGCATTAGGAAAAAAAATATGCAAATATAATTTTAGAATATTTTTTGAAAAAAAGGAGCCATGAATGAGCAAGGTCACAAATCCCTATGTTACGCGAAATGAAGCAGGCGACCTCATAACTACAAACGCCGGATATCGGCACCTTTCCAAAATAGTTACGGACGTACGCGGACCGGTTTACGCATTTACAAACAACGCCGACCCGCTTAAGGTTGCGGCCGCCATGGCGCGTCTTTCTCGCAGAGGAGATGATTTAAGAAAAATTTATTTGGATGAATTTGCAAATTACAACAAATTCACGGATACGTTTTTAGATAGATGGGCAGAAAAAGCGTATAATTTCGTTAAATCAGCAAATTCGGACCGCATGAAGGATTTAGCTTTATTTAAAAGAGTCGTTACAGGATTCGGAGATGATTCCGTCGCACAGCTAAATTTTATCTATCTTGCGTACGAAGGAGCATCGAATCTCCTTACAAAGCTTATCGAATGGGGCAGACTCCGCGCTTATCTTGAGCAATCAACGCGATATATTTATTTTGACCAAATGGATATCAACGGGCGGTACAATTTCTTTACTCCAAAAAATCTTTCTCCTTCACTGTTAAATGAATACGAAAGAACTATGGCGCACATTTTCGATCTTTATTCAGACATCGTCCACGAACTTACGGGGTATGAACGAAAGAAAAATCCTGAGCCCGAAGGCAAGTTGGAAAGAGTTGCTTGGATCGGAGCAACAAGAGCACAGGCGTGCGACGCTGCGCGCCCTCTTTTGCCGGTTGCCGTAAAATCAACAGTCGGAATTGTAGGATCGGCGCAATCAATTCAAAACATGATTTTATTTCTCTCCGCACACAATTTGTTAGAAGCGCAAGAAGCGGGAATAAGTTTTTTGAGAGAATCAAGAAAAGTGAGCGCAGCATTTTTGGAAAGAACGGATATGCCAGAATACGGCGGAGCAGCCGTCGCTTATCAAAAAGATATTAAAGAATCTATGAAAAAAATTTCCGAAGAACTTTTGCTCCGGAGATCTTCTGAAAGCCCCAGAGTTGTTTTACTCGACTATTGGCCAAAAAACGAGCTGGACATCGTACCGGAAATGCTGTTTGAGTCTTCGAGAGTTCCGATAATTGAAATAGAAAATACAACTGCACGTCTATCTTATGAAGAAAAATTAAAAATTTTCAACACCTATGTCGGAAATCGTTTAAACAGAAGGCAAAAACCAGGCAGAGCATTCGAAAAAATACACTATGAATGGATAATTTTTGCAGATTACGGAACATTTCGCGATCTCCAGCGCCACCGCATGGTAGATATGATGGAATGGCAAGAGCTTACCACAAAATATGGATTTGATGTTCCGAAATCTGTCGTAGATTCGGGACTTGAGCAAAAATTCCGATTGTGTTTTTTGCTTTCAGACGAACTTTATAATAAAATGGCAAGCGAAAAACATGAAGAAGAAGCTCAATACGCAACGCTTCTGGGACACAAAATGAGATACCGTTTTATGCTAAACGCCCGCGCAGCATTTCATTTTCACGAGCTGCGTACGGGGCCCCAAGGGCACCCAGGTTATCGATCGATTGTAAATGAAATGCATGACATCTTAAAAAAAGTGCATCCAAATATCGCCGCGGCAATGAAATTCGTAAACCAAGGAGAAGATCCTGCGCTTACGAGAATGGCCGCCGAAATGGCGACACAAAGAAAACTTATGTTGTTAAGTAAAGAGTAAAAAAAACAAGAAGCCCCGCGGCTTCTTTTTTATAATCCAAGTCTTTCGTTTACAGTTTTAATTATTTGTACCGTCAACCAATTTCTGTCTTCATCAGCGGGAAGAACCACGTAACGCCGCGGATCTTTCGCCGCTTCCGTAAGAAACCCTTGCCTTACGCGCTCGTGAAATTCGACGCCTTCTTTTTCAAATCGCGTTACCTCAGTTTCTCTGTCTTTTTTAATCCGATCCAAAATTACGCTCGGCTTCAGATCTAAAACGAATGTTAAATCAGAAATTACTCCAGAGGTGGATTTTTTGTTAGCAGCCCGAATCTTCTCCAAATCCATTCCGCGGCCATACCCTTGATACGCAAGGGTGGAATCTCCATTTCGGTCGCAAAGAATAATTTTACCTGCTTGTTTTAATGGAATGATTTTCTTGGAAAAATGAACTTTTCTGTCTTCTTCAAAAATCTCAAATTCTGCTTCCGGTAAATCAGGACGATTCGGGTCAAGATTCTTTACTCTGCTCCTTAAATCCGGAATTCCACCTCCCGGTTCTTTTGTCGTGAAAACGGAGTATCCTTTACCAGTCAGGTAACCTGCCAGCCGCTCGATCTGAGTCGATTTTCCAGCTTTTTCCGGCCCCTCAAAAATAATAAGCAGTCCCTGCGACAACGTCTTCATAATATTCATTTTGAAGTCGAGCATTAGTTCCAAGTTCGGATAGTCGCGAAAAAGTCCTCCGTCGCCTTTTAATCTCTCAAAAACTTTTTTAAAGATAAGCGCAACATCGGCTGGATCCTTGGACCATTGCTCAAGTGGCACGCCTTTTTGTTTGCAAATTTCAGGAACAAATTCAATTCCGGCAATATTGCTATATTGTCCGACATAAACAATCCGCGAAACGCCGTACTGAAGAAGTTTTTTTACGCAAGCAAGACAAGGTGTCGCAATAATATAGGCAGTTGCGCCAGATAAGCTGGAAACAGCATTCGCAATTGCGTTATCTTCTCCATGTAAAGTGCGCAAACAGTGACCGTTAACCATGTAATGATCCACTTCATCGCAATTCGGCAATCCGGCAACCGCTCCGTTATATCCTGAACCAATGATTCTATTATTTTTGGTTAAAACACAAGCTGTCCGCAAACGATCACAGGTTCCTCTGGAAGAAACCAGCAATGCTATTCCTATAAATAATTCGTCCCATTCCGGCTTAGACCATCTTTCCATTCCGCTTCTCCTATTTAAAGTGTTCTTCTAAAAACAAGGTTAGCACCGAATGCGCCTTCTAAGAAAAAATTCTGTGGATAAATGAACAGATTGCAAATCAAAGTTTAAATTGTATGATTAAAACATGACAGATGCAATTACGAAAAAGGACTTAGAAACAATTTTGGACAAAAAATTCACTGAATATCAAGGAGCGATCCTTGAAGCTATGAATTTTAAATTTCAACAAATTGAAAACCGAATGGACAAATTTGACAAAAAGATGGACAAATTAGCCACAACGCTGGATAATTTTGTTAAACAACTAAGCGATTACAAAGAAGAATTTATAATTTTGAAAGGAGAAGTAGATCAAATGAAAGCAATATTTAAAGAAAAATTCGGTATTGAAATAGCAGTGCAAAAGTAAATTCATCTCATTTATAAAAATAAAAAAGCGGAGCTAAACCGCTTTTATTATCCTGGAACCATAAGCCAACCAACAACAACTGAAAGGGAAACTCCGATTATTTGACGAATACTCAAGTTTTGACCCTGCAATAAGCAAACCATTAAAACAGTAATCGCGGGGTAGAGTGCTGAAAGAGCGGAAGTTTTAATTGGGCCGCTTGATGCCATAGCTAAAACAAAAGTTAAGCCTCCTAAAGCATAGGTAAGACCAAAAGTAAGTCCTTCCCAATCCCACCGCCAGCCGGCAAACGTGCGAAAATTCGTAGAAAATAAAATGACAATCCCCCAAAAAATCATACCTAGCGCGATCCAGAAGTGACCGTCGAATATATCGCCGTTCTTTTTTGCAAGAACGCCGCCAAAATAAACAGACACGCCCCACATAATTGGCACAAGATAAACCCATATCGAATTTTTCATTCATCACTCTCCTTCAAAGATTCCGGTACCCGAAGTGAGTCGGTGTAAGTTTTCCACTGAATCGGCCAGTTATGAAAAAGCACGTTTCCCCTCAAAAGACACACCAAATTCCGTCGTGCTTCAGCCAACGTTTTGCCCTTCGCACAAGCTTCAACTAAAGCAATGTGTGCGCCTCGAACAGCACAAACATCTTTAGTGTTATCCAGAAGTGAAATTTTTATTGAATACCGTCCCACTTCTTCCTCTTCTTTCAACTCACCGTCAATTTGGTAAACGACTTCCTCGAGAGTCATGAGCGGCTCCTTCTTAAAAAAGTAATCTGAAATTAATTTAGCATTCTAATCAACAATTTCAATACCCATGCTTCTGGCACTGCCAGCGATGATTTTTTCGGCAGCTTCAACGTCGTTTGCGTTTAGATCTTCCATTTTGCGTTCCGCAATTTCTCGAAGTTTTGCTTTTGATATTTTTCCTACTTTTCCTTTTAAAGGATTTGCGGCTCCCTTATCAATCCCCGCCGCCTTACGCAAAAGATCAGACGCAGGAGGAGTTTTTAATTTAAAATCGAAAGTCCGATCCTGATAGATCGTAATTTCGGCAGGTATTATGTCATCCCCCATCTGAGCAGTAGCCGCGTTAAACTTGCTTACGAATTCTCCAATGTTAATTCCGTGCTGACCCAAAGCAGGCCCAATTGGAGGAGCCGGGGTCGCCTTGCCCGCAGGCGCTTGTATTTTAATTATTGTTTTTATTGGTTTGGCCATTTACCTGCCTAAATTTTAAGCATTTATAAACTTAAATTGAAATTTAACAATAAATTAATATTTTTGCAAACTGCCGAAATTTTATATAAAATTTTGGCGGGTGAATTACAATTTTTTAACCTGAAGGAAATCTAGCTCCACGGGTGTCTCTCTTCCAAACATGGAAACTAGAACCTTTACCTTGCCTCTTGATTCGTCAACCTCGCTGATTTTTCCTTCGAAATCGCGGAAGGGTCCATCGTTAATTCTTACAGGATCCCCTATGGATACGTCAATCTTATGAGTCGGCTCTTCTTTTCCTAACTTGGAAAATAACACATTTATCTCGCCTTCCGAAAGCGGGGCGGGAGTTGTCCCAGACCCAACAAACCCAGTAACTCGCGGAGTATTTCTAACAACATACCATGAAGCGTCGGTTACAACCATTTCAACCAAAACGTAGCCTGGGTAAATTTTTTCCTCGATAACTTTCCTTTTTCCGCCTTTAATTTTTATCTTTTTTTCCTTAGGAACCACGACTTGAAAAATTTGGTCTTCCATTCCCAAAGATTCTATACGCTGCCTCAAATTGCGGGCAACAGCTTCTTCATATCCAGCGTACGTGTGGACTGCGTACCAATTTTTTCCAAATTCTGAAGTTTGTTTTGCCATTTACCCGCCTAAATTTTAAAACCTGTAATTAAAATAACTCGGCCTTTTGCAAAATCTATTTTATTATAAACTTTTGAAATTGTATTCATAAATTTTAGCGGGCAAATTAAATAATAAAAATTTGTAATAGTCTTTGAAATATAAAATCAAACCCGCCTAAAATTAAGGCGATGCCTAAAGATACTCCGATTACAATAAGGGTAAACCGCGTGGTTTGGGCGCGCGATGGCCAATTCACCTTGCGCATCTCAATCCGCGTCTCCTTTATATAATTCATTAATTTATTAAACATAAAAATTTAAAGTTTTTTAAAAGCCCCCGAGGGCTTTATATTTATAAGTATATAGTAAATATAATAAAAGTCAACGCATCGCGTTGGCTTAGTGCATAGTTAAGTTCATTTGCTTCGATAGCGCCCAATTTAGCGCCTTACCGATAGTAACTCTTATAAAAAATTCCTCGCCAGAAAAAAACCCGTTTTTTTCAGCCAATATTTTCAGCTCGATTTCACTTATACTAAGCTCCAGTGATTCTAGGTCTTCAACATCACCCCGAAACACATCTTGTGTATACATATCGTTCTCCTTTAGGGAAATTATCTATTTTAGAGTATACAATATTTTAGCAAAAAAATCAACTGCAACTTCCGATGTTTTCTCCGCAAGAAGGACAAGTATAACATGAACCAGTGCGCACCATTATCGCTCCGCATCTGCAAGCAGGTGCATCCTGATAAGCAAACGCTTGCGCATTTGCAACTATTGGCTTGATTTCCGCGCGAATTTCTATCGGAGCAGATAATTTCGGCTGTTCTTCTAATTTGAGAGAATTTTTTACGTTAGTTGTTTGGGGAGATTCTGGTTTTGAATGTGTATAAATTCCTAAAGCTTCCTGGTCGCCTTGCGAAAGAAAATTAATTGCAAGGAACTTTCCGATATAATCGAGAATTGATTTCGCTACCGGTACATCTTGGTTTTCTGTAAAGCCAGCGGGCTCGAATCTTGAATGGACAAATTTTCTGATTATAGTTTCAACAGGTATTCCTGACTGTAAGGAAACAGACATAAGTACTCCTATTGCGTCCAACAGACCTGAAATGGTTGATCCTTCTTTTGCAACACGTATGAATACTTCACCAAGTCTTCCGTCTTCGTACATACCGCAGTGAATGTATCCCTCATGCCCAGCTATAGAAAATTTGTGCCGGATTGCTTTTACATCCGCGGGAAGTTTTTTCCTCATGCTAGGCGGGGGGGCAGAGCTTGAAACTTCTTCAGCGTCTCTTGCGTCTTGATTTGAACTTTTGGTGCGCGAGGTGTTTAATGGCTGAACCCCCTTTGAGTTGTCGCGGTAAATTGCTATCGCTTTTAACCCAAGCTTCCAAGCATCCATATAAGTGTTCGTAACATCATCAATTGTTGCAGATTCGGGAAGATTTACGGTTTTAGAAATTGCGCCAGAGATAAACGGCTGAGCAGCCGCCATCATGCGGATGTGCCCCGAGTAATGGATTGATCGCTTGCCTCCCGGAGAATTTGTAGCACAATCAAAGACAGGAAAATCGCTTTCTTTTAGGTGCGGTGCTCCCTCAATGGAATCGTTCGCTAAAATATAATC
Organism: uncultured Candidatus Saccharibacteria bacterium; assembly: GCA_964464405.1. Lineage (GTDB taxonomy): Bacteria > Patescibacteriota > Minisyncoccia > UBA11713 > 2-01-FULL-45-33 > CAYXFX01. Next base: position 98,300 of record CAYXFX010000002.1, read on the forward strand.
TAAAATTTCTTCTCTTTCTTTTTCGTTATACCCTAAATTTTTAAGAGAGCGCGGTACGGAAGTATTTACAATCTTTAAGAATCCGCCTCCCACCATTTTTTTGTAGGCTACCAAAGAGAAGCTTGGTTCGATTCCTGTAGTTGTGGCATCCATCATAAAAGAAATAGTGCCGGTTGGCGCAAGAACCGAAGTTTGCGAATTTCTAATTCCGAAGCTTATTCCATTTTGATAAGCCTTTTCCCAAACACGCTCTGCTTCTTTCCATAAATTTTCCTCACGAAGCGCACTTTTAGCGATTTTTTTGGATTCATATCCGTGCATTTTTATAACAGCCAGCATTGCATCTTTATCCTTTTCGTATCCGGCAAATGAGCCAACTGCGCGAGAAATTTCCGCAGAAACATTATATGCCTCTCCGGTCATAATCGAGGTTAGCGCACTGCAATACGCCCGCGCTTCGTCAGAATCATATGGAAGCCCCAATTGCATAAGAAGTGCGCCTAAATTCGTGTACCCCAGCCCAAGCTCCCTGTATGCGCGCGCATTTTCTCCAATTTTTTCAGTCGGATAAGATGAAAATCCCACAATAATGTCTTGCGCGATTATAAAAATGCGGACAGCATTTTTATACGATTCTGTATCAAAACTTCCGTCTTCATTTAAAAAACGCAAAAGATTTAATGATGCCAAATTGCATGCTGAATTATCCAAATGCATGTATTCACTGCATGGATTTGATCCGTTAATCCGCCCGGCATTAGGAACAGTATGCCACTGGTTTATTGTGGTATCAAACTGCATTCCTGGATCAGCGCAATTCCATGCCGCTTCTGCAATTAAATTCATAAGCTCCCTCGCACGCACAGTTTCTAAAACCTCTCCTTTTTTTACTGATTTTAAATCCCAAGTTTTGTCTTCCAAAACTGCGTTCATAAATTCATCCGTTGCGCGGACTGAATTGTTCGCGTTCTGAAAAAAAATATTTGAATAAACTTCTCCATCTAAAGCATCGTCAAATCCCATCGAAATTAAAGCTTTTGCCTTTTCTTCTTCTTTCCATTTTGAAACAATAAAAGACCTGATGTCGGGATGTTCAATATTTAATATAACCATTTTCGCGGCGCGACGTGTCTTGCCTCCAGATTTAATTGTGCCCGCGATTGCGTCGGCGCCTTTCATAAAAGAGACCGGCCCAGAAGATTTTCCGCGGTTTGTAATGCTTTCTTTCGAAGATCGGAGTGGTGAAATATTTACTCCGGAACCAGAACCTCCCGCAAAAATAAACATTTCCGTCCTATACCATTCAGCGATAGATTCTTTAGAGTCTTCCAAAGCCAAAATAAAACAAGCGGAGCACTGCGGCCATTTCTCTACTCCCACATTAAACCAGACGGGCGAATTAAAAGACCCCAATTGGTTAACCAATATATATTTTAATTCTTCGTTGAAAATTTGTGCGTCTTTAACTGTCGCAAAATAGTCGGCTTCTACTCCCCACTTTGCAATTGTATCTGCAACCCGATTTATTACCTGACGAACGGAAGCTTCTCGTTCGGGTTTACCCAAATGCCCGGAAAAATATTTTTCGGCGACAATATCAGTCGCAGTTTGCGACCAAAATTTAGGAGCTTCCACATCTTTTTGTTCAAAAATAATTTCACCGCTTGATTTTGCTATCCGCGCAACTCTTCTCTCCCATTCGATTTCATCATATGGATGGATATTTTCTTTTGAAAAAAATCTTGCGATCCGTAATTTTTGCAAATCATCATTTGGTTCAGTTGAGGCAAAAAAAGTCCCGCTTTGGGACCCGCTTTTCAGTAAAATATTGTTTCCCTCATTCATAAATTCATCGTATCATGAAGGACAAAAAAAATCCGCCTGTGGATATCGCGAAAAATTTTAAAAATTTTTAGAATCTTGTCTACTCTCTTTTTGTTCGACGAATGAATGCCGGAATTGAATCCCATTCGGATTCTTCAGCTAAAATTTCCGGCTTTTCTCCAGGATTTAATTTAGGTGGCGAATTTTTAGGTGAAAGGATGGAATTACTTTGGAAACCCGAGCCAAAAAGATTGGCAGTTTTGCCCGTGCCCCCGTTTGGCGGAAAGCCCGAAGCAATGACTGTGATTTTAATTTCACCTTTCTTTAGCCGATCATCGTTTATCGCTCCGAATATGACACGCGCTTCAGCATCAATTGAGCCTGTAATGATTTTGGCAGCTTCGTTTATTTCCCACATTGTAAGATCCGGCCCCCCGGAAACCGTAAACAACACTCCTTTTGCGCCATTTACAGAAACATCTAAAAGCGGAGAACTTATTGCCATCTTAGCCGCTTCTTCCGCTCTGCTTTCGCCTTGCGCATGTCCTATGCCCATAAGGGCTGAACCTGCATTTTGCATAATTGAACGGACATCCGCAAAATCCACATTTATAATTCCGGGCATTGTGATTAAATCGGAAATTCCTTGCACAGCGTGCCTCAAAACTTCGTCGCACATCGCAAACGCCGTAAGAAATGGTGTTTCTTTGTCCACCAAAGTCAAAAGTCTATCATTTGGTATTACGATAAGCGCATCCACCGCTTCACGCAATTTTATCAATCCGCTTTCTGCAAGCCTTGCACGCTCAGCGCCTTCAAAAGCAAAAGGCTTTGTGACTACTCCTATTACCAAAGCACCTAAATTTTTTGCCGTCTGCGCAATAACCGGCGCACCTCCCGTTCCCGTTCCTCCGCCCATTCCGCAAGTAACAAAAACCATATCGGCGCCTTTCAATACCTCTTGGATTTCATCTTTTGTTTCTTCGGCGGCCTGCTTTCCAAGCTCAGGATTCATTCCTGTGCCCAATCCCTGGGTTAGGCCTCTTCCGATTCGAATTTTTTTATGTGCCAAGCTTTTATGTAAATCCTGTGTGTCTGTGTTGAACGCGATAAATTCAACTCCCTTAACTTTAGAATTTATCATGTGATTTACAGCATTTTTACCGGATCCTCCAACTCCAGCTACTTTGATCCGCGCAAATGTTTCAACTTCTGGTTTAATATATGGCATATTGCATTTAAATAAATTTTTAAATCTAAATTTATAACTAATCCGTAGCATATCGGACAAACATTGCAATACTTGACAAAATTTTTTACAATGCTGAATTTTCGATTGGAAAAATAAAGAAAGGCACGGCTTTAAAACCGTGTTTTTTTATTTTTTAAATAACGTTTTGAAAAGTATTCTATGGCAAAAAGGCTTTGAGCCAATATAAGAATGTCCCTGGGCGCGGATGTGAGAGAGAATTTAAAGAAGAAGATTTTTCTAAACCCAAAAGCCCTACCCCCAAAGAAGCAGACCAGGAAGGATTCCTTACTTTATCTCTGAAACCGCCGAGACTATCCGGATAAGAAATCCGCGCAGGAAGTTTTAAATATTCGCGCGTAAAATCTGCAATACCTTCAAGATTCGCTCCTCCACCAACGATAACAACGCCTGCGGCAAGAAGTCCTACCCGTTCAACTTTTTTTAGATGCTTTTCAATAAGCTCAAAAATGTCGTCTAGTCGCAACTCAATAATGTCCGATAGTTTTTTTCTCGAATATTTTCCGTAAATTAAGTCATCCGCGTCGTTTTTTACCCTCGCCGTCTTTTTTGCCTGAACTTGCTCCCTTCCGACAATTCCGTGAGTTACTTTTAGTTTTTCCGCTTCTTCCATTGAAATCTGAAATCCGACAGCAATGTCTTGTGTTATGTGGCGAGAACCTACAGGCAATACTTCAAGAGAATAAGGATATCCTTCTTCAAAAATTATGAGAGAAGTAGTCAAAGAGCCAATATCCAAAAGCATTACACCCACCTCCTTCTCTCTTTTGGAAATCGCGCCCGCTCCTAACGCAAAAGGACTTGCAAATACGTCTTCTAATTCAATCCCAACCTCGTCAAACGTTTTTATAATATTTTTTAACTGTTGCGAAAGAGTCGTTATAAAAATGGTTTCCGCTTCTAGCTTTCCTCCAGATAGACCTTCTGGATCCGGAGTTGCAAGATCGTTATCGATTTTAAAAGAAAAAGGGATAGAATGTAGTACTTCCCTATTCTGCACTTTAGCTAAATTGGTCTCGCTCGCATCAATAGCGCGCTTTATATCGTCCTTCGAAATTTGGTTATCTGCACGGGAAACCGCTACGAGTCCTTTTGATTTTTGGAAACCCAGGCTTGTGCCCCCAATACCCGCAAAAGCGCGTGTAATTTTCATTCCGATCGCTTTTTCAAGTCCACTAGCAGCATTTTTTAGGGCTTTTGCTACATCGGCAACTTCGATTATGGCGCCCTTTTTTATCCCTTCCGAAGGAACAGAGCTCGCTCCAAGCACCCGCGTAAGATTGCCTTCACTACGGTCGGAAGACAAAGCTACAGCTTTAATAAATTCGGTTCCTAAATCTATTGCGATTACAGAATTTTGGCGGGCCATTGGATTTGTTAATTAGTTAAATAGTTGAATGGTTTAATTAATTTGTTCTAAAATTTTCTTTTCCATTTTATCCATACGCTTCGCGTCTTTGTCCTTTATGTGGTCGTAGTGCAAAAGATGCAAAGATCCATGGATAAAAAGATATTTCAAATCTTTCTCGGATATATTTATAAATATTTCACCGCTTGACTTACCAAAGGAAAAAGATAACACATTTGCCGCCTTATCCTTTCCGCGATACTTCTTATTTAGTTTTCGCAATAATAAAGGTGTGGCAAGTACAAGAGAAAGTTCGAAGTCTTTTTTAAAAATTTTATGGTAAATGTCAAAAAATATTTTCTTTTCTATTTTCTTCCTGCTTAGATTGAGGATTTCCAGCATCTCACTTCCTTATTGTAGCAAGTTCTTGTCTTAATGCTTGTGAAATTCGATCCCCAGACGCCTTTCCTTTCAAAGTAGGCATAATTATCTTCATAACATTCCCGAAGTCCTGTTCACTTCCGGCTCCAGCTTCCCTAATTCCTTCTTTAACAATACGCAAAAGGTCCTCATCCGATATCTCTGGAGGCAAATAAGGGCGCAAAATTTCAAGCTCCGATTCTTCTTTAGCCGCCAAATCTTCTCTTCCCCCTTTTCTAAACTCTTGCGCTGCGTCTTTTCTTTTTTTTACTTCGGATGATATGACGTCAAGCACTTCTTGGTCTGAAAGTCCTACATCGCGTTTCCTTAAATCTATTTCTTTATTGCCTATGGACGACAAAAGCAGGCGTAAAACGGAAAGGCGCAACGCCTCTCCAGATTTTAATGCTTGCTTTTGGTCTTCAGTAATTTTGTCTTTTAGGGTTGCCATTAGCGGGTTTTGTTTTTGCCAAGTTTTCTTAAGAGTTCCTGCTCTTTTTGATATTCGATGCGGCGCAAGGCCTCTTTTTTCTTTTGATATTCTGATTGGGAAGAGATGTGATATCTATTTCCTCTTGCGCGAGTAAGAAAACTCGACGCTTGCATAACTTTGCTAAAACGCCGAAGCAAACTCCCCGTCGATTCATTTTCTCTTCTTCTTACTTCAACCATGATTTAAATACTAATTTACTAATTATATTAAGCATTTGTTCTTTTCTCGCCTTTAGACCAGCCGCCCAAAAGATGCAAATGTATGTGATCAACAATCTGTCCGCCCTCTCTTCCTATATTGAAAGTTAATTTATAACCTTGAAGGCCTAGCTTTTCAGCCGCTTCTTTTCCTAAAAATATCAAGTGTCCAATTAAAGCTTCGTCATTGTTTGATATTTCTTTAACAGACGCAATGTGTCTTTTAGAAACGATCAGATAATGCACTGGAGCCGAAGGGCGAATGTCTTTGAATATAACAGCTTCGTCGGTTTCTTGCAATACCTCCGCCGGCATTTCCTTATTTATTATTTTACAAAAAATACAATTTTCCATTATAGCAAACTATTTTTTTAATTTTGCTTTGATTTTTTCAATCAAGCGCGCTTGCATGACGGTTTCCTGAACACCTTCTTCCATATCACGGACAATAACCGAACCTTCCATTGCTTCTTTTTGTCCGATAAGAAGCGCGAGTTTCGCCCCGATTTTTGCAGCAATATTTAACTGTGCCTTTAAGTTGTCCCTTGAAATAGACTCCGCAACCGGAATTCCTGCGTTCCTCAAAACTTCAACTAAATTAAAACTTTTTTTCTTCCCAGCCGGCCCAATTTGTATCAAAAACACTTTGGGACTTAACTGTTTTTTTGCCGGAAGACCAATTCTTTTCATTTCGTAAATGATTCTTTCAATTCCCATAGCCCAGCCGACGGCAGGAAGCGGTTTCCCTCCTAAAAGGCTCATTAGGTCGTCGTATCTCCCTCCTCCACCTAGAGCAATTCTAGCGGGTAATTCTTTCTCCTCTTCTTCCTTTTGTGAGTTCTTATCATTTTGATCCGCAACTTTTTCTTCTTTTTTTGACTCTTCTTCCAAAAAAATCTCAAAAACAGTCCGTCCATAATAATCAAACCCACGAACCAGATAGTTGTCCATAAAATAAGGTATTTTCCCCTCATCTAAAAACTCCAAAACATTTTTAAAATGCGTTGAGCACGCTGAACATAAGTGCTCAATCATCTGGGGAGCTTGTCCTTTTAATTCTATGCATCCAGGCACCTTGCAATCTAGGAGACGCAAAGGGTTTTCTTTTAGCCGTCTTTTACAATCTTTGCAAAGATAATTAAATTTCTTTTTATAATAATTTGTGAGTTCCCTTTTATAAATTGGCCTGCATTCTTTATCCCCTATACTATTTACGTGTGTGATAACATTCTCAAACCCAAGTTCGCTTAAAATAAGGGTAAAAATTTTAATAGCGACTGCATCCATTACCGGATCAGCCTCTCCCAAAATTTCTATGCCAAATTGGCGGAATTCGCGGAAACGCCCTTTTTGTGGGGACTCGTATCTAAAAAAAGAACCCCCATAAGACAGCTTGACGGGTTGCGGCCATGAACCCATGCCGTTTTCGTTGTAAGCACGCATGATTGAAGCAGTTCCTTCCGGACGCAAAGCAAGCAAGTCCCCGCCCTTCGTACGGAGCGTATACATCTGTTTTTCAATGACATCGCTTGTTTCTCCCAAAGGGCGCAAAAATAGATCCGCGTTCTCTAAATGAGGAGTTTCTATCGGCATAAAACCGTAAAATTCTGAAATTTCACGCGCGCACTCCAATATTTTCTCCAGATATTTGGCGTCGGCCGGCAAAAGATCGTGCATACCTTTTGGCGCCTGCGGTATTTCTTTTTTTGTTTTTTCCACAATATTAAAATTAATTAATAATTTTTGCCTCTCCTATCGGCCAAAGACGAATAAAGGCACGGCCGATAATATTTTTTTTAGGTAAAATCCCCCAAAAACGCGAATCTGAGCTTGCGCCTCTATTATCCCCCAAAACAAAATACTGGCCGTCTCCCAAACTCCATGTGCCTCCGGAAGTGGTTTCTGTCGGCGGCAAATATGATTCTTCCAAAATAATCTCTTTGCCTTCCTTTGTTGTAATAAAAACTTCGCCAGATTTAATATTTACTGTTTCTCCAGGAAGCCCAACAATTCTTTTAATAAAGTACTCCGAGGGCATGATGGGGTATCTAAAAACAATGACTTCCCCCCTTTTGGGGTCTCTTAAAAAGTAAGAAAGTTCGTCAATTATCAAATATTGTCCGTTTTTAAAATTTGGCTCCATAGAAGAACCTTCTACAATGAATGGCTGGGCAACAAAAGTACGAATCGGAAGTACGATCGCTAAAGAAATGATAATGACTTTTATAAATTCCCAAAGACTGTTCTCATTTTTTGTCCTACTCTCCACAATTTCTTGATTTTCATCCATAATATTTTACCCACCAAAATTTTTAAACAAAAATTTAGGCGGGTGAATATATGATACACCATTTTTGAAAAAATATCAAAATGATACTACCATCAAGAGATGATAATAATTGGACTAGGCAACCCAGGAAAAGAATATGAGCAAACGAGGCACAATGCGGGAAGAGAAACCGCGCAATTTTTTGCCGAAAAAAAAGATTTTCCAGCATTTGAATTTGATAAAAAATCCAATTCATTAATCAGTTCTGCAAAAATCGGCAAAAATAGCGTGCTTATTGCATTGCCTGAAACATTTATGAATAAATCCGGACTGGGCGCAATTAAGTTAATCAAGCCAAAAAAAGAATTAAAAGATGTGGTTGTAATCCACGACGATCTGGACATTCCTTTAGGGCGCTTTAAAATTTCTTACGGGAAAAATTCCGGAGGGCATAAAGGCGTGGAATCCATAATGCGAGCGCTTAAAACAAAAAATTTTATCCGCATTCGTATCGGCGTCTGCCCGAAAAAGAAACCCCAACAAAAAGAATTACTTAAATTTATTATCGGCAAGTGGAAACCGGCAGAATTGGAAATTTTCAAAAAAACAAAAAAACGCGTTTGTGACGCGCTTGAAGTCATGTGCAAAGAAAGTTTAGAACGTGCAATGAGCGAGTTTAATTAGTTTTCTGGCAAAGCTATCGATTGAAAAAACTCGAATATTTCCGAAGTATACGAGATATTATCTATTGTTTTTATTACACTTCCTTCATTAAAAGCTACAAGCTCGTGTTTTCCATATCCTGAAGAATATTTTAGTTCATTGACGGCAATACATATTTTGCACACAAAAAATAAAACCCTTCCTGAAAAAACAATAGACATGGCCTCATTTCTAATTTTTTTCGATAGACACTCCTCACAATCTGACTGACAAAATTCAACAATAACAGGTTTTTTGGCCAATAAAACCTTCTTTTGGAAACTCTTTGCCGTTACAACTTTTGGCATTGAACTCTCCTCCTTTTCTAGACATAAAATAGAATTTTATTGCATTTTTGTCAAACGACGACGACAAAAAATCCAACTTTACGCGATCGCGTAAAGTTAACACATTTATTAGTTGAGACAGAAATGAAGCTTTAGATCTGCGTCTGGTGCTATATTATTTATTTCCGCGTAGCGAATAAAATTTCGAGTTTCGAATACTTCTGAAATAAAATCTACTGCATCCTTACAATCGTAGGGATATACCCAAACACTTTTTTGCACTTCCAAAAATCCGATTTTTTTAAGCTCCCAGCGAACAGCGTCTCTTGCGCGTTTCTTTTTCTCCGGGATGTCGTATGTAACCATTCTCCACTTTTTGTCCCACCGCGATGGAATACGAACTTTTATATTTTGGGGATCATATTTAAGCGCGTGCTTTTCACCAAGCGATGTCAGAACGATATCCACCGTCCCATCTTTATTTTCAACATAATCAACTAATCTTTTATATTTAAATTCGTTAATAATTCTCTTTAAAGTTGCGCGCTCGATTTCATTCCAGGCATGTGGTAAGTTCTTTAGAATTTTTCCAGACTTTTTAGGTGATCCTGAAAAACATAGTGTAACTCCGGCTGCGAGTAATAATACAATTTTTTGTTTTAGTGGACTATAAAAATATTTCGCCATATACTATATTTCAACTTTACGCGATCGCGTAAAGTTGGTCAAATTTGAACATGCATATTGCCATTTCCTTATTATGAGGAAAACCGCCATATGTGCTTGCACATTACCCGTGCGTATTGCATTTCTATCTTTTTGTCGTAAAATTTATGTACTGAAAGAAAAGATAGAAAAAACTCGCCTGCCGATAAGGCAGGTTTTAATAGCAGCTGTTACTCCCCCTCTTTTGGAAAAAGGGGCTGATTGGTTTTTGCAAAATTTTAAAAAGATCGAAGAAGATAGGTTAAATAATCTGTTCTGGGCACGAAATACCGCAATTTTGGAAGTCGGACAGAAAATTTCTCTTTCAGAACTTTTGCGCCGCATTGCGGAACTTGGTTATACAAAAGTTTGGGAAATTAGCTTCAGAGGAGAATTTTCGCAAAGAGGAGGAATAGTCCGGCTTTTTCCGATAAATTCAGAAGAGCCGTACGCGATTGAATTTGAGGGGAATTTTATATGTAATATTCAAAACTTTGAGTCTGATGAGATTAGCAATCTCCGTTCGGATTTTCGAGACGCGTCGGAGCCCACCCCGCTTCGGGGAAGGGTTAAGCGCGAGAAAATACGAACGGAGAGAGCCAATCAGATTCAAAATTTTGGATTTCAATATGGCGACTACGTAGTACATATCGACCACGGTATCGGTATCTATCGCGGACTAACGCAGACCGAAACACAGAACAACGCGGACTTAATCATAGAGTACGCGGCTCCCAAAAATCATCCCGAAGCTCCAGATCTTCTCTTCGTTCCAGAAACAGAAATAAAAAGAATTCAGCCCTATCTTGGATTTAAAAAGCCGGAAATCCACCGATTGGGAACTACGTTTTGGGAAGCAACCAAGAAAAAAGCGAAAGAGGACATAATGAAATATGCCAAAGAGCTTCTTGAAAATTTCGCGAAAAGGAAAATTGTAACGCGCGCGCCTTATGAAGCGCATATTGATTTAGAAGAAGAACTTGCCGCCAGCTTTTCTTACGAATATACCGAGGACCAGCAAAAATCTTTGGAAGAGATATTCGACGACATGTTGCATCCCGAGCCGATGGATAGAATACTTACGGGAGATGTTGGCTTCGGGAAAACAGAGGTCGCACTGCGCACGGCGTATCGCGCAATCTTAAACAACAGACAAGTGGCGCTCGTTGCTCCCACGACAATTTTAGCCGATCAACACTTTGAAGTATTTAAAAAACGATTGGAATCTTTGGGGGTATCTATTGCGCGGCTTTCTCGGCTAGACGAAAAAAGCGGTATTAAAAAATCTATCCGCCAAATAGCCGAAGGAAAAATTGATCTTACAATCGGAACACACAAGATTTTCGGAAAACAAATCGAGTTTAAAAATTTAGGGCTTTTGATTGTAGACGAAGAACAAAAATTCGGCGTGCTTCAAAAAGAACATTTTAAAAAAATAAAACCGGAGCTAGATATTTTGACTCTTTCGGCAACCCCAATACCAAGAACTTTGCAACTTGCACTTTCCAAAATCAGATCGCTCTCTTCGCTTACTTCCGCGCCATCTGGAAGGATTGAAATCAAAACATATGTGCTTCCTAAAAACAAAAAAATAATAAAAGAAGCTATTTTATTTGAACTTAAAAGAAAAGGTCAAATTTATTTTTTAGCAAATCGAATACACAAAATTCCAATACTGATTGATGAATTAAAAAAGCTGCGCCTGCGAACTAAAATTGGCATCTTACATGGCAGAATGCCAGAAAAAAAAATTATGGAAACAATGCATAATTTCAGAGAAGAAAAAATAAATTTACTTGTCTCAACGACAATAATTGAAAATGGACTGGACATTTCAAACGCAAATACATTAATTGTTGAGGATTCTACCAAGCTTGGTTTAGCGCAAGCCCACCAATTAAGGGGAAGAATAGGAAGAGGAGATAAAGAGGCCTCCGCATATTTTCTTTTTTCCACACAAAAATTAAAAGAAAGAGCGGCTGAACGCTTAGAAGCCCTAGAAAAATATTCGTGGCTGGGAGCGGGGCTTGAGATCGCAAAAAGAGATTTGGAACTAAGAGGCGCAGGTAATATTTTGGGCAAAGCACAAAGCGGCATCGCCTTCCGCATCGGACTCAATCTTTATTTCGAACTTCTCGAAGAAGCTGTAGAAAAACTTAAAATATTGACAAGTTAAAATAAAAATGCTTAGATTGCGATAGGTAAATTGAGATGAGAAAAGGAGAACAAGATGCTCTTTGCAATTTTTGAAATAGTCGGGATTGCCTATTTGCTATGGATTATTTTTGTGCTGGCACTTACAAGTCAGCTGAAAGAGATAAAAAAAACGACGTGGCATTATAAATTTTACCATTTCGGACTGTTCTTATCTATGGAAAGGGACCCTAAACCAAACAATCTTTGCGATTATAGAGCCGGGTTATGGATAGCGCCTTTTAATTATTTTCTTTACTTGTTTTGGGTTGGAATTTTATTTGGAGTCGTGCCAGTATTGCGATTTGTAACACAGTGGACAATCATTCCTTTCTTCTTAGGAAGAAGGCCTGATTATGAATCGCCGAAAAAATATTTTAAAGATCTTTTTGATCCAAACTCGATGTACGACGGCATGGGCAACAGAATGAATATGAAAGATTTTATGATTCCTCCGATTTTTTGGGTGTTAGTAATAGCTATTTTGGGCGGAGTGGTTTACGAGATTTATCGCATAGCCACTCACAAAGCAAGCGCGACCGAAATTTATATTTCTTTTTCGGTTTTTGCAATCGTCATTTTAGTTTTTTTCTTAACGCGCAAAATAACGCGCGCTTCAATAAAAAGCGTGTGGACATACGCAAAAGAAAAATTTTGCAGAGTAGTGCCAGTTGTTGATTAAAGGCCAAACGGCCTTTTTTGTTTTTTTAAAAAACGTTACTCTGCTTCCGGCGTTTCCTTTTTTTCTTCTTCTTTTTCCGCAAGCGGCTCCGGTTTTGCCATCTTGGATTCAAGCTCCGCTTTTTTTGCTGTTGCCTCTTCAGAATCTTTTCCTAAATAAGAAAGGGAAAGTTTTCTGTCTTCTGGCTTATATACTGCGATTTGGAAAAGGTAAAATTTGCCGGCATCAATTACTTCGCGCATTTTCTTTTCGGTTCCAAATTCAGAAATATGCGCAAGACCGTAAATTCCGGTGGGAAGCAAAATCAGGGCGCCAAATTTGTTTAACCGCAGAACTTTTCCTTCAACAATGTCTCCTTTTTTATATTTTTCTTTATTTATTTCCCACGGGTCTGGTTTTAACGCCTTTACCGAAAGAGAAATTTTATCACCCTCAATTGCGATTATTTTTGCTTTTACTTTTTCTCCAATTTTAAAAAGATTTGCGGGATCTTCAACAAGCGCCCAATCAAGCTCCGAGATATGAGCAAGCCCTTCCAATCCTTCTTCTATTTTTATAAAAATACCAAATTCAACCACTCCCGTCACCTCACCTTCAACAACATCTCCCACCCCATACTTCTCAACGATTTTTTTCAGCTCCTCGGATTCAGTCCCCTTTTCTGAAAAAATCAATTTTTCTTCTTTAGAATCAAAATCCAAAATGGTCAAGCTAAGCGTCGTCCCTACGAGTTTCTTTAACTCTTCCGCTATCTTATCCTTTTCTCCTCCTTCAACGCGCGGATAGTGGTCGGCTTTTAGCTGCGAGGCCGGAAGAAAACCCTTAATTCCGCGCCATTCAATTACAAGCCCGCCCTTGTTAAAATCGGACACTTTTAAATCCAGAACTTCTTTTGAATCTCTGCATGCGGCAATTTCCCTCCAAACCATCTCGGAACCAGCCTCCTTTAAAGAAAGTTCGATATAGCCGTTTTCGTTTTCTAGTGTTACGATTTTACCGGCAATCTCATCTCCAACGTTTAAATTTTTAATTAATTCTTTTGCGTTCTGATATTCCCTGCCGTAAACAATTCCTGTGCCGTATTCTCCCAAATCCAAAAAAAGCTTGGCTCCTTTTTTTTGAATAATTTTTCCTGTTATTAGTTCGCCCAGTTTCAAAAAAACCTTCGGGTTTGCCCCCAGAAGGGTGTCCATTATGCTTAAATTATGATTTTTTGTTTCTTCTATTATTGCTTGCGCCATTTTCTTGATTATACATATTAAGAAAAAAGCCGCAAGACTTTGTTTTTTATTTTTGAATAGCGATCTTTATACCGAATTTTTCATTTAGCACAGATTTAATCTGATCAACTTCTGCCTTTAACAACGCGAACTTCTCATTATAATCCGTCATCATTTTTACAAATTTGTCCAAAGTAATAGTAAGTTCCTGAATTTGCTCTCGTAGTACTGCGATATCGTTTTTCAGTTCTTGAATTTCTTGATGAATAGGCGCCAATTTTAAATCAAATTTTCTATCCAAAATTCCATCAATCGCCTTTAAGTCTTGCCTAGTTAATGCCATATTCATATCGTACTACCAGTACAAAATGGCGTCAAAAAAAGAAAAACCGCCGAAGTTGTATTTTTCAAAAAATTTTGCTAAAATTAAGGAATGGTAATAACCTATTATGGGCTGTCCTGCTTTAAAATACAAAGCGGTGAAACGGTGATTGCAATCGATCCGTTTGAAAAAGAATCGGGGCTTACGCCTCCGCGTTTTGGAGTGGACGCCGTTCTTGTAACGCATGACCACAAAAACCACAATAATGCAGACGCGCTTTCCCCAAAAAACGGAGAACATCTTTTTAAAATTACAGGGCCGGGAGAATACGAATTTGGTGGAATAATAGTCCGCGGTATTCAGACTTTTCATGATTCAAAAAGAGGTAAAATTAAAGGAAAAAATACAATTTATTTAATTGAGTGGGAAGGAATGAAATTGGCTCATATGGGAGACTACGGCGAGCCAGAACTCCGCTCGGAAATTCAGGAAGCGCTAGGTACGCCCGATATTTTATTCATTCCTGTAGGCGGAGGAGACACGATAGATGAAGAACATGCAGCAAAAATTATAAATCAAATCGAGCCTCGGATTATAATTCCCATGCATTATAAAATTCCTGGAATCAAAATGAAGCTCGACGGAATTGAAGCTTTTATGAAAGAAATGGGGGAAAAATCAACTCCCGAAGATAAATTTACGATAAAAAAGAATGCCCTTCCGGCAGCAGAGCAATCAAAAATAGTAATATTAAGCACACCTTAATGTCCTTTTTAGACAAACTGGAAAAATTCCAACAAGAACCTGAGCCAATAAGAAAATCAGCAACAGTTGTTATTGTTGCTTTTCTTATGATAATTATTATCGGACTTTGGATCGTAACCAGTTCAATAAATTTTGGCAAGTCTTCCGCATCTGTATCCGAAACAGAGATGCTGTCTCAAATAACGCTTCTTTGGAATTATATAAAAGATGGTGCAAGTACAATAATTAATTCAATTTAATAAATTATGGCTAAAAAAAATAACAAAGCGGAAGAAAAAAACGAAAGCCCCGGACAAGCAATAGGCACATTGATTCCGCGGGAAATTGTAGACGAAATGAAACAATCGTATCTCGACTATGCTATGTCCGTTATTGTCGCGCGCGCGTTGCCGGACGTAAGAGACGGCTTAAAACCCGTCCATCGTAGAATTCTTTTTGCGATGCACGAAATGGGGCTCACACATCAAGCAAAAACAAAAAAATCCGCTAATGTCGTAGGTGAAGTTATGGGAAAATATCACCCGCACGGCGACACCGCGATTTATGACTCTATGGTCAGAATGGCCCAAAATTTTTCTTTGCGGTATCCACTAATTGAAGGACAGGGAAACTTTGGGTCAATTGACGGAGATTCCGCCGCTGCCATGCGTTATACGGAATCGCGAATGTCGGCGATTTCATCGGAAATGTTGCGCGATATCGAAAAAAATACTGTGGATTTTGTTCCGAATTACGACGGCGCAAGAAACGAACCAGTTGTTTTGCCGGCAGCCATTCCACAACTTTTGCTAAATGGATCATTTGGAATCGCGGTCGGCATGGCTTCTAATATTCCTCCGCACAATTTAACCGAAGTTACAGATGCAACACTAGAGCTTCTTATGCATCCACGCACTTCAGTGGAAGATTTAGCAGAAATTGTAAAAGGGCCCGATTTCCCGACCGGAGGAATAATTTTTAATAAAAAAGATATCTTACAGGCATACGCAACAGGAAGAGGAGGCGTACTCATGCGCGGAGAAGCGGAAATTGTTGAAAAGAAAAACAACGAGTGGCAAATAATAATCACCTCTATCCCCTACGCCGTAAATAAATCGGAGCTGATTTCCAAAATGGCAGATTTAGTGCACGAAAAAAAGTTAGAAGGCATTCGCGACATAAGAGACGAATCAGATAAAGAAGGGCTTACAATCGCGATAGATTTAAAACGTGATTCTTACCCGCAAAAGGTTCTAAACAACCTTTATAAACATACGGATCTTGAGCGAACATTCCATTTCAATACTATGGCGCTTGTAGACGGCCAGCCACAAACACTTTCTTTAAAAACAATTTTAGAAGAGTTTATCAAACACAGAAGAGTTGTTGTAGAGCGCAGGACAAAATTTGATTTGGCGCGGGCCGAAGAACGCGAGCACATTCTTCTGGGCCTAAAAAAAGCACTAGACCATATTGATGCGATTATTAAAACCATAAAAAGCTCGAATGACAAAGAAGAAGCGCATAAAAACTTGATGAAAAAATTCGGGCTGTCCGACAAGCAGTCAACCGCAATTTTGGAAATGCGGCTGCAGACTCTTGCCGGTCTTGAGCGCCAGAAAATCGAAGATGAACTTAAAGAAAAGCAAAAATTAATTAAAGAGCTGCGTGCCATTTTGAAAGATCCTAAAAAAATTGATGAAGTGGTTAAAAATGAACTTCAGGAAATCAAAAAAAAGTACGGCGATGAAAGAAAAACAAAAGTAATTGCGGGAGCGGCCAAAATTATTTCTAACGAAGACTTGGTTCCCGAAGAAGAAACGATTTTGATTTTGACGCAAGGAGGATA
This sequence comes from uncultured Candidatus Saccharibacteria bacterium, assembly GCA_964464405.1. GTDB lineage: Bacteria > Patescibacteriota > Minisyncoccia > UBA11713 > 2-01-FULL-45-33 > CAYXFX01. The sequence goes on from CAYXFX010000002.1 coordinate 114,825, forward strand.
CGCTAAGCGCGTAAAACCGGACGAATACCGCCTGCAAAGAAGAGGAGGAAAAGGAGTGATAGGCGTTACCACAAAAGACGAGGACTTCGCATACGAATTTATAGCGGGGAACACGCACGACGACTTGCTTTTCTTTTCTAATTTAGGAAAAGTTTATCAGACAAAAATGTATGAAATTCCTGAAGGAGGACGGCAATCTAAAGGAAAAGCAATTGCTAACTTCCTTTCTCTTTCAACAGACGAGCGCGTGACATCAGTTTTGCCGATTCCAAAAACTGGAAAAGGAAATTTTATTGTGCTTGCAACCGAAAAAGGTCTTATTAAAAAAGTTGAAGCAAAAGATTTTGAAGACGTGCGAAGAAGCGGAATCCGCGCGATAAATCTGCAAAAAGGAGACACCCTGCACTGGGCAAAGCTTGCGGTTTCCGGAGAAGAAATAATTTTATCTTCCAAACTTGGGCAAGCAGTGCGCTTTAAAGAGCGTGATGTCCGTTCAATGGGAAGAACCGCACAAGGAGTAAAAGGAATGAAATTAAAAAAGAACGACGAGCTCGTCGGAATGGATATAATTCCCAAAGAGGCAAAAAAACTTGAAATTCTTTCCGTTTCTGAATTGGGATTTGGCAAAAAAACAGCAATTTCCCAATACAGAATTCAGCGCCGAGGCGGCTCCGGAACTAAAACCTGCAAAGTTAATTCAAAAACCGGATCTTTAATTGCGGTTCAGGTTGTAAAAGGCGAAGAAGAAGAAATTGTGGCAATTTCTAAAAAAGGACAAGTCATCCGCGTACCCATTGCCCAAATACCCTCACTTTCTCGCGCAACCCAAGGCGTCCGCGTCATGCGGCTTGATGCTTCCGATAAAGTCGCGTCTGTTACGCTTTTATAATAAGAAAATAAAACAAAAAAAATAAAAAAACTTTGTTGCATTTTCGTCACGATCGTGACAGTTTTGCCACACTTGCCAACTACATTACTTTAGAAAATAAAAAACCCAGATGCGTGTTTGCGCAAATGGGTATAACTTTAATATTTACAAACCATTGCGACCCAATAGAACCGCCAAAAAATCTTTTCGAAAAGGTCGAGCAATATTTATCCACAGTGTCACCCCTTGAGGTTAACTGAAGGGGGATACGCGTTCTTTTTATTTACTGCTAAAATAAATAAATATGGCGGACTTTTTAAATCCAGAAAGCGTGATTGATACATGGGACGTGCGCCCAGGGGAGAAGATTGCGGATTTTGGCTGCGGAGCAGGATATTTTTCAATCCCCTTAGGAAAACGCGTAGGCCATTCGGGCAAAGTTTATGCGCTCGATATCCGGCAAGAGGCTCTCGAAGCTACGCGCGCGAAAGTTAAATTATTCCATATGTTTAATGTAGAAGTTGTAAGGGCGGATCTTGAAGCAATAAACGGGTCTACGATCCGTAATATGTGGGTAGACAAAGTTCTTATAGCAAACATATTATTTCAAGCAGAAAACAAAAAACAATTAATTGAAGAAGCATTTAGAATTTTGCGTCCCGGCGGCAAAATAATTTTGGTGGAATGGGAAGAAGGCCAAGGGCCCGCTGGTCCCAGCACAGACCATAAAATCGGTAAATCGGAAGCGCAAGAAATGTTGATATCTTCAGGGTTTGTGGCTTATAAAGAATTTGCCGCAGGATCACACCATTACGGATTAATTTATATAAAACCCGAAAAATAACGCGATGTCTAATTTCAACTTTTTACAAATCGGAATTATTGTCGGCGCAATTATTTTTGTTTCCGTCGCCGTCTTGATTTTAACGGGCATTTTGCCGGGGCTTCGCACAGATTCGAATGAAGCCGCAAATTTAACATTTTGGGGCTTCCACGACGAAGAAGTTTATCGTGAAATTTTCGGAAAATACAAAGAAGACCATTCCAAAGTTTCTATTAAATATGAGAAGAAAAATCCCGAAACCTTAGGCCGTGATTTTATTGATGCCTTAGCCAGCGGAAACGCACCCGACATCGTACTTATGCCTTCAGATCTTTTTTTTAAGGAATTCGGAAAATTTTCTTCTGCACCTGCGGACATCCTTACAGAAAATTATCTAACAAAAAATTATATTCCTGCAGCTTCGATATATATAGATTCCCAAAAAAATATTGCCGGCATGCCTTTTTATGCAGACGCGCTGGTTCTTTACTTTAATAATGACTTATTTGCAAGGAAATTTATAACCGTACCGCCCAAAACATGGGATGAATTTCTGGAAGCAGCGCAAAAAATTACGGAAAAAGATGAAACGGGGCGCATTACTATTTCTGGAGCCGCAATGGGAAGAAGTGTAAATATTAAAAACTCCTCTTTAATTTTAACTACCCTGCTTTTGCAATCCGGCGATAAAATAATAAGCAACAATGGTATAGCAACTTTGGGCTCTTCGATAAGATCTGGAAATGTGGACGTGCGTCCAGCAGAATCGAGTCTTCGGTTTTTTTCAGATTTCGCAAATCCGCAAAAAACAACGGAAAGTTGGTCTTCGGCACTACCTGAAGCTAAGGAACTTTTTATCGGCGGTAAATTGGGAATGTATATAGGCCTCATCAGTGACTATCAAGAAATAAGAAGAAAAAACGCACATCTTTCATTCGGTGTCTCGCCCTTGCCTCAATTAAAAGGATCTGCGCGGCCTATTAACGGAGGAATTTTATATGGTTTAGTTGTTCCAAAACTTTCTAAAAGCCAGATGCAGGCTTGGTCTTTAATCGCTTTTTTAACAAATCCCGAAATATCCGCTTTATTTGCGGAACGAATCAGCAATGTTTCTATAGTGCGCTCGGCGCTTACGTCTTATCAAAAAGATTCTATAAAATCAGTTTTTGCCGCAAGCGTATTTAATTTAACTCTTTGGCCAAATCCGGATCCGGAGGCGACAGAAGAAATTTTAAAAAATTTAATCGAAGACGTTGCTTTGGGAAAAGGCACTATGCGAGAAGCAATCGAGCGTGCAAAAATAAAATTACAAAATTTAATTAAAACTGAATGAGAAAGCAAAAAAAAGTTTTATTAATATTTTTTTTCTCGATCGCGACGCTTGTCTTAAGCCATTCTTCTCTGGCAGCTCCGATAATTCCGAATCAAATCGTCCCCTGCACGAATAATTGCACCCCTTGCGATCTTTGGCGGCTTGCGGATAACATTATGAACTTCGCACTTTACGCACTTTCCCTACCAGTACTTACGCTGGTAATCCTTATTGCAGGAATTATGATGGTATTTGCAGGAGGCGATCAAAGAAAAATTACAACTGCAAAAAAAATGCTCTGGACCAGCGTAATTGGAATTTTTATAGCGTTCGGAGCTTGGCTAATTATTAATACTATTTTACATACTTTTGCTAATGGAGATTTAGCATGGGGGTGGACCAAGATAGAGTGCCCCGAGTACGTTCCTGCAGAGCAAATAACGCCCGCCCCTTCAGGCGCCGCCACTCCTACGTCCAGGCCGTTTGTTCCGGATTTGGACAATCGAATTAACGCAGATGCGTTGAAATCAGACGGAATAACTTTTAATTCGAGCGGATCTTGCAAAGACACAAATGGACAAACGGTAAGCCCATTAACAAATTTCAACGAAATGCAAAACGGCCAACCACTAACGGCTTGCCAAAACGGCTGCGATAAAAATACGTTACTTATGTGCAAAGACAAAGTTTCCTTAAATCCTAAAGTTTTGACTGGGTTAGTTGCCGCCGAAAAAAATACCGGAGTAAAATTTGACATCACAAGTATTTCTACAGGAAGCCACGCGCCGAAATCAGATCACTATTCCGGAAATGCCGTAGATATCCAGCCCAAAATGCGAACCCAAGGAAATTTCGAAACACTTCGCAATCAGCTTAGAGTTTATAGTCCGGGGAAACGCGTTGAATGCGAAAATAACGGCGGCGGAATAACAAATTGCGGCGCTGGAACTACTCATGTTCACGCTTCTTTTTAAGTATGTTAAAATTAAAATATCTACAAATTTATGATACCCCGAGTTAAAGCATTAATATATTTGGCTTTTTATAGTATAATGAATCCGTGGTCGGCATATGCCGCCAGCGAGGGATTTTCAATTAAAAACCCGATTCAGGCAAACTCTTTTGCTGAGGTTGTCCAAAGATTTGCTGAACTTTTGACAAAAATTGGAATACCGATTGCCGCTATATTTTTAATGTATTCCGGATTCCTTTTTGTTTCCGCAAGAGGCGATGCTGGGAAAATTACAGAGGCAAAAAAGGTTTTTTGGTGGACAATTATCGGAACAATATTGATTGTCGGAGCTTATGCACTGGCAACTGCCGTAGTCGATTTTGCACAAAAACTTTAAAAATTAAATTTAATGAAAGGTCGAGTAAATCAGAAAAATTTTATTTAATTATTAGTATATTAGTAAAAATAAATAATTAGTATTTATGAATAAAACATTTACAAAAATTGCATTAATTTCAATGACTGCCGCTTTGCCTTTGGTAGCTTTTGCAGCAACTGCAACCGTAGGATCAATACTTACTAGGATTCAGGATACTTTAAACGTAATTATCCCGATTCTAATGATTTTGGCGACCGTAGTATTTCTCTGGGGAGTCATTATGTACGTTCTTGCAGCGGGAGATGCGGACAAAGTTAAAATGGCAAAAGCTTATATTCTTTGGGGGCTTATTGCGCTTTTCGCAATGGTAGCAGTTTGGGGATTAGTAAAAGCATTGGTAACAACATTCAGCGTAGGAGGAGAAGTTCAGCCATTACAACCCGGAGCATTCCAATAAAATAATGCCAGTTGCGCATGCTAAATCTATAGACGATATAATCGGCGTAATTGAAAGGGAGCTTTTAGGACCTCTAGAAGCTCTCTTGATGGTGTTAGCTACCATCCTTTTTCTTTATGGTGTTGTGGAATTTATTTTTTTTGGCGCTTCAAACGAAAAGAACAGGACAACCGGCAAACAGCATATGATTTGGGGAATAATAGGGCTTGTTATTATAGTTTCTGTAAGCGCAATTATTCAAGTAATTACAAACTTTGTAAATTCTTTTTAAATTTTCATGACTATTTCCGGCATAATTAATAACCTAATCGCGCTTTTAAATCAATTGATCCAGGTGCTCATGATTTTGGGAACTGTCGCTTTTTTGTGGGGAGTAATTCAGTATGTGCTTGCCGGTGAAAGCGCGGATAAAATGAAAAAGGCTAGAGATTTTCTGATTTGGGGAATCATTGGTCTATTTTTCATGGTTGCAATGTGGGGAATTGTTTATGCGATACAAAACACTATCTTCGGTAGAGGCGCAGCAGGAAATTCTTCCTCTTACAGCAGCGGCTCAGATTACTACGACGGATGGTGGAGCAACACAAGAGACAACGCATGCGATGAAGATCCATATCTGCCGCAGTGCGATTAATATTTACAAAAAATTTTTTTCTCGCTAAAATTGGCAAAATTGCATATTTAGCCGCCTTTGGCAGATCCGGGTAGGTGGCGGAACTGGAATACGCGCTAGCCTTAGGAGCTAGTGCCGCAAGGCTTGAGGGTTCGAATCCCTCCCTACCCAAGATATTGAATTGGAGAGTTGCTAAAAATTAATTAAAATTAAAAAATATTTAATGAGCGGCCATGGTTTAGTGGTAGAACATGTCCTTGCCAAGGACAGGATGCGAGTTCGATTCTCGCTGGCCGCACCAATCAGGAAAAGTCAATGCCTCGCGGCGCGGAACGCGCCGCTCGGCCACCAAATCGTATGGATTTTTGGGCTCAAAACGGAACTGGCGGTTTTCTAAAACATGGTTCGAGCCGATGTTTTTCAGAAATGTTGTCATTTCGGGATAGTTTTTGATGGAAAGCAGTTTTTGGGCTTGATTTAACGACAAAACAAACTCACGAGCCGGTTCGAGCCGCGAAAAGCCCTTTTGTTCAAAATCTCGCATTTTCTCCCCAAGCTCGATTTTTTGAGTGAGTAATTTTTCTTTTCTCGCCTTGTAGTCGGTGGCCGAAATAACCTCGCCTAAATATGCGTCGAGTAATTTTTCGAGCTTGGTTTCTATCTCGGTTAATTGTGTTTTGAGATTTTGAACAACGCTTACAGACTTTTCTTTTTCTCGCGTTTCGTCTTTTTGAAGTTCTGCTAAAATCTTTTTCGTGTCGCGGCTCGATAAAGAAACTTTTTGAAGAAAGGATTTGACTTGCTCAACTAGATTTTCTTCTCGCAGATAATGCTTTTCTTGGCATAGTTCTTTCTTTTTGGTACATCGGTAATAGTTATGGCCTTTTTGCTTTTCCGCAGTTATCGAACAACCACAAGACCCGCATTTCATTAGACCAAGAAAAGCAAAATGATGTTTTCTGATTTCTTTTTGCTTTCCTCGTTTACTCATAACTTCTTGGCACTTATCAAAAAGTTTCTTTGAGATTAACGGCTCGTGAGTTGCTAAATGATATTCGCTCTTATAAATCATTGCTCCGTAGTAGAGATGATTGGTGAGCATATTTTGCACCATAGAAATACTTATGGGTCTGCCAGTATTTGAGCAAATATCATTTTCTCGCAAGAAATTCCGTATTCCAAGCAAAGTGTATTTTCCAGTGGAATACGCCTCAAAGGACTTTTTTACAAACTTAGCTTTCTCTTTGTCCACGACAATTTTTCGAGTGTTGCGGTCATTGAGATAGCCCAACGGCGCTTGGTGAGGCCATTCGCCCCTGCGGACTTTTTGACGTAGTCCTCGCTTCACATTTTCGCGAAGAGAATCAACAAAGTATTTACTCTGTCCAAACGCTATATTCAACATAAAAAGTCCTTGAGGCGTCGGTTCAAACCAGAATGTCGGAAACTTGAGAGCTTTGATATGCCCCTTGTCCACGAAGTGGATTATTTTCCCTCCGTCTACGGAATTTCTTGCGAGACGATCCGGGTGCCATGAAATTATTCCGTCTGCTTTCCCCGACTCTAAAAATGACAACATTTCTGCGAATTTAATTCGCCCGGGTTCTTTGGCAGTTTTTGCCTCTTGAAAAGAGGCGACAATTTCAAGTTTTTCTTTGGCGGCAAATTCTTTGA
>CAYXFX010000003.1:0-77439 GCA_964464405.1 uncultured Candidatus Saccharibacteria bacterium
ATGCGCTGCTCATTTCAAAATCTCAAGGAGATTCGCTCGCAAATTTGCAAAGAACTGGAGTAAAAATTGACCTAAAATATCATCAATTTCTACATCAATAGTATAGCAAATATGCGCCAGTTTGTCAATGGTTAGTGTGAAGATAAAAAACAGCCATATTTCAGACCATTTTTCACTCTTAAATCCAATGATTAAAATTTTTCTTTCCTGCTTCTAACGGAATCGGGAATTTCTTTTTGCCCCGAAAAATCCGTACGATTTGGTGGCCGAGCGAAGCGAGGCGAACCAAAACTCTTTGACATTTCCAACGTGGTGCGGCTGGCGGGAGTCGGACCCGCGTTTGCTGCTTGGAAGGCAGCCATAATAGCCGTTATACGACAGCCGCAAAATTATTTATTATTGTACGCGAAAAAATAAAAAAATCCAATTTTGTGAAACAAAAAACATTCCGATTAATATCGGAATGTTTTTTGTAAATTATGACGACGAACTGTATTAATCGTTTGCGTCCGTAAGAAACTTTCGGATCTCTTCGCGAAATTCCGGAGTATCGGTGTGCCCGTGTGCAGAAACGGCGTGTTCAACTGCCGCTTTCATAACTTCTTCTTCCGTTCCTGATATATATAGCGAGCAATTTTCCTCGCTGGGAAACTTGCGGCAATCCGCCGCTTTTCTTTGTGCCATAGCTGTTTGTAACTGCGGAATCAGTAGAAATTATGAAAAAATCAAAAACTCCCTTTCTGGGAGTTTTTGATTTTCGAAAAATTAAGCTGTGTTTTATTTTACAGCATCTTTTAAACCCTTTCCTGCTTTAAATTTAGGAACTGTGGTTGCTGCGACTTGCACCATTTCTCCGGTGCGCGGGTTTCTGGCCGTACGCGCTTTTCTGTTTTTTACTGTGAAAGCGCCGAATCCTGCAATCGAGACTTCCTCGCCTTTTTTAAGCGAGCCTGTAATGCAGTCGAAAATAAAATCTACAACTTCTTCTGAGTGTTTTTTTGAAACATCGACTCCTTTATTGGAGTGCATTTCGTGAAGTTTTTCTGCCAGTTGAACTTTATTCATCCAATTTAAAAATTAACATTTTTGATAAAATCGACCACTGTTTTGCTTATTAAAAATATACTAACGATTCTATATTACTCAAGTATTTCGCGCAATCTCTTGATGTCCACAGCTCCGCCGCGGCGGACAACTTTACTCGCCTCTGACGAGTCGACTTCGGAAATTTCTATCAAAACAGCATTTATTTCGATCGGCCCATTTTCTTCAACTTCAAGAGCAGAAGCAATCTGATTTTTAAAGCGGGGGATTGCTGGCGCAACTTCCACTCCGATTATTGAATTATGCGGCCCCACCATTCCTATATCTGAAATATACGCAGTCCCTTTCGGCAATATTCTTTCGTCTGCGGTAGGAACATGTGTGTGAGTTCCTAAAACTGCGGAAACTTTTCCATCCAAATACCAGCCCATTATTTCTTTTTCAGAAGTGGCTTCTGCGTGCCAATCGACAACAATAAGCTGTGTTTCGTTTTTATATTTTTCTAAAATTTCGTCAACTTTGTGAAAAGGGGAGTCGTAACTTTGCCTCATATGCACTTGGCCGATCAAGTTTATAATCAAAAGGTGGACATTTTCATTTTTCGCACTCTCCGTTTCACTCGTACCTTGCTCGCTTTTGACTTCGTAGATCACCACTCCCCTGCCGGGAAGTTCGGAGGATACGTTTGCGGGGCGCGTGATCGGAATTGTTTCGTCATTTAAAATTTCTCCAGAATTTTTTCCTTCAAAGCTATGATTGCCCCCAGTGAAAATTTGTACACCGACACCGCGAAGTTCATTGATTTGTGAAATTCCGATTCCTTTTCCGTGCGCGATATTTTCAATATTTGCGATAACCACATCGGGAGAAAATTTTTCACGCCAAACAGGGAGCATCCGTTTTACTCCTTCTCTTCCTTGTTTTCCGACAACATCTCCAAAAAATAAAATTCTCATTTTAAAAAGTTTAGCATCAAATCAAACTATTGACAACCATATGTGTTTCATGCTTAGATGTTTTTAGAAAAAGGGAGGAAAAAAATATGTCAGAAATAGAGTGGTGGGTTCTTTTTTTTGGTTTATTGTTGATGGGAGAAACTTTAATCTTCTTTTCTTTAATTGGAAAAGATGTTGATCGTTTAGTAAGTGTGCTTTTGACTTTTACGGGTTGTTACTTTGTAGCGGTATTTATGGGATATGCTAGGAACATCGGACGTGTTGACTTTGTCTCTGCAGAAAAAGAAGTTAAATATACGGTAACCGACAAACCGCATGCATCGTGTGCAAAAACAGTAAATATTGACGGCTGGAAAAATAAAATTTTTTTGCTAAGTTTGGAGCCATCCAACATTCGCGGCGGATGCGCTTCGATTCCTTCAGAGGGTGTTCCCTTTAAACTCGTTGAAGGAAGCGGGCCTAATGACCTTGTTGTGATTCCCTTAAATAAAGAATCAGCCGCAGCAGCAAAAGAAAAGAAAAAATAGTTTCACAGCAATTAACAAGACTGACATACAACGCGAGAGCAGAGCTCACGCGTTTTTTTGTTTCATGCAAAACTTTGACTTTTTTGTTATTTTTGAATACAATATGATTATGACTATTAAATCGTTATCAAAGTTGGATATTAACAAAAAGCCCGTTGTTGTCATGCCCCTTCAAGAATGGAGTAAAATTGAAAACGCTCTTGAGAAATTGGAGATGTTAACATCATCTGTTTTTAAAAAAAATATAGCGAGGGCCCGCAAAGAAAAACGTTTATATTCTAGCAAAGAAGTAAAAAAACTGCTTAAAATTTAGCGTACTCCACAAAATTCATGGAATATTTTTTTAAGCCAAGCGCACTTAAATCATTGCGCAAGATGCCGCGCGAAGTTCAAAAACGTATTTTAGAAAAATTAGATTTTTATTGTAACTCAGACAACCCATTTGAATTTGCAGAGTCGCTTTCTGCTAAGTCACTTGGCAATTTTCGTTTTAGAATTGGAAACTACCGTATAATTTTTGACTCCGAAAGCAACAAAATAATAATTTTGCTTATCGGTAACAGAAAAGATATTTATAAAAAATAACTATCTCGCGTATTCTATTGACCGAGTTTCGCGGATGACATTTACTTTGATTTCCCCCGGATATTTAAGTTCGTTTTCTATGCGGTCAGCGATGTCTCGCGCAAGTTTTCTGGATTCAAGATCAGAAATATTTTCCGGAGTTACGAACACGCGAAGTTCTCTTCCTGCCTGGATCGCGTAAGTTTTTTCAACATGCGGGAAAGAAGAGGCGATGCGCTCAAGATCCTCCAAACGTTTAATGTAATTTTCAACGGAATCCCTCCGTGCCCCGGGACGAGACGCTGAAATTGCGTCTGCGGTCTGCACGATTATTGATTCTAGAGTTTCGTAAGGATATTCTTCGTGATGCGATTGCATTGCTTGGATAATTCGAGTGTCAACATTAAATTTCTGCAAAATTCTGCGCCCGATTTCCACATGCGTTCCCTGGATTTCGTGGTCAACCGCTTTTCCTATGTCGTGAAGTAGCGCTCCCTTTTTTGCAACATTAACGTCGGCTCCTAATTCCGAGGCAAGCATTCCAGAAACGTGAGCCATTTCAATAGAATGCTGTAAAACATTTTGTCCGTACGATGTGCGAAATTTAAGGCGACCCACAAGCATTAAAAGTTTTGGATCGACGTCAAAAACTCCAACTTCATAAGCCGCTTTTTCTCCGGCTTCTTTTATAATTTTTTCTACTTCGAGCTTTGCTTTTTCCACCATTTCTTCAATACGTGCCGGCTGAATTCTGCCGTCTAACACCAAATTTTCAAGAGCCACTCTGGCAATTTGCCTGCGCACGGGATCAAAACTTGAAATTAAAATTACTCCCGGAGTGTCGTCTACTAAAATTTCAACACCAGCTGCACGCTCAAGCGCTCTGATGTTCCGCCCCTCCTTTCCGATAATTTTACCTTTCAAGTCGTCAGACGGAATTGTGACTGACGTTACCGTCACCTCCGAAGCGGTAGATGATGCAATTCTTTGAATGGTTGAGGCCAAAATGTCTCTCGCCTTTCTTGTAAGTTCTTCGAGTCCGAATTTTTCCAATTTTTGCACACGAGACAAAAGATCTACTTCGCTTTTCTTTTCAATCGCTTCGATTAATTTTGCTTTCGCTTCTTCTTCTGTGAGCTTGGCTACACGCTCGAGCTCTTCTTTTTTTTGAACTTCCATTTTTTCTATGCTATCGCGCATCGCTTTAACTTTTTCAAATTTTGTCTGAAGGTTTTCTGATTCTTTTGCGAGCTCCGCTTCGCGCTTTTCAATAAGCTCATCTTTGTGCGCCATTCTTTCTTCAAACTTTCTTAGCTCTTTTTCGCGTTCTTTTTCTTCTTCTTTTGCTTCTTCTAAAATATGCTCCGCGCGCGCCTTAGCTTCGTCCAAAGCTTTTTGGGCGGCTTCTTTTGCGTCGAACATTAATTGTTTTGCCTTAAGTTCGGATTCGTCTTTCCTTTGCTGGGCTATTATTTGCCTTAGAAAGTACCCTAATGAAATACCTGCGGCAAGTGCTAGTGCCGCTTTTATTAGCGTGTTTAGGTCCATAAATTTTGTTAATTTTGATCATACCTAGCAATTAATAATTATTAAACACATTTTATCAAAAATTGTTTCGTGAGTCAACTATGGTTAGGGTAAAAATAAAAAGTTTATGCTAAAGTAAATAAATATGACTTGGAAATTTTGGGAAAAAGAAAAAGGAGCAAAAAGTGAAAAACCGAAATATAAGCCGGTAGTGCTTTTAATTTTGGACGGTTTTGGAGTAAATATTTCTCTTGCGGATTCGACATGGAAACATGCCAGAATGTCGACTTTCAGAGAGCTTGAAAAATTTTATCCATTTACAACCTTGCAAGCTTCAGGAATCGCCGTAGGGCTTCCGTGGGGAGAAGAGGGAAATTCAGAAGTCGGGCACATGACAATTGGCGCAGGCAAAGTGCTGCATCATCATTTTCCGCGCATAATAATGTCTATATATGATAAATCGTTTTTTAAAAACCCAGCTTTTTTGAAAGCAGCGGATTTTATAAAAAAATCAAACGGCCGTCTGCATTTAATGGGCCTTTTATCAAGTGGCTCGGTTCACGCTTATATTGACCATCTTTATGCTCTTTTGGATTTCGCAAGCGCAGAAGGAGTGCGCGACGTCAACCTGCATCTTTTTACAGACGGCCGAGATTCACCCACAAATGAAGGAGCTTTGCTTTTGCGCCAGCTTGAAGAAAGGATGGCGCAAAAATATCCTTTCGCAAAAATCGCATCCGTTTGCGGAAGGTTTTACGCAATGGATCGCGATGAAAATTTCGACAGAATAAAGCAAGTTTACGAATGTGTGTCAGCAGGAGACGCAGTTTGCAATTCATTTTCTTCTGCGTCCCAATATGTTGACTTGCAGTATAAAAAAGGGCTTACCGATGAGTTTATAGAACCGGGAAGGCAAGAAGTGATGCATCCCATCTCTTCTGGAGATTCAGTAATATTTTATAATTTCAGGGAAGATTCTGTCCGAGAGCTTACATCGGCATTTTTATCCGAGAGTTTTAACGGATTTAAAAGAGAAAAAATCCCCAATCTGTTTTTCGTAACAATGACAGAGTATTCACAGAATTTTAAAGCGGAAATTGCGTTTCCTCCTTTAGAAATTTCAACCCCTTTATCAAAAATTATTTCGGAGCGCGGCTTGCAGCAGCTTCATATAGCAGAAACCGAAAAATACGCGCATGTGACATATTTTTTCAACGGCGGGAGAGAAGAACCTTACCCCAAAGAAGACCGGATGCTGATAAGATCGGAGAGGGTCCAATACTTTGACCAAAAGCCGGAAATGTCCGCAGAAAAAGTAACGGAAACAATTTTAGAAAATTTGGATAAATATGATTTTATTTTGGCAAATTACGCGAACGGAGACATGGTTGGGCACACCGGAAATTTCGCAGCAACCGTAAAAGCGCTCGAAGTTTTGGACGTCGAAGTTGGAAGAGTAGCAAACGCGATAGGAGAGCGCGGGGGATCGCTTATGATTACAGGGGACCATGGAAATGCCGAAGAAAAAATTTATTCGGTTACTGGAGAAAAACGCACGAAGCATACAGCAAATTCTGTTCCGATTTATATTTATGCAAAAGATTTAAAAAAATCTTATCCGAGGGAAGAAGCAGAAATTTACGGAATTTACGACGAAACAAAAGGAGTGCTCACAGATGTTGCCCCGACCGTGCTTGGCCTTATGGGTTTCCCCCGAAACCCCGAAATGACGGGAGTAAATCTGATGGATAAGGTGCTGAGGTAAAATTCGAACCGCTAAGCGTTTTTGTTTTTGCTTGTCTTTGTTGCCGAGTTTTTGGATTTGATGATTTCGTCTACGATTCCGTATTTTTTTGCCTCTTCCGGATCCATGTAGAAATTGCGGTCGGTGTCGCGCTCAATGTTTGCTAGAGACTGTCCGGTGTGAAGCGCTAAAATTTTATTTATTTTTTCTTTAACGTGCACAATATGCTTTGCGTCTATAGCGATATCCGAAGCTTGCCCTTCAGTCGCGCTTAAAACTTGATGAATCATGACTTCTGAATTAGGAAGTGCGTACCTTTTTTTTGCTGCGCCTCCAGCGAGCAAAATTGCGGCGCCTGACGCAGCAAACCCAACACAAAGCGTGGCAACATCCGGCTTAATATGTTGCATTGTGTCGTAAATTGCAAGCGTCGCCGAAACTGAACCGCCAGGCGAATTTATATAAAGCCAAATGTCTTTTTTTTGATCCTGAAGCTCTAAAAAAAGAAGCTGAGCTATAATCGTGTTTGCAACCGGATCTATAATAGGTCCGCCCAAAAAGACAATCCGGTCTTTTAAAAGCCTTGAATAAATATCGTAGGAACGTTCCCCAAACTGCTCTTTTTCAATAACAGTCGGAATTAAATAAGTGTTGTATGCGTCGTCATCCATAATATTTTGCATAATATCATTTTTAGCTGTTGTTTTCAAGAAGGTTAAAAACCATTTCATTTTGTAACTGCCCATAAATGTATCCTTCGAGTTCTTTTTTATCTATTTTTTTGAGGTCTTCCGGCCCATAATTTTTTAGGATTTTCTCAATTTCGTTGCTAAGCGCTTCGTCTAATGGTTTTAGACCCTCTTGTTTTGCGATATTGCTTAAAATTAAACCAAAAATTACGCGGTGTCTTGCGTCCTCTTTCCATGATTTTTTTAAATCTTCCTCGCCTTTAATTTGGTCATTTTTTAAATGCTCTATATATTTGTCTAGGGCGAGGCCGATATCCGAAAGATTTGCTTTAAGTTCAAGAAGCATTTTTTCAAGTTCCGCCCCTAAAAGAACCTCTGGCATTTCAAAAACATTTAATTCTTTTGAGATGCGCTCCAAAATTTCAATTCTTTTGTTATTTTTTGCCTTTCTTTCCTTTTCGAGCCGCAAGTTTTCTTTTACTGTGTTTTCGTCTATTTTTATCTCTTTTCCGTTTTCGCTTCTAGCCATTTGATCGCGCACTAAATTTAAAGTCCGCTCAAGCTCCTCTGCGCTTACCGTAACTTCCTTTTTTTCCGCTAAAGTATCCTTTGCTATTTTTTTGTAGTCTGGAAGTATAATCTCAGGCATTAATGAAATTACGATTTTAAGCCCCAAAGGATTATGTTCCGCAAGTTTTGTTATCGAAATTTCTGGGTGGCCGACCGGTTCAAAGCCCGATTCTTTAATTATGTTTGGCCAATGAGTTTTAAGCGCCGCCTCCGCCGCTTCTTCTAAAATGTGGGCAAGCCCCACTCTCTCTTTTACAATATTTGTCGGGGCCATTCCACGCCTGAAGCCCGGAAGTTCGAGATTTTTCTGGATATTTTTTACTGCAGCTTCAAAAAAACGGTCGAATTCTTCGGCCGGTATCTCATAAACAATTTCCGCTCGCGAATTAGGGAGTTTCTTTATTTCCATGTTTTTGGTCCAATTGCATTTGAATTTTTAATTCTTCCAGATTTCTTTTTCTCCTCGTCAAATCTGTCAGAAAAGCATTCCGAGCCTCGTTGTTTTCGCTTTTCATCAACTCTCCAAATCTGTCAACGAAGTTTCTCAAATCTTCTTCAGCTATCTCAAGTGTCTTTTCTTTATTTTTTAGCTCCCGTTCTTCAAGGTCCTTCTGCCCTTCAGGACTTTTAAGAAACGCTAAATATTGCTCTGCCAGATCAGCGTGTTTTTCTTCTGTTTTTTTGGCATTCATTTTTGCATGCCCCTCCTTTTCCATGTATTCACTAAAAGACGAATATTTTGCTGGTTTTTCTTCAGCCATAATTTTTAATCATAGCACATTATCAAAAAAACAAACCGCAGGTTGGGCGGTTTTATTTGATTTTAGGCATCGCAATAAATTTGTAGCATCTTCCGCGATTTACATCCGCGCAATCGGCATATGGCTCTTCTTTTTCACTTAAAAAACGCGTCTCGCCTCTTCGTAAATCGATTGTGAAATATTTCAACTTTCCATCTGCCGGATCGATTTTCCTTGAAAGCGGGCTTGCCCCGCATTTTTTCTCCGTCCATGAAGGAATCAAGGGATGGTTTGCGCCATCTCTATAAAATACACAATCTTCACATCGGACTGTTTTGCGTTTTTTTTGGTCAAATTCTAAAATTTTTGCTGGCATTTTGCCTCCTTTTATTCAAAAGGCGGTTTTTCGTTTGAAGGTTCGTCAATTTTCCAATCCGGCAAAAATTTTTTTACAATTTCCGGATCGTATGAACCTAATCCTTCCGAGGTTCCGAAAATTCTTTTTTCTTCAAGATCGGCGAAACCACCGCGTGCGTATTCTGTTGGAACATCGTAGTTTGACGCGATTGGTCTATGTCCGTCCATTGACCACTCTTTTTCTCCGAAAAATACTCCCATATCGGGATGCACTATAAATTTTACGAATCTTAGTTTTTTCATATTAAAATAACTCCTATTCTAATAACAGAGTACTTTTTTAAAAAATTTTTGTAAAGAAGAAAGTTAAAGAAGAAGATTTTAGAAGAGTGAAAGGGGTGTATGTTGAAAATTCAGGCGATCGCCTTTATTTCTGACATTAGATTTTTAAGACCAAATTTTGATGAATTTGTAGAATTTTATTTTAAAAACGGAATGAGCAAAAGCGCAACAATATTTACCACCTTTATCATCGGATTTATCGCGGGGCCAGCCGTGTCTTTGTATGGGTCACCGACTGTGTCTCCGGTTACAGCGGCCTTGTGCGCATCCGATCCTTTCCCGCCGTAATTTCCCTCTTCAATATATTTTTTAGCGTTGTCCCACGCGGCACCTCCTGATGTCATTGAAATTGCAAGAAAAAGCCCTGTCACTATTACTCCGACGAGTAAACCTCCTAAAGCTTTTGGCCCCAACCAAAATCCTACGATTATTGTCACCAAAATCGGTAAAATTGCCGGAATTATCATTTCTCGTAAAGCCGCTTTTGTAACAATGTCTACGGTTGCGGCATAATCCGGCTTGGCAGTGCCTTCCATTATTCCTTTTATTTCCCGAAATTGCCTGCGCACTTCTTCGACAACGCTCCCAGCGCTTTTTCCAACCGCGCGCATTGCCATTGAGGCAAAAATATACGGGAGCATTCCTCCTAAGAAAAGGCCTGTAATTACCAATGGGTCCGAAAGCTCGAAAGTAATTTCAAGCCCTTTTGAAGCAAGATCTGCTGCGTAAGCTGCAAAAAGAACCATTGCCGCAAGCCCTGCTGAAGCGATCGCGTATCCTTTCGTTACAGCTTTTGTTGTATTCCCGACAGCGTCTAAAGGGTCAGTAATATCGCGCACCTCTTTTCCTAACCCTGCCATTTCCGCAATTCCTCCAGCATTATCAGTAATAGGGCCAAACGAATCTATCGCGACAATTATCCCAGTCATAGACAGCATAGAAACTCCGGCTACTGCAATTCCGTAAAGCCCGGCAAAATTAAATGCAGTATACGCGCCGACTGAAATTAAAATTGCGGGGAGCGCCGTTGACTCAAGCGACATCGCAAGCCCCATAATAATATTTGTGCCATGCCCAGAAAGAGAACTTTTTGCGATCGATTTAACGGAACGAAATTTTTTTGAAGTGTAGTATTCAGTAATGAGCACCATTCCTAACGTAACAGCAAGACCAATAAGAGATGCCCAGAAATAATTTATAAAATTTCCGGGGATTTTAACAACATTAAATAATCCTTGTGAAGTCGGGTTTTGAAAATTAACAACTAAATTTTTTACGGCTAAATAAAATCCTCCAGCGGATAAAATTCCCGCCGCTAACAGTCCTTTGTAAAGAGCGAGCATAATGCTCTCTGGGCCGGACACTCGTACAAAATAAAAGCCGATTATTGAAGCCCAAATGGCTACGCTTCCCAAAAGCAAGGGAAGTAAAATTGCTCCATTTGCTCCCGTAAAAATCGATGCTCCTAAAATCATTGCGGCAATTAAAGTTACTGCATAAGTTTCAAAAAGGTCGGCCGCCATACCCGCGCAATCTCCGACATTGTCTCCTACATTGTCTGCAATAACCGCCGGATTTCGAGGATCGTCTTCCGGGATTCCCGCTTCCGTTTTTCCCACAAGATCTGCGCCCACATCAGCCGCTTTCGTATAAATTCCGCCTCCCAAGCGTGAAAACACAGATATTAATGAGCCTCCGAATCCCACCCCGACTAGCGCGAAGATATCTCCTGTCCATTTCCAAAATCCTGCAACAACCAAAAGGCCTAAACCAACAACCAAAAATCCTGTTACTGCCCCTCCTTTAAAGGCAAGTAAAAAAGCCTCTTTAAGCCCCTTCTTTGCCCCCTCCGTAACGCGTGAATTTGCCATGACTGCCGTCTGCATTCCAAGAAAGGCGGCGAGAGAAGAAGCAATGGCTCCTATGATAAAACCAATCGCGATGTTTATGCCAAGCGACAACCAAAGTAAAATTGCG
Organism: uncultured Candidatus Saccharibacteria bacterium; assembly: GCA_964464405.1. Taxonomy (GTDB): domain Bacteria; phylum Patescibacteriota; class Minisyncoccia; order UBA11713; family 2-01-FULL-45-33; genus CAYXFX01. Next base: position 11,038 of record CAYXFX010000003.1, read on the forward strand.
ACAACAACTCCGACCAAAAAAACGGATTTAAACTGGCGTTTAATAAAAGCGCGCGAACCTTCGCGTATTGCGGAAGCGATCTCGCGCATTTTTTCATCGCCGTCGTCTGCTTTTTTGACACTGCGCCTCAAATAAAGCGCAAAAAGTATTGAAACAACTGCAGTTGTAATTGCAAAATTCTCGATAGTCATGATTGATTAAATGGTTAAATTATTAAACGGACGAACAATTTTCAAGATAATATAAAATCTTCGTCTTGACACTATTGACAAACTAGCTAAAAAGGAGTATAATTAACCTTAGAATAAGTAAATTATTAACTATTTCTTCTGGTAGGGCATGGGAATTCGCCGAAGTGCATTTACGTCTATTTTTAACATAAAAAGACATGGCACTCACATCCGGCGCCTCTGCCCCACCAGAAGCGATAGTTGATCGAAGTTCGACTTCGATCAAAAATAACGACTCCAAGCCACCCGTCTCCACCCCTTACTAAGGGGGAAGGGGCTGGGGAAAGGGGTCTGTAATTGATTTAATTTTTTCTAAAACACCATCAATCTTTTCAAAAACACTTTGATTTAAAACTCGAATTGTTCTAATTCCAAGCGATTTCATAAACCTTTTTCTTTCATTGTCATACAACTTGTTTTCCAGAACTGCGTGTTGTTCACCGTCTAGTTCAACAACAAGCTTTAATTCTGGACAATAAAAATCAGCAACATATAAAATTTGTTCCGCATTGGTTAAATTGTTCCGTAAAATTCTACGTTTATTTATCTGGGATTTTTTATTGAAAATTTTTGTCATTAGAAATTGTTGAATGGCTACTACAAACTTTAATACCCCTAACCCAATAAAAACAGGCAGCCTGTTTTTATTTCCCCTTCCCCCTTAGTAAGGGGGAAGGGGCTGGGGAAAGGGGTCTCATTTTCCCATGAAACGCCTTGTGCACCTCGTGAAGTTGTTTGTCCGTAAAGTGAGTATAAATTTGGGTTGTTGAAATATTTGCATGGCCCAACATAGACTGCACGGAGCGAAGGTCGGCGCCATTTTGCAAAAGATCCGTCGCAAAAGCATGGCGCAGGACATGAGGGGTGACTTTTTTTACGATTCCCGCCTGCACAGCGTATTTTTTTATCATCCGTTGAATCGAGCGGGGAGTCATTGGGAAAAGAAGATCGTTTTCAATGTCCCCACGCTTTTCTAAATAATTATTTATCGCACTTTTGGCTCTGTCCGAAATAAACACAACGCGGATTTTCCCGCCCTTTCCGCGCACAGCAAATTCTCCGCTACGCAAGCTTACGTCGTCATTTTTTAAATTTGCAAGCTCCGAAATGCGAAGTCCGGTTGAAAAGAAGAGCTCTAAAATTGCGCGGTCTCGAATCGATTTATTAGAGCCGCCTTCGGCGGAAGCCGAAGGAGCAGAAAGCAACCTCTCCAAATCCGCATGATCTAAAAGATCAAGATTCCTTTCTTTAAGTTTTGCAAGTTCAATTTTTTCGGCATCCAGGGATTCAATATTTTTTTTGGAAAGATATTTAAGAAACATCCTTAGTGCGATCACGTGGTAATTTTGGGTAGATTTATCTAAATTTGCGCGGTTTAAATGAAGCCTGTACTGCCTTACAAGCTCTTCCGAAATATCGGCAGGGGACTTAATTTTTGAAAATTCCAAAAACTTCTTTAAATATCTGTCGTAATTTTCAACCGTCTTTATCGCCCGCCCTTTTTCAATTTCTAAATATTCAAGAAATTCTTTTTTAAGTGTGTCCAGATTAGCCATAATTTAATTATAAAATATTTTGCGACGTTTTAGAATGTTGCAAAATATTTTAGTTTTTTGCGACGTTTTAGAATGTTGCAAAACGTTTGCGTTTTTTAGATAATAATGATACTATATTTTCTATGCTGAAAACTCCAGTAAAAAAGAAAATAGTTGAAGCACACAAGACCCACGACAAAGACACAGGGTCCATTGAAGTGCAAATTGCCCTGCTTTCAAAACAAATCGAGGAACTAACGGATCATTTAAAAAAGCACCCAAAAGACAACCACTCCCGCCGCGGACTTCTTAAAATGGTTGCTAAAAGAAAAAAGTTTTTGGAATATCTTTCTAAGAAAAACAGGCCAAGCTATGATAAATTGATTAAGAAACTCGGGCTTCGCAAATAAGACAAATTTGTTCTAGTATAAATATATGACAACAGTTAAACATAAAAACCAAAGAATGGCCGTCTTCATTGACGCGCAAAATCTATACCATTCAGCGAGAAGTTTATTCGGCGGAAGAGTAAATTTTAAAAACTTAATTCAAACTGCCGTAGGTGGCAGGCAATTAATCCGCGCTTTTGGATACGTAATCAGTACAAAAACGGGTGAGGAGAAGCCGTTTTTTGAAGCTTTAACAAAATTGGGAATCGAAACCCGCGAAAAAGAGCTTCAGGAGTTTTTTGGAGGCGCAAAAAAAGCCGATTGGGACGTCGGCCTCGCGGTGGATGCAATCCGCACAGCAGAAATTGTAGACACAATCGTTATAGTTTCCGGAGATGGCGACTTTATTCCGCTTGTGGAATATTTGAAAAACCAAGGAAGGCGCGTTGAAGTCATGGCATTCGGCAGAAGCGCGTCCGGCAAACTTAAAGAAGCTTGCGACGAATTCATTGATTTAGGCGAGGAGGGCGGAAAATATGTGATAAAGAGATAGCTCAATATTTTGACAATAAACTGAAAAAAAGCTAACATGTACTTATTATTAAATAACGAGGTGGTCTTTGGATAGGTAGTTCACTTGAAAGCTATAGTCCTAGCTTATCGAATGACCTAAAATCTGAAGATCACTCATCCGCCAAATGGCGGAAAAGTAAAAAAATTATGCAATCAAAAAAATTTACGACGGAAGTCGGCGACAAAACTTTAACCGCCGAATTTACCGATTTAGCGCACCAAGCAAATGGATCGTGCCTTGTCACTTATGGAGGAACCGTGGTTTTAGCAACCGCAGTTCAATCTAAAAACGCGCGCGAAGGAATAGATTTCTTTCCTCTTATGGTTGATTACGAAGAAAAATATTACGCGGCAGGAATGATTTTGGGTTCGCGATTTATGAGAAGAGAAGGGAGAGCATCAGACGAAGCAATTTTGGTTTGTCGGCTAATCGACCGAGGCATCCGCCCGCTTTTTAATCAAAAAACAAGAAACGAAGTGCAAGTCATTGTGCTTGCGCTTACTGTTGACGAAGAAAACGACCCAGACGTTCCCGCAATAATCGCATCATCTCTTGCTTTGGGAACTTCAGACATTCCATGGAACGGGCCTTTGGGATCCGTTCGCGTATCTAAAATAGACGGCAAACTTGCCATAAACCCTTCCTACCTTGAACGCCAAAACGCTGATTTGGATATGGTTATCTGCGGAAAAAACGGAAAAGTCAACATGATTGAAGCGGGAGCAAAAGAAGTTGGGGAAAGCGATATGGACGAAGCGTTGGAACTTGCGAGCAAAGAAATAGAAAAGATAATTAAATTCCAAAAAGAGATAATTTCGGAAATCGGAAAGAAAAAAGTTGAAGTAAAATTAGCTGAAGCTCCGAAGCAGATGGAGGAAATGTTTAAAAAACATATTGCGCGGCGCCTCGAAGACGCAATTTACATAAAAGAAAAATTAAACAGGTATGAAGCGCTAAACGAGCTTAAAGCCGAGTGGATGGGAGTTTGCGCGGAGCAATTTAAGGAAGTACCGAAAAACATTGTCGATTCTCTTTTTGAAGACACGATAAACGATGTCGTACATAAAAACATAATTGAGCAGGAAAAACGGCCCGACGGAAGGGGAGTTAAAGAAATCCGCCCGCTTTTTGCTAAGCACCATATTCTACCGCGAACGCACGGCTCGGGAGTTTTTTATAGAGGAGAAACGCATATTCTTTCGGTCGTAACTTTGGGAGCACCTTCAGACGTGCAATTAATCGAAGGAATGGAAATCCGCACCAAAAAAAGATTCATGCACCATTATAACTTTCCGCCATTTTCAGTAGGCGAAATCAAACCGATGAGAGGCCCTTCGAGGCGCGACATAGGCCACGGAGCATTGGGAGAACGCGCGCTTTTTGCAGTCGTTCCCGAATCAAAAGATTTTCCTTACACAATCCGCGTGGTTTCAGAAACGCTTTCTTCGAACGGTTCCAGCTCCATGGGCTCGGTAACCGCGGCGTCTCTTGCGTTGATGGATGCCGGAGTTCCGATCAAGGGGCCGGTTTCGGGAGCCGCAATGGGCCTGATGTTGAGCGAAGCGAAATCCGCCTCTGGCGAAATGGAAGATTACCGCTACAAAATTTTAACCGACATACAGGGGCCCGAAGACCATCATGGCGACATGGACTTTAAAGTCGCCGGAACCAAAGAAGGAATTACAGCGGTACAAATGGACGTAAAGGTGGACGGCATTCCTCTTAAAATTATGAAAGAAGCGTTTTTGGACGCCAAAGAAGCGCGATTGAAAATTTTAAAAGTCATCACAGACGAACTTCCTGAACCCAAAAAAGAGTTATCTCCGTATGCTCCGCGAATTCTTACAATGAAAATCGACCCGGATAAAATCCGCGATGTTATCGGCCCAGGCGGAAAAATGATTAACGCAATAATTGCCGAAACCGGAGCGGATATTGATATTGAGCAAGATGGTACAATTTTTATCACCGCACCAAAAGAGGAAGGGCTTAAGGCGGCGGAAGAAAAAATTAAAATGCTTACAAAAGTTTTTGAGATAGGCGAGTCATTTACGGGAATTGTTACAAGAATTTTTCCGTTCGGAGCAATGGTAGAGTTTGCGCCGAAACAGGAAGGGCTTGTTCATATTTCGGAGCTTGCCCCATTCAGAGTAAACCAGGTTACGGATGTGGTTTCCCCTGGGGACGAAGTGCCGGTAAAAATTGTAGGAATAGACGACCAAGGAAGAGTAAACCTCTCAATCAAGGCGGTAAAGAAACTTGAACTTAAATCAGACGAAGACCGCAAAAACGGCGAAGAAATAGCGCGCAAGCAGGCAAACGAACGCATGCGCCGTGAAAACGGAAGGGGCGGAAGAGGAGGAAGACGATAAAAATTTCAAGAAAAAAATAAATAAGGCAATATTTTTTCCGGCTTTGTTAATATTAACATCAAAAAATGCTAAAATTAGCATATGATAGATGATAAAAAGCCTGAATTGCCAAAACTTAGGACATTCAAGTCCGACGCCGAAATTTTTACGAACAAAAAGAAAATTTCTGAATTTGATATAAAAAAAACGGCCTATTTAGAACAAAAGGAAGACCGACTTGTACGCTACCGGCCTGGCATTTCCATCTTCATGAAAATCGTAATCGCTGCGGCCGTAGCTCTAGTTATCGGGGGAGGGGGATATTTCGGATACCGATATTTGCTTAGCAAACCTGCGGTAAAAACTCCGGAAAAAGCAAAACCTCCCGCACAAATTGTTAAGGCAGATGACGAAAAAATTATTACATTTAATATCGTAAACCCAGGCACCTTGATTTCATATTTAATTAGCGAAAAAGAAAAAAATTTACGGCCCGGTTCGATTGTAAATTTTCCGATAGAAGCTGTTGTGGAAACCGGCGAAATTAAATTTATTGACTCTAAAAAAATAGCTGAGGCGCTTTCTTGGAATGCTCCGTTAAGTTTCATCGAAAATCTCTCGGGAGAATTTAATGCATTAATGATCTACGGAGAGTATTCACATGATTTTTCATTGATAATGAAAGTTAATAACTTTGACACCGCCATTTCTTCGCTAATTTCGTGGGAACGAACTATGTGGCCGCCGTGGAAACCGTTTTTTTCTGCAGACGATGTTGAAAACGTCCATAATTTTACTTTTGTAGACGAAATAATTGAAAATAACGACGCGAGAATTTTTAAAAATAAAGAAACAGGAAAAGTTATTTTAGGATACAGCATTTTTAATAAACAGTATGTAATTTTCTCAACATCGCGCGAGGGCTTAAAACTAATTCTTTCGCGTCTTGTATCCTTGCCACCCAGATAGTTTCGTGCTATTATATTTACGGATAAATTTCCCTAAATTCAAGGAAGGAGAAATTCCCCATGAAAGTTTATGTCGTTCATAAAAACAAAAAGGTTGCAGAATTTTTATGTTCGCTTTTAGAAGAATGGGGTTATGACCCGTTGGATCTAGTGAGCTTGATTGTCAGTCCAACTGATAGGCGGTGGGACACGATTGTCACGGTAGACATTTGTAATTATATAAAAAAAATGGAAAACGACGCGCCGCCAGTAGTTCTTATTGATTTATCAATAAGAGGCAGTACTTGGCTTAGCATGGCGTTAACAGCAATGGTCGCGCAACCAGCCCAGATTATTTTTATCGCCCACAGAGAAACGGATCCGATCGCTATCAATTTTCATGATCGTATTTACGGAAATATATTGCCTGTGCTTTCGGAGGCGGAGATTTTTAGCAGCATGGAAATTTTCGCTCTAAAATCTTTGCTCCATGGGGCAAAGAAGACAATAGATATTATCGAGAAAGCAAAAAAAGACTATGTAACACGATTGCCGAACGTAGAAGAAACGGACAGGCTTCTCGAGATAATTTTTAGACAAAACAAACAAATGTCCGTAATAATAATTGATATCGATAATTTCAAGTACTTAAATGATACGTGCGGCCACGAAGCAGCGGATGAAGTTTTGAGATGGGTTGGGAAAAGAATAAGGAGAGCGGTAAGACCGCAGGATTTGGTTGGAAAATATAAGAAGGGCGACGAATTTTTAGTGGCAATCTCTAATTTTTTACCCAAAGAAGAAATTGAGAAAATGACGGAGCGCATAAAAGCCGCTGTTATCCGGCCAATCAAAGTTAGAAGGAGAAAAGAACCCATCATCGCTGAAATTTCGGCAGGTTACGCAAGCAAAGAAAAAAACAAATCTCTAGGGTCTTTGAAAGAGGATGCGGATAAAAACATGCTTCAAGAAAAAGCACTAAAAGGTCACGTGATAGTTATATAATGCCGGCTTTTACGCTGGTGTTTTTTTATTTTTGACTAAAAAAATTAATAGTGTAAAATTAATAAATTATGCCAATAGACTTAGATTATTTAAAAAAACAATTACTAGACGAGAAGACGAAAATTGAAGGGGAACTTTCTGTAATCGCCTCTAGAAATCCGGAAGCGCCGGAAGATTGGAATGTAAAATTTCCTGACATGAATGTAGAACAAGCCGACAAAAACGAGGCCGCAGACCAAGAAGAAGAAATGGAAAACCGCGTAAGCATTGAAGCGGGGCTTGAGGCTCGGCTTCGAGACATAAACGAAGCGCTTCAAAAAATGAACGATGGAAAATATGGAAAATGCACAATTGGAGGAGAAGAAATAGATGAGGCACGGCTCCGAGCAAACCCCGCCGCAGTAAATTGCATCGAACATTCATCTTAAAAAGATTCTATTCGTATATTAGTACTTATTCGTAATTAGTATTTTATGTTTCAAATAGATAAAAAATTTCCCGATTTCGCGTTAGAAATTTATAATCCAGAAAACAAAGACGTCGGCAAAATAAAATTAAATGATTTCGCAGGCGGGTGGTTAATTTTGTTTTTTTATCCAGCGGACTTTACTTTTGTATGCCCGACAGAACTTTTGGATATAAATCGCAAAATAGAAGGCTTTAAAAAACTTAACGCGGAAATTGTTTCTGTTTCAACCGATACAGTTTTCACCCATAAGGCATGGCTTGAAACAGAAGAACTTCTAAAAGATATAAAATATAAAATGGCTGCCGACCACAACGGCAAATTTTCACGTGAATTGGGAATATACGACGAAGAAATCGGCATGGCTCAGCGCGCGGTATTTATTGTGGATCCCGAAGGAATTTTGCGAAGCGCCCAGATTGTAGCGGACGCAATCGGAAGAAACGCTTCCGAAATTTTACGCCAGCTTAAAGCATTAGATTTCGTAAAAAATAATCCCGGACATGTCTGCCCCGCAAGCTGGGACGAAGGCGCTCAAACCTTAGAGCCACATGTCTCAAAAGCCGGCAGGGTGTATAAAGAATTGAAATAGTTTTATCATATATCAATTTTGGTAAAGGTGTTTACTTTAATGAAGCACCGATGGTAAAGTCTCATCATGGCTATAAAACTGCATTCTGCGGAAGTTGTTGGGTTATCTGGCAAAATCATTGACGTAGAAATTGATTTATCTCCCGGGCTTTTTAGTTTCTCTATTGTCGGGCTTGCGGACAAAGCGGTTGCCGAATCCAAAGAAAGGATTTCGGCCGCGATAAAAAACTTGGGGGCAAAATCCCCGCAGAAAAAAAATCAGCGCGTGGTGGTTGCCTTAGCACCCGCAGACTTAAAAAAAGAAGGCCCTGTTTTTGACTTGGCTATTGCGCTTGCATATTTACTCGCCTCAAAACAAACAAAATTTGATCCGAAAGGAAAATTGTTTTTGGGGGAGTTGGCTTTAGATGGCGCACTCCGCCCAGTAAAAGGAATGTTGGCGCTTGCGGAAGAAGCGCGTCGCGCCGGTTTTAAAGAAATTTTTGTCCCATTTGGTAATGGGGCCGAAGCGGCACTGATCGACGGAGTAAAAGTTTACGAGGCAAAATCTCTCGAAGACTTAATAGAACATCTGGAAGAAAAAGTTTTAATTAAAGAAACTCCTAAAACAAAACTCAATTTATTTACGCCAGATTCTCTGCTCGATTTTTCAGATGTAAAAGGCCAGGAATCGGCAAAAAGAGGATTGGAAATTGCAGCCGCCGGATCGCATAATGCGCTGATGGTTGGAAGTCCGGGAACCGGGAAAACCATGCTTGCCCGCGCGTTTGCCGGCATTCTTCCTGCGCTTTCGAAAGAGGAAGCGCTTGAAGTTACAAAAATACATTCAATCGCGGGGGCTTTACATGAAGATAAATCCATACTTTTAGAGCGCCCTTTTAGAAACCCGCACCATACGTCTTCCTATGTTTCTTTAATCGGAGGAGGCGCGTTTCCTAAGCCGGGAGAAATTACATTGGCCCACAGAGGAGTGCTTTTTCTGGACGAATTTCCCGAGTTTGAAAGAAGAGTGATTGAAGCCCTGCGCCAGCCGTTGGAAGATAAGGTAGTGACAGTTTCGCGAGCAAAGGCAACTCTAAATTTTCCCGCACAAATCATGATGATACTTGCGATGAACCCATGCCCTTGCGGGAATCTGGGATCCGCTAAAGCTTGCGTTTGCAACTCAAATTCGATAAACAAATACCAAAGAAAAATTTCCGGGCCGATTGTGGATAGAATTGATCTTTGGCTTGGAGTATACGGAATTGACCACAAAAAACTAGAAGATGAATCGATAAGGACTGAAACTTCTAAAGAAATAAGAAAAAGAGTGGAACGCGCAAGAGATATACAAAACAAAAGATTTTCCGGCTCGAAATTATTAACAAATTCTGAAATGTCCGCACGCGATATTAAAAAATATTGCGCGCTAGACAACGAGTCAAAATCGATTTTACAGCAAGCTGCCGCGCGGCTAGATCTTTCGCCCCGAAGCTACCACCGCGTAATAAAACTCTCGCGAACAATCGCAGACTTAGAAGGTGCACGGGACATAAAAAAAGAGCATCTTTTGGAAGCTCTTCAATATAGACCGAAATCGTTGATTTAAAAAAATGGACTAGCCTGTCAAACAGTGGGCAATCCAGTTCCGCCGGCCACCTCGTGTGCTCTGCCGTGCACATAACTACTGACCACGGAAAAGGCATTGCGATATTCCGGCGACTGCCAGAGATACTCGTATGCCGCTTCAACAAAAGCTGCTTTTAGATCATTCGAAGTTACAAAAAAGACATCTGGTTTCATGTTTGAATACCGACGTTCGCTTGAAAGTACGCTCTTCAGGATCAGCAACTTGCATTGAGCGTCGGTAGAGAAATCCTTTTGTAACCGCTTTTCGTATTCTTCTTTTTTTTTCGAAAGTTGTGCCAACAAATTTTTGTCACTTTTGTCAATAAAAATGTGCGTGTAAGATGGCATACTAGCCCCCCTTCTTTTTCCATTTACTGTCGTCAATTATGTGCCACGCCACTCCTCCTGCTTTTTGATATGTTTACCGGTCAACCCCCGTGTGAAAAAATATTATCTATGGTAACTATACATCTTTAAATTGTCTTTGTCAAATCACAGTCATTGTGTCCTTCTCCCGGGGTTTTTTTGATATAATGAACGCATGAACACCAAATATGTTACCGGCTTAATTTTAGTAGCCATAGGCGGGGCTACAGTTTGGTTTTATTTAAACGACCTTCAGTTTCAATCAGCCGAAAAACAACAGCCATCCGAAGACGATCAAATTTTAACAATTGCCGAACCGTTCGGGAAAAACCCGATGTTTGGTCCGCTATACGAATCTGCGGATAAGGAATATGGCACTTTAATAAGATTTTTGGCCTCAAAACTGGAAAGTTACGGCATTAAAGAAGGAAAATTTATTGCAGTAGAAAATTCGTATGAAGCAAGCTTGTTGCTTAGGCAAGGAAAACTAGATATTTACGTAGACAGTCCATTTCCGGCATACATTGTCGCGAAACTTACGGGAGCAGAACCTTTAGTAAACAGATGGAAAAGGGGGCAAGAAAAATATCACAGCAATATTTTTGTAAAAAAAAGTAGTGCCATTAAAACACTTGACGATCTGAAAGGCAAAATGATGGTTTTTGACAAACCGGACTCTACTTCAGCATATTTTCTCCCGAAAGCTGAACTTATTAAGCGTGGATACAAAATGACACAAAAATCAGGACCGAGAGATTCGACGTCCTTAGACGAAATAGGATATTATTTCGCCGGAAGTGATGTAAAAGCAATGGAAGATATGCAAAATGGAGTTGCGGCTGCGAGCGCGCAAAATGACGCCGATTTTAAAACTTTAGCAGGAGATCAGGCAGGAGATTACCGGTTTATTTTTTCAACAGTCGATGTATTTCGACATGTTTTAGTTTTACGCCCGGGCATTGATCCTAAGTTAAAAGAAACAATTAAACAAATCTTGCTTGACATGGATAAAGATCCTGAAGGCCAAAAGGTGCTTAATGATCACAAAAAAACCAAAAAATTCGAGGAATTTAAGCCAAGCGTTGCTGAAGCCTTTAGGGGCATAGCGGAGCTTTCTTCACTCGTCGAAAAAGAAATTATCGGACAATAGTCTGCCCAATTGTTTTCAAACTTTTTTACAAATCTCTCCATCCGAAACAAACTTCTTTTCGGATTTTCGATCGTTGTTTTATTTTTTCTTTTTTTTGCCGGATACTTTTTAAGGTCAGTAAATAATCTAAACAAAACCTTTGACGATCTGGAGCGTCAATATAAAATTCTTAGCGCCTTGTCGATTCTTCAACTAAGCAACAACAAATTTGCCAACAACGCCAAAGCTTATATTTTAACGAATGACAAAAAATGGGAAGATGCTTATGACGAAGCGCTGATCCAGTATGATTTGGCTTTAAATGAATTTTATGCAATTGAAACAAATGGCGAAATTCAGTCTCAAGTTAAAAGATTTGCGTTTCTTATTTCGCAACTTAAAGGCACCGAACTCTTGATTCTTTCTAAAGTCAGGAGCGGCGAGACTGAAAATGCGAAATCTCTTTTTGACTTAAATTATGAACAACGGCAAAATGAAGCCTCGCGGCTTATTTTAGATACAGTTGAAGACAAATTTAGCGACGTTACTTCGAAATTCAATTCCGGGCATAACATTGTAAAAAAAGCGAGAAACACCCTGCTAACTTTGTTTGCGGTAGCAACGGTTGGACTGCTGCTATTATCCTTTTGGATTTCTTCATTCATTTCCGAGCCCATTAAAGAATTGGCTGAAACAATCAAAAAAATAGCAGACGGAGATTTAAAGATTCGTGCAAGAGTTTCCTCAAAAGACGAGGTAGGCATTCTTGCATCCGATCTAAACGAAATGACAAAACGCATGGAAAAATCATATCAAGATTTGGAAGAAAAAGTCCGAATTCGCACGAAAGATCTGGAAGATAAAGTAACGGAGCTTGAAAATCTAAGGGAAACAATGATAAAAACCGTAGAAACTCTGGAAAAAATAAAAGAAAAAGATCAGTGATCGAAGTTCGACTTCAATCAGTACTGATTTCAGCTAGAACGGATTCTTTGCTCCTCTTACCTCAAAATGAACATGGCACCCGCTTGAGTTGCCTGTGCTTCCGATAGCCCCGACCACCGCCCCTTGGCTAACAATTTGCCCTGGCACAACATAAACAGAGCTCATGTGAGAATATAATGTTTGTGTCCCGTTAGGATGGATTATGACAATATATTTTCCGTACCCTCCGTTCCAGCCCGTGCTTCTTGCAATAAGTACAGTACCCGCAGCAGAAGCAAAAATCTGTGTTCCACAGCTGTCTGCTAGATCAACTCCGTTAAAACCATGGATGCCTTGCGTTTTTCTGCCTGCCAAAATTGGCCTTATATAATAACCGATAATTTCCGGTCCTCCTCCGCCCCTATAAACATTTTTCGTTCCTGAAGATTTGGGTGGTGCGCTTGGGATCTCAATTTCGGCATCGGGAATAATTATTGTAGAACCAACTTCCAAAAATCCATCTTGTAAAAGTCCGTTGAAGGTCATAATTTCTTCGGCATCGCTTTTGAATTTTTTTGCTAATGATTTCACAGTATCTCCCTTTTTTACCTCATACTGTATTCCAGATATCGGCAAAATTACAAGAACATCTCCCGTTTTGATAAGCGCGCCCTTTTTCAAATTGTTCGCCCAATAAATTGTATTTACATTTATTCCAAACATGTCCGCGATTTTGGATAAATTATCTCCCCCTCGCACAGTATACGTCGTAATTTGGTCCAGCTTATAAAGATCCGATTCAGCCACACTTCCCAAGGGCCCTACAACCGGCATAAGAGCTGATCCGTCAACATAATTAATTTGAGGCCCCCCGGTGCCATTAAGGTCGAGCGCTTGCGGCGCATTTAATAAAGGGACATTCTGGGAATTATAAGGAACTTCCTCTTTTCCACCCCCAAAAAAGTTTTCTAAAAAAGAAAGAAGCCCCGCATGAGCCTCTTTTGTAAAAGCATTCAAAATAAACACGACGAAAAGAAGCCCGCACACGGGCAAAAGCGCTTTTTTATAGTTTTGAATATTTAAAATAGTGTTTAAAACTGACTAAAATTCTAAGTAAAAATTCATCTCATGTTGGATAAAAAGTCCATATTTTAAGCCATTTTTTATCCATTTGCTCCAAATTCGACCAGTACCAACAGACTAACAAATTTCGGAGAAAGGAGCAACCGAGATATCCACTTCTGTGCAAAACATGTGGAATCCATTATCATACCCCTATGTTGGATAAAAATCCCTTAAACCCCGCGCAAAAAGAAGCTGTTATTACAACTGAAGGGCCTATTTTGGTTATTGCTGGGGCAGGAGCAGGCAAAACAAAAGTAATTACAGAAAGAATCAAACATTTAATTGAAAAAGGTGTAGATCCGGGATCGATTATCGCTGTAACATTCACAAACAAAGCAGCTGGAGAAATGAAAGAAAGACTTCGTCTTTCAATTTCTGATTTTCAAGTTTCAATTTGCAATTATCCATTTATAGGCACCTTCCATTCGCTCGGGCTTTTGCTGATTAAAGAAAATCTTAAAGCGCTTGGCATAGGAAAAAATTTTTCGATTTTAGACGAAGATGATTCATTAAAGTTAGTAAAAGACTGCGAGCTTGAATTAAATATCGACCCCAAACAATTTGATCCCGGCAGAATCCGCGGACAAATTTCGAAATTAAAAAATAAAATGATGGGGCCAAACGAATTTACCGCGGATGATACAGGATTTTTCGGACAAATTTTAGGAAACATCTGGAATTTATACGAAACCAAAAAACAAGCGCAAGATTTTTTAGATTTTGATGACCTTTTGCTTTTTCCGACCAAACTTTTAGAAAAAGACAAAAAAATTTTGGAGCGCTACCAAAACCGCTGGAAATACATCCATATAGATGAATATCAGGACACGAACGACGTCCAATACGCGCTTTCCAAACTGCTTGCGAGTTTTTATAAAAATATTATGGTTGTGGGAGACATTGACCAAGCAATCTATTCATGGAGAGGAGCTGACTTCAGAAATATTCTTTATTTTAAAGAAGACTATCCGCAGGCAAAAGTTGTAACGCTTGAAGAAAACTACCGCTCGACAAATATTATTTTAGAGGCGGCAAATTCTGTTATTTTAAAAAACAAAGAACGCCTCCCAAAAAATTTGTGGACAAAAAAAACAGGCAGTGAAAAAATTAAAATAGTTTTCGGAGAAGATGAAAAAAAAGAAGCGGAACTCATTGCTTCCGAAATAAAAAATTTGATAAAAAACGGAGATTCGTACGGAGATATTGCGGTACTTTACCGAACGAACGCGCAGTCGCGCGCAATAGAAGAAGGTTTTTTAAGTATGGGCTTGCCTCACAAAATAATCGGCGGAACGCGTTTTTATGACCGCAAGGAAATCAAAGACATGCTCGCGTATCTTAAGCTCATTTACAATCCGAAGGATATTATTTCAAAAAAAAGAATTTTAAACATTCCTCCGCGCGGCATCGGCAAAACTCTTTCGTTAAAAATTTTAGGCGGAATAGAACTAAAAGAAAGCGAGAAATTAAAGAACGAAGAATTTGAGCGTGTTATTTCTTATCTAAAAGAAGAAGCAGAAAAAAATGAAATTTCAGCGCTTGTAAAAATCTTAATAAATAAAATTGGTTATAAAAAATTCATAAATGACGGGACCGAAAAAGGAACGGAGAGGTGGCAAAACGTTGAGGAGCTTTTGACCGTTGCTAAAAGCCTTCGAACGCTTGAAGAATTTTTGGAGCATGTTTCTCTTTTTTCTGTTGACGACCATTATAACAACGAAGGAAACTCGAAAAATAAGAGAGTAAGTTTAATGACCATGCACTCGGCAAAAGGGCTTGAATTCGAAGCTGTTTTTGTTGCGGGGCTAGAAGAGGGGCTTTTTCCGCACACGTTATCGCTCGAGCCGGGAGATTTAGAGGAAGAGCGCAGACTTTATTATGTTGCGATCACCCGCGCAAAAAAACATTTATATTTGACGCTCGCTTCGCGCCGGATGATTTTCGGCGAACGCACCGCAAACATTCCTTCAAGATTTTTACAGGAGATACCCAAGCATTTGGTTGAATTTAAAAATTATCCCGAAGAGTACGAAGAAAATATTATAGTTGAATAATAACTAAAATTATGAGAAGAAAAAAATTTTTGGGACAAAATTTTTTAAATAAGAAAAAGATTTTGGAAGAAATGGCGCGCGTAGCAAAACTTTCAAAAAAAGATGTTGTGCTTGAAGTCGGAGCGGGACTGGGTTCGCTTACAAAAATTTTGGCCGCACGAGCAAAAAAAGTGATTGCCGTAGAAAAAGATCGCGAACTAATTCCTTTTTTGAAAGAAAAATTCAGTAAAGAAAAACATGTTGAAATTATCGAGGGTGACATTTTAAAATTTGAAAATTTTAAATTGAAAATTGGAAATTTTAAACTAGTCGCCAACATCCCTTACTACATCACTGGAAACTTTTTGCGAAAGTTTTTATCCGATAATAAACTCCGCCCTCAAGAGATGGTAATTATGATTCAAAAAGAAGTCGCGGATAGAATTTTGGCTCGCGATAAAAAAGAATCGCTCCTTTCAATTTCCGTTAAAGCTTACGGGAAACCGGAGTTTGTCCGAAAAATATCGCGCGGAAATTTTTCTCCGCCGCCAAAAGTTGATTCGGCAATTATAAAAATATCCGGAGTTTCGAATAAATGGTTTTTTAAAAATAAAATAAACGAAGAAAAGTTTTTTGAAATTTTGCGCCTCGCTTTCCAAAAAAAAAGAAAAATGCTCCGCGCATCGATCGGCAAAATTATTTCCCTTCCCGAAAAGTTTACAACAAAGCGACCCGAAAAACTTTCACTTGACGACTGGGGTGAAATTTTGAAATAAAGAAAACCGCACTCGCGTGCGGTCATACATTAACTTTAGTTTTTTTCTTAACTATCCATATTTCATATATGGAAGCTACTAAAGATACAACGACCAGATCGTAGTTATTAACTTTGGCTCCGAGCTTTAAAAAACCCGCGAGGATTAATGCCGATGCTAATATGACTATCCCCCGAAACAACGAAACGTTTTTCACAAACTGCCCTTCATAAACACAAATTACCAAAGTCACAAAAGCAAACAGGTCGGCTAACTCTCCTCGATTGGTTGCTGCACTAAAAATTGTTGCAACCAAAAACGACCCAAACACAATACCTATCATTCGCGCTGCAAACATTATAATCTCCCTTCTTTATTTTCTACTTCAAGAATAACACATTACAGTGAAAAAATCAAGTAACTTTGAGCTTTAATTCGGGATACAATATACAAATGAAGCAAAAAGGGAGCAAAAAAGCATTGATTTTGTTGTTTTTTATAACTTTTTCTCTTTTTTACCCTTTTCTTGAAGCAAAAGCCGCGACCAAGGTTTATGAATATACCAGGGGATTCGGAGGTAAAATTACAAAAATTCAGGCCTGCTCGGTACCCCCCGGATTTGTTATTCACGTAGGACCGCCCACACCCGGGAAGTTCTTCTTAAATCCGGCGACAAGTTCAATTCATCCATACGGCGTAATTATGCCGGGAGTTTGGGTTTTAGGTAATGCGGCGCCCACTCCCATGACTTGTTCGGAGGGTAATCCCAAAGGAATCGGTGGATTCGGCGCTTTGGGAGGACTTGCCGGTTCAACCGGTTCACTGTTTTCTGCTTCG
This sequence comes from uncultured Candidatus Saccharibacteria bacterium, assembly GCA_964464405.1. Classification (GTDB taxonomy): domain Bacteria; phylum Patescibacteriota; class Minisyncoccia; order UBA11713; family 2-01-FULL-45-33; genus CAYXFX01. The sequence goes on from CAYXFX010000003.1 coordinate 27,906, forward strand.
ACAAGACTTAACGAATTCGACGAAATTTCAGGCATAACGATAAGCGGTCCTTTGGGAGGTTTGAGATTAGAGGGACAATTAGGCGAAACTTTGGGCGGAATTTCAAATTCTCTAGGAGGAATAAGCGACTCAATAGGTAATATAACCAGTTCTTTAGGAAATATAGGAAGCGCTTTTTCTATTGTCGGCTCATTAATGAGCGGGGATTTTGTGGGAGCAGCTTTAAGCGTTATAACTTTTTTTGACCCGACTGGACTTACATCTTTAGCAAAACTTTTTGTATCTTTTCTCGATGACCCACCATCTTTGGGCTCTGCGTATCCGATAATACACATAGGAACAAGCCTTTATCCTGCCCGCTAGCTTTAATTTTATTTAACTTTATACACAGAGCTTCGAAGCCGAGCTTTGAAGCTCTTCGTGGTATAATTAAGAAGGAAAAATGGGCTACGCACCGTCAAAAAATTTCATAGCCCTTGTTTCTGCTACACTTGTCATTCTCTTTGTGGGGTTTTTCATAACGCGTGTTGTGCTTCCTGAAAAAAAAGCGAAAAAAGAACGCCTTGCGTCCGCTCTAAATGCGATTCAAAAACCCGAGGCCGGGTTTTTGGAAGCTTACGAAGATGCTAACCGCGACACAGACGGCGACGGCCTTAAGGATTGGGAAGAAATCTTGTGGAAATCCGATCCGCATAAGCCAGACACCGACGAAGACGGCACAACAGACAAAGAAGAAACCAAAGAAAACCGAAGTCCTGTTGTTGCCGGCAAAAAAAATTCGGACGGATCTTGGAGCGACGCGGTAAAGTCAGCAGAAGTTCCGGAAAAAACTTCAACTTCAACACCCAAAACACTTACGGAACGTATTGCGCGCCAATTTGCGGTTGAATATTTGACCACCGAAGGGGTAGCCGGCGGAAACATAAATAATTTTCAAAAAGAATCAATTACCGAATCCCTAGTAGAGTCGCTAAGCAAAGACGCGCTTCTTTACAAAGACAAATACGCAACCAAAGATATAAAAATTTTAGATGGCGCGTCTCCCGACACAAAAAAGGAATATTTAAATAAAATCGGGGAAACACTTAAAAAAAATCTAAAGGGAACTGAGCGTTCCGAAATGGAAATTTTAAACGAAGCTATTTCCATGGGAAAATACGATAGTCTTTCAAAATTAGATGACTATATTTCAGCTTACAAAAAAAGTTTAGAATTTTTAAAAAATTTAAATTCACCTAAAGAATACGCGTATTTCCATCTTGAGCTTATGAATATTTTGGAAAACACGATAAATGCGGACAACTTTATAAAAACAACCAGCAGCGATCCCGCGCGCGGGCTTGTGGGGCTTTATATTTATTCAAATCAAATAAGCCGCCTCGCAAATTTTTATAAATCAATTGAGCGGCAAATCAGAATTGATAATTTATCATTTAAGCCGAACGATGGCGGATATTATTTTGCAAATTCCGGGTTATGAAAATATTTAATCTAAAATCAATTACAGCTTTTTTGATTGCTTTTATTTTGAGTACAAATATTTTTCTTCCGAATATTGTTTTTGCCGAAACAGAAGTTTCGCCCGACGAGCTGATGGATCCGTTTGCCGGGCAAGATCTTTCCGGAGGCGCGGGAGATTCGGGGTTAGGAAGCATTCCGGGAATCGGAGGGCTTTTAAGCGGAGCGCTTCGCACAAATCTGGTTCCTATCAGCATGCAGCAAGATATCCCGGGGACAGCGCGCGACATCGCAAATAAAATTGCGTGGGGAATTGCAAAAATGATGATACACCAATTAACCCAACAGATAGTGCAGCTCATCCGGACTGGAGGGCAGGGCGGCGGAGCTTTGTTTGTACAAGATTGGCAAGGCTTTTTGCTTGATGCGGCGGACCAGGCAAGCGGGGTTTTTTTGCAAGAACTTAATTTAACACAACTCTGCCAGCCATTCGGGATAAAACTGCGCTTGCTTTTCGCGGATGATAGTGCGCGCCTTCCTTTACAAAGAAGGCTTTCGTGCACCGTTTCAACAGTCGCAAGAAATATTCAGGGATTTCTTGACGATTTTAATAATGGAGGGTGGGCGAGGTGGTTTGAAATCACGCAAGTTCCGCAAAATAATTTTTATGGCGCATATTTAATTGCATTGGATGACAAGTTAACCCGTGAAGCAAATGCGGTCGCAGCCGCGCGAAACGAGGCAATTTCAGCAAATGGATTTATCGGAGTAAAAGAATGTGAACCAACAGTTGAAACAGAACCGGGAGATGCGCCCATCGGAGAAGTTTGTAAAATTGTAAGTCCGGGAAAATATTTGGAAAATCGTTTAGCTGAAGCGACCACCGATGATATTCGTCAACTAGGACTCGCTGATTCATTTAATGAAATTTTAATCGCTGCTTTTCAATCCTTAATAAACAACCTCTTCTTCTCGCAAGGCGGGCTTGCAAGCTCAAATATCAGATCTTCCACCATCAGAAATCAGCTGCAAGAAGACTTGTTTACCGTAAAACAAAGTGGGCTACAGCTTTCGGGAATTGATTCTGCGATAGCCGCAACAAAAGCAATTATAAACAAAAAACAAAACTCGCTCGCGAAAATCAATGAAGCGCTAGACGCACTAGGAAATTTAAAAACATGCCTACAAGACGGCGGAAAAACATTGGCTTCGGCAAATACAGATATCAATTCCGCCACAACCGTTAAAACATCGCTTGAAAACGACTTGCTTGACCAAAATATTCTTTTAATAAATTTAGAAGACGACAAATTTGATATGACAAACGCGTCCACTGTCGCAACCCTTAACGACGCGCTTTCAAAAGCGTATGAAAATGTATCCGAGGTCGGATCATACGCAATAGCAGCCGCAGAAAACAGCCAAATTACAACCATTCGCACAAAAGCGGTTTCGGATTTAACATCATGTGAAAATTCAAACTAAAATGAATTTCTTCAAAAATAAAAATTTAAAAATTATTTTATTAAGCGCTTTGGTTTTGGCGCTCTTAATTAATTTTGGCTTTAACGTTCCAAACGCGGAAGCGGCCGGCACAAAATTTGGGAGCCAGCTGAAAACAAACCTGCAATCCGGCTTTAAATCTCTGGGAAGCGACATTGCAAGCGCGTCTGTTTATATTGCGGTAATTTATGTTGTTTTATTTGTTATACTCCAAGTGCTTTTATGGTTTTTTGACGCAGCTTCTCAATTAATAAATGCCGCCTTCGCGTTTGCAACTCGTCCGGAATGGTACAACAACGAAGCGGTTACGGCGGCTTGGACGATAATTCGGAATTTTGCCAATATCTGGTTTATTTTTCTTTTGCTTTTCGTAGCAATTGCAACCATTTTGCGTGTCCAGCGCTACCAGGCCAAAGAAATGGTGCTATGGATAATTATAATGGCAATTTTAATTAATTTCAGTTTGCCTATTACTAAAATTATTATAGACGTTTCAAATATTTTAACTTTTCAATTTGTTAAAACTATGGGGGTTTTGATAACGAACGAAAAAACAAATGGAAGGGTTTATGACATTGCAGGAACAATTGAAAATAGTGTGGGAGTCAGAAGATTAATCAATGATACCGAATCTGATTATGCAGTTCCGGGGTTGGAACAAGAAAAAGTGCAATCACCCGAAAAAACGCAACAAAATACTCAGGGTTTTGTACCAGTCAATCAAGGAGAAGCCAATACTTTTTCTATTTTACCGCACGCAAAAGCGGTTATTGATCCGATTTCTATCGGCATCGGCGTGCTTGTATGGATCGGTCTCAATGTTGTCGCCCCAGCTGCCCTCGGATGGGTCGCGTATCAAATCGGTTTTGCCGGAGTGATTCTCAATCCGATAATTAACTTATTGATCAGCAACATTCTCATCGGATTTGCGGTTTATGTAATAATTTCTTTGGCAATATTTTTATTAATAAGGACTGTAGCGCTTATGTTTTTGGTGGCCACTTCGCCTGCCGGATTTTTACTTTCAGCTTTTCCGGGTTTTTCAACTTATTCCAGCAAATGGTGGAGTGCTTTATTAAATCAAGCATTCTTCGCGCCCGCGGTAGCGTTTCTTTTGTGGCTTAGTCTTTCCTTAACCAGCCAAATACAAATGAATTTAAATCAGCAGGGCCTGACAAATTCCATAATTGATCTTCGAAATGGAAGAATTATATTTTTTGTTTTAACAATAATTTTGCTCTATATGTCGCTGCGCGTTGCAAGAGATATGGGGGCTTACGGAGCAGAAACAGCAATAGGTTTGGGGAAGAAAATTAAAGATTTTGCACTCGGCGGAGTAAAAGGATTCGCAAAAAGCACGTTTGTCGCGCCAATTGGAAAATCTTTGGAAAAAACCGGCGTTGCCGATCAGCTTGGGCGAATTCCTGTTGTTGGGCCAGTTTTAGGACGGCAAGCAAATAAAGGAGTTGATTGGTTAAAAACGCGCGGTGCAGCGGATAAAATCGCGCAGGAAGAAGCCAATCTTGGAATGAAACTGCCGGAATCTCAAAGAGCGGGATATTTTGGGCGCCTTAATCTGGCCGGGAAAGAAGCATTGCTTCGCAAAATGAGTCCGGACGAGCGCGCCAGATTTATGGAAAATTTGGAAAAAACTAACCCGAGACAAAAGAAAATAGCGGAAGGAATTATGGGTTCTGCGTTGTTTAGACCGGGAGAACGCGCGCAGTTTGATATTGCGACATATAAGCGCATGACCTCACAGCAACAATACGAAAACTTTGATAAATTAAGCGAAGAAGCGCAAAGCGATTTCCTGCACGGAATGGATGCTTCAAAACAAGCTGAATTTAAAGAAAAATTAAACGCGGACGGCAAAAGAAAACTAAATGATCTTATTGCCTCTCCAAGGTTTTCTCAAAAAGAAAAACAGGATTTCAAAATTGCAGAAATTATGCAACAAACGGAAGAAGAAAAGCACATCAAATTTGCTTCGGAGCTTAATGACGCAGACAAAGAGACGATGCTTCGCAAAATGTCAGACGATCAAAAGACAAAATTCCTCGCGGGTTACAGAAAAACTCCGCCTGCGCAACTTTCTCCACAACAACTCGCGAATTGGAATTCAGCAGATGCAACAGCCCATAACATAATTAGCACTAAATTCACTGATTCTGAAAAAAGAACATTCGAGGAAGCTGAGGACAAGCAGTGGATTAAAGATAATTCGAGCAACTTTTCTGCTAACTTCATTAACCTTACAAACCCCGTAAAAGAACGCATTTTCAAAACAGCTTCGGACTATCAAAAGGCAGAGCTTGCATTTAAGTTGAGGGACTCCGGAAACGAAAACGCAATTAGAGATCTGTCAAACAAACTAACTCCGGAAGAAAAAGACAAATTCTACAAAGAAAACGCAAATTATGTAGCCCGCCAAAAAGTTGCGGACATCGAAAGAATTGCGCCCAAACTCGAAAACGAAGAACTAGATTATTTTGTTCGCAGCGCTGACATTTTCAAAGTTTCCGAACTGCTAAACACGACACAAAATAACATTGTTCTAGGGAAAATAGGAACAAGCATACGCAGACAGGGCTCGGGCCAAAAACTTGCGGGCTCCGTCCGACCAAATATTTATGTCGAGGAGATCAAAGGAATTGCGCGGCTCGATCCAACTGGAAATATTTCTGATAACTATAAAACAGAGCTTAAAAAACATTACGCAACTTCTGATCCAAAAGTTTTACGAAACCTGCTTACTCCGGAGATAATTAAACAGCCGGAAATTTTTGATGATCTTTTAATTGCTGGTTCTCTTAAAAATTTTGCTGATATAACCACGGATTCTTTGCGCGCCGCGGCAGTAAAAGAAAAAATTGACGAACAAATCCATAACGCACATGCTGCAAATCATCTGCAACAAACCATCCAAAAAATAAATACTGATCCACAACTATCAAGAGAGTATAATAATTTAATAAACAACTATTTAGCCACCGCTGGAGGCATTCCCGGTGCACAGGCGCTTGCACAAACCACAGCAATTAACGAGATGTTGAACACAAATACGCGCGCTCGCGCTGAAGCTTTAGCTGAAATTCTGGAAAGTAAGACAAATACACAAACAGCACAACAAATCAGAGACCAGCTTAGCCAGCCGGGCGCGCCGAACCGGCCGTTTCTAGAAAGATTATTAAAAGGTGAGCCTCCAAAAGGCAAATTAAAATAAATATGGACGACCAAAAACAAAAAGACATATTAGAAACTTACGCGAATTTGCCAGCTGATTTGCAAAACGCACTTTTCGCGCCGCAAACTACGTCCGCAATACGAGAAATTGGAAAAAAGCACGAACTTACTTTAGATAAAGTCGGAGTTTTGGGAGATGAAACCGGGGCTGTAATGATGGGGCTTGCTCCGCTTAACGAATTTATTAAAAATCTTTCCATAAAACTCGAGGTGGACCGCACGAAAGCGCGTTCGATTGCAGAAGATATAAACGCGCAGATTTTTAAACCTGTTAGAGAATCATTAAAACAAGTTCACCACGTTGTTTCTACAACAGAACCGACTCAAGGCGCCTCTAAGGAAATACCCCCTCCTACTCCCCCTTATAAAGTGGGAGATAATCAGTTTTCCCCTCCTTTACAAGGAGGGGCCGGGGAGGTAATAACGACCAAACCAGAGGAAAAACTTGAAAGAGAAGTCGTTCCAAAAAGCGAAACCAAAAAAATTCCCCCGCTTCCCAAAGAAATGATTGACGGGCTTAAATCTAAAATTCCCTCATTTATTGGGGGCAGTTCAGACTCTCCGAAAACCGTAACTTTTGAGCAATCAACAGTTGGTGGAGAAATTAAAAAACCCGAGCCTCCTGAAAATTTGCCTGTAGAAATTGTTTCCCCGCCGGCCTCCTTGAAGTCCGACTTCAAATCCCAAAAGAAGTCGGACTTCATCCCAGCCGGCGAACCAACAATTTTTGCCAAAAAACTGCCGGAGGAGGAACCTTTGGTAATAAAGCCCATGCCCAACCGATTCGGCATGAGCGCCGCAGAGCCTTCCCAAACTGCTTCGCTGCAATCAGAGTTAGAAAAAGAATTAGGCGGCTCCATCCGTAGAGGAACAGCATCTCCGGACATTCCGCGCCCACCCAAAAAAAACGATCCGTATAGAGAACCGATCGAGTAAATTAGCATCGCATTATGCAATACCAAGTACCACAATTTATAGAAGTAGAAGATAAAATTTTCGGGCCGTTAACCGGAAAACAATTTTTCTATATCTTAGGCGGAGGAGCTATTATATTCATTATGTACATTTACCTGCAGCTTTGGGTTGTTATTCTTTTTGGCATACCTGTCGCTGGCCTTACTGCCTCTTTAGCGTTTTTAAAAATCAACGGAATGCCTTTTATAAAAGTTTTAAATAATGCAGTCGGATACGCAGTTTCGTCCCGGCTTTACCTTTGGAAAAAAAGTACAAAACTATCGGCGTCCCTGAAATTTGAAACTAAATCTGGCGAGAAGTCGGACTTTTTGCCAGCCAACATCCCAACAACCATTCCCGAAGCTGCTCCAAAACTTACAGAAAACAAATTACAAGATTTAGCATGGTCGCTCGACATTAAGCAGCAAATTAAACGTTAGCCATTTAACCATTATGGTCCAAGCGCAACCCACACAAAATATATTAAAAATAGAAGAAATAAGAGACGGGGTCTTAATTTTAAAAGACGGATCTTACCGCGCGATTTTAATGGCATCGTCCTTGAATTTCGCGTTAAAAAGTACGGAAGAACAGAATGCAATTATTTACCAGTATCAAAATTTTTTAAACTCACTCGACTTTTCCGTTCAATTCTTTATTGAATCAAGAAATTTAAATATTGAGCCCTATATCGAAACCTTAAAAGAAACGGAATCAAAACAGACAAACGACCTTTTAAAAATTCAAATTACTGAATACATAGATTTCGTCCGCACTTTCGTACGCGCTGCGAATATTGTATCAAAAAGTTTCTTTGTTGTGGTTCCTTTTTCTCCGCCCTTATTTAATACGCCGCAGGAGGGATTAAAAAATGTTTTCGGCGGATTTTTCGGAAAAAATAAAAATGTAGATGCAAATAAATTAGATCAGGAAAAGTTTGAAGAATATAAAACGCAGCTTTGGCAAAGGGTGGACAACGTAATTCAAGGGCTTGTTAGAATGGGAGTAAAAACCGTTCCATTAAATACGGAGGAAATAATAGAATTGTTCTACGGATTATATAATCCTGGAGAGCTAGAAAAAGGAAAGCCACCTATGGCGTAATGAGTCACTAAACATAAAACATTAAATACAAAGATAAAAAATATGCTTGGATTTGGAAAAAAAGAAAAAGAACCAGAGTTAACGCCAGTTTTCCCAGAGGAAATTTACCGCGCGGGCGTGCTAGATTTAAAAGACGTTATTGCGCCTTCGGCTCTTGAGATTACTTCGAATTTCGTGCGTTTAGGAGAAAAACTCGCGCGCACTATGTTTGTTTTTGCTTTTCCAAGATTTCTTTCATCTAACTGGTTTGCACCGATAATAAACTTAGACAAAGTTATGGACGTATCTATGTATATACATCCCGTAGACACATCCATGGTTTTAAAACGCCTCGAAAGGAAAGTTGCGGAAGTGCAATCGCAAATTACTGTGCGCCAAGATAAAGGCCTTGTAAGAGATCCTGTGCTAGACACCGCTTATCAAGATTTGGAATCTTTGAGAGATCGGCTTCAGCAGGCACAGGAAAAACTTTTCAGCTTTGGTCTTTATATAACTGTTTACGGAAACACGAACGAGGAACTCGATAAATTGGAGAAAGAAATCAAATCAATGCTTGAATCGCGCCTTGTTTACGTAAAACCGGCGCTCTTCCAGCAAAAAGAGGGGATAGATTCTGTTTTTCCGATGCTTGATGACGTCATAAAAATTAATAGTTACTTAAATTCATCTCCCGTATCCAGCGTTTTTCCGTTCGTATCTTTCGACCTTACTTCAAATAAGGGAATACTTTATGGAATTAACGCGCATAATAATTCTTTGGTTTTGTTTGATCGTTTTAGTTTGGAAAATTATAATTCCGTGATTTTTGCCAAAGCCGGCGCGGGAAAATCCTATGCAACAAAGCTGGAAATTATGAGGTCTTTGATGTTTGATACGGAAGTAATAGTAATTGATCCTGAGCGAGAATACGAATATCTAGCAGAAGCAGTTGGCGGAAGATATTTTAATATTTCGCTTTCCTCAAAGCACCACATAAATCCATTCGATCTACCTATGCCTAGAGAAGACGAATCTCCGTCAGATGTTTTGCGGTCGCATATCATCAACCTTGTTGGCCTCTTTAGAATCATGCTCGGAGGAATTTCTCCAGAAGAAGATGCAATTATTGATCGCGCAATAACCGAAACATATGCTTCGCGTGACATAACTCCGGATAGCGATTTCTCTAAAGCCGTTCCTCCGATTCTTTCAGATTTAGAACTTGTGCTTGCAAATATGGAGGGAGGAGAATCTCTCGCGCAAAGACTTAGGAAATTTACGCAAGGAACATGGGCTGGATTTATAAACCAGCCGACAAATGTCGATATCAACCAAAAATTTATTGTATTTTCGGTACGAGATATGGAAGATGATCTTCGGCCGGTTGCAATGTACATTATTATACATTTCATATGGAGCGCAATCCGCGCAGAAATTAAAAAAAGGATTCTTGTTGTGGACGAGGCGTGGTGGATTATGAAAAATGAAGACGGAGCATCTTTTCTTTTCGGTATCGCAAAACGAGCAAGAAAATATTATTTAGGCCTTACAACAATTACGCAGGATGTTTCGGACTTTTTAAATTCGCCTTACGGTAAACCGCTAATCACGAACTCCTCAATACAGATGCTTTTGCGCCAAGCTCCGGCAAGTATTGATATTTTAAAAGAAACTTTTAATTTAACTGACGAAGAAAAATTTTTACTTTTAGAATCAGATGTGGGAGAGGGAATATTCTTTGCCGGCTTAAAACATGTGGCAATAAAAATTTTAGCTTCCTACACAGAAGATCAAATAATTACTTCTGATCCGGCGCAGCTTTTGGCAATTAAAAAAGCAAAAGCTCAATTTTTAGCAGAACCAAAAAACGTAATGTAACCACCTCTTCCACCCCTTTACGAAAAGGGGTTTGGGAGAGGCAATAACAATGATAAAATTAGATTAAGATAAATAATAATGAACGGTTTAAGTAAAATATTAATAGTCAGTTCGTTACTGCTAATCGCATTCTATGCAGAAGCTCTTACAATTTCAACCGATAATTTGGTGTTGTCTCCTTCTCCCGCATATCCCAAAGCGAATTCTGAATTTATTATAAAAGCAAAAACATTTTCTTTTGACGCAACTCGCGCGCGTTTTACGTGGTATCTTGATGGTAAAAAAATCGACGAAGGAACAGGGTTAACCGAACAAACATTTGTGGCAAGAAAGCTTGGATCAAAAATGAATATCCGCGCGGCAGTCCTATCCGCAGATGGGGAATATTTTGAGGACAGCATCACGATTTCGGTTTCCGATATAGATTTAATTATTTCTCCGCTTACATATACTCCTCCTTTTTATAGAGGCGCGCCCCTAGCTTCTCCCGGAAGTGTGGTTGAAATTATCGCGATCCCGCATTTATATTCTGGCTCTGCAAGAATTAATCCCCAAAGTTTGATTTACGAATGGTCGTTAAATAATAAACCAGTTCAAAATCAATCCGGGGGAGGTAAAAACATACTTTCACTTAAATTAGCGGACGTTTCAAATAGTGAACAAGTTGTTACCTTAAAAGCGAGCACTGTTTCCGGAAACACGTCTGTTGAAAGAAATGTGCGCGTTAGAACATACCAGCCAGAAATACTTTTTTACGAAACAAATTCCGTAACCGGCAAAAAAGTAAAAGCTTCATCTTTTTTTAATTTTACTCCAGCAAGCTCTTTTTCAATATTAGCCGAGCCATTTTATATGGCTTTGGAATCTCTTTTAAAATCAAAATTCACATGGTTTGTAAACGGAAATATTTTTTCGGAAAACGCAAAAAACCCGTTGGTGTTAGATTTAACTGCTCCACCGGATTCGGAATCACAAACAAATTTTTCTTTAAAAATCGAAGATGTAGGCACTCTTTTTCAAAGAGTAAGCGGAATTTTAACGGTTAGAATAACAAAATGAACATTTTAAAAAATTTTAAAAAAAACACAAGGGGAAGAGGTGGGGGGAAGTCGCTCCAATATGTTTTCGGAGTTCTCGTTATTTTTATGCTTCTTATAACCATATCTAGCCCCACACTCGCCGCTGAAGATAATGCGACTTACAAACTAATACAGCCGCTTCCGGGAACTCCGGGAAGCGGAGGACCAATAACGGATGTGGGGGGAGATATGCCTTTTGCGCAATATATGCAGCGTATCATTCCTTTTATTCTGGCATTTGCAGCGCTTTTAGCTTTGGTGCAAATTGTGGTAGGTGGTTTCGAATATGGGCTTTCCGCAATACCGGGCATAAAAGTTGAAGGGAAAGATAGGATAACTAGCGCGCTTTGGGGACTTGGGCTTGCGTTAATTTCTTGGCTGATACTCCGCACAATCAATCCGGATTTGGTAAATTTGAAATTTTTTGTACCACGCCCAGTTGGTTTATCGTCACAATCGTCCCCGCCCACACAATCTACAAAAACAAACGATTTACAGCAAAGTGGCGCCGTAGAAGTAACAAATCCGAACAGCCGTGGTCCGATTTGCCCACCAGGATCAGATAAAACTTGTGATAGAAACCAGAAGTGCGCACTTAATATGAATGGTACGAATTATGTGTGTGTAAATACAAATGCAGCACAGTCTGCCGACTCAAAAACTGCATTTTTTTGTTCAGCAAACACAAATATTTGTGCATCTTTTGGAGGAACAATCGCCCCCGGCCTCGCAAATTGTGGAAAATGTAACTCTGGTTATATTTGCTGTGAAAGAAAAGAGTCTATACCAAAATAAAACATGCAAAATTTATTAACAAAAAAGAATTTAATAATCGCAGTTGTATCAATTTTAATTATTGTTGGTATTATCATTTTCTTTGCCAGAAAAAATGGTGATAACGAAAATTCAAATAGTGGAGGATTTTTTGGACTCTTTCCAGCAAGCGAAGAGCCGTCTGTAACCGCACCGTCCGAAACACCCGCCTCGTCGGCGGGCGAGTCGGATGTTTCCGCATCCGGAGTTTCCCAAACCCAATCCACATCGACCCCTCCGATCGGAACAATGTTTAGAATTACTGACAATGCTGTTTCTTCACTGGTCGGGACAAAATCCGGAAACATAAGATATCACAAAAATACACCTGAAAATATCGGGCATTTGTTTGAAAGAAGCGCCGAAGGAAAATCGGAAGAAAAACGTCTTTCAAATTTCACCATTCCGCAGATTACGAAAGTCGTCTGGTCGCCAGACGCAACGCGCGCTTTGATATTTTATAATTTGGACGGAGAAATAAGAAAAATTTTGATTGATTACAGATCAACATCAACCCCCAAAACCAATTTCCTTCCGGATGGAATTTTGGACGCCGCATTTTCTCCTGATTCAAAATCTATTGCTTATATAAATAGCGAAAATGGTGTTTTTATTGCGACTTCAGATTTTAAATCTCCCAAGAAAATAACGAATAGCGAGGTTTCTAACCCGGAAATCAGCTGGCCTTCACCAAATTTTTTATCTTTGAAAACAAAATCTTCGTACGCTTCGCGCGGATATTTATACAAAATGGATATTCGCACAGAAACTCTCGAAAAAATTGCGGAAGGGTTGGGATTAGATGCCGTTTGGTCCGGTGACGGTTTGGGAGTTTTATATTCGACAGTAAATAGCGCGGGAGAAATGCAAAATTTAATCTACTTAAATACAAAAACCGGCGAGAAAAAAGAAATTTTAATTAAGACAGTGGCGGAAAAATGTGCCTTTTTAAATTCGATCAAAACTGTAGCTTACTGCGGCGTCCCCAAGCTGGATTCCAACGTACTTTCTCAAAAATATCCTGATTCTTGGTGGCAAGGCAGAACTTCTTTTATAGACGATTTTTGGTTATTTGACGTGGCGACAAATCAATTAGCAAGCTTTATTGCGACTTCATTTGATGTTATTAATCCTAAGCTGATGAGCGACGACTCGTATCTAATTTTTCAGGATAAAATTTCCGGATCATTATGGAGTTTGAAACTTAAAATATAAACACGATAATATTAGTATCGCATATTATGTTTGACGAACTTAAAAAAATTGGATTATCAGAAAACGAGGCGCGTGTTTATTGCGCACTTCTTGAGTTAGGATCAGCAACTGCGCAAGAAGTTGCGAAAAAAGCCGATGTTAAACGCGCTACGACTTATGTTCAATTGGATTCTCTTATGAAAATAGGCTTGGTAACATCTTTTGAAAAAACCCCCGAAAGAAAAAATGGAGCAGGTAAGACATACTTCCGCGCGGAAGATCCATCATATTTAGAAAAAATTGTCGAGCGCGAAAAGAAAACAGCAGAAGACCGCGAAAAGGTTTTGAGAGAAATACTTCCGGCGCTAGAAAAAGTGTTTTTATCTTCTGGCGAGCGCCCTCGCGTAAGATTTTTTGAAGGAGTGGAAGGCCTCCGCACAATGCAGGATGAGTTTTTGAAGTCAAAATCGAAAGAAGCAGTTGGCTTTTCTTCGGCTGATGACATTTTAAGAATTTTTCCTTCGCATCCTTCCGAATATTCTCCGAGGCGGGTAAAAAGCAGGATACATTCTAAAGTGATCTATACAAGCTCTAAAGGAAAAATTCTTAAAGAAGTAGACCAAGAAATGATGCGCGAGGCTCGTTTCGTGCCGGAAGCTAAATTTCCTTTTACATGCGATGTTGTCATTTATGATAATAAAGTCGCAATTTCTGCTTTAAGTAAAAAACCAATGGGCGTAATAGTTGAAAGTGAAGAAATAACTGAATCATTCCGTTCAATGTTTGCGCTTGCTTGGGAAGCTGCTGAAAAATATCAATAAAAAAGCCGGGGGCGTTCGACGGCCCCCGTAAGGAGAAAAAAATAAAAATTTTTTTCTTTCTTTTTTTATTTTTTCACATTAATTCCCGCCATAATATGGCGGAAAAAAACACATCAACCTCCCAGGTTTAGAACAACATCCGACCACCTCCTTTCTGATAATCCGCACCTCATATCCCATCTAATTATACTCCTTTTATATGTTTTGTCAAATTATTTGGGCAGAATTGAATTACATGCTTAATTACGAACTGCCGCGCTTCAACAACATTTCATAAAGAAAAAAACGGCTTAAAATAAAGCGCTTTTGTGAACTTTTACACAAAAGAGCCATAAACGCTTGACAAACTTCTACAAAGGAGTATAATGCTATTTAGTTAAGTTGAAATAACGACTTAACCGAAAGGGGTGGTATGGAATATGGGCAAAAACTAAAATAATAGCCCGAACCACAACCACTTCAAGGTTTCGCCCTTTAGGCGGACAAGTTTGATAAAAAAGTCATGGGTGGTTCCTCTCATCCCGCCGAAAGGCAGGCAAGCTAGAGAGGAGACTAGGGGATAATGTGACCCCTCGCCTCCTCTTTAAAGAGGAACAAGATATGCGAGATATTCTCGCAGCGCTCAAGGGCGCTAGGTTAATCGCTAAAACCTACGCCGCGGAGCAAAGGATAGCCCACTATCTTTTGCCGAACGGTCAGGTTGCGGAGGTTACCCGGCGGGTTAGGCCCAAAGAGCGCAAAAATATCCTGGTAGCCCGTCCCAGGTTGCGCTAAATAGCGCGTAAAAATGAAGGCTTGCGGGTTTGTGTGTTCCTGCATAGGTGAGCCAGAAATCATCTAAAAATTAGAACACTCCTCGGGGCGGCGGTTAGCCCTGATAGGAAGTCAACGCACTTCCGACTTCCATCAAAATTCATTTTAATGCTAAAAATTAAAACGGATTTTAATGGGAGTAGGTGAGCCTGAGTGCTTTGCACAAGCGGAAGCTAAGAGTTGTCTGCAAGGTGATTAACTCCGGGCTTACGTAATCGTCCACCCACCGCTCTCTTAGCCCTTTTCAAAATAAAAAAAATTTAAGGAGGAAAAATGTTAAATCAGAAGCTTAGTTTGGTGTTGGCAGGTTTGTTGTCAATTTGGTTTCTTTGTTTGGGGCTTGCGATCCTCACCCGCCAGCACAGTTGGTTTCTTCGTTTTTCTCGCCGCCAGGCAGCCAGACCATTTCGCTGGATCTGGCGCCACTGGCATACGCAGATTACCTGGGCGCTCATCGGTGCAGGCGTCCTCCTCTATTATCTCGTTTCCACCAACCGCATTGCTCCTTGAAGCAATGCCCCTACCAAAGTTTTGTATGCAATCAGTGTTCTATAAGTACGCTCATATTAATAAAAAATTTTGGTAGGATTAAAAAAGGTTATGACCGCAACCGCGCCAAGCAACAGCTTCGGCGCGATATTTTTTAAATAAATCGAGATGTTGATTTTTCACAAAAAACAAGTTAAGCTCTTGTAGGTAAAAAAGAGAAAAGGAGAATAAGACGTTTAAAAAACTAAATAATCAGCTCGAAAAAGTGGGTATGATTCTAAATCATATTTTTGATGATATTTGCGGTGTAGAGCATAAAGAACAGGTCGGCCAAAAAGAAAACTTCTATCAATATGTGTCTTTTAGTATTATTTTTTTGTATTCATCGATATGCATAGCCTCAACAATAGTTTTGTTCTGTATTCCGATTTTTAGGTTAAAGACGAATTCCTCAATACAAAATTTTTACTTCGACAACATGTACTGGATAATCCCATTGACGATGCCGACCGGATGGATTATCTCAAAACAACTTAACGCAAAACTTTGGGCTTTTATAAAAACAAAATACAAATCCTAATCTCGCCAAAGGCGAGATTATTTTTAAAAAAAATACTTTATTTCTATAAATTCAGCGGTTTAATTACGACTCGGCGGCCCATTCCTTCTCCCGTGCTTTCGGTAGAAATGTCGGGATATTCTTGGAGAACCGTGTGTACGATTCTTCGCTCGTATGCATTCATCGGGCGCATTTCGATCGGCTTTTTAAAATATCGTACGCGCTGGGCATGCATGCGCGCCATATCTTTAATCTCCTCCACATGTTTTTTGTGGTAATCGTTTACGTCAATTAAAAATCTTATGTCTGTTTCTCCATATTTTTTTTCGACAATTCGGCGCACAACATGATTAAGCGCCGCTAAATTCTGTCCGCCTTCCCCAATCAAAAGCGGCGCTTCGTCTGATTTAAGAATAAACCAGCTCTCTTCCGCACCCTCCTGAAATTCCAACGAGCTTAAAACGCCGAGTTTATTTAATATTTCGGATATCGTATTTCTTACAAATTCTACTTTTTCTTGTGTGTTTTCTGCCATTTAGAAGCAGATGTGTGAGTTTAAACCTTTCTCCGCACCATCGCTTCGTGAATAATAGCAAAAATATTCATTGATGTCCAATAAAGTGAAACTGCAGCTGGTAGTTTAAATCCTAAAAAGAAGATCATAACGGGAAAAACATACATCATCTGTTTCTGCATCATAACCGCCATGTCTGCTTTCTTTTTTACATCTCCCGCAGGTTGCACGGTCGCAAGTCTAATTTGCAAAAATTGGGATATCGCCGCAATAGCCGCAAGCCCAATACTTGCCTCTGTTAATGAGATAAAACCTAAAAACACTAGATTAATATTTTCCGGAATACTCAAAAAATAATAAACTTCTTGCGCTTTAAAAGGAATCCCGTTTATAAACACACGATACATCGCAAAAAGAATGGGCAACTGGATTATCAACATAAAAAAACCGGAAAACGGGTTTATTCCGTGTATCTTATAGAGCTCCATTAGTGCGCGCGCTTGCTCGTTTTTGTCCTTTTTCTCTTCGTTTATTTTTTTAATTTGCGGCTCAATTTCTTTCATTATTTTTTGTGTACGCAACATCTTGTGCGTCATCGGAAATGTTAATATCTTTATTAACACTGTAAGTAAAATTACAGCCAGCCCCAAATCGTGCCCCGGAAGAAATGTAGTCAAAACCAATAGACCGTTTAGAATCGGTCTATAAAAAACCTGTGTATAGATTAAGCTAATAAATGACATTTAGTAGATTTAGTATATCATTTTTTAAATCTTTAAAGGAAGGAGGTGGCGACTTTTCGATTTTCATAAAAAAAACAATTTTCATTCCTGATTTAATGTCTCCAATTTTTCCCCGCACAATTTCGCTCATTTGGCGCCTAAGTTTGTTTCTCAAAACTGCACCGCCTCGTTTTTTCGAAACACTTGCGATAAAAGCAAATTTTTTTTCTTTTGTCTCAGCAGAGCAAAAACGCATAATAACATATTTACCGCGCAAAAACCTAGATCTCTTCTTAAAAAAATGATCTAGTTCCTTTCTATTTAACCGGAATTCTTTTTTTAGCACACTTATATTACAATTTTACGCCTACCCTTACTTCTTCTCCTTGAAAGCACATTTCTGCCAGTTTTGGATCTCATTCTTTTTAAAAAACCGTGTGTGCGCGATCTCTTCTTTTTTTTGGGTTGGTATGTTTGCGACATATAAGGATTCTACAATGTTTTTTTTATTTTGCAATATTCACAACGGGTCCACAACATATTAACATTAAAACTAAATACATGTTTAGAAAATAGATTTATAGTTATCATATGATGATTAATGACGAATTGTGGAAAAAGGCGTTGGGAGGAATAGAAACTGAAATTTCAAGAGCTAATTTTTTAACTTGGTTTAAAAACACGCACATAATAGAACACTCTGAAAACACAATTACGATTGGGGTTCCATCAAATTTTGTTAAAGAGTGGTTGGAAAATAAATACCATAAATACATTTTGAAATCCTTAAGAAATATCTCTCCTGATATTAGAGTTATAAATTATACTATTGCTTCAGAAAACTTAAAAATTGATCAAAAATTAAAAATTCAGAAAGAATCACCTCCTCCACCAGAAGAACAGCTCGAATTTAAAGATTTCAATCTCGACCCAAACACCAACCTAAATCCCAGATATACATTAGAAACATTCATTGTGGGCCCTTTTAATGAGCTTGCCTACGCAGCGGCGCTCGAAGTAATAAAAAACCTCGGCAAGGCCCTAAATCCTTTATTTATTTACGGAGGAGTTGGGTTGGGAAAAACCCATTTACTTCAAGCAATAGGAAACACTATTCATATAAAAGACCCTAGAAAGCGCGTTTACTACATTACATCTGAAAAATTCAGTAACGAAATTGTATCATCAATTCAAAACCACAATATTCACAACTTTAAAGAAAAATACCGTGATTATGACTTACTAATTATTGATGATGTACAGTTTTTCGGTGGAAAGGTTAAAACTCAAGAAGAGTTTTTTTACACATTTAACACTTTGTACGAATCTGGGAAACAAGTCGTATTTTCTTCCGATAGGCCGCCGAAATCAATTCCTGACATAGAAGAGCGGTTGCGCTCACGTCTGGAAGCAGGAGCTTATATTGATATTTCAGAACCAGAATACGAAACAAGACTTGCGATATTAAAATCAAAAACACTCGAAAAAAAACTTGATATTTCCGAAAAGGTGTTAGAAGTAATAGCTTCTGTTGTCCAAAAAAATATCAGGGAGTTGGAAGGTGCTTTAAATACCATACACATGCAGTCCGTTTATCATAATAGGATTCTTACTCCTGATGAAGCAAAGGTAATACTAAGTAAAAATACACGCCCAAAAATAAATATAACACCTGCACAAATTATTAAAAATGTCGCTGAATTTTATGATATTCCGGAACGCATGATGTTCGAGCGAACACGCAAAACCGAAATCGTAAAACCGCGACAAATAGCTATGTTTTTAATTAGAGAAGATCTTGGCGGCTCATATCCTTTTATTGGACAAAAGTTTAATGGAATGGACCATACAACAGCAATCCATGCTTATGAAAAAATAATTAATGATTTAAAAAAGAATTCAACACTTGAGGAAGAGTTGAGGAGTATTAGGGAAAAATATCAGGTTAAATAATTATCCACTGTATAATCACAATATAATAAATAAAAGATATTAAAATTTTCATTTAAAAATAAATAAAAATTTTAATATCCACATATTAACAAAATTAGTAATAATAATTTTTTATTCAAATATAAATTAAATTAATAAACAAAAATGAAAATTATTTGTGCCAATCAAAATATTAAAGAAATTCTTTCCATTGCAGAAAGAAATGTTTCAAAAAATCAAACTCTTCCTATTTTAAATTCTGTTTTTCTTAATGCCGAAGATGGAAAATTACAAGTAAGAGCGACAAATTTAGAAACCGCAATTGAAGCGAATGTTTTCTGTACTGTAAAAGAAAAAGGATCTTTAGTAATTCCAGCAAAGATTTTATATACTTATCTATCAAATATTAACGATGAACAAATTACACTGCAAAGCCAAAAAAGTAATTTATTCATAAAAACAAATAATTCTGAAACAGTAATTAGGGGGATGTCTGTAGATGAATTTCCATTATTTCCGAAAATTGATGTGATAAACTCTTTTTCGATGCCATGCGATCTTTTAAAAGAATCATTATCACAAGTTGTAAGTGCGTCTAGCCAATCAGAAATTAAACCAGAACTTGCTAGTGTTTTGTTTAAAATTTTTAAAAATTCAGTTAAATTTGCAGCAACCGATTCTTTTAGGTTGGCTGAAAAAACTATAGTTTCTAAGACAATCAACTCCGATAAACAATATAATTTTTTAGTACCACAAAAATCTGTACATGAAATTTTGAGGATTTTAGTTAATAATGAAATTATAAATGTTGGTTTTGGTAAAAATCAAATGATACTTGAAACCAAACAACTAAAATTTATTTCACGTCTTACAGACGGCGTATTTCCGGACTATGAACAAATTATTCCTAAAACTTTCAAAACAGACGTTTTAATTACCCATAATTCAATTTTAAAAAATTTAAAAATAGCTAGTATTTTCGTCGGCAAATTAAACGAAATTAATCTAAATTTTGAGCCACATAAAAAATTAGTTTTAATTTCCGCATCACATCCGGAAGCGGGCGAACATTCTTCCGAAGTCAGTGCGAATATTGAAGGAGAAGAAGTAAATATAAAATTTAATTATAAATATTTACTAGACGGTATTTCACAGATAAACAGCGAGTATATTTCTTTTAATTTAAACGGCAGCGATTCCCCTCTTTTAATAAAAGGAAAAGGAGACTCATCTTTTATTTATTTAGCGATGCCGATGAGAGTTTAATTAGTAATATTTAAATTAATTTTTGTTTCCGTTTTATTTTCAGCTTCGTCATATATTTTAATTTTTATTTCAGCACTACTGGTATTAATAAAATCTAAATTTAATCTATACTGAAAAGGATTTGAAGTAACAGATCCTAAAAATTTTTCATTAACAAAAAAATCAATTTGTTTTATATTATAAGAACTTTCTATTATGGGCTCGATGATTATATCATCCTTTTTACTGTAAGATGTTTTTTCTGGTAAAATTTTAATTTCTGTTTTAGAAAAAAAAGAATTATAAATAGTGTCGTCGTATGAGTTTGGAATAGAATTTACGTTTTGGTCTATGTATCCACGCGAATATGCCCATTCTCTTACAGAATGCTCCCAGTTTTTAAATTGTGAGTCAGATGAAGGATTAAACGGAGGTTCACCTAAAGGATCATCTTTTTTTAACCAGTAAAGAATCGTATGTATGGCTGCAATAACACGCTCTTCTTTAAAATTTTGCGGAGTGTCTTCGCGCGCTAATTTTCCTGAATTTTTGTTTATAATATAAGAAATTCCACCTCTCCATTCTCCTTTAAGAACAGGTTTGTTGGCCGGAAAGTTATCCGGCGTAATAAAGTCTTCAGACGGTGTTTTTGTTAAAGCAAATTCCATTAACTCGTGCCACATCGGAGCAACAATAAATCCTGCGACCCTTTTTTCCATCGGGGTGTTGTCGTTATTTCCAGACCAAGCCCCGATTGCTATATTGGGCGTATATCCAATAACCCACGCGTCTCTATAATTATTGGTGGTTCCTGTTTTTGCCGCAACTTTTTTACCTGAGAAAACAAGAGCTTCTCCAAATGAAGGTCCGCGAGCGTTATTGTCCGATAATATATCGCTAATTGTGCGCGCAGTGTTTTTATCAACGACTTCAGATGATTTTGTTTCAGAAGTAAATAAAAGTTTTCCCGAAGAATCTTTAATTTCTAAAATATCCCTACTCGGGTTTTTTATTCCTTCGTTTGCAAAAACACCATACGCTGAAGTTAGTTCAAGAAGCGACACTTCTCCTCCTCCAAGCACTAAAGTAAGGCCATATCGATCAGGTTCGTTAAGAGAGGTTATGCCGAAATCACGGGCTGTTCTTAAAGAATCATCCAACCCTGTTAAATAAAGAAGTTTAACAGAGGGAACGTTAAGTGATTGCGCTAGGGCCTCTCTTAGTGAAACGGGGCCTCTAAATTTTTCATCATAATTTTGCGGGTGGTAGCATTTGTCAGGATCAAATCCGGCAGGAGCGTTTCCATTAGGCATGCACGATGGATTAAATTCAGTAAATAAATCAAAAAGAACAGTTTCGGGAGTATACCCTTTTTTAAGTGCGGTTGCGTATACAAACGGCTTAAAAGAAGAACCGGGCTGCCGCTTCGCTGTTGTGATGTTAAAATTCCCGTCTCTTTTTTGGTCAAAATAATCACGCGATCCGACCATGGCCAAAATATCTCCGGTTTTTGGATCTGTTATCACAATTCCAGCATTTTTTGCATTGAAATTTTTTTCATTATTATCTCCGTATTTTTTTATAACTTCTTCTGATTTTTGTTGTAGATCGACGTCGAGCGTTGTTATAACATTAAGCCCACTTCTGGCGATCAAGTCTTCTCCATATTGGCTGTTTAATTTATCTAAAACCTCCATAACAAAATGAGGGGCAATGATTCCCTGCCTTTTTTGCGGCAAAAAGGAAACTTTTTCTTTTTTTGATTCCTCATATTCTTTTTCCGACAAAAAACCAAGGTCCATCATTCTTTTTAAAGTAAATTCGGCTCGTTTATCGAGAGAGTCTTTATGTTTTCCGTACGGAGAATAGAAACTCGGCGCCTTAGGAAGAGACGCAAGATATGCCGATTCTGGAATATTAAGTTCATTTGCGTGTTTTCCAAAAAAAGTAATGGCGGCCGATTCTACTCCATAAGCATTTTGTCCGTAAGGGATTTGGTTTAAATAGAGATCTAATATTTTATCTTTTGAGTATTTTTGTTCAATTTTGATTGTTAAAATTACTTCTTTGATTTTACGTTTGATTGTTTTTTCCGGCCCTAAAAGTGTGTTTTTTACAAGCTGTTGCGTAATAGTGGAGCCGCCCTGCTCTAAATTTATTTTTATAATATTTATCAAAAGCGACCGAAGAATTGAAAGCGGACGAATTCCGTAGTGTTGATAAAAAGTGTCGTCTTCTAAAGCAATTGTTGCGTTTTTAATAGACCTAGGAATTTGATCAAATGTTATAACCGTCCTTTTTTCTTCTCCATGGACGTCATATAAAACAATTTTTCCGGTTCGATCGTAAATTTTTGTTGATTCGGCTCTTTTTATTTCATTCGCGTTTGCAATGTCTGGAATTTTAGTAAAATAAACCGCAAGTACCAAAAAAACCATGCTTAAAACGGCGAGTGCCAAGATAGATAAAAAAAATTTCCAAATTATTTTTTTTCTTTTAAGCATTTTCTTCACCGGTTTATTATAGCCGGTTTCTAACTTTTATGCTATATTATAAAGATTCTATGAATATAGACAATAAAAAAATACAGGAGGTTTTGGAGAGGAATGTAGAGCAAATTATCACAAAAGAGGAATTATTAAAAAAGATGAGCTCTGGAAAACAACTTCGTATTAAACACGGGGTTGATGTTACAAGCCCGATGCTACATTTGGGACACGCCGTTAACTATTGGAAAATGAGGGAATTTCAGGAGATGGGACACAAAATTATTTTTTTAATCGGCGATTTTACAACGACCATCGGCGACCCTACCGGAAAATCAAAAACACGCCCAGAGATAAATGAAGTAGAAATTAAAAAAAACGCAAAAGATTATTTGCGCCAGGCTGCGAAAATTTTAATAAACAAACCAAAATTACTCGAAGTTCGGAGAAATTCTGAGTGGTTCGGCAAAATGAAACTCGGCGGATTTCTCTCGCTTTTAAAGAAAATTACACATTCTCGGCTAATGGAACGAGATATGTTCCAGGATAGGATTAAAAAACAAGAAGATATTTACATGCACGAAACGATGTACCCGATTCTGCAGGCTTATGATTCTGTCATGCTGAAGTCTGACCTGACCATTATCGGTTCAGACCAGCTTTTTAATGAGCTTATCGGAAGAAAATATCAGGAAATTTTCGGACAGAATCCTCAGTCGATTATCACCACATCAATAACGCCCGGCTTGGACGGAGGAAAAAAAATGTCAAAATCTTTAGGAAATTTTGTGGCCATTGCAGATTCTCCAGAAAATCAATTCGGAAAAATAATGACGCTACTTGACGAATTGATCCAGATTTATTTTTTGGTTTACACAAAACTATCATTAGAGGAAATCGAAAACATAAAAAAAGAAAAGCCGTTCGAAGCCAAAAAAAAGTTGGCTTTCGAAATTGTAAAAATATACCACGGAGTTGATAGTGCAACAAAAGCTAAAAATAATTTTGAAAAGAACTTTTCGAAAAGAGAAATTAACGAAGATAACTTAAAGATATATAAAGTTCAAAAAGGAGAAAAATGGGCCGACTTTTTAGTAAAAGAAAATTTTGTAAAATCAAAAACTGAAGCGAAACGGTTATTAAGTGGTGGCGGAGTAGAACAAAAAAATAAAAAAATTAGTCAAAATATTGAAATAACTTCTGGTATCGCAAAAATAGGAAAATATAAATTTGTAAAAATTGATATTTTATAAAAAATTGCCCCAGTGGGGCAATTTTTTACTCGTCTAGTTCTTTTTCTGCTTCACTTACTTTCCAATCTTTTTCCTCTTCGCCTTCCCCCTCTTCTTCTCCGAGTCCATCAACTAAATCTCCATCATCGCTATCTCCTCCGCCAACAGGTTCTGCGTCATCTAATAATAAATTATCATCAAAATTTACCATAGTATGTCTCAATCGACCTATTATTATTAATATTCCTTTCCAATTTAAAAGAGATTTCAGGCTCTGGCAAATCTGGTTGTGGATAAGTTATGGATAACGTTGATTATTCGCGGCTTACAAGGGCAGTAAGCGCAATGGCTATAGCGTCTGTTTCGTCGTCTAAAAGCTTATTTTTAGGCATTTTTAACAAAATTTTGACCATAGACGCGACAGCTTCTTTATTTGCCTTACCATATCCACATACCGCTGTTTTTACCTCTAAAGGAGCATACTCTTTTATCTTTAAGGAGTGCATTTCTGCGACAGAAAGTATTATGCCACGAACCTCGCCGATTACAAGGGCGGTTTTTACGTTTTTTGCAAATAAAAGCTTTTCGATAGAAATTGTGTGAGGATGTGATTTTTTAATTATATTATCCAAAAATATGAAAATTTCAAAAAGCCTTTTACTTTTTGAAATTTTTGTAGAGGTTTTTTTTACTCCCGAATCAATTTTTTCGATATGGTTTTCGTTTTTTTTTAAAATAGCCCAACCCAGCCGCTCAATGCCGGGATCAATTCCTAGAACAATCATATAGAGTTAGAATAAACATCCAGCACATCGTCCTGATTATCTAATGCGTCCAGAAGAGATTCAAATTTTTTTGAATCTTCTTCGGATAGTTGTGTCGGAAACTTTGGATTAAATTCTTTTCCTATTTTGTCGAATGCCCACATTGCGCTTCCTTCCACGCCCAGCTTCCCTTCGTGTTCTGCAAGTATGTGTTTTATTTCGTTTGTTGTGCGGTTTGAACTGTCTGTAACTGCGGTAATAATTAAGGCCGATCCTCCTGGCCCATATGCTTCGTAGAGAACTTCTTTTAACTCGTTGCCGTCTTTCGAGGCGGCTTTATCAATCGCGCGCGCAATATTATCACTTGGCATGTTTGCTTTTCTGGCCTCTTCTATCGCCGAAGCAAGTTTTGAATTTGTTTTAGGGTCGTTTCCGAGCTCTTTTACCACAACTGTTATTGCACGCGAAAGTTTGGAGAAAATTTTCCCCTTCTTTGCGTCAGTTGCTGCTTTTTTATATTTAATTTGCGCCCACTTGCTATGTCCGCTCATTTTTTTCTAAAATTGTATTTTGTAAAATCAGATCTTTTGCCTCATTAAGCCGCGGCACTTGTTTTATATGAAATGATTTTTCTCCGGCTGTTTGGATAATTATATTGCCATATCCTAGAAGTGTCGGAAGCATTCCAGGCATCTCGATTGTCACGTCTTGCACGCGTTCCAGAGCAAATTCCGAAATTTCTCTATAAAATAAACCTTTTTGTTCAACATCGACTATTCTCTCGTTTGTTATGATCCACATATCCAAATGATAGTCGGCCCAAAAAATAAAAAGAATTAATACGAGAATCATTAAATAAACAACAAAAGAAAATGCAAATATAGGCAAATAATAATCTAAGTCAATCGGAATGGTTGTTAAAAAAGAAAACAACAATAACGGAAAAATTAAAAAAATCAGCCCAAGAAAAAATTTTAAAAACATCACAATCCAGTGTCTATGCAAAACCATCAAAATTTTTTCATTTCGGTTTAAATTAATCATATTACAGTTGGAATGCTTAAAAACAAAATTAAGGATAATATGTTTAATAAAAACATGACTGCAAGAAAAATTCTCGGAACCCAGTTTATAAAGTCATGTGGAAGACTATATTCTTTTAAATGCCAAAATGCGGAAAACGTAAAAAACCAATAAACCACCAAAAATACAGCATAAATGGATAAAGAAATAAGAAAAACCATAATTTATATTATATCAACTTTTGTTGATTGGGAGCAGTAAGCCCTAAATGTTCATAAGCGCGGGCGGTTGCGATGCGGCCGCGGGGAGTGCGGTCCAAAAATCCTAATTGCATGAGAAAGGGTTCATAAACTTCTTCTATTGTGTCTTCTTCTTCCATGATGGAAGCCGCGATTGTTTGAATACCTACAGGACCGCCGGAAAAATTTTTAATTATTATTTCTAAAATTTTTCTATCCAAAGCCTCAAGCCCCAATTTATCAATTTCTAAAAGATCCAGCGCATCACTTGCGAACGCCGTAGTAATTACGTTAAATCCTTTTACTTCAGCGAAGTCTCTAGCGCGCTTTAATAATCTATTCGCTATTCTCGGGGTCCGGCGTGCGCGCGACGCAATTATGGGAATCGCATCTTTTTCTATGTTGATTCCCAAAATTTTTGCGCTGCGCTCAATTATTCGCTCAATATCGCTTTGGGAATAGTAATCTAGCCGGAAAGTTCCTCCGGAAAATCTTGATCTGAAAGGAGAAGAAAGAAGCGCAAGCCTGGTTGTTGCCGAAACTATGGTAAAGGAAGGAAGTTCCAATTGTATCACTCTGGCTGAAGGCCCCTTTCCGATGATAATATCGAGAGAACGATTTTCCATTGCGGGATAAAGCACTTCCTCGATCACCTTATTTAATCGGTGCACTTCATCGATAAATAAAATATCTCCCGGAGAAAGATTGGTAAGAATCGATGCAAGATCTCCCACCTTTTCAATTGCCGGCCCGGATGTTATTTTAATCTGGGCGTTAGTTTCTTTGGCAATAATATGCGCAAGTGTGGTTTTGCCTAAACCAGCTGGGCCGCATAAAAGCAAATGTTCAATTGGTTCTTTTCTTTTCTTTGCGGCCTCTATTAGTATGCGCAGATTCTTTTTTATATTTTCTTGGCCGATGTACTCATTAAAAGATTGCGGGCGCAAAGCTAAATCGAGCGATTTATCTTCACTTCTTTTTTTAGGAGCAAGATTCATATTTCTTTCATCCATTTGACATCTGTTGACATTATAATAATAATTTGATATAATTCAGAAAAATAATTCTGAAGAGTAGCCTCTAGGCGATAATCCCGGATACCGGGATAGCTGGTTTTATCTTAGCCTCGGATAGCTTGGTTTTCCCGCTTGCGGGAAGCTACTCGGCTAATCCTCGGAGAAAATCTAAGCTCTATCTACCCATGGAAGAGCAATCGCCTGGAGACTACTCGGCAGAAAACAACTAAACCGAAACGACTCTATTTAATTCTTCAAAGGACGTAATTCCGCCCAAAACTTTTAATATTCCGTCTTGATATAAAGTTAACATCTGCTGCATGCGCGCCATTTCGTTAATATCAGCTTCGGCTGGGTTTTTAAGAATTAGGCGTTCAACTTTATCGTCGATTAAAAAGAGTTCAAAAATTCCAATTCTTCCTTTAAATCCCGTGAAATTACACGCCTCGCATTCTCCACTACTCCATAACTTAAATTTTTTTGTGACGATGTTTTTTTTAAATTTTTCGGGAATATTTTTTAGTATTTTTTCTATCTGCTCGCGCTCTTTTTCATCCGGCTCGTATTCTTTTTTACAATTTTTACAAAGTCTTCTGACTAGTCTTTGCGCAATTACAGAATTAATGGCCGGAGCGATAATGTTTGTTTTTACTCCCAAGTCAATTAATCTTGGAATGGTTCCGGCGGCGTTGTTGGTGTGCAGAGTTGAGAATACAAGGTGTCCGGTGAGTGCTGCGTGCATTGCTGTTTCAGCGGTTTCAAGGTCTCTTATCTCGCCTACTAAAATTATGTCTGGATCTTGGCGTAAAATTGATTTTAAGCCGTTAGAAAAATCATATGTTTTAGATTGGTCTACTTGTGTCTGAGTTACATAAGGAAGGTGATATTCAATCGGGTCTTCGATTGTTACTACCTTTACTTCAACGGACGCAACTTTTTTTAAAAAAGCATAAAGAGTCGTTGTTTTTCCGGATCCTGTAGGGCCAGTTGTTAAAATCATTCCGTTGGGCCGCGAAAGCTCCTTTTCGATTGTTTCTTTTAATTCGTGATGAATGCCTAAATTTTCAAATGTTATTGCGATTGTTTTTGGGAGCAGAATTCTTGTCACTACGGATTCTCCGTAGGGGCCAGGGAGAATCGAGGTTCTTACTTCTATATCTTCCGTGTTAATTCTTATTGTAAATCTTCCGTCCTGGGGGCGGTCATGAACATTTAATTTGACTTCGGAGACAAGTTTTATGCGCGAAAGAATCAGTAAAAAAAGCTCTTTTGAAATATCCGATATTTCCTGCAGAACTCCGTCAATTCTGAACCTTATTTTTGCGCCGTCTTCTACGGGTTCCAAATGTATATCCGAAGCTTCTGCTTCGAGTGCGCCAGCCAAAAGTAATTCCAAAGATTCAGATGCCTTCCTCGATACTTTATCTTGAGATAAAGCTCGCATCTCTTCTTTAAAAGCTTTTAATGATTTTATTTTTTGCCCGAATGTTTCGATTTTGGATTGATTGATGTTTACAAGTCCAGATTTAATTTCTTCAAAGCGCGGTATTTCTTTGTATTTTATAAAAGCGCGTTCAATACTGGTTGGAGAAACAAGAAAAAGCTGGATTTCGTAATTTTTCCTTTTAAGATTATCTAAAATTTCAGAAACTTCAGGTCTGTCCGGGTTTGTAACTGCGATTTGTAATTTTTTACCAACACTTTGTATCACTGCCAAAGATGCAGATTTAGCTTCTTGCTCCGGAATTATTTTTAGGGAGTCAATGTCAATGGTCATTAAAGAAAGGTCTAAATATTGAAGGCCGTGCTTTTGGGCCAACGTCTGCGCAAGCTCTTCTTCTTCTTTTTTTCTTAAGAAGTCAATTGTGCTTCGGGTTTTACTGTTCTCCCCTTGTTTCATTCTTTTATTTTAGCTCTTTACAGGAAGTTCTACAAAGAAAAATTATTGTAAAAGAACTTTCTTTAAAACGGATCTAATTTTAAGCTCGGCTTCCGAAAAAGTTTTAAATCCGTTTACAAAAATATAGGCGGAAGCGATTTCTGCTCCCAAAAGCTCGGCCGCGCGCTCTGTTGAGGAACGGTTTTTTGACGAAATAATGGCCGAAATTTCTTCCGGTTTTTTTTCAACCAAAAAAGCGGTAAATTCTCTCTGTGGTTTAATGTTTTCAAGTTCGCGAAGAAGCAAAAAAGAAGAGTTATCCGCGGTTTCATTTGAGGACTCAAAGTCTTTTTTAGATAAAAATGACCAAAATGTTTTTAATTCCGGCTCAAATTCGCTGCGTAAAAGCGCGCGTCCAAGCAATTTTTCAAACAACAATCCTTTCAGTGTTTCAAAAGCACCATTGATTTTTTGTTGGTCCGCGCCAAGTTTTAACAGGTTTGTTTTTATAACGGACAGTTCCTCATTTGTTTCTCCTAACTTTTTTTCTTCCAAGGAAAAAAGCGCCCAAAACGGGGTTGCGAATTCATCAGGTATTTTGCCGAAAAAAGTTACAACCATGTCGTATGTTTTTAAAGCGATTCCATTCGGCCGGTCGGAGAACCGCACCACATCTTTGTGCGGTGTTTCGGCTAAAATTTCATCCGTTTCCTTTTCGGGAGTATCAACGAGCATCAAAAGATCAACTGCCGCTTTTTCTTTTACAATTTCTATATTTTCTGTCTTTATTTCGCCGTTTCCGCGCAAAATGAGCTTTAAAATATCGCCCTCCTTTTCATATTTTAACTCTTCGACCGGCAAATTTTTGGTATCGAGTTTAATCAAGACGTTTTCGGGGAGTTTTGTGTTTTCTTCTTTAAAAAACACTTTCAAAAAATCAGAAATTTTTGTATTTCCGTCAAATTCGAGGTTTGATTTTTTCCCGAGCTTTAAAAAAGAAGCATGCAAAATTTTTGCGACAAGAGTTTTTCCGATATCGTGGTTTTCCCCGATTCTTATCGCAATGGTTTCGGTTTCGTCCAAAGTATTTTTAAATTTTTGCATTGCTTCGATCATAAATTTATCATTTGGTACATATATTCGTAGCACATAGGTCGATTTTTATACAATGATGCCCGAAATGTGGATAAGTCTCGTGAAAATTTCTCGGGAGAAAAAGGTTGACTTTTCTTCGTTTTGGGTGTAGAATAAAAGGAGGTTAACAATGTCAAAAAAACAAGGCAAAAAAGGAAGGAAAGGAGAAGAAGATGAAAATTAAATCGTTTTTGTTGCTGTGTTTGACTGTTTGGTTTTTTCCGTTCGGACCGGAGCTGGTCGAGGCGGATGGAGCGAGGTTTTTTAATCAGTCTCGAGTAGTTTCAAATGGGCCTCCGAGCCCACAGACTCCACCGCAGGATTTTCCGCGGATGGATTCGACGGGACGAGGTTGTTTTATCGCCCGTGACTGCGGGCGGTTGTATGGTTTTGAGGAAATTCCAACACCGGGCGGAGGGGTTGATGTGCGTCCACCTCCCTCCCTTTACGGGAGACCGCCGACGGTTTATGAAACCGGAAGCTACTCTTACTCCTCCGGCGGATCTTACTATACCGGAGGTAGTGGTGGAGGTTTCCCGGTTGTCGTTGTTGGCGACTTTTTGGGCATCGGCAGCTTTTTCCGGGCTGTTGGATGTATTTTCGGCTGCGGCCAAAACGTAGTAGCCGGACAACCACCCCCGGAAGTCCGGGAACGGATTATTGAACGGGTGGTTGAGCGGGAGTCGGAAAGGCGTGTTGAGCCACCACCAGCTGTTCAGCCGCCCCCTCCAGTATCGGTTCCCGCGTTGTCGCAAGTCGAAGCACGAAGGCCGACTGCTTCGTTGGTTGCACCAGATGGTGCAAGCGATGATGTATTTAACTCCGTTCGGTCGCGCCTTTCATCAAAGTACGATTTTGATGAAGGGCGTGTGGTGGATTTCCGATTCACTTTGAAAGAAAAAAAGGTCGGTGATCCAACGCTCGTGATCGATGTCAGTCGGTTAGAGCTCGGGACCGGCAGAGAGGTGACTGGTCGCGGCATCGCGCAATATAGAGCGCGAAAGGATGTGGTCGATCAGGCGTCGCTTCTTAGGGCAATTGAAATGGCGTCCGAAGTGGCCACAAAAAATTTCTTGCAATAATTTCAGTTTTTAGGGACATCCAGCGCGGTGTCCCTTTCTTTTTTTAACCCATTCTTTTTACCCACTTTATTATTTTTTTATTCACATTTTTTCAATGTTCGAAATAAAAGCGATCGCCTTTATTTTTGACATAAGATTTTTGGGTTGATAAAGTTAAGTAATGGCTAGATATAGCATAGTAAAAGAAAAAATTTTATTACTTTTGTTGGGAGGAGCAGCTTTACTGTTGGCATATAACCCCAAAAAACAACTTAGAGTAATCGAACAAATTTCTAAAGAGTGGAAAAAAATTAACAGAAGAAAACTTTATTACTTTATAAATCAATTTAAATATGAAAGGCTTGTAGATTTTAGAGAAAACAAAGACGGAACAATAAAAATGGTTTTAAACGATGATGGCAAAAAAAGGGCCTTAGTTTATAGCTTAGATCAGTTGGAACTTAAAAAAGAACGGGTTTGGGATAAAAAGTGGCGCATTGTAATATTTGATATACCCGAAAAGAAAAAAAGAGGCAGAGAAGCACTAAGGTTGAAACTGAAGGAGTTGGGGTTTAAGGAATTACAGAAAAGTATTTTTGCTTTTCCATATAAATGTAAGGATGAAATAGATTTTGTAGTCGAAGTGTTTGAGTTGAGGCAATACGTGAGGTTTATTGAAACTTCAAATCTTTTCCACGACGCAGATTTAAGACTTCATTTCAATCTTGTCTAAAATAAAAGCGATCGCATTTATTTTGGACATCAACAAAAGTTTCTTAAAATATAAAAAGTATAATTTGTAAAAAATATAAGAAAATGAAAATTACGACAAAAAGTGGTAAAGAAACAAAAAAATTTGGCGCAAAAATTGCAAAAGAAATTTTAAAAGAAAAAAAATGGGGGAAAGCTGTTGTTGTAAGTTTGGAGGGTGATCTTGGCGCTGGCAAAACAACCTTTACACAGGGATTTGCAGAGGGTTTGGGTATCCACGAAAAAATCCAAAGCCCGACTTTTGTGATTTTAAAAGTGTATTCAATTACCCCTCCCAGCCCTCCCCTTGTAAAGGGGAGGAGTTCCAAAAAAATCGGGAGGTTTTCAAAATTAATCCATGTCGACGCTTACCGCTTGCGATCAAAAGATTTTAAAGCGCTTAATTGGGAAGATTTTATTCGCGATGAAAAAAATATAATTTTAGTCGAGTGGGGAAATAAAATAAAAAAAATCTTACCGAAAAATTCGATAAGAATAAAATTCGAACACGGAAAAAATTTTAACCAGCGCATGATAAAAATCATTTAATAAGTTAAAATATAAGTATGAAAACACTTGTTTTACTTGATGCACATGCGCTGATTCACAGAGCTTACCACGCGCTGCCGAAGTTTACTTCCAAAAAAACAGGAGAGCCGACAGGGGCGCTTTATGGGCTTTCTTCTATGCTTTTAAGGGCTCTAAAAGATTTAAAGCCGGATTATATCGTGGCGGCTTTCGATAGGCCTGAACAGACTTTTAGGCACGCCGCGTATGAGCAATATAAAGCAAAGCGGCCTGATGCCGACGACGAATTAATTCAACAACTAATAAGATCGCTCTATGTTGTCGAAGCATTTGGTATTCCGATTTTCAGCGCCGCAGGTTTTGAAGCTGATGATGTTCTAGGGACAATAGTAGAACAAGTAAAAAAAACAAAAGATTTAAAAATCATTATTGTTTCAGGAGATATGGACGTTCTTCAGCTTGTAGAAAACGACAGGGTTGTTGTTTTTACAATGAGAAAAGGTATAGACGATGTGGTGATTTATAACGAAGAAAAAGTAAAAGAAAGATTTGGTTTTACTCCGGAATTGCTGCCCGATTTTAAAGGATTAAAAGGAGATCCGTCCGATAATATTACGGGAGTGAAAGGAATAGGCGAAAAAACCGCGACGGATCTCATAAAAAATTTTGGGACACTCGAGAGTTTGTATCAAAAAATAGACAAAAAGAGCGATATTAAAGACGGAATGATAAAAGAAAGAATTTTAGAGTTGTTAAAAACTCATAAAGAAAATGCTTTTTTTTCAAAAACTTTGGCAACAATAAGGCGCGACGTTCCGATTAAGTTTATGATTCCCGAAGAAACATTTCAAATTAATAAAGAAAACTTAAGAAAAATTTTTGACGAGCTTGGTTTTGACAGTTTGGTAAAAAGAATTTCATCAGAAAACAGCGATGTGTTGATGGCGTCCGCGCCCGTTTCTGAGAAGTTGCGGGCCGATTCTTCAGCCGGCACACTTCCATTTAATTTCGGAATAAAAGAAATAAAAAGCGTGGAAGACGATAAAAACTTTTGGGTGAGCATAAAAAAGTCCAACGAATTATTTTTTCTTTTTCAAAACAGTAATTATTTAATTTCGGACAAGTCCGAATCCTGGTCGTTTAGAGAAGAATTTTTTAAAAAAGCAAAAAAAGAGTGGGCGGAGGTTTTTCAAGAAAAAATTATAGTTTCTGAAGATTTTAAAAAGTTATCTAAATCGCTCTTGAAATTTTCAATCGCACTTCCTAAAATTTTTTTTGACGTCTCGGTGTCTTCATGGGTTGCTGAAAGTAATTTTAAAAAAACCACTATCGAAAATCTAGACCAACTTATTTCTTTATATCAAAAATTGCTTTTGGAAATTAAAGAAAAAAAACTCGAACGCGTGCTATATGAAATAGAATTTCCAATCATTCCGATTCTTGCGCAGATGGAGACGCGCGGAATAGGAATTGATAAAAAATTTCTATTAAAATATAAAAAAGAAATTTCGAAGCGCATTTCGGAGTTTGAAAAAGAGATTTATAAAATCGCTGGCTGTACTTTTAATATAAATTCTTCGGCGCAAGTCAGCGAGGTTGTTTTTAAAAAATTAAACATAAAAGGGCGCGGAAAAACCAAAACAGGCCGGTTTTCCACGCGCGAATCGGAACTTGTCAAATTAAAAAATGAATCTCCCATCGCTGCTTTAATACTTGAGTACCGCGAAATGGCAAAGCTTCTGACTACTTATGTAAATCCGTTTTTGGAGCTTTCCAAAATAAGTTCTAAAGTTCACACAACTTTTAATCAAACTGGAACTGTTACTGGGCGCCTTTCTTCGGATTCTCCGAATTTGCAAAATATTCCTTTTAGAAGCGAGTTTGGCGCACGGATAAGAAATGCGTTTATCGTTTCCTCGGGGTTTACTTTTGTTTCTTTTGATTACTCCCAAATCGAGCTTAAAATTTTGGCGGCGCTTTCGAAAGACAAAAAAATGATAGAAGCGTTTCAAAATGATGTTGATATCCACCGTTTTACAGCCGCGAACATTTATAATGTTCCATTGGAAAATGTGACACAACTTATGAGAAACCGCGCGAAAGTTA
This sequence comes from uncultured Candidatus Saccharibacteria bacterium, assembly GCA_964464405.1. GTDB lineage: Bacteria > Patescibacteriota > Minisyncoccia > UBA11713 > 2-01-FULL-45-33 > CAYXFX01. The sequence continues at coordinate 62,427 of CAYXFX010000003.1, forward strand.
TAAACTTCGGGATTATTTACGGAATGGGAGTAAGGAAGCTCGCCGAAAACACCGGAATGAGCAGCGAAAATGCACAAAAATTTTATAAAGAATATTTTGAGACATTTCCGCAAATTAAGGGGTATATGGATCGGATAAAAAATGATGTTAAAAAATTAGGATATGTCGAAACTTTTTTCGGAAGGCGCAGATATTTTAATTTAAGCGAAATAAGGAACAGATTTTATGAGTCTGAAATGGAAAGAATGGCGGCAAACGCCGTTATTCAGGGAACCGACGCAGATATTGTTAAATTAGCAATGTCTAAAGTTTATAAAGCATTTTCCGGGCAGGAAGCTTATTTATTGCTTCAAATACATGATGAATTGTTGTACGAAATTAGAGATGATATAATAAAAACAGTTGTTCCAAAAATAAAGCAGATAATGGAGTCAATTTGTGACTCGCCTAATATAAAGGAGCGTTTTTTAGTTCCATTGTCGGTGGACGTTAAAATAGGAAAACGCTGGGGTTCATTAAAAAAAATATGAGCGGAAACAAATACGTTTTAATAGTAATTATCGCGTTGGTAATTTTGGGCGGAGTTTTTTTATATCCTTCCTTTTTTAATAAAAAAGAGGCGGTGCCCGAGCCGAAAAGAATTTCAATGTTGACGGCTTCCGATTTGCAGCTTTCGACAATCGACGGGCTTAGGCTCGGATTTAAAGATCTGGGGTTAAAAGAAGGAGTAGATTTTGTTTTGGAACTTAGAAATCCCAAGGGAGATCGAGATGTTACTGCTACAATGGCAAGAGAAATTATATCGAAAAAGCCCGATGTGATCGTAAGTATTTCAACAAGCGCAACAAGCGCAATACAAGAAGCCAACAAAGAAGCTAAGATTCCAACTGTTGCTATTGACGTTGGAAATTTCAAACAGCTCAATATCGAAAATATTCAGCGTCCGGGCGGATTTATAACGGGCGTTGTCGTAGATAATGTCGGTGTGGCGCCGAAAAGAATGGAAATGTTAAAAAAACTTTTACCGAATCTTAAGACGATTGGCGTAATCGCCAATCCCAAGCACGTAAGTTATAACGAAATAATAGATGCGCACAACATGGGAGGGGAGAAGCTTGGAATAAAATCCGTTTATTATCACGCTACAAAAAAAGAAGAAATTGCGTCTATGCTTGAGAAAATTACAAAAGAGAAGCCCGATGCAATTATGACGACATCGGAGGCTGTTATTTCCGGAAATGCGGAAACTATTGCATCGGCTTTGAGAAAATCAAAAATTCCATCTTTGGACTTTAATATAGAAAGAGGCGTCGGATCCGGATATCTCATGGTATACGGCGTAGCCAGGTTTGATGTCGGAAAGCAAAGCGCTCGCATGGTTGCAAAAGTTCTACAGGGAGAAAAACCCGGAAATATTCCTGTGGAATTCGCTTCTCCGAGTTCTTTTGAAATAAACAACACGCTTGCGAAAGAAATAAACATAAAAATTCCTGAAGCTCTGCTTTTACAGGCAACCAAAGTTTATAATGAATAAAAGTATATAGTTTATGGACGACAAATTAAGAAAATATATTTTGAGTGCGCTTATTTTGATACTTATCGTAAGTGTTGTTTTTATTTATAAAGACAAATTTTTTACAGAAGGAGAAAAAATTTTTAAAATCGGCATAATTGTTGACCAAGATGTCCAAATTCCAAATGCCGAAGGATTTAAAAACAAAATGGCGGAACTCGGGTATATAGAAGGAAAAAATATTGCTTATATTTTTAAAAATCCGCAATCAAAACAAGATTTGCGCGATAAATATTTGGAAGAAATCATAAATTCGAAGCCGGATTTAATTGTTGCCGCTTCAACTATTATTGCAACCAACTTAAAAAAGAAAAATCTTGACACCCCGGTTATTTTTATGGACGTAGGCACCCTTTCCGGAGTTATCGAAAATCCGCTTGTGCCCGAAAGCAATATAACAGGAGTGTACGGGGGGTTCGTGGATTTTACTGGCAAGAGACTAGAGCTTCTTAAAACAATAGAACCAAACATCAAAAAAGTAATTATTTCGCCCGAAAAAAATTTTCCGAGCTACAAAGATTTTATGGGTTCACTAAAAGAAGCATCTGGCCGGTTAAATATTGAAGTTGTAGAAATTCCTACAAACGATGCCAAAGATTTTATTAGCAGGCTTCCGGAAATTGTAAATAAAAAAAATGGAGACGCCTTTCTTTATTTTACTGGGCCGAATAATACACCTGTAGATCAGTTAGATAAAAAAAAGATTGTAGACCAACTAATTAAAGAAAAATTGCCTGCAATAAATCACAACATGGAAGTCGGAGCAAATATCGGAGTGCTTGCAAGTTACGGAAATTATCGTTCCGAGATTGGCGAAGAAGCAGCATTGTTGGCAGATCAAATTATAAAAGGAGCTCTGGTTAAAAATGTGCCCGTTGTCCTGATTAAAACTCTTTCTTTGGAACTAAACTTAAAGACTGCTCAAAAAATCGGTGTTTCCATATCAAAACCAATTTTAGACAGGGCAAATAAGATTTACTAATCTAATGCGCAAAGGCCTTGGACTTTTTTCATCTGAACGGAGATCCCAACTTTGGGTTTTGGGGGTGGTTGCTGTCTTTACCTTGGTTGCTGCAAATATGGCGTGGCTTTTTCCTACGTTAGATGAGCTTGAAACAAACGCTTATTTTCTTGAGCGTGCTGTAGCAGTTGATGCGTTTAACCAACTGTCCTCTTTTTTTACAAGTCGAGAACGCGCTCTTTTGGCCGGAGCCGACCTTATTAACCAAAATCCTAAAATTTTTAACGACATTGTTTCGCGCTTGTTGAAAGAAAACCCTTCAATTGAGTCGCTTTCTGTCATCGATGTTTCCGGAAAGGAAATATTTAAAAACCATCGTTTTTTGTTGACAACGAAATCCGATTTAAGAAACAAATCTGACGAAGAATTGTTTAGAACGATTCAAAGAAAAGAAATATACAGAAGTTCGGTCGTTGTTTCCGGAGTTTCTGAGCCAATAATTACAATTGCCGTGCCGCTTGATTCATCAACGGGGTTTTCAGGCATTGTTGCGGAAATAAACCTTAAATTTTTGTTAGATGTGGTGCGAAACACGAAAATCGGGGAAGAAGGAATTTCTTATGTAGTGGACAAGGATGGATATATAATTGCTCACCCCAATTCTTCTTTAGTTTTTGGTAGAACAAACGCTCTGGACAGGAAATTAATCGCACGCGCTTTAGCCGGAGAAGAGGTTGATACTAGAAATGAAGAGTTTTCTTATCGCAATGAAAAAGGTGAAGACGTTTTTGCTATGGCATTGCCGTTTGAATTGACGGAATGGGCAATTATTGTAGAAAATTCGAAATCAACTGTTTTTGCTCCATCTCAAAGAATATTAAACGTTGCTATTATATCTTTTGGTCTGGAAATTTTACTGATAATACTTTTAATTTGGAACTACTTTAGTTTAGTCAGTACCGCCCAACTTTTTTATGATGAGAGAAACCAAAGAGAAGCAATTCTTAATAATTTGGGAGATGGAGTGTTGGAGTATAACGAAAATTCGATGATTGTCCTTATGAATCCTAAAGCAGAAGAACTTCTTGGCGTTAAATTTAACGAAATTACTGGGATAAAAATAACACCGGAATTTACAAAAATACAGCCACGTGCACAGGCGCTGGTGGAACTTTTATATCCTGCTTTGGCTCCTTTTACTTCGAGCGCAAAGGAAATGCATGGTACGAGATCAAAAATCATGGAACTGCACACGTCAAAACCGGAGCTCAAACTTTCCGTGACAATCACGCAGGTTATGGACCAAACCGGTGCAACTAGGGGCTTTTTGAAAATTATTCATGATATTTCGCGCGAGCAGCTGATTTCTCGCATTAAATCGGAATTTGTGTCGATCGCCGCACATCAGCTGCGCACGCCACTTTCCGCTCTTAAATGGACATTAAAATTAATTTTAGAAGGAGATGTGGGGCCACTAACTAAGGAACAGCGGGATTTTCTTGAAAAAGGATATATCACAAATGAAAGAATGATTAAATTAGTAAATGATTTGTTAAATGCCGCACGAATAGAGGAAGGAAGATTTGGGTATGATTTGAAAGACTTTGACTTGGAAAGCCTTTTAAAAACTATTATTTCAAATTACAGTACAAACGCTTTAAGTAAGTCAATTAACCTTACTTTTGAAAATAAAACAAAAAATTTACCGCAAATTTTCGCTGATCCGGAAAAAATCACTTTAGTTGTGACCAATCTTTTGGACAACGCCTTTAAATATACGCCTAAAAACGGAAATATTTCACTTGTGCTGGACAAGCAGAATAATTTCGCAGTCGTAAGCATCAAAGATAATGGGGTAGGAATCCCTGAAACTGAAAAAAAGAGGGTGTTTACGAAGTTTTTTAGGGCTTCTAACGTGCTTAAAATGGATACAGAGGGCACGGGACTGGGCTTATTTATTGTTCGCAATATTTTAAAAAGGCACGGTGGAAACATAACTTTTTCTTCAAAACTTGGAGAAGGTACCACTTTCTCTTTGACACTGCCTTTAAATAAGGAATATGTCCCCAAAACCGAGAGTCCACAGCTTGAGGAGTTTTTAGAAACAATCTAAACTAAAGATATGAGCGACCATAAAATATTAATAATCGAAGACGAGCCTGTTCATTTAAACGTAATGAAGGCCAAATTAGAACATGAGGGGTATTTAATAAGTGTGGCCACAGATGGCGAGGAAGGGTACAAGGCAATTAAAGAAACAAATCCTGATTTGGTGCTGCTTGATATAATTTTACCGAAACTTAACGGCTTCGATGTATTAGAAAAGGTAAGAAGCGAGGGTTTTACGGCCCCGATAATAGTAGTTTCTAATTCCGGCCAACCAGTTGAAGTAGATAGAGCGTTAAAATTAGGTGCTAACGATTATCTTGTTAAAGCAGAATTTAATCCCTCGGATGTTTTGGAAAAAGTTGAAAAATTTGTAAATAAACCACAAAGAGATAAATCAGCGGCTTTAAAAACGGAAACCGCTGGTTCGAATAAAAAGACGGCCATTTTAGTTGTTGAAGACGATAAATTTTTAAGAGATTTAATTGTACAAAAATTAAATAAAGAAGGTTTTTTTGCTACGGAGGCGATAGACGGAGAAGAGGGCTTAAAAAATGCAAAAGAAAAGAAACCCGACTTAATTCTTCTTGATTTAATTTTACCTGGCGTGGATGGTTTTGAGGTGCTTCGCCGCTTAAAAGCAGATTCTCAAACACAAGCCATTCCGGTAATTGTGCTTTCAAATTTGGGCCAGAAAGAAGACATGGATCGTGCAATTGCGTCCGGCGCAGAGGAATTTATGGTAAAGGCACATTTCACTCCGGGGGAAATCATTTCAAAAATTAAAGAAATACTAAACAAAAAATATTTTTAAAATGAAAAAAATAATAATTTTGCTTTTAATTATAGCCGCTGTAGCTGCAGGATATTTTTATTGGCTGGATATTAACAAGATTGAAACTATTAAAATAAGCTCTGCAAACGCTGAAAACATGAAGCTTCTTTTTGCTGTAATGCAGGACAAAGGAATGACAGATAAGAATAAAATAAAATTAGATGTCGTTTATTCGGATCCTGCTGAAGCGGAAAGAAAAATGGTAGATCGGTCCAACGGCGTTGAGGTTTCTGTTTTTAATCCGATAGCATTGGCAGCGACAAATCAACAAAAAAGGATAAATCTGAGAGCGTTTGTTGGGGTTCACAACTCCTACCACGCTATTTTAGTAAAAAAAGATTCTACCTATAAAAAGTTGGAAGATCTTAAAGGGGCAAAAATCGCGATACGCCCCAAAGTAAGCGCTGCATATAGTGCTTTTTCGGTAGGAATGCAAACGGCTGGTTTAAATTTAGAAAAAGATTTTAAACTGACGTTCGGATCCATTCCGCAAAATGTAGCTTCTCTTAAAAACGGAGAAGTGGATGCCACATTCTTAAATATATTTGAAACATCAAAATTATTAGCCGCCGGGCAGTATCGGGAGATCAACGATTTGGATCAAAAATGGTTCGATGAAATGAAGTTCCCAATGCCGTTTGTGGATTTCGCGGCGCACGAAGATTGGATAAAGGAAAATCCTAAGAAAGTTAAGAGGCTAAAAATGACAACATTGGAAGCGTTGGAATACATTCACAATAGTCCCAATCTTGCTTACGAATATAAGGATTTGCTTGGGTTAAAAACTGATGAGGAAATAAAGCTTGTAAAAAACCGCATCGATGGGAGCTATCCTACGGCATGGAATCCGGACATCCGGGAGCGAGTTTTGGAAAAAGCATTTAATCTCGGGTTTTTAAAAGAACTTCCGAAAGAAAAACTTTTTCTTGATTAAAAAATAAGTTTATGACTTTTCTTATTTTAGGCGACAATTCATATCTCGCCTTGCATAAAATTTCAGAAATTCGCGCTTCTTTTTTTAAAAAAAATAAAGAAGCTTTTTTGGATTATGAGGTAGACGAAAATGTAAATCTGGAAGAGATCCGGACTTTATTTAAACAAAAAAGCTTGCTTTCCCCAAAAAAACTGGTTATAGCAAAAAACGTATTAAATAAATACCCGGATTTACTCGTCTTCTTAGAAAAAGAAAAAGAACTTTTAAATTCTCAAGATGATTTTTTTGTTTTTTGGGAAGCGGATTTATCCGAAAACCAAAAAGCATTAGGTTTTTTTAAAAGGAACGCCGCACGAATACAAGAAGTAAAATTTAAAGACGCAGCAAATTTATCCAAATGGGTTGAAAAAAAATCAAAGGAACTCGGAATTTCTTTTTCTAAAGAAGAGCGCGATAACCTCGTGTCGCTTTTCGGAAATGCCGGGGAATGGTCGCTTGAAAATGAATTAGAAAAAATATCACTTAGTTCCGCCAGCACTGAAAAAATAAATTCAGGCTCGGAGGCAGTCTCTCCCTCCAGATTTTCCAGCAATGAATCTGCCGTTTTTAATTACGCTGATAAAATTTTTTATAATAACTTTTCACGCGCGGCGCTGGTTTATAAGAGCGCTCTTTTAGAAGGCGTTGATTCTATGCGCCTTTTTTACACGATTTGTTGGAAATTAAAAAATATAATTATGGTAAAAAGGGGAGAGGCACACACTTTGAGTCCGTATGTCGCCAAAAAAACCGAAGCCGAGGCAAAAAACTTTTCCGAAAAAAAGATAACGGATGCTTATTGGAGTGCAATTGAAACGGAGTCTTTATTAAAAAGAGACGCAAAAAAAATAGACGAAAATATTGAAAAATTCCTATTTTCTTTTAACTAGTTGTGATTTGAGCCGCGCAGCTTTATTCTTTGCAATTATTCCCTTTTTTGCGGATTTGTCGATAATTTTGTAAGCGGCGCTCAGAGTTTCTTGAGTTTTTGACGTCGCAGCTTTTTTAATTGCTTGATGCAGCCGATCTTTCCATTCACGGTTGTGCTCCCTTCTTTTTAAAGACTGGCGCAATGCTTTTTTTGCCGAACTTGTTATTGGCATAAAAACAGTATAGAGCAGATTTTTTTTATTGTAAAGACATTATTATTTTTTTATTGAATTTATAAAATCTCTGATTTCTGCTGCTTTCTCAAAATCAAGCACCCGCGCCGCTTCTAGCATTTCTTCTTCGAGCTCTTCTTTTAATTTTTCGCGGGACATTTCTTTAGAAATTTTTGTAATATCAAAATATTTTTTCTTCTTTTCTCCTTCTCTGGCGAAAATTGATTCGTTTATTTCCCTTTTAATCGGCGAGGGACGGACGTTATTTTTCTTATTAAAGTTTTCCTGCGTTTTCCTTCTTCTTTCGGTTTCCGATATCGCGCTCCTCATAGATTCCGTTATTTTATCTGCATACATTAAAACTGTTCCATCCGTGTGCCGCGCGGCTCTGCCGATCGTTTGAATTAATGTTTGTTCGTTTCTTAAAAACCCTTCTTTGTCTGCGTCTAATATAATAACTAAGGATACTTCGGGCAAATCAATCCCTTCTCTTAGCAGATTAATTCCAACCATAACGTCAAATGTTCCTTTTCTTAAATCAGTCAAAATTTTATGCCTCTCTATTGTTTTAATGTCCGAGTGCAAATACTCAGATTTAATTTCTTTTTCTTTCAAAAAATCTGATAAATCTTCGGCCATTTTTTTTGTAAGCGTAGTAATTAAAACCCGCTCGTTTTTTTTGACTCTTTTTTCTATTTCTTCTAAGACATTTTTCATTTGATTTTTTGTGCCTCGAATTTCGAGGTGCGGGTCTAGCAGCCCCGTTGGACGGATAATTTGTTCTACAACACGATTGGAATGATTCGAATTATTATTCAAATACCCCGAAAGTTTTAATTCGTATTCTGCCGGCGTTGCCGAAACATAAACTATTTGCCCAACTTTTTTATCAAATTCTTCAAATTTTAAGGGCCGGTTATCCATCGCTGAAGGAAGGCGAAAGCCGTAATTTACTAAGACTTCTTTTCTTGCGCGGTCGCCGTTGTACATTCCGCGGATTTGAGGAACTGTCATATGTGATTCGTCAATAAATGTTAGAAAATTTGTGGGCAAGAAATCGAGAAGCGTATAGGGCGCCTCACCTTCTTTTCTAAACGAAAGATGGCGTGAATAATTTTCTATTCCGTGCACAAAACCGGTTTCTTTTAACATTTTTAAATCAAAATTTGTCCGCTGACGTAGTCTTTCCGACTCTAAAATCTTTCCTTCTTTTCTAAATTTTAAAAGCTGGGTCCCAAGTTCAAGTTCAATGTTTTTTAAAGCAGCATCCAATTTTTCTTGAGGTGTGACGAAGTGCTTTGCTGGGAAGATTTTAATCAACCCAGAATCAAGCGAATTTTGATGCGTGTCGGAGCCCCCCGAGACTTTGCGAGGGAGGGTTAAGCGCTCAAAATTAGCCTGATTCTGGGAGATTTTTTCAATAACATTTCCATCCCATTCAACTCTGATAATTTTATCTGCGGCCGGAGAAAAAATTTCTACAGTTTCTCCTCTAACACGGAAAAGCCCCGCGCGCTGTTCGTAATCGTTTCGTTCGTATCGGAGTTTGACCAGTTTTTTTAATAGTTCTTTTTGCGAAACGTTCATCCCTTCTTTAATTTCTAGCGCGGCTTTTTCGTATTCTTTCGGATCTCCAATTCCATAAATACAAGATACGGAAGCGATAATTACAAAGTCTTTTCTGGTTAAGGCGCTTGCTGTTGTTGCGTGGCGCATGGCGTCAATAAAATCGTTGATTTTAGCATCTTTTTCTATATATGTATCAGAATGCGGAATATATGCTTCCGGCTGATAATAATCATAATAAGAAACAAAATAATGCACGGCATTTTCCGGAAAAAAAGTTTTAAATTCCTGATAAAGCTGTGCGGCCAAAGTTTTGTTATGCGAAATTACGAGCGCGGGGCGGCCCAAATTTGCAATGACGTTCGCCATCGTAAAAGTTTTGCCTGAACCGGTGACCCCTAAAAGGGTTTGGTGTTGCTCACCGGATTTTAAAAGTTTTGTAAGTTCCGCGATGGCTTTGGGCTGATCCCCAGCGGGCTTATATGGTTTAAAAAGTTTAAATATTGACATTTATTATGGCAATATACCAAATAAATCACATTTAAACAATATGCTATAATGTAAAAATGATCGGATATTTGTCTGGCAGTATAATTTTTAAAGGGGAACGATTTGCTGTTTTGGACATCGGCGGTGTCGGATATAAAGTTTTTTTATCGGCGCCGTCGCTAAAAGAAATTAGCTTGAAGTACGAAGTAAAATTATGGACACATTTGCATGTAAAAGAGGATGCAATGGATCTTTATGGTTTTTTAAATAGAAGCGAGCTTGAATTTTTTGAGTCCTTAATTTCAATTTCAGGAATCGGCCCTAAATCTGCTTTAGGGGCTTTGTCTATTGCGCCCGTAGATACAATAAAAAAAGCAATTTCCGCTGGCGACACGACTTACCTTACTAAAGTATCTGGAATAGGCAAGAAGACTGCAGAAAAAATTATTTTGGAATTAAAAGATAAAATGGGGCTTTCTAGCATTCCACCCGAAGAATTAAAAGAAGATTCAGACATTTTGGACGCACTCGAATCTTTAGGATATTCACAAAGAGAGTCCAGAGAAATGCTTAAGAAAATTCCGGCGAACATTACAGGGAGAGAAAATAGACTAAAAGAAGCCCTGCGAATTATTAAATAATTTTAAACATTTAACCGCCTAATTACTTATCGGCCATAATAAAAAATACTCGGATTAGTGCGAGTATTTGTATTTTTCTTTTAAAATATTTATTTCAGTTTCTATTCCGTACTCGTTGTTGGGCAACTTTTCTAGTTTTTTTAAGAGCAATTCGTAATTTCCTAACCTTTCATACAGAAAAAAAATAAAATCGTACAGACTCCAGTATGTTAAATCATGTGAAATCTTTGCCTCTAAACTCTCAATCTTTTTCGGAGCGTGCGTACGGGAGTAGACATTATAATATTTTAGCTTTTCGAATAAGATTTTGCGCGACTCCTCCAGATTATCAGAATCAAAAGTTTTTTCTGCGTCTCTAACTAAATTATTTAGTTCTTGGGAAAGCGCTCTAAGTTGTTTTATATTTTTTTTGAGTTTTTCTAATTCCTTTTCGTTGTTTTTCTCAATAAGAAATTTTGTAGCGGTAATGTCTCCCAACGGCGTGATTATTTGTTCCTCGTAGTTTAAGGGTAAAGAAAAATGACTATGCAAATCTTCGTGTATAATAACGGTAATCTGCCGCCATAAGTTGTATGAAGCAAAACTTTTCGTAATAACAGAAGTCTTGTCGGAAAATTCGTTTTCAATTCTAAAGTAAATGCTGTATGGCGAATCCCATGTAATCGCATTTTTTAATGCGACCTTTTCTTTTTCGCTGTTAAATTTAACTTGCAATCTTAATGCAGGATATTTTAAATATCCTTTTTTTTGAAGCCAGATAAATAAGCGTGATTCAGGATTTTTTTCTGAATAATTTTGGCTCAAAGACGCACCAGTCCTAATTCCTAATTGTTTTTCAAAGAGCTTAACTTGTTTGGAAAGTTCGGTTGCCTGCAGAACTTCTTTCGTTGGCTCGAAAGTCATGATTTTGGTGGTGTGAGTCGCGCAGTCGGAAATAGCCAGCAAAAGCAAAATAATATTCCATGTTTTCATTTCTTTTCCTCCGAGCTCTTATCAAATTAAAGCTCAATATACAAAAAAATCAAATTTTAATATATTATAACTCTATGTCGGATTCCGCCTTGCGCTTGGCAAAAAAATTTATTCCCATTCGGGTTTTTAAATTTTTCCAGCCACTATACCACTATTTATTGGCTTTTTGCGGCGCGGTTATATATAGTTTTCCTTCGCGTGGAGTGAAGGTCGTGGGAGTCACAGGAACTTCAGGAAAAACAACGACTGTTGAATTTCTTTACGCAATTTTTTCTGAAGCAGGAAAAAAAACGGCGTCTTTTTCGGGATTACAAGAGAATATTATGGGGGCAAAAAAACAAAATCTGCTTAAAATGACGATGCCAGGACGGTTTAGAATGCAAAAATTTTTATATGATGCTAAAAAAGCTGGATGCGAATATGTTTTTTTTGAAGTTACTTCCGAAGGGATAAAACAATATCGCCACCGATTTATGAAATTTTACGCGGGAATTTTTACGAATTTATCAAAAGAGCATATTGAAGCGCACGGCAGTTTTGAAAATTATAGGGCTGCCAAAGGAGAATTTTTTAAAGCTTGCCCGCTTGTAATTTTAAACCGCGAAGATACAAACTTCGAATATTTTGACAATATTTCAAATGGCAAAAAAATTTATTTTAGGAGAAACGATTTGCCCCCAGGTTTATCTTTAAAAATAACCGGCGAATTTAATAAGATGAATGCCGCTGCTGCATTGGCATTTGCCAAGCACGAGGAAATTTCGGAAGAGGGCGCATTAAAAACATTGGAACGCATTAATGTGCTCCCTGGTAGAATGGAGTTTGTTGATCTTCGAAGCGAAGAGAGAAAAAAATTTAAAGTGGTTGTTGATTACGCTTTTATACCAGCTGTATTAAAAAAGGTTTACGAGACGTTAAAAAAGGAAGGCGAATCTAATTTGATATGCGTATTGGGTGCGGCTGGGGGTGGGCGCGACAAATGGAAAAGACCGGAGCTTGGAAACACTGCAGCAGAGTACTGTAAAAAAGTAATTGTAACCAACGAAGATCCTTACGACGAAGATCCGCAAGCAATTATTAATGAAATTGCCGGGCAGCACACATTTTTAAAAATTTTAGACAGAAGAGACGCAATCAGAGAAGCTTTAAAATTAGCGGAAGAAGGCGATACCGTTGTGATCACAGGAAAGGGTGCGGAGCCGTGGATTATGGGGCCCAACGGGACAAAAATAAAGTGGGACGACAGAGAAGTTGTAAGAGAAGAGCTCGAAAAAATAAATTCTGCGAGATAAAAAACCGATTTTTGTAGATCGGTTTTAAAATGTGAAGTCATCGTCTAAAGCTGCGCAGAACTTTTTAAGCGACAGCTTTGTTGTATCTTCCGGAAGTTTTGGAATTTTTGCATCAATTCGCAAAGCACGGAGGGTCGCCGCGACTCCTTCCAAAAAAGTTTCTACGTGCTCTTTCCCGCTGCACGCGCCAGTTCCCAATATATTTTCCGAATGGATTTCGACTTTGTACAATGTTACGGGTTTTACCTGCCCCAGCTCTATTTCGTATTTTGAAATTTTAATTTTAGGCGGTGGAATCTCACGCGGCGCAAGAATTCTTACAGATCTTTCAAAGTCTTTTTTTGTTAGTTCCGCTAGCCCAAAAAAACCTTTCGGCGAAATTCCTTTAAATATTGCAACAAAATTTTCTTCAGCCGTGCCCGTTTGGTTTAAGTAACGTAATTCTGTAACAAAACCCACAGAATCTTTTTCGAAACCCTTTAGTTCTTCCGTGAATTGAACTAATTTTCCCAATACTTCCTGTTCCCAGGATTTTTTAAGTTGCGAGGCGTTCATAATGTTCTCCATTCATCCTAATTCTTTACATAATTTACCCAGCCGCGCCGTCATTGTCAAATCAGCTTTATTTTGATAAGATTAAACAATGGAAAACGACACAAAAAACTTAAATATCAGGCCTCCTAAAGAAGTCATGTGGACGGCAACCGTTTTTTTGGTGGTTTTAATCGTGTTTTTTGCGGTAAAAACCAGTAATGAATTTGCTGGAATTTCGCGGAATATTCCTCCTTCAACCATTTCAGTTGCTGGAGAAGGAAAAGTTATAATTAAGCCAGATATTGCACTTATCAATATCGGAGTTATAAAATCAAATGTTAATTTGCTTTTAGCCCAGCGCGAGGCGACCGAGGCGATAAATAAAATAAATGATACATTAAAAAAGAACGGGGTTTTAGAGAAGGATATAAAAACAACCGCTTACAATATCAGCCCCAGATATGATTACAAAAATGGAGAACAGCGTTTCAAAGATTACGAAGTGCATCAAAATCTAGAAGTTAAAGTAAGGGACTTAGGAAAAGTGGGTGAAGTGCTTTCGGCAGTTACGGCGGCTGGCGCGAACCAGGTGGGCGCTTTGAGTTTTACGGTCGACGATCCCAAAAAAGCGCAAGCAGATGCACGGACGCTTGCAATTAAAGACGCTAAGGCGAAGGCAGAGAAATTAGCCGGCGATTTGGATGTCCGGTTAAAAAAAATAGTAAGTTTTAGCGAATCCGGAGGATATCCGCCACCAATTTATGCGAGGAAAGAAATATATGGCGTAGGCGGAGCCACAGATATAGCGCCGTCACCGCAGGTGCCTACAGGAGAGAACGAAATTTTGATTAACGTCACAATAACATACGAGATTAGGTAGAAAAATTTAAAAAACTAATATGCCAAAAAAAGGATTTCTTTCAATTGTGGGCGTAATTGTTTTTGCAGCCATAGTTTTGGTCGGTGTTTATTATGTTTTGACGCAAAGAAGAGATCTTCTTTCGCCGGATATTAAAACTATTCCGAAAACAGAAGAGCCTATTAAAGATTCAACCGCTGATTGGAAGACGTATACAAATGAAAAATATGGGTTTGAGTTTAAATATGATCCCAATTGGAAAATTATAGATAAAACAGAGACAGATGAAAATATTAAACTTGATTTGCTCTTAATCTTAAATGACACCGTTCTAAATCAGACAGGGAGCATAACCTTAATAAATTATGCTTTCAATGATTACAAAAAACAGTTTACTACGATTGCAAAAAATACCGGCTCTACAATAGACGAAAAGAATTTTTCTTCGGATAGTTTTTCGGGCGTTTATTATGTCATTACACATAAGAACGGAAACCAAATTGACTACATATACGACGTTAATTTATCCGGACAACCATTAAGATTTTGGTTTATCTCAATTTTAAATCAGCCAAACAAAAAAATAGACGTGGAACTTTTGTCTAAAATAAATAAATTTGCATTAACACTCCAAAAAGTAAAGTAACATTTTGTTTGAAATCGTGATAATCCAAACTAATGAACTTATTTCTTGTTCTACACAACATCCGGAGCTTGCATAATGTAGGTTCGATTTTTCGGACGGCTGATGCGATGGGGGTTAGAAAAATTTATTTGGCCGGAATTACTCCAGAGCCGTTTGATTTTTTTGGAAAGCTTAGGAAAGACTTCGCAAAAACAGCTTTAGGCGCGGAAAAATATGTTGAATGGGAAAAAATAAAAAATACAGCTGCGCTTCTAAAGCGCTTCAAAGAAGAAAAAATAACGATACTTTCTTTGGAGCAATCTAAGCGCGCGGTTCACATTAATTCACTTAGCAACCCGGTTGCTAAGTGCGGTGTTGCGTTGATTTTAGGCAACGAAGTTCGCGGCATACCCAAAAGCATCCTTAATAAATCGGATGCTGTTTTGAAGATTCCAATGCACGGAAAAAAAGAATCGCTCAATGT
>CAYXFX010000004.1:0-52428 GCA_964464405.1 uncultured Candidatus Saccharibacteria bacterium
GTGCCTCCATTTTTGCTAAAATTAGTTCGAGCCTCGTTCAAGAGGCACTCCAGAATCCGCTCTTTGGGGAGCGAATTTAAAGTCCTAATCTTGCTAAAAATAAAATTACACTGTTGGAAAGAATGTGTACGAGAAATGGAAGAGACGGACTGCCAGACCATAAAAGCAATAAAATGGACAGCGCTCCCGGAAAAAGCATAGAAAGAGCATAGGGGCTGCTGTACGCATGTGCTATTGCAAAGCCGACAGTGCTTAAACAGAAAGCGCCTGTGCGGCCAAAACAAGACAAGGCCAAATAATATAATGCGAATCTGTCCGTAAGTTCTTCGATAAATGCGGCGCATACCCAATCAAGAATTTGCGCGGATTCTGCCATTTTTTTCATTTCGAGCCAAATTTCCGGCCGACTATAAAGCAAAAACAAAGAAAGCAATCCAAGCGCACCAACACTGATTAGCAAGCGAAGAATTATTTTTTCAGAAAGAATTTTAAAATTACAGGCGGGCACACCAAATGCGATATTAAAAAAGCCCTGCTTCATAGCGAGCATGAGCAGTACGATTATAGTGACCAAAACGGCAACGGCATCAATTGTTACTCCTAAAGATTGGAATATCCCAAAAAAGGCATTATAAGTGTTTGATTTTTGCAACCGTATAAACCCCAAAAGTATCCAAACAAAAAGAAGTGTTTTTTCAAACCTGCTAAATTCTTTAAATTTGTTTTCAAGTTCCTGGTCTTTTATCCAGTTCCACATGGAGCACCTCGAATTCTCGATTTAATTTAGCAAATAATAAAAAAAGAGCAATCAGTCGGGTTGCTCTTCTCTATCAATGAAGCGTTCCTCGGTTTGTTCGAGTTCTTTTTCTTTTGCATCAGCTTTATCAATTTCTATATAAAGTCGGTCTAACATATCCCATGCGGCTAAATATTTTGCAATATATCCGATAGTTTCTTGCACCAAAGTTCCCGCTGGCAATTTAAAATTTTCTCTGTCAATTTCTTTGCCGGAAATCGCTTTATATAATCGCAGCGCGTTTTCTGGTCCTCCGTTATAAGAAGCAATTGATGTTAAGCCTCCCAATCTTTGATTTGCCTCAAAGTCGTCTCTTACGCGCCCTGGAAATCTTGCCAGGTCATGGTCTAGGAGGCAAATCGCGGCTTTAATCGAGTTTACCATGTCCGCCGTACCTTCTTTATAATTTTCATTAAGTTTTGCGTCAGGATATTTTTCCACTATTTTCTTATACGTTGGAACTCTCGGCGTATTCATAAACTGCATAAGCCCGCTTGCTTTTGCGGAGCTTAAAGAAAGTCCGAATGCCCTGCCCGCATTTCTCCAAATATGAGTCAAAAATTTATTGAAAGCGTATTCAGGATCATCAATAAATTCTTTGTCATCCGTTTGCTCGATAAAAGCCAAATTAAAAATTAATTTTTCGTTAAATACTTCGCAAAGCGCTTTTGTAGGATACGCACGGGACGTTACTCGAAATGTGCAAAGTTCTCTTTGCGCTTCTCTTATACGGTCTCTTAGGAATCTTCCGCCTTTTATTTTTCCGTAATCGCTTATGTAAATATTTGAAAACGGAAAGTATACTTCACCCCTTCTAGTCGCTGTGATTAAATGGCGGCCGTCAAGAAAAATCAATTCTTCCTCGTTGCGTTCGACAGAAAAATCAAGCCGGATAACTCCGAAACCTCTGATTCGCTCAACCTTATAATGCGGAGTTAAAACTGAGAAGATAAAGCTCGGCTCTTCTTTCTTTTGGCTGGCAACTTTTGTTTTTATGCACTTTTTATTTCGCCATTTAATACATTGCCGGATTTCTTTTTTTCGGGGCGGATCAACTATTACTTCCAAGCGGACAAGTTCGATTTTGTCGCGGAAAGGGGAGTATGCCGCAAGCAGAATTTCTCGCGAAGTAATTTTTCCGCTTTCATCAACATAATAGTGCACAGTTTCTTTTTCAAGAATTTCTCGCGCATCTTTGGATTTTTGCTCAAGAAATTCAGGGGTTATCTCAGCTGCTTTGATTTGACATTGCGAAATAAAAAAAAGGAAAAAGGCCAGAGCCCATAAAGCAATCAAAATTTTTTTCATTCGATTCCTCCGATGAAATTAGAAGGGTCAACTGGTATATCATAAATTCTTGTCTCGAAATGAAGATGCGGACCTTGCGATTTGCCGGTATTTCCGGAAAGGGCGATTAACTCGCCTTGCTTTACAGTTCGAAATTTGTTTACTTTAAATTTTTTTAGATGAAAATACAAACTAAAGACTCCTCGTCCGTGGTCAATAATTACGGTATTTCCTGAACCCAATAAACTTTTTGCCATTACAATTATGCCGTTTTCAACTGTAAAAACGGGAGTCCCTATTGGCGCACGGAGATCTATGCCTTTATGCGGCTTTAATTTTATTTCCGAATCACCTTCGTATCTTTTACGCCATATTTTCCCGAAGATTTGAGTTACGGTCAGCGTTTCCAACGGCGGAGAAAAGGCCAAATTTCTTTCAAAAAATATTGTTTCTGTTTTGTGGCTGAATATTTCTTTTAGCTCTTCTTGTTCATACTGCAACCGTTTAAGAATCGCCGGTTTAGGGTTGCCGATGAACTGGACTCCGCGGGAGACGGGAAAATAGACATTTTCTATCTCAATTTTTTTCAGATACAAAAAATTATTTCCTTTAATAACAATTTCTTTTTGTCCGGGTTTGTCTAAAGTGGCTATGGGAAGCAATGCCATTTGCATTCCGTGTTTGAAGCGAAAGCTTTCTGTTTTGCGAATGTCGGCGAAGTTATCTCTCAACAAGACGTCGTACGGTTCTTTTTGTATGCGTCCTTTAATTTCAATTTTTATATACCCGCCTTGTTTAACTTTTGTTGGTGCATTTACAACAATATCCTCACAATGCACTATTCCGATTGAAATAAAAATAAGCAATAAATACATAAGCAATATCCACCAAAAAATGGCACAAATTTTTTTTCCGCGATTTTTCATACGCATACCTCTTTTTCAATCTAAAAACAGTTTAGCGCAGAATGTTTTCGAAACAATCTTGACGTTTAAATAAAAAAACGCTCCGTTATAGAGCGTCTTGAAATCTAATCTGATGGAGCTTCGGCATCTTCAATATTACCCAGATCCTTCATCTCTTTTTCTAATGATTTAGGATCAATAATAGATTGAAGATACCCATCGGTTTCTTCGGGAAAGGGAATAGATTCATTGGGGGCATACCAATTTTCCAGCACATATTTTGAAATTGGCCCTGCTATAGACCCTCCTGTTGCTCGGTCGCCCAAAGATTCCTCGTAACTCTCAGGACCGCCGACCCATCCGCCGAATGTAATATTTGTTGTAAAGCCAATGAACCAAGCGTCCTTGTATCCTTCTGTCGTTCCTGTTTTTCCAGCGACAGGTTGTGGCAGCGAGTTAAATGATCTTGCTGTTCCAAATTTCACGGTTCCTCTTAAGGCGTCTACCATGACTCCCGCCAAAACTTCGCTGATTCCGCATTCAAGCTTTATTTCTTCTTTTTCTTTAATTTCCTGTTGAACCACTCTTTTTCCTTTTTGAACGGTTTTATAAGAAGTTTTAACCAGAGCATATTTTCCGCAATCTTTTTGTTTTTCCGGCAATCCGTGTTTTGCGATAATTTCGCCGCGGAAATTTGTAATTTTTGAGATCATATATGTTTTATAAAGACTCCCTTTATTGGGAAAAACCGAATATGCGCGCACCATTTGGTACAGTGAAATACTCGATGCTCCCAATGCGCTAGGAAGATGTTCGTCAAATGGGCTTGTAATTCCGAGTCGGCGTACCATCATTGTAACTCGTGGATTTAGCGCGCATTTTCCCACTTGTGCTGTCCAGACAGCCGGGCGGTTTATAGATTGGGCAATTGCCATGCGCCGCGAATAGTTTGCGGCACGGAATTTTTTTTCGTCAAAATTTCTTGGAGACCATATGGTCCAAGATTTTGTTTTCGGATTCCAAGTGCTTCTGCATGCCATGGGCGCGTTTGAAACGTTTCGATCCAAAAGTGTTTCGGGTTTTTTCCCGTCTTCCATGTCCTCTTCGAACTTTGCCGAATATATAAAAGGTTTAATAGATGATCCGTCTTGTCTGTCTCCGAATACATGATTGAATTTTCTGCGTGAATAATCGTTTCCGCCTACCATTGCAAGAATTGCCCCGGTTCCGTTTTCAATTGTTAAAAATGCGCCTTCAGCATCGATGGCCCGTTCCTTATATTTTGCATGATATGTTTCAAGCGCTTTCTTTACTCCTTCTTTTGCGAAAATTTGCATTTCCTTATCGATGGTGAGATGGATGCGTATTCCGTGCCAGGCCTCGTTTTCGCCTTTAGGGTCAAAAACTAGCCCATATTTATTTATCTCGCGAGCCGTATAATCCATTAAGTGGCCATCAAAGTTGCAAACTTTTGTGAACTCATCAGAAATTACAATTGGCTCTTTTAAGGCTTGTTCGTATTCTGCCTTGCTTATAACTTTTTCTTGTAAGGATTTAAACAGCACGACATCACGTGCTTCTTTTGCGCGTGCGGGATTTTCTTTTGTTGGCGATCTTGTGGCGGGGGATTTAATCATGCTGGCAAGCACCGCTGCTTCGGAAATAGTTAATTCGGAAGCGGTTTTATTAAAGTAAAATCTTGCCGCCGCTTCGACGCCGTAACGCTGGTGGTCCATTGCAATTTCACTTAAGTAAAGAGCAAGAATTGCGTCTTTATTTTTGTTGAATTTCCAGAAAAGACCGAAAGCAAGCATGACTTCTTTAATTTTTCGTTCATAAGTTTTTTCAAAGCGCTCCTCGGGCGAAAGTAATTGTTTTACGAGTTGCTGGGGGATAGTGGATCCGCCTTCGACAATTTTCCCTGCGTTATAATTCTCGGCTTGAGCTCTTATGATTGCTTTCAAATCAAAAACCATGAAATTTCTGCTGTAAAATCTTTTGTCTTCGGCAGCTAAAATAATGCGCGCCGCGCGCATATTTTTTATATTTTGCGGATAAACAATATCGCGCCATCCGTTTTCCCACGCTTTGCATCCCAAAATTTTGCCATTTTTGTCTAAAATATAACTTGTTTGGTAGGGATTGTAGTTAAAATACGGGTCGTAACCCGGCAGATTCTGATATATTTGCCAGAGCCAAATTCCGGCATAGGTCGAGCTACCGAGAAAAAACAGTAAAAATATCCACTTTAACCAATAAAATACGCACTTAAAAATTTTGGTAACGTAAGTCCATGTTTTTTTTATGGCACCGACAAAGGCCTGCCATGCTTTTTTCACAACATTACTCCTTTTTCAAGCTACTTTTGTTACTGAAATATATACTACGTTGCGCCAGCGATCTTTTCAACCTTGCAAAAAATTTAATTTATTTCAGTATTATTCAATACTATTTAATGTCGAAAATAAAAGCGATCGCCTTTATTTCTGACATGAAATGTTTGCGGTGCGAAAATAGGTGGCCTCATACAAAAAAATGACTTTATTTGGTTTTTGTATTAAAATTATTTATATAAATTTTAAAGCGGTTGTAGTTTAGTGGCAGAATAATTGCTTCCCAAGCAATAGGTGTGGGTCCGATTCCCGCCAACCGCACCACTTCGCCCACGCCGCTTCGCTACGCGGGCTTCGCGGTGTCGTACGCCGCAAAGTGCTTTGCACGACGTGGCGCAAGCACAAAAAAATCTATAGCTTGCAACATTTTAGAATAAAAAGCGAAGTGGCCCCGCGAAACGCAGTGAAGTGGGGCAAAACAATATGTATTACTGTTATATCTTACAAAGTCTTAAAGATAAAAGTTTCTACGTCGGATCAACCTTTGATCTTAAAGAAAGATTCGGGCAACATAATAATAAAGAGGCTAAATATTCTTCAAGCAAAACCCCGTTTAAAATAATTTGGTATGGTGCATTTGAAAACAAATCCAAGGCTCAAAAATTTGAGAAGTATTTGAAATCAAGTTCAGGATTCGCATTCAGAAACAAAAGGTTAATTTAATCGCCAGTTGAATTTCAGAAATTCTTGCCCATCCATAGCCACGTCTTGCGTGGCGAAGGAGGGTTGCGGGTTCTTCTCCTTCGCTCTACGAGCTTCGGAAGGACTCAGTAACACTTGCCTTGCCGTAGCCTTGGCGAAGGCAGGTCATCTTGTTGTCCGCTTGCTTTGCCGTAGCTTTACGCGAAGGCGGGTATAGAGAAATGGATTTTTTTGATTATAAAAATCAATTCTTCTGAAAATTAAACGACTTTTCTTTTGCAAGCGAGGTTCTAACTTACTTCCGTAAAAACTTGACTTTTTTCTCAAATAGTGTACACTCTTAAACAATCTGTATCTTGAAAAATCAAGTGTTGGGAGGAAAATACTATGAAAAATGTGGAACTCGTAAAAGGTCGTTGTGCTCTTTGTCGAGGACCGATTGATGAAAAATGGACAGAACATCCTTCCCTCGGCACCAAATGTAGAGATTGTTCTTACAAAAATCCGGAACCGCAAGTTTTCGGTCCAGAAAATCTGGAAATCTGCGTAAAAAAACAGGTATCTTTTGACCCACTCTTTGGGGTGTATGATTATTATTTTGAATGGGCTGGCACAAAAGTAAGCATCAATGGGAAGATTGGTATCGTGAGATCGACACAAGCTGATTGCGCTTGGGTTATCTTCGATGACACAAAGCGGAGTTTCGGTGAACCAATCGACGAACTCGGCTACTGGGACATTTTTCAAATCTACAAAGAAGCAGGAGGAGAAACTGAGCCACCAACCTTGGATTTGCCGGAACATATTCCGCAAGCGGTTCCATTGATGGAAAAACCGCTTATTCCTCTTGAAATTCAAAAAGATAGACATGACAGAATTCAAAATGTTTCTCTACGTGACTCTGAGTTACGTAACTGTTTTTTGGGGACTGATTTGGTTCAGATGTTTCAGGCCTTTTGCAACACATATGTTCGTTTTAGGTTTGGCCTCGCTCAAAATCTGTGTTGCGAAGGAGGCTTTGTCGGCAGAAATTTCGAGGTCAGAAATTCGATGGGTTGTCTCGGCATCTCGATCGACTACAGTTCTTCTTACGATGATATTAACTCTGTGCAAAGTGCGGAGGGACTGAAAACTTTGGCTGTCACACAAGAATTGATCGACATGACCATCGAAAAAGAAGAAAAAAGAATTAAGAAAGATCGTTCAAAAATTCTTGTGTTAAACCCAAGCTCAGAGCTTATTCTTTCGACATGGGTGACGACACTCGAGACGCTCCTAAAATATGACTGGCGAAGCCAGAAATATGAAACCATCGAAGACATCTGGCAATGTCACTGCAGAATACAAGATATTCTGCTTAACATCATGCCAGCAGATATACTCCAAGAGGTGCTGGCGTTCGCAAAAAACAACCGTGCTGTTCACTACGGCCAAAGCTTCTAAGAAAGATGGGCCACTTCTAATCTTTGTATCCGAAGTGGCTTTTTGTTTTCCTGAATCAATATTACTTTGTTTTATGATAAATCATGTCGGGACATCGTCTATTAAAGTGCACAAATACAGAGCTCAAAGTAATTATTTAATTACTGTCACTTCTCCGTTTTCCCATGAATATCCTGGATAATAAATTTTTACTGCGGTATTTTTTTGAATGATATCTAGAATTCGGTTAAGCTCTTGCGGATCATTTTTATAATGATCTAGGAGCGCGTCTTTTTTGGCTTGCGGAAGAAGTACTATTTTTTTAAAATCTTCCAAAGTAAGCCCGTACAGTTTTTGGCCGGCCTCTGTTAGGGAAGCGCTGCTATTTTCTTTAATTGCGCCTTGAAGAAGGATTTCGGATTGTTCTTCAAGTCTTGCATTTGCTGTGCGGAGTGCGATATCCAGCAACTTCGATTCTATAATATTTTCTAAGGCGCGTTTTTTTATATCTGTTCTAGATTCGTTGTTGCCAGATTTTCCGGCATTTTCAAAAGTTTCTATTGCCGTTAAAACTTTATTAAATTCTGCCATGCTTACAACCTCTCCGTTTATCTTTAGCGCGGGCATTAGATATGATGAAAAAAATATTGCAAACAATATTGCCATTCCTACGAAAACTAATAAATATTTTGATTTTAGAAATCTCAGCATTTAAAAATTAAAGAATTTTTTTACACTTTCCCAAATTTCCACTTTTTTTGTTGTTGTTGCGCTCACCATTTCATTTTTGTCTTCGATAAATACTGCAACTTCTTCACCTTCTTTTTTTAAATTAAATTTTTCGCGGGCTTCTCTGTCAAGCCCTTCCGGAGTGTTTAGGCTTTCTAGGGTATTTTTCAACAAAAAACTTTCTTTTTTTGTTTCCTGCAATTTTTGTTCGAGGCCCGCGATATTTTTTTCTAAGAAGATTTTTGCTTTCCACTGCTTCATTGTTCCCCAAAATAATGTTCCCAAAATTGCGAAAATTGCTAATATAATGGGCCAGGAATAGATTATATGCTCAATTTTTTTCTTTTCTTGAATTTCTCGGAACGCCATAGTATATTTATATCATTATGTTCAGTTCAAAAAAAGTAAAAATTATCTGGAATATAATTTCTTTCCTTGTGGTGCTCGCGATGGTCGGTTTTTTGGTAATTCCTTATCTGTAAAAAGAATTTTTTCCTACTTCTTAATCATCTTCAAATAAACATCATGCGGGATTTCGAAATCGGCGCGCTCTTTTAAGCGCTTTTTGCCTTTTTTTTGCTTTTGCCACAATTTCATTTTTCGCGTTCTGTCTCCTCCGTAGAGATGCCCTGTAACATCTTTTGAAAGAGCTTTTAAGGAACGCGCCGAAATGATTCTTCCATCGGCTTTTGCTTGGATTTTTAGAGCAAAAAGCGCGTGAGGTAAAATTTTATATAATTTCTCAACTGCTTCCTCCGCTTCATGCTCTACGCGTTTCTTTGGAACAATTCGCGCAAAAGCGGGAATTGCTTCTTCATTTACTAAAATATCAAGACGCAGCAAATCCGCGGGGCGTGAATCGATAAATTCGTAATTTAAAGAGGCGTAGCCGGAAGAAAAACTTTTTAATTCGTCGAAAAAATTTCGCATAAGTTCCCGCAAGGGCATTTCTGCGGAAAGTCTGATTCTCGACTCGGAAAATTTATGCGTTTCTCCCAAAATGGCTTCATGTTCTTGTAGAAGTTTTAAAATATTCGGAAGTTTTTCGGGGGGCATTAAAATTTCCAATTTTAAATACGGCTCCAAAATTTCCAAAATTTCATGCCGTTCCGGAAAGTTAGACGGAGTATAAATCTCAATTTCTTTTTGCTCTCCTCCTTTTTTAATTTTTATTTTGTATTTTACTGTGGGGGTTGCAACGATTGTTTTTATTCCGTAATCGCGGAATATCCGTTCAGAAACGATTTCCAAATGAAGCATTCCTAAAAATCCACAGCGAAATCCGCGCCCCAAAACTCCAGCGGATTCCTCTTCAAACGAAAAAGCACTGTCAATTAGCCGGATTTTTTCGAGCGCCTTTTTTAAATCAGGAAATTCATTTTGGTTCATCGGATATACGGAAGAAAAAACGACTGGTTTAATTTCTTTATATCCAGGAAGGGGAGAGCTGTTAGAATTTTTTATAATTGTATCTCCCACGCGCACTATATTCGCTTCTTTTGCGTTTGTTATAACATATCCAATTTCTCCGGCGGATAATTTTTCTGTTTCTTTTAACTCTGGTTTAAATATTCCAACTTCGCCTGCAATGAAGTCTTCCTTCGCTTGAAAAAATTTAAGTCTGTCTCCTTTTTTTATTTCCCCTTCAAAAACGCGCACATGCGCGATTACCCCGCGGTGTATCGAATATTCATAGTCAAAAATTAACGCTCGCGGCTCTTCCGCGATATTCAGCGTGCTTTCCGTGTTGTTCCGCGGTGGGGGCATTCTTCGTACAATTTCTTCTAGCAAGTGCCCCACACCTTCTCCTGTTCGTGCTGAAACTAATAAAATATCTTCTTCTGCGCAATTTAATATGTTAACGATTTCTTTTTTTGTTTCCGCAATGCGCGCACCAGGAAGGTCAATTTTGTTTATGACTGGAATTATTGCCAAATTAAGCTGCCTTGCAAGCTCTACGTTTGAAAGGGTTTGGGCTTCAACTCCTTGAGTTGCGTCTACTAAAAGAACCGCTCCTTCCACAGCCGCAAGCGCACGCGAGACTTCGTAATTAAAATCAATATGCCCTGGCGTGTCGATCAAATTCAGAATATATTTTGAATTTGAATTTTCAATTTCCAATTGCGCATGGTATTCCATTCTTACAGGCTGCATTTTTATTGTTATGCCTCTTTCTCGTTCTAACGGATGCATATCTAAAAATTGTTCGCGCATTTTTCGTTGTTCAATTGTATGAGTCAGCTCAAGCATGCGGTCGGCAAGTGTGGACTTCCCGTGGTCAATATGAGCAATTATGCAAAAATTTCTGATATTTGCCATGTTTGACTTATTCTAGTATCTGCTCGAAAATAAATCCATATGTTTTTAGGTTTTATTTTGGCAATATTTGCTGTTTTTTTTACTGAAACCGGCGCTTCTATAGGCAAATTCGAAGTTGAAAATAAAAAAGAAAGCCTATATACAATGGGAGTTTTCCATCTTATGTGGGGGACTTTGTTTTTTTTCGCTTACGGTTTATTCGTAAATAATGCGTTTATTTTTTCTTACGCGTCTTTGCCGACTTTTGTACTAAGAGCGGTTCTCGAGGTTTTCCAAACGCATATAACAATTCTTGCCATTGTGCGGGCAGACCGGAGCACATATAGTTTTTTGCGCTCGATGACCGCCCCGCTTCTTTTGGGGGCAGATTTTCTTTTGGGCTATTCGATTTCGCAGGGACAAATTATAGGCATAGCAATTATCGCGATATCTCTCATAATTTTATTTATGAATCATGGGATAAATAAAAAGGGCTTTGGCTTTGTTCTTTTTTCCACGATAAACGCGGTCATTACGATTTCGCTTTATAAATACAATATTACTCATTTTAATTCCGTTGCAGCGGAGCAGGGGATCATAATGTTTATTTTAGTTCTTTATTTCTATTTTATGGCGAGAACCGTCGCAAAAGAAAATCCGTTCCGGTTTTTAAGAGAGCGTGTATTTTTGGGCCAGTCTCTGGCATTCGGAGCCGGCAGCGTGCTGGGATCTTTTGCGTATCTTTTCGCGCCGGCTTCTATTATAAACACTCTTGAGAGGTCGCTTTCGGTGCTTGCTTCAATAATTTCCGGCAAAAAATATTTCCACGAAAAACATTTTTTAATTAAACTCGCAGTATTTGCTTTAATTGCAACCGGACTTATATTTTTAATGAGGTAAATGTTATGTGTATAACTAACTACTTGCGATGTGTGTGTGATAAAATAATCTAAGGGTCGGTTTTATATTTTTATAAATTTAAAAAGCCAACTTTACGCGATCGCGTAAAGTTAGTCAGGAAAAAATTTAGTATGAATTATTACAATAGAAGTTATCGCAAAATTTTTGGTATTTTAGTGCCAGCTTTAGTTTTTTTGGGTTTTGTAATTTTTGCCAAAGCGGCTCCAACAGTAACGGTGACAGCTCCGAACGGAGGAGAAGTTTTAACGACAAGTAAAATTTATAGGATAACTTGGAATTCGGAAAATGTGGACAAGGTTTCTATCGGGTATTCTTTCGGTGAGGGAAGTCTTAACTGGATAGCGACAAATAGCGACAAATATTGCAAACACAAATTATTACGATTGGACAGTAAATTTAGGGAATACAACTAATACCAAAGCCAAAATTTACGTGCTTGGGTATCAAACCGGCATCGGCTCAGTTTCGGATTACTCAAATGATTTTTTCACTGTCAGTCAGGATCAGTCTGTAACAACGCAAATAACCACTGTCACTTCCGTCGAATATACCGCAGGATCAAATGGCATTTCAGAAAAATTTGTCTTAATTGGAATTAATTTTTCTGATAGCAGTAAACTATATTATACAAATACTTCAACTGGCGTAAGTGGTAATTTAACAAACATTATATATTTTTCTTCCGAAAAAATAACTTTTGCTGGCGACTTATATACCGGGAATATGGCAGGAATGTATAAGATAAAAGTTGTAGATGTAAATGGAAAGGGAAGCAATGAAATACTTGTTAATACAGCCCCCGCCATTTCGACTCAGACAGCATCTACGCCCCTCGTTGATAATAGTCCCGCATCTGCTCCAAGTTTAGAAATTTCAGCGAATCCGAGCACGATTAGCCCTGGTCAATCCGCAACGATTTCTTGGTCTACATCTGCCACATTTTGCAATGCGCCTGATTTGTTCCAAGATTCTAATTGGAATAAAAGTGGTTCACAAATAGTTAAAAATCTGGAATCCTCCAAAACATTTTCGATGACCTGTTATGCGACCGGTGGTGGTGGAACGGTCACAAAATCTGTTACTGTAAAAGTTGTAGATTTATCTGCCGACGTGTCCATTACATCAAACAAATCTTCTCTTTCAGATTCCCAAATAAGTTCAATTCTTTCGTTGCTCCAATCTTTCGGCACCGAGCAATCAATAATAAATAATGTAGAAAATAGCTTGCGTGGCAAAGTAACTTCAACGACTTCCAAGCCGCCGTTTGCCGGATCTCCTAATTTGCCGGCAGATGTTGATCACGAATCAACTTATTCCTGCGCGGATCTAAAAAATGACTTAAGATACCGCGCGCGCGATGCAAGCACAAGCGGCGAAGTTTCATTGCTTCAGGATTTTTTACAGGCAAAAGGATATCTCAAATCCGATCCTACGGGATATTTCGGCCTTCTTACTTTCCAAGCGGTAAAAGATTTACAGAAATTAAATGAAATTTCTCCTACGGGATTTGTCGGACCGATTACGCGCGCAAAAATTAAGTCTCTAAGCTGTGTTATCGGTTTATAATTTAAAACCTAAATAAACAGTTCATTCTTTTCTCATGCGGCTATATCAAATTAGCCGCATGATTAATCTAAACTTACAAATTAGGAAAAGAGACGTTTTTTTATCTTTTCTGTTGATAGGTGTTTTGGTAATTGTTGGGTATGCGGCGTCAGAGCCCCTTGCTGCTCCTTATCAAGCAAAAACCGAATACGAACAAAGTATTATTAAAGCTGTAGATACTGCTTCGCCGGCCGTAGTTTCGATAGCTATTTCAAAAAAAGTTGCGGCGACGGAAGATTGCCCGATCCCTCCGGAATTTAAGGAATTTTTTGATATCATCCCGCAGTGTGCCGTTCCGGGAGATGGCTCGACTATCGAAGAAGTTGGCGGGGGTAGCGGTTTTGCGGTTTCTTCGGACGGACTTATTGTTACAAACAAACATGTTGTAAGCGACAAAGAAGCTGTTTATTCCGTAATACTAAAAGACGGAAGCCGCCACACAGTAGAAAAAATATTAACGGATCCCAATCAAGATATTGCTATTATAAAAATCAAAGCGGCAAATCTTCCGACAGTGGAGCTTGGAGATTCTGATTCTGTCGTTTTGGGTCAGAGTGCTATAGCGATCGGAAACGCACTTGCTAAATTTGCGAATACAATTTCGGTGGGCATTGTTTCAGGTACCGGCAGAAGCATAGTCGCGAGCGGCGCTGGAGGAGTTGAGGAAGTGTTTGAAGATGTGCTGCAAACTGATGCGGCAATTAATTTAGGAAATTCCGGAGGTCCGCTTTTAAATCTAAAAGGCGAAGTTATCGGCGTGAATACGGCTATTGCGACAAACGCGCAAAATATCGGATTTGCGATTCCGATAAATAAAATCAAACAAGGGATAGAATCCGTAAGAAATCAGTAAAAAAACTATGGACATCGGATGTCCATAGTTTTTTTACTATTATTTGCTCCAGCATTTTTTTGACCAGATCCACGGACTTGTTCCGTATCTTTTATAAAGCTCGAGAGCCATTGCATAGTTCCCGGTCTCCGTGTAAATATCGTGGCCGAGCTCTTCGGCGAGACCTTTCCAATAGAGAGCATTGATTTGGAATTTTCCAACGTCATGTTTGTTTACTCCTCCTATAAGCACTTTTCCACTTTCATCAAACTGTCTTCCGTGCGATTCGCAAATTGCGATACGATCTAAAATTTCGTTTGCTTTCTTAATTTCAGCGTTTTCTTTAGTTTCAATTTGCACTATTTGGGCTGGCGCTTGGTGCTCATAGGCAATTTTAGGTACTGAAAGCAATGCGGCTATTGCGGCAAGTAAAATCAAATTCATAAACTAAAAACCTGTTTAATCTTGCTAAAAACCTTTATTTTTCAACAGAAAACCGCCATATCAGGCGGTAGCATCCATATTACTCCAAAAAGCCCCAAAAGTCAATCCAGCCGAGACCAGGTAATTCGGCTCGGCTGAATCACAACTCAGCGTAGATTTTTGCGCAATTGCGGTGACGCGGAACTAAAAAACCACTGTTTCTAAAATATTTTCATAGTTAAATCGAATTTCATCCGAAGGCGAGAAGTAAAAAACGGTAAACATATAAATAAAATCTGGTTTTGCTAAGACTACGTTTTCATTTTCGTAGAGTCCTGTCGCGTGGTACGCCAAACCTTTTTCGCCTCCTACAATTTTTTCTTTAAGCACGCCGTCAGAAAGTTTAAAATTCGAAAAGCCCATTCCGCGAATCCAATTTTCAGCAGTCATTCCGTCCAAATTATTTTGGTATATTCCTATATTAATAGTAGGCGGAGCTTCTCTTCCAGGCGCTTTTCCTTCCACCAGATTACGATTTTCTTTCGTGTCTTCCATTAATACAACTTCATATCTGTACCTTTGGCCGGTGCTTAGGTCGCGCTCTGTTGCAAAATAGCCGGTTGGGTATAAAAAACTGATTTTGAGCTTGGCCGATTTGAACATTTTTGAACCTCTTGCTTCTTTCCCTTCTTTGTCCGTGCGGTAAAGGTAGTCTGTATCTTTGGCGCGCGCTTTAATTTCGTATCCCGGAGTTATAACTTCCGCGCAGAATTCATTTGTGGCTGCCAAACCGAGGCATGAGTCGGGCCAATCTTTTGCGGAAATGCCCGTAATTTTTACATCGTTGTTGTGAATTTTTTCTATTTTGGAAATTTCTCCTTTTACGGCAGAAACGGCGCTTGTTGCGTCCGGAGGATATCCAACATCTTTGTCGGAGGAATTTGCGTTCTCATTTGGATTTTGTATATTTTTTATTAAATCCGGATACAGATAAAACACACCCAACGCCAAGGCGGCCAGTAAAATTACTATTATTAGAAAATATTTCATAACGCTATTTTATATAAACATTCTTCATGAGGCAATTCTGATATAAATTATTTTAGTTTCGGAAAGGTTTCCGGATCGAAGCCTACACACAACTTTGCATAACCGCAGGTCAGCGCAGGTTTCGTATCTAATTTAATGGCTGCGGATTTAGAACACCCTCAAACCCCGAAGGAGAACAAGTTTCCTACGGGGCATGCTTTTGAAATCATTTTGCCAAATCTGATACATAAATCCAAAAAGCAGAACCTCCGCCAACCCGCTACACAGAATGAACATAATATGCTAGCATCAAAGGCAGTTTAGAAATATTACTTTTACATAGCTACTTGCACGACCATTGTAGCTTTTAGGGAATAAAGATCTTGTTTTCTAAAAGCTGCAATAGGGCAGCGAAAATTCAACCCAAAAGGAGGAAACGCCAATGGGTACCGCCTCAATGACGACTGGGCAGTTTCGGGAGTTTGCCGGAGCCGTACTCCGCTCGCTTCCCGACGATCTTGACCCCACCACCGCGCAGGGATGGATCGAGAACCAGGAAAGCCTGCGCAAGATTCTCCGCGAGGCGCTCACGCCGGACGGCAAACCCGCCGGCAACACCTACCCCCTATCCGTGGACTACGGAAGAGGCGTGGAGTGCGCGGTGAAGTCCGGTCGCTACGACTGGGCTAACTCCGATGTCACCTCCAGAAACTTCCCGACCGAGCGGAAGGGAACGGTTGAGGTTGCGGTGGAGCTCATCCACTTCAACCGGCACATCTCAACCGGCGAGGTGCACCGCGAACTCGACAGGATGGGATACCGTCCGGCCGAGCTTCACGAGCTTCTCGCCTTTGGCGAGAAGTATCCGGAAGTCCAGCGCGAGTTTCTGATCGTGGCGCTTGGTTCTGTCTGGCAGGACCGGGGCGGCGACCTCCGCGTCCCGCGCCTCAGCAGGGACGGTTCGGAGCGCACGCTGTACCTGGGCTGGGTCGAGGACGGCTGGGACGAGATCTACCGGTTCGCGGCCATCCGCAAGTAGCTTCAAATCCTTGGGGCCTTGGTTCCTGAATCCTTTGTGAACCTTTGCTCCTTGGAATCGTTCGCCCTCGGCGTGGCAACATCGCGCCGAGGGTTTTTTCTTTTGCCAATCAAAATTATATAATGATAGCGGATAGAGTTCTACTCGTCAGCGCGAAGTCTCAAAGAAAAATCCGGCGAGCGGGCAAAAAATGGAGGGGTTCAAGGGGAGGAAATTTTTTGGCTCCGGGACTACGATTCGAACGTAGATTACTCCGTCCAGAGCGGAGCGTCCTACCATTAGACGATCCCGGAATCTCACTGCGTTATCTTAACAAAAAAAAGCTTAGTTTTCGAGCCTGCGTGGTGTCACGCCTTTTTCACATATAAATCATTCAATATTCATGGGAGATCACAGAATTTGCGCGCCGTCAATTTGACGCGAACGATTCATAAATTCTATACTTTTTTTAATGAATGCCAGAGAAAAGATTGCCGGAATAAAACAGAAGGCGCTAAAATTAACAGAAGCCCTTTACCGAACGACAGATCTTTTTTCGGATGCCGAGCCCTTAAAATGGTCACTACGGGAAGACGCAATCGAAATATTAAATAAAATATCCGGCTTGCAAACAGAAGGAAACTGCGCTAACTATAAAGATCTCGAAATTATCGGGAAAAATATAGAAAAGCTTTTTTTAAAACTTGAACTTGCTTCTAGCGGAACATTAATTTCGCGAGTGAATTACGAAGTATTGGAGAGGGAATATAAAGTGATTCAATCAGAGATGTCCAATCAAATTCAAGAAGAAAATCTATCGGACATGCTTTTATTGGACAATTCTAAAGGACAAAAAACAAAAGTATTGGACATGTCCGATGCGTCCATTGAAACAAATCAAGTCTTCAAAAGCGTAGAAAATGCTAGCACTGTTATTGCTGAAAGTATTGGGATTGAAAAACAATCTTTTGAATCGCCAAAAACAGTGATAAATGCTTTAACACCGAGGAAAGAGGCAATAATTTTTTCGCTGAAAAATAAAGGGTCTAGCAGTATCAGCGACTTGGTTACTAACTTTAACGGTAGTGTGGGAGCAAAGACAATTCAGAGGGAGTTAGGTGCATTAGTCTCTGCCGGGTTAATAAAACAGGAGGGTGAAAAGCGCTGGAGAAGGTATTTTGTGTGAGTTTGCTTATGCAACTTAGAAGCTTATTCCTGAAGAAGCGAGTTATCCACAAATAGATTTTGCTAATAGATTTACGAGCAGTATAATAAAGCTACAAAGCAGATGAAAAAATATGTGTGAGAATTTAGGTTAATTTGATAGGCCAGTTTTGGTCTATTTATTGGCTCATGACGATTGGTTCTAAATTATCTTTTCTGGAAGCAATCGTCAGAAGCTAAATTGAAAAGATTTACTTCTGAGACGGAAAGAACATTGACAAATAAATAAACGCACATTTAAGTTTGAAGTTTCCAATAGAAACTTAGGCTGGGTCGATTATGAGAACAGCTTTGGTTTCAAGTCGAAAATTTATTATTAGTTTATAAACGGCGTGAGTGTGTTTTTTGTCGAAAAGCATCAAATGCCGTAAATTAATTTATTAAAGATAATAATCATGAGTAAAAAGAAATTGACTTCGGTCATGCTGAATGTAAGCACGGCTGTGTTGATCTCCGGTGCTGTTTCATTAGTACCGATGGTCGCAAGCGCAGCGCTTACAGAGGCACAGATACAGTCGATTTTGTCGCTCCTTACATCGTTTGGCGCGGATACATCAACTATTAACAATGTTAATAGTAGTCTCCGTGGACTACCGACATCAGGAACACCGACACCATCGGCTGGAGCATGTACGTTCACCAGAAATCTCACAGTGGGATCGAGAGGTGATGACGTAACATGCTTGCAATCGTATTTAGGAGTTACGCCTACAACCGGTTACTTTGGTCCGTTGACTAAAGCAGCCGTTGCAAACTGGCAAGCAGCTAACGGGGTAGCACCGGCAGTCGGATATTTCGGAGCTCTTTCAAGAGCAAAATATTCGGCGTTGGTAGCATCAATTCCTCCTGGCACAACGCCACCAGGAACAACTCCTCCTTCAACTTTGCCAACAGCGGGAACATTGAAAGTTGAATCGGGAGTACAGCCAGCAGCAACATTATTCCCAATTAATTCAACACGCGTTCCTTTCACGGTAGTGAAATTTACAGCTCCTTCTAGCGGAGATGTAACTGTAAGTTCATTAGTTGTTGAAAGAACAGGTCTTGCTAATGACACAGCGTTTTCGGGAGTTGTGCTTTTGGATGAAAGCGGAACACAGATTGGCATTGCCAAAACTTTAAATTCGCTTCATCAAGCATCACTAACCGGCTCGTTTGTTGTTAAAGCCGGGCAAACCAGAACCATGTCTTTGGCTGGTAACGCAGAAACTTCATCCAACAGCTTGGCGGGACAAGTTCCTTACCTTAAGTTAGTGTCGGTTACATCAAACGCATCAGCGGTTGATATGCCGGCATCCGGCATTACCGGAACAGGCCACACTGTTAACGAATCGTTGACAATTGGTACTGTAACAATGCAAAGAGGTTCTCTTGACCCAGGAGCAAGCGCGACAAAGAAAGTAGGAACAACCGACTACGCGTTTTCTTCAGTTAAAGTTACTGTAGGATCAGCTGAAAAAGTTTACTTGAAATTTATCAAGTGGAATCAAACAGGTTCGGCTGCTTCCGGTGACTTGGCAAACCTCAAAACTTATGTAGACGGAACCGCCTACGACATGCTTTTGAGCACGGACGGCAAATACTATCTTGCAACTTTTGGAGATAACAACGGAAAAGGCATTTTGATTGACAAAGGATTTTCTAAAGAAGCCACTGTAAAAGGTGACTTGGTAGGAGGATCCGGAAGAACTGTTGACTTTGATCTAGCAAAAAGAGTTGATGTCGGTTTGGTTGGAGAAAACTATGGTTTCGGAATTACACCTCCTCAAACAGGAGCTTCAGACCCGACAGACGACTCTGCTAACTTCAGCAGCACGGAAGATCCTTGGTACGATGCCGCGCAGGTTACAATTGACACAGGTTCAATTACAGCTTCAGCGGCAGCTTCTCTTACGGCGCAAAACATTGCGGTTAACTTGGCAAACCAGCCTTTAGGAGCTTTCGACATCGAAGTAAAAGGTGAGGAAATTTCTGTTGGACGAATGATTTTCCACATCAACACAACAGGAACCGGACACCCCGGACAAATCACCAACATTACTTTGGTTGATTCAGACGGAGCGGTTGTCGCAGGCCCCGCAGATGGCTCAAGAGTAGTCGGGGGCGACGGAACAGTAACATTTACCGACACTATAAACTTTAAAGTCGGTAAAAAGACTTACACTTTGAAAGGTAAGCTTGCAACTAACTTCGTTTCAAACGACACTGTTCAGGCTTCAACGACTCCAAGCTCAAATTGGACAACAGTAACAGGGCTAACGACTTCAAACAGCATTACTCCTTCTCCAACTTCAGCCATTACTTCAAGCGTAATGACGGTAAAAGCAGGAGCTTTGGCGGTTTCAGTTTCAAGCGTTCCTATTGCACAAACAATAATCGCTGGCGCGCAAAACTTCTTATTTGCAAACTACATCTTGAATGCGACAGCATCCGGAGAAGATGTACGGCTTACAAACATGAGGTTGTCGCTTAACGCCGGAGGTGCAAGCGCTGCGGCAACGCACGTAACAGGATGTATTCTCTACGATGGAGCAACAGCTGTAACAAGCTCAAAAGATCCATCATCTGCGGCTTCAACGACGGCATTTACGTTTAGCAACAACGGCTACACAGTTCCGAAAGGAACCTCAAAGACGTTGGCTTTGAAATGTAACTTATCAACATCTGCTTCAGGTCAATATCACTGGGGCCTTGACGGAACACAAGCCAATTCAACCAATTGGACAGGAGTGTCCGGCCTAACAAGCGGTCAGACAATTGCTCAAACCGTAACTGACAACACGGGTCCAATTATGACTTCAGCATCAGGAGGTTCACTTGCTGTTTCTATTCCCAATAATCCTCCTTATGCGATAGTGGGAGCTGGTCAAACCGGAGTTGTGCTTGCACGCATTAGATATAGTGCAACCAACGAACCGATTGACTTAAGACAAGTTGCGTTGGTAATGGGCCGCGCGGCCTCAAACACTGTGACTGACTTGGTTGGAAGCAAAGTAACATTGTGGACGACCGAGGGAGTACAGATTGCGGAAGCGCAGTTTGACGAAAGCACCGACAGAGCTACTTCGTCTCCGATCGCTTCAGGAGCGTTTACGATTCCTCGCGATGGTTATAAAGAATTGGTTGTAAAAGGAGATATCGCAGGCATTTCTGCATCTGGTCCGTTAACTAAATCAGGTGATTATTTGACGGTTAACTACGATGGAAATAACCGTACTGCTCCGGCAGGTAACTACGGAGTTGGAACGCAATCCAACGTAAACGGTGCTTCAGGAATTAACGGTTCAGCGGCAGCTAACTCATCTGGAGTAAGAATAATGAGGGCTTATCCAAATGTTGCGGTAAATACTTCAGGTCTTTCTACCACAATCAATAATGGTGGGGATCAGAAACTATATCGTTACAGCGTAACTGCAAGCAACGGTGATGTTCATCTTTACAAGATGAGATTTGCTATCAGTTCATCGTCTTTGATGGCAACGACTTCGCTTTACAGCTTGTATGCTTACACTGATTCAGGATTCGCAAACCTTGATACAGCATTTTCTGCAACCGGTTTGATTAACGCAGGACAATGTTTCAACGGATCAGTAACCACTTCAGCAGGTCCAAGGCAGGTCGCTGTCTTTCCTGATAAAACAGGATGCAACACTGCCACAACGACTTACGTTGTTCCAAGCGGCGTAACCAGATACTTCGAGCTTCGCGCAACAGCGGCTAACGTATCCGGAGTTACAACCAGCAAAGACTCAATCTCTGTAAACTTGGAAGGTGATTCTGCTTACCCGGTTCCTTCTGGCAACGCTAGCGGTAATATGAATGCGGCAACAATAGCGGACACAGGAGTGCTTACAAGCACAGCGTTCATTTGGTCGCCTGCTTCAACTTCGACGAACCCTCTATACACTGACGAAGACTTCACAAACGGTTACGGTATAATAGGTTTGCCGGCAGTAGGTACTGCGTCCTTCACGCTACAATCGCCATAATCTAGCCACTTGTGGTACTCGGGTCTTTGGACTCGGTACGGCTAAAACCCCGCCCCCTTTTCAGGGGGCGGGGTTGTCTTTATGTAAATTTTTGTATAAAGTAGTGCTATGAATACAAAATTAACTTTTATAATAATTTTAATTTTGGTGGTTTTGGCAGGCGCCGGCTTTTATATTTATAAAGATTTTACTTCGATTGATCGAAGTTCGACTTCTATCAATAATAATGAGGAAAGGCCCGAAGGAACGGCTTCCATTTCTCCAGTTACAGAAGTAAAAGAAGATCCTGCAAACGGAAAAAGTGCCGCGGCTCCCGATTTATCTAAAATTACAATCACAAGCGCTGAAATAGAAAAAATTAAAAAATTAATTGTGATAAATCCTATTTACTATGAAGCGTGGCTTGAATTGGGAATTTTGCTAAAAAACGCGGGAGACTACGCAAATGCTGCCGAAGCGTGGAAATATGCTGCAATTTTACGCCCGACAGAATATGTGCCGCACCATAATTTGGGCGATCTTTATAGATTTTACGTAAAAAATTATCCTGAAGCGGAAAGTCACTGGTTAAGGTCTGTTTCTATTCAGCCGGATTTTTTGCAAGGATATACCAATTTAAGCGATCTTTACAGATATTCTTATAAAGAAAAGTCATCAGAAGCGCCAAAAATTTTGCTAGATGGCCTTGCAAAAAATCCAAATAATCTTTTTCTTTTTGGATATCTTGCAAATTACTACGAAGAAATGGGGGACAAAGATAACGCAAGAAAATATTATGGCGATATTTTAAAAATTGATCCAAAAAACTCAACCGCTTTAGACGCCTTAGCTCGTTTATCAAATTAAATATGCTGGGGATTTTAAAAGAACTTCTAAACACGCATTTCTGGAAATTTTTTATAGTACTTCTTTTAATGGTTGCCGCTGCGCTTTCGATAACCTATTACACGGCATATTACATAAAAAAACCCGAGCGCGATGCCATCCGCGCAGCCGAAGAAGCGCGCCTCAAAATGGAAGAACTTACGCGCAAATATAACGAAGATACATACGGCGGCAAAACTCCAGAAGAAACACTTGCCTTGTTTATAGAAGCCCTTAAAAAAGGGGACACAAATTTAGCCGCAAAATATTTTGTGCTGGATAAACAAGAGGAGTGGAGGAAGAATTTGGAGAAAATAAAAAATGACGGAAAATTACAAATTATGATAAATGATTTAGAAGGACAAAGAAAAAATTATTCTCTAGGTGAAACCAGAAAAGTTTTTGATATTTTAAATTCTAAAAAAGAGGTTGTTGCAAGTTTTGATATTGCACGTGGCACGAACGGAATTTGGAAAATTTTGAGCTTATAGACAAAATTCTTCATGATGCGCTAAGGTAAATAAATCATGAAGAGCATGCAAATAAAATTTTTTATAGCCGTTTCTTTATTGGTGTCGCCGATTTTTTCTTTTGCGTACGATGACAAAACAACTCATCCGGCATTAACAGATGAGATAATAGATCTTTTTAACCTCTATTATCCAAATTCAAAATTTTCAAGCGAAGAAAAAGAGTTAATAAAAAAGGGAAGTATCGAAGAAGATTTTGCTCCGCGATGGATGACCCATTTTTACGACCCCGTTTATAATCGGGGATTATGGGGGAATCCGTCTGCAAATGTCTGGGCACAAGATTCTGACACTCAAGTAACTTTAACCGGATACTACAATCAAACTGGCGTATATAGCGCTTTAACACTTCGACCTTTCGAAGCTCCGAGCGACTATTCTTGGGAACGGGCAATTTATGATTACGTTTGGGGAGACAAAAAAAGAGGCATGGAAGCTCTCGGACATGTTCTCCACTTGATTGAAGACTCTTCTGTGCCGGATCACACTCGCAATGATGCTCATCCCCCTATTTTGGACTTTGGAAGTCCTTACGAATTTTGGACCAAACGTTTTACGCCCGAAACATTGGATGGCCTTGCCACAGAAATTTATTTTACCGGCACTCAAATACCTACTGACTACTCGGGGCTTTATGGGTATTTTAATTCTTTGGCAATGTATTCTAACAATAACTTTTTCAGTAAAGATACTATTTTTGACGTCGGATATCATCAACCGTTAGTTGATTTCTATGGAAATGAAATACTAAAAAATGGAAGCGTAGTTAGGTTCGGTTTTAGCGATTCCGGACGCGTACATTTGATTCGTGTGCCATTAAATACCTCATGGAGAGCTAGTATCGGTTCCGATGACGTAGTTGAGCCAATATTATCAGATGCGGACGATAAAATCCTCACCGATTACTGGACTCGTCTGTCCAAACAAGCTGTTTTGCATGGAGCGGGGGTTGTTAAATTGTTTTTGGAAGAGGCTGAAAAGGAAAGAAAAAGCAAAGAACTTTGGGCGAAAAATAGATCGCTGGCTGACAAATTGGCTTCTGTCTTTTCTTTTTTCGGCCCCTCGCCAGAACCGGTTTCAAACATTTCAGAACTTTCTTCTGATGCTTTCAACTTGGAGTCCCGACCTCCAAGTAACTTAGCAACCGGGTTGCTAAGTGAAGGCGAGTTTGCCAACAGGTCTGCTTCACAAACTTCCTCGAATGAAAGCGTTTTGAATACTCCTAACTTCGCAAGTTTATCTGCACCTGCAAATTTAATTAGTTCCGCAAATTCGAATATGAATTCGGGTTTGCCCACAAATTCTGAAACGCCGAACGGAGGAGACGGTTCGGTTCCTGCCGGTTTCGGCGGGGGAATGCCGATTCCAAACCCTATTAGTAGTACCGTCGAAAGCTTGGCGCATAGCGCAATAAGCGAATCCGATACAACAGCTCCTGGTGCGCCTGTAGTGCAAAATCCAGTGGACGGTGCAAACTTTACTGTAGCTTCAATTAATTTTTCTGGAACCGCAGAAAATGATTCGATAATATCCAATGATTTTAATAATGCGACTACTTCTGTGGATTTACTTGGCAACTGGCTAATTAATTTAAATAATTTAAACCAGGGCACAACGACAATAAGTTTTTCTGCGCAAGACGCGGCAGGAAACAAATCTTCTTCAACACAAATTTCAATTTTTGTTGATTCCGAAATTCCCGACTTTAATTTAACAATTCAAGAATGCGAAATTTCTTTAAGCGCCGAAGATTGTGTACTGCTTTTGCCAGACATTAAAATTTCTTGGTCTTCCTCCGCTTTAGATATTGATCATTTTGAAATTATTTGCAAAAAAAACAATGTACCTTGCGAAAACTTTTTAATCGGAACTTCGACAGCTCTCTATTCTCTTTCTGAAAATTCAAGCTACATTTTTACCGGTAGGGCTTTTGATAAAAACGGAAATAAAAGTATAGAGATAAATAAATCCGTCACGTATTCTCCGCGCCCAGTTGTTATTAATGAAATTGCCTGGGCGGGAACAAAATTTCATAATTCTGATGAATGGATAGAGCTTGCAAATATAACGACTAGCGAAATTTCATTGGATGGATGGACTCTTTTTGCAAAAAATTCAAATAAACCGTATATACCTCTTTCTGGAAAAATTCCTGCAAAAGGATATTTTCTTTTAGAAAGAACCGATGACGAAACAGTAAGCGATATTCCTGCCGACTTAATCTATGGAAATAATGGATCAGCTTGGGCATTAAACGATTCTCCCGCGGATATTTTGGTTTTATCCCACGCATCGACAACAATTGATGAGACCATAAGATGCAACACCAGATGGTGCGGAGGGTCAACATCCAATGAACGCCCCTCGGCTGAAAGAATAGCTCCCATGTTGCCTGGAAGTAATATGGCCAACTGGGCTACGGCGCTCGGCACTGTTAGAAATGGCAAAGACGAAAAGGGGGACCCAATAAAAGGCACACCCAAGGCAAGAAATAGCGTCAACTATTTGATTTCTTTAGGCGACAATCTAACGGAAAATAAAATTTTAAAATCGGCAAATAGCCCCTATTTAGTTAACAATTCTTATTTAATAATTCCAGAAGGGTTGGAGATGAGTATAGAACCAGGTGTTGTTATAAAAATTGCAAAAAATTCTACGGTGTTGGTAAGAGGAAAATTAAAATCGGAAGGGGCTCAAAATAACGAAATTGTTTTTACTTCAATAGATGACGACTCTTACGCTGGCGATATGAATGGAAACGGAACTTCCACGTCGCCCATGCCAGGCGATTGGAGAGGACTGCATTTCTCAAATACAAGTTTAGGTTCCAATGTTTCTTACACAAAATTTATTTATGGAGGAAAATGGAACGGAGGAGAATATGGATACCAAAGATCTATGGTAAGCGCTGATCACGTTTCTCTGCCGATTTCAAATTCAAATTTTGAAAAATCATTTTCTGCCGGACTTTTCTTAAATTATTCAGATTCGGTGGTGGAGAATAGCTCATTTTTAGAAAATAAAACAGGGATCATAATTTATCAAGGGGCTCCCTTGGTGTCAGGAAATATTTTTGAAAGTAATAATGATGGAATAAGCCAATTAACAACGCAAAGTGTTGTTAAGGATAATGTATTTAACAATAACACGGGATATGCGGTATTTTCTGCAGATAAAATCGGAACATTTTCGGGCAACACAGGTGAGGGAAACGGAAAAAATGTAATATCTATTTATGGGAATATAGGCGTCGCAGGCTCAACAACAACTCTTGAAAAAAATGAAATTCCTTACGGTTTGCCGGTAAATAGTTACGGACCTTTTATGTTGCCGGCGGGAGCCGGGCTTAAGATTGGGCCTGGGAGTGTTTTTAAAGCGGACAATAAAGGGCAAATGGTTATCAACGGTACGCTTCATATAGACGGAACGGAATCTGAACGTATTCGTTTCTCTTCTTTGGCCGAAGGAGGGCCGGGGGAATGGAAGGGCCTTTTAGTAAATCCAGGAGGACTTGTTTACGGCGGATATTTTAGTTTAAAAAACGGAGGAGGAGATCCTGGATGCGAAAGCACATGCGCTGGGTTTGGAATTAAAAATGGAAGTATTGAATTATCCAACGGAGTAATCGAAAACAATCTTAGCAGAGGAATGAGAATTGAAAGTTCTTCAACAACATTAATTAACTTCGAATTTAAAAATCATGCTTCCTCCACCGCATTGCAGGCAATTAATTCAAAAATCACGCTTGACCACGTTTCATTTACAAATAATTTTCTCGCGGTTTCATCCGGCTCATCAATATTTAACGTCTACGATTTAATTTTTTCCGGAAACATAACGATATCAACGCCGCCGGATCTTTTCTAGTCGCCCTTTTATTTTTTTTGTTTGTCACAAATATTTTGTTAACGCATTACCTGTGCTTTACTGGCAATTTAGTAGATTTCCACATCCCCCATTGATTTTTCATTATAAGAGATATATACTGAAAATATTAACAGCACCACCTCTGTCTTTACGGGCAGAGGTGGTTCTTTTGTGTCTATTTGTGCTAAAATTCATTATAAAGTGACTAAAAAAGAAATTGTTGCAGTATATATTGATGGTAGTAATACGTACAAGAGATTAAAGGGACTGGGAATACCAGATAAGTCACTGCGGTTTGATTTATCATTTTTCGTAAAACATCTTGTTGGAGAAAGGACCTTGATATCAAAGAGATACTATATCGGCATAGTAAGGAATGTTGATAATTCCGAAAAAGCAGAAAAAATGGCAAAAAGTCAGCAAAAATTTTTGGAAAGTCTGCGAACAGAAGGTTTTGATGTGAACCCAGGGAAGATAATGTATGACGGTGGTCGTATCAGGGAGAAGGGTGTTGATGTTAAACTTTCGGTAGACTTAGTAATAGGCGCAGTAGATAGTATATATGATACTGCGATTGTGGTCAGTTCAGATACAGACTTAATACCAGCAATAAAATATGTTCGCAATGTTAAGGGTAAGGTGGTTGAGTATGTTGGTTTTGGAACTAATCCATCGCTTGGGATGATAAAAGAGTCATCGGTATCAAGGGTGTTCTCTCTTACTGATTTGGCACAATTTCAAAGCAAAACTATCAAATTTAGAGATTACTTAACAGGCTTGATACTAAAAGGAGAAAAAACCACAACTTGGCGGTTATTTGATGATAAAAATTTGCTAGTAGGAGACTTATTAAATTTTCAGATATGGGAAACCGGTAAAGATTTTGCAAAAGCTAAAATTATTGAATTAAAAGAAAAAAAATTAAAAGAAATAGTAGCAAAAGACTATGATGGACACGAGAAATTAAAAGACCAGGAAAGTATGCTCAACCACTTTAGGGAGTTTTACGGAAACAAGGTTAATTTGGAAACTACGGTTAAGATAGTCAAATTCAATTTAGTTTCAAAACAATAACAATGAGAGACAAACAGTCTTGTGCTTAGGGACTCTTTTTAATCCAGAGCCGTAAGTTAATTTAAGGTTATACCACCCCACTTGAAATGTCGGGAACCCTGTCTAGTCTTTTCTAGTCGCCCTTTTATTTTTTCTTTAAATCGCTATAATGATTTCTATTATGAAAATTATTGATGCTAGAAAATATACCTATACTTTTTCAATAA
Organism: uncultured Candidatus Saccharibacteria bacterium; assembly: GCA_964464405.1. GTDB lineage: Bacteria > Patescibacteriota > Minisyncoccia > UBA11713 > 2-01-FULL-45-33 > CAYXFX01. The sequence goes on from CAYXFX010000004.1 coordinate 28,055, forward strand.
TTTTAGTTGCTGTGAGTTTGCTGGCGTTTACTTTGTGGGGCCTAAAGCTCGGAATCGAATTTACGGGCGGCTCTCTTTTGGAAGTCGAATTTAAAGACAACCGTCCTGAAGGAAGCGCGGTAGAAAAAAATTTAAAATCAGCGGGGCTCGAGGTAGCGACTCCTCAGTCGACCGGAGAGCGAGGAATGATTTTGCGCTTTCCAGACTTGGACGAGTCGAAGCATCAAACGGCTCTTGCGATTTTAAGAAAATTTGGAGAAGTATCCGAAAAACAATTTACCTCGATTGGCCCTTCGATTGGGGCGGAGCTTAAACGAAATTCTATTTGGGCGATTGCTACTGTAATAATAATGATAGTACTTTACATTTCCTGGGCTTTTCGCAAAGTTTCTAGGCCTGTTTCGTCCTGGAAATATGGAATAGCGGCCCTCGTTGCTTTGATTCATGATGTTTCAATTCCAGTCGGCTTTTTTTCTTTTCTGGGCTATTTTTATGGAATTACAATTGACACACTCTTTGTTACAGCACTTCTTACAATACTAGGTTTTTCGGTACACGATACAATTGTGGTTTTTGATCGGATTCGCGAAAACTTAAAGAAGATCGGCTCGCGGGAAAATTTCGAAAATATCGTAGAAATGAGTTTGCGCCAAACGATTGGCCGTTCGATCAATACATCTCTTACCGTTATGTTTGTGATGCTAATTTTATTTTTCTTTGGCGGAGCTACTACGCAATATTTCTCCCTCGCAATTTTGGTGGGAGTATTTTTTGGAACCTATTCATCGATTTTTATAGCAAGCTTTATTTTGGTTACTTGGCATAAATTTGCGACCCTCGAAGCGGGGGGTTGACTTATTTTATAGGGGTGATAGAATTAGATTTAATTGCGGTTTAGCTACGAAATATGCCAAACAGGTTGGGGTTGAATGATTCTACCCGTCAAGTAGAGTTATCCACAGGGCAAAAACTTGCAATATTTTAAAAGCGAGCTAAAATGAACCCCATCGCTTTGGATACGTATTTTTTAGTATTCTGATAGCTTAAAAAAGACCCTTAATAAGCCTGCTTAAAAGGGTTCGTTTTGCTTATATTTTTAATATTAATAGCTAACTAATTTTAAATGGCTATCGTCAAGAAATATTTCTCTCGATATAGGGAGCCGTTTGGCAGTATGCCTGATTTGGTCGAAATGCAGACAGCGTCTTACGACTGGTTTTTAAAAAACGGCCTTCGCGAAATTTTCGATGAATTTACCCCTATATCAGATTATACAACCAAAGAACTTTCTTTGGAATTTCTGGATTACTTTATCGACGAACCTCGGTTTGATGAAAATTATGCAAGAATAAATAATCTTTCTTTTGAATCGCCTCTTCGTATACGCGCACGGCTTACTAACATAAATACGAAAGAAAAAAAGGAACAGGAAGTTTTTCTGGCAGATTTTCCTTTAATGACTCCGAGGGGAACTTTTATCATTAACGGAATTGAAAGAGTCATTGTTTCGCAACTCGCGCGCTCGATGGGGGTTTATTTTAACGCTTCTATGTCACGAGGCAGAAAGCTTTTTGGCGCAAAAATTATTCCGGTGCGCGGAGTTTGGTTGGAGTTTGAAACCGAGTCTGACGGCGCAATTTATGTAAGGATCGACAGGAAAAGGAAAATTGCGGCAACCGCGCTTTTGCGAATTTTTGGAATGGAAACCAGCGAAGCAATTTTAAAGGCTTTTGAAAAAGTAGAAAACGCATTGCCTTTTATCCAAAGAACTCTTGAAAAAGATTCTTCAAAGAACGCAAACGACGCCTACATCGAAGTTTTTAAACGAATCCGCCAAGGAGAACTCGCAACTATAGAAAACGCCAGAGAACTGGTGGGTGCAATGTTTACGAGCGAAAGATACGATATTTCAGCGGTGGGACGCTACAAATTGACGCAACGTTTGCCTTCTCTTGCTGGAAATAAGTTAAAAGAAAGCAGGGTACTTGTTTTAGAAGATTTAATTGCGATTTTGGCGGAGGTTGTAAGGTTAAATAATAATCCTCAATCACAGCCAGATGATATTGATAATTTAGGAAACCGAAGAGTAAGATCTGTAGGTGAAATGCTCCAGCAACGCCTAAGGATAGGGCTTACACGAATGAAACGCACAATTCAAGACAGAATGTCGACTTTGGATATTGCTACTGTAACTCCGGCCCAACTCGTTAACGCAAGGCCATTTGCCGCGGTTCTTAAAGAATTTTTTATGACAAACCAGCTTTCACAATTCATGGATCAGACAAATTTACTTGCGGAGCTTGAGCATAAAAGAAGGGTTTCTGCTTTAGGCCCCGGCGGGCTTACTCGTGAAAGAGCTGGGTTTGACGTTCGGGACGTTCATCCTTCTTATTATGGAAGGCTTTGTCCGATCATGACGCCGGAAGGCCCAAACATTGGTCTTATAAATTATTTGGCAGGATATGCGAAAATTAACGATTTCGGCGTTTTAGAAACTCCTTACAGAAAAGTAAAAAATGGGCGGGTAACCGACGAAGTTAAATACATGACTTCGCTTGAAGAAGTGCGGCATAAAATCGCACACGCAGGAACGGTTTTGGATGCGGGCGGGCATATTATTGAGAACTTCGTAGAAGGGCGAACCGAAGGCCAGCCGGCTTTATTTCCCAAGGCGGAAATAGATTTTATAGATATTTCAGCCCAGCAAGCGATGAGTATTTCTACGTCGCTTATTCCATTTTTAGAACACGACGACGCAACCCGTGCGATGATGGGTTCAAACATGCAGCGCCAAGCTGTGCCTTGCATTAAGCCGGAGGCTCCCTTGGTATCAACAGGTGTTGAAGAAAAAGCTGCGCGTGATTCAGGAAGATTGATATTGGCAGGAATGGACGGTGTTGTAAGCGAAGCTGACGCAAGGCATATAGTCATAAAAAAAGAAAAAAAAGAAGAGCGGCACGATCTTTTAAGTTTTGCGAGGTCCAACAAATCGAGCATTATTCATCAGCGCCCGATTGTTAAAGCCGGAGATAAAGTAAAAAAGGGAGACGTATTAGTAGACGGCTCCGTTACTGAAGAAGGGCATCTCGCTTTAGGACAAAATTTGCTTGTCGCGTTTTTATCTTGGAGCGGAGCAAATTATGAGGACGCGATTATACTTTCAGAAAACGTAGTTAAGAAAAATATTTTTAGCTCGATCCATGTCGAAGAATTTACTGTCGCTGTGCGCGACACAAAACTTGGCCCTGAAATTACCACTTACGACATTCCAAATGTCGGCGAGGAAAAACTTAAAGATTTAGACGAAGACGGAATTGTCCGCATCGGGGCCGAGGTAAGGGCAGGCGATATTTTAGTCGGAAAAATTTCTCCGAAAGGGGAATCGGATCTAACTCCGGAAGAAAGGCTTCTGCGCTCGATTTTCGGCGAAAAGGCCAGGGACGTTAAAGACACTTCTTTAAGAATGGATATCGGCAAAAAAGGAAGAGTAATCGGAGTTAAAATTTTTTCAAGGGAAAAGGGAGATAAATTAGAAACTGGAATTATAAAACAAATCCGCGTTGAAATTGCGGAAATGAGAAAGGTATCAGTTGGAGACAAACTTGCGGGAAGGCACGGAAACAAAGGCGTAATTTCTCGGATTTTGCCTGTAGAAGATATGCCCTATTTGGAAGACGGGACCCCTGTGGATATAATTTTAAATCCTTTGGGTGTTGCGTCGCGTATGAATATTGGGCAAATTTTGGAAACCCACTTGGGATGGGCCGCTAAAATTTTGGGATATCATGCAGTGACGCCCACGCTTTTGGGAGCTACCGAAATAGAGATAAAAGAAGAGTTAAAAAAGGCAGGTTTACCGGCAGACGGAAAAGTTGATCTTTTTGATGGAAGGAGCGGAAATGCTTTTGACCAAAAGGTAACAGTCGGCCAAATTTACATGCTAAAGCTTGAACACATGGTTGAAGACAAGATTCATATGCGCTCGATCGGTCCTTACTCATTAATTACCCAGCAGCCTCTGGGAGGAAAAGCACAGGGAGGAGGACAGCGTTTTGGAGAAATGGAAGTCTGGGCTTTGGAGGGATACGGCGCGGCGCATACTTTGCAGGAAATGCTTACAATAAAATCCGATGACGTAATGGGGCGCTCCGCTGCGTACGACGCTATTGTAAGAGGCGAGCCGTTTCGTGCGCCGAATATTCCAGCATCTTTTCATGTTTTGATTAACGAGTTAAAAGGTTTATCTTTGGATGTCGATTTAAAAGGTGTGGTGAGCTTTGTTGAGGAGGAAGAAGAAGCGGCTACGTCTAGAAAAAAAGAAGCAGCAAAAGACAGTTTTGAAGATTTTATTATCGAAGACGAAGAAGTAGAGAAAAAATCAAAATCATTAAGTAAAAAATAAAAATTTATGGAAACTACAAAAAACACAGAACAAAAAATTACGGATTTTAAATCGCTTTCGATAAAACTTGCTTCTCCCGAACGGATTTTGGCGTGGTCTAGAGGTGAAATTACAAAGCCTGAAACTATCAATTACAGAACCCAGCGGCCGGAAAAAGACGGTTTATTTGATGAGCGTATTTTCGGACCAGAAAAAGATTTTGAGTGTTACTGCGGCAAATATAAACGTGTAAGATATAAGGGCATAATTTGTGACAAATGCGGAGTCGAAGTAACGCGTTCAATTGTGCGAAGAGAAAGAATGGGGCACATTGCGCTTGCGGCTCCGGTATCTCATATTTGGTTTTTGCGGGGAGTTCCTTCCAGAATAGGAATTTTACTTGATATTCCTGTTTCTGACTTGGAAAAAGTAATTTATTTCGGCGGATATATAATTACCAAAATTGACGAAAAGGCAAAAGCCGATGCCTTAAAAGCGCTTGATCAAGAATTTAAAACAAAATCAAAATCAATTAACGCTTCCGAAAAAGAAGCTTTAAAAACCGCGTTTGACAAAGCAAAAACCGAAATAAATAATTTGTGCCCCCATTCTATTTTATCAGAAGTCGAATATCACAGGTTAAGTTTAAAATATGCAAATGTTTTTGAGGCAGGGATAGGGGCAGAGGCGCTTCGTAATATTTGCGCTACTCTCAATTTGCATGATTTAAAAAAACTTGCAGAAAGCGAGCTTGAAGAAGCGGCGCCGCTCCAGAAGAAAAAAATATCGCGCAGGATTCGATTTATAAGTTCTATGATAAAATCTGGCGTCAGGCCTGAGTGGATGTTTTTAAATATGATTCCCGTAATTCCTCCAGCATTGCGTCCGATGGTTGCTTTAGAGGGCGGACGGCACGCCACATCCGATGTAAACGATCTTTACCGCCGGGTTATAAATCGCAATAACCGCTTAAAAAAATTACTTGAACTTAAAGCTCCGGAAGTGATCGTAAGAAATGAAAAACGCATGCTTCAGGAAGCCGTTGACTCTTTGATTGATAACTCAATCAAGCGCTCGCAAGGGCCTGCTGCAACTTCGCAGGCGCAAAAACGGCCGCTTCGGTCCATGGCAGATATGCTGAAAGGAAAACAGGGGCGTTTCAGGCAGAATCTTTTGGGCAAAAGAGTGGATTATTCAGGGCGTTCTGTTATCGTGGTCGGCCCTGACTTACATTTAAACCAGTGCGGACTTCCTAAGCATATGGCTTTGGAACTTTTCAGGCCTTTTGTGATACATACATTAATTGAAAAAAATTTAGCTCACACAATCCGCGGTGCTGGCAGACTGATAGATGAACTGATCCCCGAGGTTTGGGAGTCTTTAGAAGAAGTTATTAAAAATAAATATGTTCTCTTAAACCGTGCGCCCACTCTTCACCGTTTGGGAATTCAGGCATTTCAGCCCAAGCTTATCGAAGGGAATGCTATTCAACTTCACCCGCTTGTTTGCGAGGCTTTTAATGCCGACTTTGATGGAGACCAGATGGCGGTTCATTTGCCTTTAACGGACGAAGCGCAGCAGGAAGCGAGAGATCTAATGGCGTCAAATAAAAATTTATTAAAACCAGGGAACGGCGGCCCTGTCGTGACACCGCGCCAAGACGTTGTGATGGGCATTGCATATTTAACTCGAATAAAAGAAGGAGCCAAGGGTGAAGGCAAATATTTTTCAAGCCCAAACGAAGCCATTCTTGCTTATGATTTTGATTTGGTAAGTTTACAAGCAAAAGTTTTTGTTAAAATAACAAAAACTCCAAAATACCAATCAGTTAAAGGCGAACTTTTGGAAACTACAATTGGCCGACTTATTTTTAACAGCGTAATACCTCGCGAGTATTCTTTTTTAAACCAGGAAATGAAAAAAAATGATTTGGACCGTTTGGTATCCGACCTAATTCAACGCTTCGGCATTGATGAAACTCCGCCAATTCTTGATAAAATCAAAAGTATCGGATATCGCTACGCCACCAAATCCGGAATTAGCTGGGGAATGGACGATGTGCAAGTTCCCAAAGAAAAAAATATATTAATTGACGCTGCCAAGAAAGAGGCGGCTGTTGTTGAAAACCAATACGGCGAAGGTCTTTTAACAGAAAATGAGCGATACGAAAAAATTATTGAAATTTGGAGTGCGGTTAAAACTAAAATTGACAAATTAGCTCCTCAAACTCTAGATCCATACGGACCAATTCATTACATGGTAAATTCTGGCGCAAGAGGTAGCTGGGCACAGATTAACCAGATCGCAAGCATGAAAGGGCTTGTCGTAAACCCGTCCGGTCGCGTTATTGAGCTTCCTATTTTATCTTCTTATAAAGAAGGGTTAAACGTGCTTGAATACTTTATTTCTACGCATGCTGCCAGAAAAGGAACGGCGGACACTGCGCTAAAAACTGCAGTTGCTGGATATTTGACACGGCGTTTAGTTGATGTTGTTCAAGACGTAATTATCAGCGAGCCGGATTGCAAAGATGAAGTTGGATTTGAAGTTTATAAAAAGGACTACGAAATGATCGGTAAAAATTTCGCAATGAGAATTTTTGGGCGTGTTTTGGCTTCTGATGCCGTAGACTCGGCATCAGGGAAAGTTTTAATTAAAAAAGGACATCTTTTGTCTTTGTCTGATGCCAATTTGATAGCTCAAGCAGATATTCCGACGGTTTCTTTACGCTCACCGATTGCGTGCCGTTCAATCCGGGGAATTTGCCAGCTTTGCTACGGGTACGATCTTGGCTCAAATACACCGATCAAATTAGGAGAGGCGATTGGGATTGTTGCGGCACAAGCAATCGGAGAGCCGGGAACCCAGCTTACCATGCGGACTTTCCATGTCGGAGGTATTGCAGGAGCCGCAGATATTACAAGGGGATTGCCGCGAGTCGAAGAAATTTTTGAAATACGAACACCGAAGGAAACTGCTTTTGTGTCAAATGTTTCCGGAGAAGTTGTTGATATTTCAGATGTAGAAGCACCGGGCGGCGGGAGGGACAAATTGATCAGAGTTCAAAATGAAGACACGAAACAAGTCTCTGATTTTGTGGTTCCATTCAACAAAACAATTTTAGTGAGCCCGGGAGAAAAAATTGCAGCAGGCTCCAGACTCACAGAAGGATCAGTCGATATGAAAGTTCTGCTTTCTTATGCGGGAGCGCGCGCGGTTCAAAATTATATAATTTTTGAAGTCCAACAGCTCTACACATTCCAAGGGACAAATATTAACGACAAACATATTGAAGTTATCGTGCGCCAGATGTTTTCACGTGTCCGCATAAAAGATACCGGAAGCACTGGGATGGGCGTTGGCGAAGTTGTAGAAAAAAGCAGATTCAGAGAAGAAAACTTAGCACAAAGGAAAGTCGGAGGAATGCCCGCGAAAGCCGTTCAGTTAGTGATGGGAATTACGAATGTCGCGCTGACTACCGAAAGCTTTCTTTCCGCGGCGTCGTTTATGCAGACGATGCGCGTTTTGACAAATGCCGCAATTGAAGGGAAAGAGGACAGATTAAGGGGGCTTAAAGAAAACGTAATCATCGGAAGATTAATTCCCGCAGGAACTGGATACAGAAAAGAATATATAAAAAAATTAACTTCTCGCACGGAAGAAGAAGAATAAAATTATAAAACTGATTTAAAAAAATGGCAAACTTACCTAAGTTTGCCATTTTTGAGTTGCCTTGCTACTTTGAAAGTAGAATTAAAGTTGCTTGACAAGGAGCGAAAATGAAATTTGGAAAAATTTTGGCTATTTTAACTTGGGTGTTGGCGTTTAACGGAATTTCTTTCGCTGGAGGATTGGATCCATTTAAGATCTATTTAACGGAAGAAAAGTACCCGGAATTTGCAGAGTTGATTAAGGGTGTTGGTCTTACTGAACCCATTGCTTCCAAGGGATTATCAAGTAAACAAAATAAAGAATATGATTTTGCGGTGCAGGGCCGCGAAGCATGCTTTAATTTAACGGAAGATAAAATGGGTTGCAATGAACCTCTCACCATAATGCATGTCTTTTTTTCAACTAACGCCAAAAAAAATGCAAAGGGTGAAATTGTACAAGAAGAGGGACAAATTGCGTATGAGTCAAAGGTCATCGGTTTGATTTTTATGGAGCCTAAAATTGCATGGTTTGCCTCTGAAGACGCCATGAAAGCATATCGGAAATTAGTGATAGGAGAGCCGATTTAGGGGAGGCAGAAAAATGATGGATTTACCGCAATGGTTTTACTTGTCGCTTGGCGGAACAGTTCTTTCAATATTTCTTATTTACCTTTCCGGAATTTTCACACGGAAAGCAATTGGCACTTTTTTAATGTTTGGATTTACAATACTTGGCAGTTTTGTTTTGTGGCACGGTTTAAATTCTGCCGAGTTGCAGTCTAGATATAACCTTGGCCGTCCTGATCCAAATTTCACTAAAGGAAGTTATCACATCGTGTGGGGGACTTATGATACTGTAAACAAAAAAGTATATTTATTTTCGAGTGGAAAAGATGAAGATCCGGAACAAGGTCCGCATTTGTTTGTGGTGGATCCATCTGACAAATTTTTGCAAAAACTTCTTAGAGAATTGCAAAAGAGGCGGCCGTTTATGATGGTTGTCCCCGGCGCAATGCGTGGCCGTGATGCAAGGCGAGGGAGCGGAAACATGCAAGATTCCATAGAATTTCATCCAGAGCCCCCGCCCACATCAGCTCCTAAGGCATCGCAATCAGGATGATTTTTTTAGAAATAAAAAATACCGACGGTAACGCCGGTTTTTTTATTTATCCTATAAATCTTGGCTTGTTTCTTACCGCTTCAAATTGGTTTGAGACGGATTGCTTAATTAAATTACGCGTCTCGTCAATTTGAAACTGCACAATTGTAATTTCATCTCCAACATTTTTTATTATTACTTCACCTTTAAATATTACTTCCTTATCTGCGTCCGGAGTTTTCTTTAAAACCACTTCTGCTTTCACGGGAACATTCAGCGAGCCTCCGTGGTTTGAAAAAAAATGGAGATTTACTACGTATTTCCCCGGAGGTACACCTTGTGTAACTGCCAGTTCGTAGTTTTCGGGTGAAAACACATCTGCGCCGAGGTCGTCTCTTAAATAAGACCACGTGGAACTTGTTCTATTGGAATATCCAACTGCGGTACCATCAGGCCCTTTTATCCAAAGATCAATATCTTGAGGTGCGTCATCAGGCCATCTTACTGAGACAAAAATGTTTCCTCCAATTTGTATAGTTTGGCTTTCTTGTTTTTTCTTTTCTTTTGGCAACAAAGTAAATAGAAATATTATAAATATCAAAAAAACAACTAAGTTAAATACGACGTCGCCCAAAGGAGTGGAGAAATCGTAGGAGTGTGTATTAGGAATTTTCATTATTGTGCTCCACATTGAGTTCGCGAACAATCATTCGCATATAGCCCAATCTGAAAACTGTGTTTAGAAGCATAAGACACGACCATGAAGTTAACATTCCGATGATCGAAGTAAATGCTGCTGTTTTGATTCCACCAACAGATTCCTGAATGTATCCAATAATTTTCGCCAAATCAGTTTCGCCTACAATTTTGTGTTCAAAAATTGTAGCAATAAGCATAAATCCGATTAAAGTTCCTAGAAATCCAAGAATTGGAAGATAACCGTTGATATAGCTCATTAATATTTGCCTGCACTCGAAAGATAATTCAATATCATGCACGGAATTCAGCAATGCCTCGCGATCTTTTAAAATGAGACGGGTTAACCAGACAATGTTTCCTATGCTGAAAGTTAGGCCTATTATAAAAACCACGATTATAAAAAGCGTAGTTCCAGTACTATCAAGCGCTAAGAGTGTGTCTAATGTAAGCAAATTTATTTGCCTAAGCTCGGACAAAAGTAAGGCGAATAACCCAAAGAAAAAAAGCCATATTGTCAAAAAAGCATGTTTTTGCATAAAAACCACCTCTTCTTGTCTGGTTCTATTTAAACATGAACATTTTTTTTTAGCAACTTGTGCATATTATTTGCATTGATAATCTGAAAATAGATTGAAATAGGGAAGTGATTTATGAAGAAAGCCGTTTTAACGCTTATTTGTTTTTTAAATTTTTTGATCATTCCGAATGAAATCATTGCTTCTCCACTAGGTGATGCTATGCGTATTGCGCGTAGTGCCGCAGTGCGTGTTTTTACGGATTGTGTGTATCTTATTAAATTGAAATCCGGCGCAGAGTTATATTTAACGCCAATTCCTCGTTTCGGAGGAAACGGTTTTTTTGTAAAAAGCAAAAATTACACCAATGCTGTTTTAACAGCGAGTCATGTAGTTACTTGTCCCAATTTTTTTGATGAAAATATATTTCCTGATGCTTTTGACAAAGATCAAATTACAACTGTAACTAACGCAGCTAGATTGCGTGTCGAATATAATGGGTTAAGATATAAGGCAAATCTCGTTAAATTATTGATTTCTGCAGACAATGTGGATAAAGATTTGGCGCTTTTAGATGTGCAATTGCCGTCCGACGTACAACACACCAAAGTGAGTATAGATCAGGGAGATGATCTTGATTTAGGTGATGAAGTTTGGGTTTTGGGTTATTTGCAACTATCAAGCGAAGAAAAAGATCCTCGCTTAAGCTCTTGGCTTATTAGGCATTCTGTAATTTCTGACATAGTTGGAGGAACCATTAAATTAAGAGAGTTTATGTTTCCTGGCGAATCAGGCTCAATGATTGCTGTCATAAAAGAAGGGTTGCCATATGCTGTGGCACTTGGAACTTCGGCGCTTTTTATACAATATGACGGCATTATTCCATTGGGAGTTGTCCCAAAGGGTGTGAGTTGGGCTATGAGAATACCTAAAGATTTTGTTGAGTGACTTTTTTAACTGCGCAAAGCATAAGCGCAGTTTTTAATTAAATTTGGTATAATAATTATATTGTCAAAAAAGAAAAAAAATAAGGAAAAATATGGGAGGCCTCAAAAACCTTCTTGGCATGAAAGTTTAAAGCCTGAAACCAAACACTCACTTTGGGCAGTTTTTTCGCTGGCTTTGGGCCTTCTTTTTACTCTTGCCTACTTTGGAAAAGGCGGGCCTGCGGGAGCGGCTGCCCAGCGCGGCCTAAACATTATTTTTGGCAAAGGGTTTTTCCTTGTTTCTTTGTCTTTTTTCCTTGCATCTCTTTCGTTTTTGTTTGCTTTAGGAAATCATTTGGTTTTAACGACTGTAGTCGGCGGGATTTTGTTTTTAATAAGCACTTTGGGTATATCCGATATTATTTTAGGGGAGTTTACTGGCGGCTACATCGGATATTTAGCATCTTATCCATTTTTAAAATTATTTGATTTTTGGGCATCTCTTGTAATTTTTGCAGCGCTTCTTCTGGCATCTTTACTTATCATGTTGAATTTTTCTTTGAAACCGAAAAGGCGGGAAGGCGATTCTGATGAAAATTTAGAAAAAGAAGTTAAAATTTCGCAGCCGGCGCTATCTAATCCTCAGCAAACTTCTCTGCGAACCCAAGAAATTGCAGCGCAGGAAGGAGAAAAAGAAAAGACGGAAGAAGACGAAGAAGCCCACCCGATTCTTAACATGTTTACACGAACCAAACCAAAATTGCAAAAAGCCGAATATAAAGCAATTGAGTATAATTTTCCCCCACTCGATATTTTAGAGGATGATAAGGGAACTCCATCTTCGGGCGACATAAAGGCAAATGCAAATATTGTAAAAAGAACTTTGCAAAATTTCGGAATAGATGTCGAAATGTCGGAAGTCAATGTCGGGCCTTCGGTAACTCAGTATACTTTGAAGCCCGCAGAAGGTATAAAATTGTCGCGCATCACGGCTTTGCAAAATGATCTTGCTTTGGCGCTTGCTGCGCATCCCTTGCGTATCGAAGCACCGATTCCGGGAAAATCTTTGGTGGGAATTGAGATACCAAATAGATCCATAGCCCTTGTGGGGCTCAGAAGCCTCCTTGGCATAGAAGATTTTCAAAAAGCCGCGCCTTTATCTATTACCTTAGGACGCGATGTTTCAGGACGCGAGGTTTTTGCCGATATTGCAAAAATGCCCCATCTTTTAATCGCTGGAGCAACAGGTTCCGGAAAGTCGATTGCTATACACACGCTAATTATAAGTTTGCTTTATAAAAATTCTCCGGAATTTTTAAGGTTTCTTATGGTAGATCCGAAAAGAGTGGAATTAACAGGATATAACGAAATCCCGCATTTACTTACACCTGTGATTACTGATGCCAAAAAAACAATCGCTGCACTAAGATGGGCCGTAAGAGAAATGGAAAGAAGATACGAAAAATTATCAGCGGTTGGCACTCGCGATATTTTTTCATACAACAATGAAATGATAAAATCAAAAAGCCCCGAGGAAATTTTACCGAATATAATAATTATTATTGACGAGCTGGCTGATCTTATGGCTGCATACCCGCGAGAAATGGAAGCTTCGATCGTGCGTTTGGCGCAAATGTCGCGCGCAGTCGGGATTCATTTAATAGTTTCCACACAGAGGCCTTCCGTTGAAGTTATAACGGGATTAATTAAAGCAAATATTACTGCTCGCGTGGCTTTGCAAGTTGCTTCCGGAGTTGATTCAAGAACGATTTTAGATATGTCTGGCGCCGAAAAGCTGTTAGGGAACGGAGATATGCTTTATTTGGCGGGAGACACGTCCAAACCTCGTAGAATTCAGGGTGCTTTTATTTCCGAGCGTGAAGTGAAAAGAGTGGTGAATTTCCTTTCCGATCAAGCTACGGAGTTTGCAGGAGCACCGGCAATTGATTTTGATACAAAAAATGTAATAGCTACTAACTCGGATTTGCAATTAGATGGTTTTGAAGAAGGGGGGGGCGACGTAGACGATGAATTGTATGAGGAGGCAAAAAAATTAGTAATTGAGGCTCAGAAAGCGTCGGCTTCCTATTTGCAACGAAGGTTACGAGTAGGATATGCGAGGGCGGCAAGACTTTTAGATGTTTTGGAAAACGAAGGAATAATCGGTCCGGGAGAGGGAGCTAAACCAAGAGACGTTTTGATAAAGAAAGATGATGTTGAGGAAGCGCTGGTGGAGAATTTCGAAGCCGCAGTCGAGTCTAAAGCGCGCGAAGAAAAAAAAATTGAAAAAGCAATAGATCGCGTAGAGCGTGCGCCAAGCGACAAAAAAAAGGATGCCGATTCCAACATCCCATATACAAACTTTGATTTTTGATTAGAATAAATTTATGCACATCAGACACTGGATTTTTGCGGGGCTAATTATTTTAGTGTTCGGTTATTTTTTCTTTGAAGCAAGAGGCGTGCTTTTTGGGCCCGAGCTCGAAATTTTTGAACCAAAAGAAGGCGAATCTTTTAATACAACCTTGATTCATGTGGCAGGGAGAACAATCCCGCAGGCCAATGTTTGGGTTGCTGGACGAATTATAACAAGCGATGAAAAAGGAATTTTTGAGGAGAATCTCACTTTTCATCCGGGGCTAAACGCTATCGGAGTTTTAGTCAAAGACCATTTTGGGAACGAAGCAAAAAAAACAGTGCAATTTTATATAAAATAGTTTGTAACCTAAAGTAAATAAATTAGTTACTTTATTATAACGCCATGTTTCCAAAAGTTGATGAAATTATAGAATTTGAGCAGATTGATACGAAAGGTTCTTTTCCGACGAAATCTGGCGGGGTTTTATCCGTTCCATTCGCTTTGCCTTTTCACATAGTAAAAAGTTTTTTTGAATACGACGAAGAGGAATTAAAAAAAGTTCCGAAAGATATAAGGGGGTTGAGGTATTATTTAGTTGAAAAATTGTCTAAAGGCCAAAGCGGAGGGAACTCGTACCACCGTGTGCGGCGCGAAGCTGTTTTCGGAATTAAAGGCGCTGTAAAACTTATGTGCGAAGACATTTACGAAAATAAAAGAGAGTTTAAAATTACTCCAACAAATGGCATTTTGATGCCTCCTTTTATTTTGCAGTCTTACCTTGTGCTAGAAGACGAAAGCGGCCTTGCATCGGTCTGCAACACTCTTTATCCTTTGCCTCCGGATCCTACGACAAGCGATACATTTCTTGCGGAAGAATTTAGAAAGTTGCAATCAGAAAATAAATTGTAGAAATAAAAAAATGCGCTTGGAACGCATTTGTAAATCAAAATTCTATTGCGATAGCTGTTGCTTCAGTGTGGGAAATAAAAGTTGAATTTACGTTTAGTATTTCGTGTTCTCTTTTTTCTTGTAACATACCCGTTAAACCGAATTTGTTATAGGCATCAACTATGTAACGGGCAAGCGCGTTTTCACTTTCGGTTTTTTCACTATCAATAAGTCCATCTGTAAAAAGTACAATCAACTCAAGATTTTTTACAGGCAGGATTGTTGAAAACCAGCAATCTACAGTCCGCGGATCACCGTTTAATAGGCCAAACCCACTTAATGATTCTTTATTGTTAACATCTTCTGTGCGTTTCTTTACCCAAAGTTCACAGTACTCATCCCAAGCACTTGCTCTTACTTCTGCTAATTTTTCATTTGTTACTTCGGGCAGGCCTTGCATATGTTTTTTCATCACACCTTGGAAGGTTGGTTTGCACCATTTTACATCGTGTTCGTATAGTTGATTTTTTGTTGCAAAACAGGTGCTGTCTTTATATTTCCAAACCGCACTACTGTCTCCGGTTTGCTCTACCTCAACGTAGATGTCGCCTATTTGCGCGGCTGCGAAAGTTGCTCCGGGCATTAGCGCAAATGGCAGGTCAAGCTCATTTTTCATCTTTGTAAGCGCCGAATTCGCCATGCTTAATGTTCCCTGGAGTGGAAACGAGTCGCCGCGACCTTTAAAAGAGTCAATGATTCTTTTAACTGCTAATGTGCCGCTAGTTTCTGTTTTATCAAAACCATACAGCTTTCTTGGGCGTTTTCTTGAGTAAGGGGTGCTGACTCCGTCGAAAACCGCGAAAACTCTTTGCGAAATGAAAAATCCATCTTCGATTTCTTTGGCCGATCCTTTATCAAATAGCATTTCTATTTTTTTGTACATCTACCCTCCTAAATGGGAATTTGTCTTCAATAAACTTAGTATTTATAATTGAATATGTCAATAACGTGCCAAAAACCATACAAATAAATAAACCAATTAAACGCGTAATATTTTTAGGAAGAAAGGCGGGGGCGGTGGAAGCCGCGAAATTTTTGCTCCAAAATAATATTGAGATTCCGTTGGTTGTGTGCCCGGAATCTGGGCATGATGCTGATGCATTTCGAGCGCTGGGCAAGGAGAGTGGAATTGCTATTCTTTCCGACGACAAGATTTTATACAAAATGATCCAAGACGGAGACGAGCGGACAAAAAATATTGAACTTGTGGTTTCTTATCTTTATTGGCGGCGCATCAAAATGCCGTTAATAAAATTGGGAGCCGTAGGATGTGTTAACTTCCATCCGGCGCCGTTACCTGACTACAAATCACGTGCCGGGTACAATACCGCGATTTTAGACGGACAGAAAGAATTCGGAGTCTCCGCTCATTTTATTGATTCCGAAGAATTTGATTCGGGGCCGATAATAAAAGTCGCGCGTTTTGAAATGCCAGCAACCGGACATGTCCTCGACTTAGTTGATGAAGCCCAAAAAAAATTGCTTGAACTTTTTAAGGAAGTAATCGAATTATTCCAGAGTGGGATGGAACTTGAGCTGGCTTCTAATAACGGCGGACTTTATTTAAACGGGGCAGAGCTCGAAAATTTGAAATTAATAGATCCGGAGCGAGATTCAAAAGAAGAAATAAAAAAGAAAATACGCGCTTTTTTCTATCCGCCATACCACGGCGCGACGATTGATATCAAGGGGGAAAAATATACCATTTTAGACGAAGAGTCTTTAAGGTTTCTTGCAAAAAAATTAGGCATAATTAGCTAAAATACTGAAACTACGAGCATAGATCGGGGTTTTATATTTAATGAAATTTTATCCGAGCGCGCGGCCGCACATTGCTGCAAGAGAGAAAAAATACGTGCTGGAAGTTTTAAACTCCGGTTTTTTAAGTTTGGGAAAAAAACAAGAGTTATTTGAAAAAAAATTTGCGAAATTTACTGGAACAAAATATGCTTGCGCGGTTTCGTCCGGAACTGCGGGGCTTCATCTAGCGCTAATTGCGGCCGGAATTGGAAGGGGTGACGAGGTTATAACTACGCCATTTTCTTTCGTCGCTTCGGCAAACGCAATACTATATGTAGATGCGCGCCCGGTGTTTGTAGATATTGATCCCAAAACTTATAATATCAATCCTTCATTGATTGAGAGCGCAATTACTAAACAAACCAAGGCCATTTTGGTAGTGCATATTTTGGGCCAACCGGCAGAAATGGATCCGATTTTGCGCATCGCAAAAAAATATAAGTTAAAAATTATTGAAGACGCTTGCGAATCTCTTGGAGCAACTTACAAAGGCAAAAAAGCCGGAACATTTGGTGAGTCAGCCGTTTTTGCTTTTTATCCGAATAAACAAATGACTACGGGAGAAGGCGGAGTGATAGTTACAAACGATAAAAATATTTACGAGCTTGTGAGAAGCCTGCGAAATCAGGGCAGATCTGACAATTTGCAATGGCTGGATCATAATAAATTGGGGTATAATTATAGAATGGACGAGCTTTCTGCGGCAGTGGGGCTTGCCCAGATGGAAAGAATTGATTTTTTATTGCGCGGCAGGGAGATTGCAAATTTGTACCATAAATTTTTAGCGCCACATTCAGAATTAATAATTGCGCCGGAAGTCCATAAAGATAATACGCACACATGGTTTGTCTATACGGCGCGGATAAAAAACGATAAGATAAACAGGGATAAGGTAATTGAGGATTTAAACAAAATTGGAATCAGCACGAAACCTTACCTTCCTTCAATTCATCTCTTAAGTTTTTATAAAAAACAATTTGGTTTTAAAGAAGGCGATTTCCCTGTTTCAGAGACAATAAGCAAGAGCGCGCTTGCACTGCCATTTTATATCGGGCTTAAACAGAAAGATATAAAGTATATTTCAAATAAAGTTGCTGAAGTCGTAAGAAAACATGCAAAACGAATTTAAAGGAAAAAATATTTTAGTTACGGGAGGAACGGGCTCGATCGGATCTGAAATCGTATCCCAGCTTTTAAAATTTAATCCGAGAAGCATTCGGATTTTTGCGCGCCACGAAGACAGGCACTACACACTAATGCAGGAATTTGGACACGCCGCTTCGCGTCTGCGTTTTGTTGTTGGAGACATCCGCGACAAAGACAGATTGCGCATGGCTATGGACGGGGTGGACATCGTGTTCCATGCGGCAGCGTTAAAACAAGTAACTATGTGCGAATATAATCCTTTCGAAGTTGTAAAAACCAACATTGTGGGAACCCAAAATGTAATTGAAGTTGCGAGGGATTTAAACGTCCCGAAAGTGGTTGGGATTTCAACCGACAAAGTTGCGGAGCCGGAGGGAATTTTGGGAGTCTCGAAACTTATGGCAGAAAAACTTTTTTTGGCGTCTTATTATTATAAGGGCAATAAAAAAACAAAATTCGCGTGCGTCCGGTTTGGTAATGTGTTGGGAAGCAGGGGAAGCATTCTTCCTTTGATAAAAAATCAAATTAGAAAACGCGGAGTCGTCACAATTACAGATCCAAAAATGACGAGATATGTAATGACGATCCCTCAAGCCGCGCGCCTTGTGCTTTCCGCAACGAAGCTTATGAGAGGGCAGGAAATTTTTGTATTAAAAATGCCCGCGGTTCATATCGGAGATTTTGTAAAAACCGCCGTCGCATTCTATGCTCCATTATTGGGCAAGGATCCGGAGCAAATAAAAATCAAAGTAATCGGAAGACGTGACGGAGAGAAATTGCACGAAAAGTTGCTGGCGGACTATGAAATTCCAAGAGCGCTTGAAACCGGAGACATGTATATTTTAACTCCTCATGAAAAAACCATGTGGGATACATATAAAGAAGTTAAATATCCCGCTCGAGCAGTGCACACGAAAACGGGAAGTTTTTCGTCCGAGCATGCCGAAAAATTGAGCAAAGAAGCAATTTCCAAATTAATAAAAGAGGCGGATATTCGCCAGATTTAATTTATTTATGGCTGATGGCAGTGACATAGTGCATTTGGCAGTTTTATTTAAGCGTTCATTTTGGGAATACAAATCCAGAATTTTTTTGCTTACCTCGCTGTCTTTTATCGGAGGTATTTTGGAAGGAATCGGAATTAACGCAATAATTCCACTTTTTTCGTTTATCAGCAATGAAGGAGGCGGAGGAACAGATTTAATCTCGCGCTCGATCCAGAGTTTTTTTATGTTTTTTAACATTAGATACACTGTAAAATATTTGCTGATTTTCATAATAGCTCTTTTTATAATTAAAGCGATCGCGGCTTTTTTTACTGATTATATTTCAATTTATACTAAGTCTCTTTACGAAAAAAAGATTCGCAATGACCTTTTTGAAGCGACTCTTAAAGCCGATTGGCCCTATTTGTCAAAACAAAAAGTTGGTTACTTAGAGCAAATTTTAACGACAGATGTTGATACAAGTTCCATTTTTTTTGTTTATGCGTCCAATACCATAGCGGTTGCTGTAAATTTAGTTGTATATAGTTTGCTTGTAGTTAATATTTCTTGGATAGTAGCGCTGTTTACAATGCTGTTTGGTGTTTTGGCGCTTCTAGCTTTTAAACCATTTTTTAAAATTAACAGAATAGTTTCCGAAGAGCGAGCGCGCCTTTATAAAATAGTATCCCATTTTGTAAGTGAAAATATTATAGGAATGAAGCTCGTGAAATCCGCATATGTTCACGAACCGATCTTGGCAAAAGGTAACGAGTATTTCGACAAGGTAAAGAAATTAAACATGCGTGTTGCGATTTCTCGAAATTTAACGACGGTTACTCTTCAGCCCTTAGGAATGCTTTTTATAATCGCAATTTTCGCCTTTTTTTATAAAACACATTCGTTTAATTTCGGTTCATTTGCCGTAATTGTTTACGCGATTAACAAAGTATTCAGTTATTTTCAGCAGACGCAATCTAATCTTCATCTTCTAAATACTTTTATTCCGTACTTAGAAAGCGTAAATAAATACAAAAATGAAAGCGATAAATACAAAGAAATAGATAAGGGAATAGGCACATTTAAATTTTCGAAAAAACTTGAGTTTAATAACGTCAGTTTTTCGTATGAAACCGGAGAGGATGTTTTGAGCAACATTAATTTTACAATTTCAAAAGGAGAAATGGTCGGGCTCATTGGCCCGTCTGGGGCCGGCAAAACTACCATTGTCGATTTAATTTTGCGTTTGCTAACACCGAGCAAGGGAGAAATTTTGCTCGACGGGGCGGATATTTCGAATATCAGTTTGGCTGAATGGAGAAAAAATATAAGATATGTTTCGCAGGATTTATTTTTGTTAAATGACACCATTGAAAATAATATCAGATTTTATAGCGTCGATCTAAATAAAAAAGATATAATACGGGCGGCGAAGCTTGCTAATATTTACGAGTTTATAGAATCGTTGCCGGAGAAGTTTGATTCAATTGTGGGAGAGCGTGGAATAATGCTTTCGGGAGGACAGCGGCAAAGAGTTATTCTCGCAAGAGTGCTAGCCAGGAATCCGCACATTTTAATTTTAGACGAGGCAACGAGCGCTCTTGATAACGAATCGGAGATTTTAATACAAAAATCAATAGAAGGATTAAGGGGGGGCGTTACTGTTTTGGCGATCGCGCACCGCTTATCCACGGTAAAAGCTTCGGATAAACTGATTGTCCTGGATAAGGGGAAGGTAGCTGAAGTTGGCTCGCCGGAAGAACTTTTAAAAAATAAAGATTCCTACTTTTTTAAAGTTTATAATCTAAGAACTTAAATGCGCCTTTTTTTTATCAATTGGAGCGGCAAAGATCTCGGATTGGTGGATGTGGTAAAAAAAGTTAAACAGCACCACGAGATTATTTACTGGACCTGCGTGAACGCAAAAAAAGAAATAAATCCTGCCGAATTCCCCGGAACTATTTTGCACGACCATTTTGACGCTTTGGCCGGAAAGCCAGCAAAAGAGCTGGAAGAAATAAAATTTGATCCGCCCGGAGAAGAATTGTTGAAACAACTTGCCGAAGCGGAATCTATTTTACTTACCATGATGAATAAACGTTTTGAGGCCTATTCCGTCAGCGAACGGAAGCGCTTATATTACGGCTACCTTAAATATTGGAACGGTGTGTTTAAAAAGCTGAAGCCCGATGCCGTTATTTTTACCGTTGCTCCGCACACTGTTTACGATTTTGTAGTTTTTGCTCTTGCAAAAATTTATAACGTGAATACCGTTATGATGGAGCCCTTGTGGGTAAGCGATCGGATTATAAGCATGAAAGACTATATTGAGGGGCCTGTAGATTCTTCCGGCGAGGCTCGATTCAATAGCCGAGATGAGGCGTTAAATACTCTAAGCGCCGATTTGAGAGAAGAGTATGAATCTCAAGCTAGGGTAAAGAAAAATGACACAACAATTTTTGTTAAGAATATTAAAAAACAATATTCGGGCTTCAGAAATTTAAAAATAAAACTCAGATCTTTTTGGACAACGCTCACGGTACTGAAAGATTTTTCCGTTTTCATAAAAATTTTTACCTATTTGCCGAGAAGATTACGGCCCAATCAAAAAAAAGAGTATTTAAGTTTAGCAACTCTGCCGGACTTTAATAAAAATTATATTTATTTGCCGCTACATTATCAGCCCGAGAGAAACAGTTCTCCGCAGGGCGGCTTTTTTGTAGACCAGATTTTGATGGCGGAAACTTTGTCTGCAGCGCTTCCTAAGGGATGGTTTTTATATATTAAAGAGCATCCTACCCAATGGCTTTTTCGCGGCCCGGATTATTTTAGTTATCGGTTCCGCGGATATTATCAGGAAATGGCTAAGCTTAAAAATGTTAAGCTTGTGCCGATGTCGGCTGGCTCCCATGAACTTATAAAACACGCAAAAGCGGTTGCCACAATAACAGGAACTGCTGGCTGGGAGGCCGTCTTAAGAAGAAAGCCGGTTTTGATTTTCGGTTATCCATGGTATATGTATGCTCCCGGCCTTTTCCGAATTTGGGATACAATTTCTTGCCGTGAGGCTATTACAAAAATTAAAGACGGTTTTTCTTTTTCGGAAGAAGATGTCATTAAATATCTTCAAATGTTGGACAAGTCCACTTTCCGCGGCTATATTGATTTTGATGGACGGAAAATTTCCAACTTAACTCCAGAACAAAACAGCATAAATTTAACAGAAGCTATATTAAAAAAATTATGATCGTTATTATTCTTCAAGCAAGAATGGGTTCTACGCGCTTGCCCGGAAAAATTTTAAAAGATCTCTCCGGCAAGCCGATGTTGTGGCATGTTGTAACACGTTGCTTAGGCTCTAAACTTGCGGAGCGCACAATTGTTGCAACAACCATAAATCCCGAAGACGACATTGTTGAAAGTTTTTGCAAGGAAAATAACTTTTTATATCACCGCGGCTCTTCCGAAAATGTTCTTATGCGTTATTACGAAACGGCAAAGAAGTTCGACGCTCAAATTATTGTTCGTGTAACTGGAGACGACCCATTAACGGATCCAGTAGTTATTGATAAATGTATTGATGCTCTTCAGAAATCAAATGCTGATTATTTAAGCAATATCAATCCGCTTAGAACTTTTCCGCGCGGTCTAGATGCGGAAGTTTTTAAATTTAGCGCTCTTGAAAAGGCTTACAAAGAAGCGAAGGAAAATTACGAAAGAGAGCACGTCACTCCTTATATTTGGGAAAATAAAAAAAATGAATTTAAAATCGGAGC
Source organism: uncultured Candidatus Saccharibacteria bacterium (assembly GCA_964464405.1). Taxonomy (GTDB): domain Bacteria; phylum Patescibacteriota; class Minisyncoccia; order UBA11713; family 2-01-FULL-45-33; genus CAYXFX01. The sequence goes on from CAYXFX010000004.1 coordinate 50,340, forward strand.
GCCTGTAATTGCAGACGAATCGTATCGCCGCGGGTATCGTTTGGCGGTAGATTATCCGGAAGATTTTGAACTAATGGAGAAAATTTATTCTAAATTTTATTTCTCTGGGAAACAAGTAGATGTGCCCGAGCTTTTAAAATTTTTAGATTCCAATCCCGATTGGCTAAAAATTAATGCGAACTGCGCGCAGAAACCTTTGAAGTAAAAAATAGTTATCTGGTTTATGAAGGTATTATTGTTAGGAAGTGATAATGCGGAATGCGAAAAGCTGAAACAGCATATTGCTTCATGCGGAGATGAGGTTGTATTTAGAAGCGAAAGATTATCGCCCGAAGAAGTACGCAGTATAAATCCGGTAGTTATAGTCAGTTATAACTACCGTTTTATTTTAAAAGAAAATATTTTTGATCAGCCGCCTTTGGGAACAATCAATCTGCATATAAGCTATTTGCCTTGGAACAGAGGAGCCGATCCGAATTTTTGGAGCATTTTTGAAGGAACACCCAAGGGCGTAACAATACATTATATTGATGCAGGAATTGATACCGGAGATATCATAGGGCAAGAGCTGGTGGAATTTTCCGAAAATGATACTTTGCGATCTTCATATGCTAAGTTGCATTATTCAATTCAAGAGTTGTTTAAAAAACTTTGGCCTAAAATAAAAACGCGCCAAATTGTTCCGATAAAGCAGAAAGGAAAGGGCACTTTTCATCTATCTAGAGATAAGGAAAAATTTTCAGCGCTTTTTGCCAAGAAGGGCCACGATACCCCCATTAAAGAAATTATAAATTCTAGCTCGAGCGGCTAGAATTTTTCTTTTACAATATAAGCGGTTGGAGTATTGGCGCCGGGGACGGATTTTAATTTAGGATTTTGGTCTTTAAAAAATTCAGAAACTGCGTCCGATTCTCCGTGACCTCTTAATCCGTATTCGTCGAATACAACAATTCCGCCGGGAGTTACTAGAGGATAAAAATTTCGCAATATTGCCAGTGTTCCTTCGTAGTTATCCACATCTAAATAAAGCATCGCGATTCTAAATCCTAGGTTTTGCTCCGCGTAAGTTTTTGTAGTGCGCACGACATCTCCTTCAACGAGCTCCACGTTATCTATTCCAAGCTCCGCAAGGTTTTTTAAAATAATTTCTTTGTCGGACAAAGTTTCATCATGCATGTCCAGAACTTTTTGATCTTCTTTTTTTGAAAAAGTTATATCACGGGAAGATCCAAAAAAATCAAAGCCGACAATTTTTCTTCCGGAATTCGGAATAACCAGCTTGCTTAGCTTGGCTAGCGTATAAATTCCGCTTCCTTTATATACTCCGCATTCAACAATATCCCCCGGTATTTTTTTAATCAATTTAAGCAACTCATATCTCGAAATGATTTTCTGCAAGCGGTCTACGCCGGTATGCGCCAAAAAATCGTCATATAAATTGAGATTGTCCTGTTCTTTCATTTGAGCTTAGTTTATTGAAAAAACGTTATTTTTGCAACCATCGCTAGTAAAAAGAAAAGGGGCTGTCCACGATGTTTTGTGGACAACCCCAATTTTTGCGCCTGCCCGCCGAAGCTTTACGCGTAGGTGGGGACGAACCCCGACGCGGAGCCATAGCCCTCGTTGGTGCTGTCGACACAGTAGGCGACGAACTTGACCTCGCCGCCGCTGAAGCGGAAGACCGGCGCGTCCGAGAACTCGCCAACGGCATCGGGAGCGTATTCGTCACCGGGGCAGTCGATGTGCAACTGCTCGCATTGAACGAGCCGCTCGGGATGCGACAGGATCATGCACCCTGCGATGAAGGACCCCAAGCCGAACTCGTGGGGAGCGTAGACCACGCGCACCCTTCGCACGGACCGACCGCGATGGGTCAGGCCAAACTGCGCTGGAATGAGTAAAAAGTCGTCCTTCTGCTTTTCGCCGATCATCTGAAGCGCGACGGCCGTCCGCTTCGAGATCCGCAGGTACTTCGGGCCGAGTGCGCCCTTGCGGTAGTTGTGGAAGGTGCGGGTCTTGCCGATCAGGTCGAGGACCTTCTCGACAGCCTCGTTGTACGAGGACGCAACCTTCTCCCACCGCGGAACGG
>CAYXFX010000005.1:0-51225 GCA_964464405.1 uncultured Candidatus Saccharibacteria bacterium
GCTCATTGACTTTTCAGAAATTCGGGTATATACTGAATTTTGAAAGTCGCCTGCGCCTGCCGAGAGGGAGTGTGCAGGTTTTTCATTTTGGGCTATAGTAACCACATGGAAAAAGTATGTATTTTTGTGGATGGAGCAAACTTTTATCACTTAGTATTTAAGAAGCTCGATCTAGAAGAAGTGGCTTTTGATTTTGATAAGTTCGCAAATTTTTTGGCTAACGGCAGAACTATCCAGAGCAAGTGTAAACGGTTTTATGTAGGCACTGTAAGAGAAAAAGAGGGAGATTGGAAAAGCAAAAAAGCTATGGCTAAACAAACAGCGCTTTTTACGATTCTAAAAAGTTGCAACTGGGAATTAAAAACTAGCAAACTTAAAACGAGATTAGAAGAAATACCAATTGATAGTCGTGTGGCTGATTATCAAAAGTTACAAAAATTCGGAATCAAAAAAATAACTTTCGAAAGATTAAGAGAAAAAGGCGTTGATGTAAAGTTAGCCACCGACTTAATTGTTGGCGCAGTCGACAACCAATATGACACGGCAATTCTCATTAGTTCTGATTCAGATTTAATACCGGCTATAGACTAGGTACGATTCAGAAAGAAAAAGAAGGTGTAATATATCGGGTTTTCTATTCCAGACGAAGAAAATCCCAAAAATTCCACAAATCCATTGATATCGCTAATTACTAAAACTGACATAAAGCGGATTCTGGTCAAATCAGATCTTCGTCCGTTTTTTAAGCAAATAAAATAAAAACCTAAATTTTACACGAATAAAATTATTTTTTATATGAGAAAAGAAATTGAAGTAAAAGCAAAAGTTGCAAGTTTGAACGAAGTCGAAGAGAAGCTCAAAGTTTTGGGTTGTATTTTTTCGGACGCTACTTTTCAGAACGATGTTACTTTTGTTGATGAAAATTACGGAGATTATGCCAAATTCCAGCCAAGGAAAAATATTTTGCGTATTCGCACATCCGAAGGAAAATATCTTTTTACAATAAAACAGCCGCAGAATAATGAAATGGATGCGATAGAGCACGAAACAGAAATTTCCGATCCACAAGAATTTAAGGAAGCACTTAATTTGATGGGATATAAAAAAGTTGTTGAAATCAGAAAAACTAGAAAAAAAGCAAAATATCGCGACTATGAAATTTGTCTGGACGAAGTAGAAGAGCTCGGCTCATTTGTTGAAGTAGAAAAAATAACAGACGAAGAAAATTCAGAAGCAATCCAACAGGAACTTTTTGATTTTTTAGTCAGTATCGAAGTTGATCCAAAAGACAGAGTTTTTCAGGGTTATGACACCTTGATTTATCTTTCTAGAAAAAATGAAAATAATTAAATTTAAGAACTTTAAGGCAAAATGGATTTTGGGGAGAACAAAAACCGCTATAATGCGGCTTTTCGACGACAAGGACATTAAAGAGGGGGATGAATTAGAACTTTTCGACAGCGATTTAGAAAAAGTATTTGCAAAAGCGGTTATTTCAGAAGTGCTTTTCAGAAAATTGGAAGATGTTGAAGATGTCGATCTGGACGGGCATGAGAAATGGAATTCAAAAGAAGAGATGTTGGAAAATTTAAAGATCTATTATAGAGACAAAATTAGCCTAGATACTCCCGTAAAAATTGTAAGATTCAGATTAATTTAGCTCAAAAAAAATCCACCGAAATGGCGGTTTTTTTACTCTAATTCTGCTGTTTTTCCACTCGGCACTTCTTTTTCTAAAACTACTCAATTTTTTTGATGTCAACAAATTTAGCTGTAACACGGCCATATTTATCGTAAATGGATTGCCAATCCGCACGGTAGGCTGAATGCACGCAGAAAATTTTATATTTTTTACCTAAAATTGCCAAATTTAACTTACGTAATAAGGCTTTAGGTATTTCACTTTTTCTAAAAAAGAGCGGTGCATTTGTTTCAAGGGTTATTGTAACAAATTCTCCTTGCTCAATTTCTAAAATTATTCCCTCAGAGTTGCAATAAAACATTCCTTGTTTTTCATAAGACGTTGGGGCACTTGCGAAAGCAACTAAAAACACAGTAGCAAGCATGTTCATTTGTTTTGCTCCTCATCTAAAATTTAATGGAGTGCAGTTTGTGCCGGGCTTTCTTCGCGGATTTCGTCTTCCAATATCCAGCTCTTTATCAGATATCTATACGCCTCTTTGGCCTCGTCAAAAATAATTGTAATTGAGATCGGAATCGGCGATTTTATAAATTTAGAAACAGTTTGCTTTTCTAACAACTCGGGGATCAGAAAAAACAATCTTGCTTTTTGATCTTTCAAAAAAATTATTTCAAGCGGATTAAGTTTTTTTTCAAATATCAATAGCCATAGCCACAAGTAAGAACCAAGCACTGCTATTTGGCGGTAAGGCGCGAAGCTTTGGAATTCGCGATCTTGCCAAAGTTTCGTAAAAACTATCGCGAAAAACTCTCGTGGCATCCAAAGGCCGATTTTCCCCAGCGCGGACATGCTGTGCGCGTGCAGCATTTCGATATATGCGAGCTTTGCGCGGCTTCCCTTTTCAAGTGCGGCGTTATAAATTCCGAATAGCTCATCTAATTCAGCAATTATCTGGCTAATAGACTCCAGCGTTTTAATTTGAAACATTTTTCCTCCGATTTTCTATTGAAATGTTAACAGAAAATACGAATGCAATGGAGCTTGACTTTTTTTATGAAAGTGATATAATGTGCTCTAGGTATAATGTATTTGAAAAAATGGCGTTTTTTTAGCCCGCCAGAGGCGGGTAAACCCCAAAGGAGGGGGTTAAAAGATGAAGAAAATTCTGGGTCTGACGTTTTTGGTGGTTGCAGTTCTGACGGCGGGGTGTTCCCGCCAGTGGGCGAAGACAACGAGTTATCCAGAAGAGGTGGCTCAAGCGCCGGTTGCACGGGCCGCGCAAGTTGCGCAGGTGCCAGCGCCAAAGCCGGAAGTTGCGCCGGCGCCGGCTCCAAAGATGGTTGCTCCGGCTCCGAGAGTGGAGAGGTCGAAGGTTTCGGTCTCTGACTTGCCTGCGCCGCAGGTTGGGCCTGCTGGTCCGCGCGGTGAGCGTGGCCTTAAGGGAGACCGCGGTCCTCGAGGTATCAAAGGTGCTGTAGGACCTGCTGGTCCGCAGGGCGAGGTTGGGCCACAAGGACCAGCTGGCCCCGCTGGTCCGCAAGGTCCGCGCGGGCCAGAAGGTCCGAGACCTTGGTGGCTGATTCCGCTGATTTTGTTGGCAGTGGGGATTGCGGCGGGGACTTTATTTTATGCGCTAAGTCATGGACATGACCCGCACGCCCCGGCTGACCATAGGCATGACGGTGACGGACACGTGGTTTACCCGGTGCCCGGACCGATCCCACCGCCTCCTACACCCGGCGGCGGACATGATCCGCACGTCGCCCCAGCACCAATTGTTCCAGCGCCGGCTTCAGGGCTCCCTGAGTCGCCTGTCCGGGTTGATATCGACTCAGCGGATGAGTCTAGTGTAGACGTTAAATATAACGACTATACTGGAGGGGGAGTTGGTCCGTTGGCTGGTGTTCGGCTCACGGGCCAAGTACGGGCCCGTGGGAAGTCGTTTGTGAATTTTACTGTAAACGACTTTCGGGGGCGGCCCGAACAGCCGATTCAACCCCCACCGCGCCCGCCTCGTCCGTAAGGAAGTTAAGCCCCGCATCGGGCACAGCAAGCGCACATTGCGCTCAACGAAAGCTGTGCTCCGATGCGGGGCTATTTTTTTGGCAAAAACATTTTCATGATAATTTACGTATTATCTTTTATAAGTTAAGAAAAGTCGAAATTTTTTTTATACTTTTTTATTAATTTTAAATTTAAAAAATAATGCAAGTTAAAAAATTGGCATTGATTAGCGTGGCTTCTATTACAGCCGCAAGTTTGATTGGGCTCACAGCTTTTGCCGATAATGAAGGCAAGCAAGAGAAAGAGGCGCGAGCTTTGGGGGCTGCCCACGAAGTTCATATTACGCAAAAAGGCCATACGCTGGCAAGAGGGGCAAAAGTAACAAGTATTTCGGGCAATACGATAAATGCCGTTTCCGGTTGGGAAAGCGCGTCTTTAAATTGGGCGGTTGTTGCTGATTCTTCAGCCGAAATAATACGAAGGCACGGAGGAAAGGGTTCTCTTTCTGAAGTTTCGGTTGGAGACATAATAAGTTTTCAAGGAACTATGGATCCGACCATTGCTTCTCCACTTACCGTTAAAGCGAAAATAATTAGAGATTTTTCCGTTCAAAAAATTACGGCGACAGTAAACGGCACCATTAAAAGCGTGAATGCTTCGACAACTTCTTTTGTAATAAACGACGAGAAGCTCGGAGATATCGCGGTCAGTGTAGGGAGCACGACAAAAATTACTTATGGAAACCAACCGGGAACTTTTGCAAATATATTAGTCAATGCGAGAGCGATGGTTTCTGGTTTATACAACTCCGCCCTTAAAACTTTGCAAGCAGACGCCGTTAAAATTCATCTGCCTTCTGCGCAAAGAACTACAATTGAAGGAAAACTTGCTTCGACCACCGCGTCAACGCTATCGGTTGTTTCGGGCAACAAGACTTTTACGGTTAATATTTACAGCGATACTTCAATCCTAAATACATATTGGCTCAAAACTTCGCTAAGTAATTTTAAAACGGGAGATACAATACGAGTTTACGGAACGGTCAATTCGGATTTAACGGTTGACGCGACTGTGATTCGAAACACAAGCTTAAGGTAGTTAGAGAAGGCCAGTTTGAAAGAAATTTAAAAACCGGCAAGCTGACTTGCTGGTTTTTTAGCAACGTGGTTGCAATTGATAAGAAAATATGTTAAGAATGTTTTTAGAAAAGATCATGCGAAATGGAGAGACCGATATGGGGAACCAGACGGCAGAGAGTGGAGAAGAAAAATGTGTACGATGCGGAAATAAAACTGGCGTTTCAAAAAATACGCCAGTAGATTCCAGAGAACATTATGTTGAAGGCGGGGGCCAACTTTGCAGAAAATGCTGGGCAATGATTTACACAGACAAAAATTAAAAAGCGAAAAGAAATAGCCAGAGCCCACAGGGGCTTTTTAATTTTTGAGCCGCTTTAAAAGTTATTAACGATTTGCGGACATAAAAATCTGGCGCACGATATCGTCAGCTTCTACTTCATCAATTAAAATATCATCCACCGGCAAGTTTGACGAAAGTATTTTTGAAGCAATGTTTTTTACATGTTCACGAGGAATTTTAATTATAGAGGCGTGGGGCGTGAATTCCTCAATGTCGCCGAACTTTTCAATTTCCTCTTTTTTTGCACCCTTTTCTCCAAAAGTGATTTTCAAAAGTTTGTGCGGAGCATATTTTTTTACGAGGTCGTCAAATTTGCCGTCGTAAATTATTGTTCCTAAATTAATTATTATAACTCTTCCGCAAAGCTCCTTTATGTCTTCCATGTAATGCGAAGTCAATATTATAGTGGTTTTCTTTTCCTGATTATATTTTTTTATAAAATCTCGGATATTTTTTTGAGCAACCACGTCAAGTCCGATGGTCGGCTCGTCCAAAAACAACACGCGTGGTTTGTGTATCAGTGCGGCTACAAGCTCGCATTTCATGCGTTGTCCCAAGGAGAGTTTTCGCACCTGCACGTTTAAAATGTTTTTAATTTCAAAAAGATTTACAAGCTCATCTAAATTTTCTTTAAATTCTTCGTCTGAAATTTCATAAATTTCTTTATTTAAAATGAAAGATTCTATCGGCGGGAGATCGAGCAAGAGCTGATTTTTTTGGCCCATAACGAGCGCAAATTGTTTTTGGTATTCCCTTTCTTTTTCAAAAGGAGTAAATCCCAAAACTTTTATTTCTCCGTTTGAAGGATAAAGAATGCCGGAAAGCATTTTTAGCGTTGTAGTTTTGCCTGCTCCATTTGGCCCCAAAAATCCGACAAGTTCACCTTCTTCAATTTTAAAATTTACATTTTTTACAGCTTCAGCGTAGAGAGTTTCTCTATGAAAAAATGATTTTAACGCGCCAAAAAATCCCTGCTCCGTTTTATAATACTCGTAATTTTTTGATAAATTTTTTACTTCTATAATTGCCATTAAATTCCTACGCCTTCAAATTTTTGTAAGCCCCTTTTCCAGACAACTTGAATAATGAAATAAATAATTAATATCCACGCAACTTGGACTAAAAGACCCTTTAATCCCGTTCTTAGGTCGATTTTTTTTAAATAAAGCTGTGCGGGGACGTAAAAAGCGTAAGAAAACGGAAGCGTAAAACTGACACGCACAAAAATTATGGGAAGCAGGTTGATCGGGAAATAACCTCCGGAAAAGAATTTTTTTATTCTTTCAACAGTTGAATATATGCCATCAACTTCGTCTGTCCAAAAGGCGATAAGGCCGATAAGAAACGAAAGAAGAAGTTCAAAAACGAAAGCCAAAAGTACCATTATGCCAATCAATAACAAGTATTTTATTTCCAAATTTATTACAAATATCCTATAAAAAAAGCTGATTACTATTAGTTGAGTAAGCGCGGAAAGCAAGGTAGCAAGCGATATTCTTCCTATTTCTCTTGTAAGCACGTATCTAAAATAACTCATGGGGCGGATTAGAAACATAGAAAGTGTCCCCTCTCTTATATCGCGGGCGATTGCACTTGAAAGAAAATTTCTTATGACGGCATTAAAAAAATTACCTACCAAGATATAACTTATCATTTCTTTTAAATTAAGATTTCCGACAGCGGCGCCGGCTTTATATATGGAAGTCCACATCAAAATCAATACTAAAAGCTCGCAGACCTCGCCGACTCTATAGGCCATCACAGTGAAGCGATAAGTTAACGCTCTTTGCCAAAAAACGTTAATAATTGTTAGAGTTTTCTTCATGAACTAATGTGAGCGTTTATTTTCCCTTTGCTTTTGATTAGAGTTAAGATAGAGGAATGCACATAATTAAAACTTGGCTCGTTTTAGCAGCTGTCACGATGGGTATTCTACATTTTAATACGATTAGAGCGGATTCTTCAACCTCCGCTTGGACAAATGTTTCCAATATGTCCATTTTAGGTTACAACCTAAAGAAAGTATCTGGATGCGACGGTTGCGCGGACGCAGGTCCGGTTTCCGCAGCTGCGATAAATTCTGGAGACGGGTCCGTAGAATTTACGGCTCCCGACACGCTAGGAATCCGGGCGATGGGTCTTTCAAACGGTAATACGGATAACTATATTTCAGATATAGATTTTGCATTTCAGCTATACGGATATGGAGGGTCGTATAATTTGGAAGTTAGGGAAAATGGCGCATACAAGTCCAATTCTTCTTATTCCCCGGGGGATGTTTTAAAAATTTCTCTTGAATCTGGGAAAATTAAATATTACAAAAATGGCACTCTTTTTTATACTAGTTTAAAAGCGCCCACGTATCCGCTTTTTGTGGATTCCGCATTTTTAAATTTGAATTCCGCGCTGAATAACGTAATAGTCAAAATTGCCGATACATTGCCTCCCTCTGTTCCCGCAGGGCTTTCTGCCACCGCCATTTCTATATCCCAGATTAATCTTTCTTGGTCTGCTTCGTCCGACAATGTTGGTGTTGTTGAATATAAAATTTTTAGAAACGGCGCGCAAATAGGCACTTCAAATTCTACATCACATTCAGACGCGAACTTAAGTCCTTCCACCCAATATTATTATTCTATTTCAGCGAATGATGCCGCGGGGAATAATTCTGCGCAATCAGCAAGCGCGAGCGCCACGACACAATCCGTCGCGGCTGCTGCAACTTCAGATCCGAACTGGTCTAATTTAAATAATATGACAATTTCCGGTGGAAACCTGAAGAAAAGCTCGGGGTGCGACGGGTGTTCTGACGCAGGGCCGATTTCTACCGCTTCAATTAAATCCGGCGACGGCTGGGTAGAATTTACTGCGGGAGACGCTAGCACCATAAGGGCTTTGGGCCTTTCAAACGGCAACACAGACAATTCAATTTCAGATATAGACTATGCTTTCCAGCTTTACGGTTTTTCCGGATCAGGAAATTTAGAGGTTCGTGAAAATGGAAGTTACAAAACAAATTCTTCTTACTTGGCGGGCGACAATTTTAAAATTTCTGTTGAATCGGGAAAAATCAAATATTACAAAAACGGTTCTCTAATTTACACAAGCCAAAGAGTCCCTGTTTATCCTCTTCTCGTTGACACTTCTTTTCTGAACCTTAACGGGTCTTTAAACAATATTTCAATTAAATCATTTGAAACGCATGTTTTAAGCAGTTTCTCGGCTTCTCCTTTAACTGTTAAATCTGGAGACTCGGTAAATTTAAGCTGGGCCAATATATCTAATCCTGCTCTTCAGGATTGGGCGGGGCTTTATCTTAAATCGGAAACCGACGATAAAAAATATTTAGAATGGCTTTATCTGTCTTCGTGCGCTAAAAATATTCAAAATGTGACATCCGCAAAATCTTCTGGCACCTGCAGTTTCGCGCTTCCTTCCTCGTTATCTTCAGGCACATATGAATTTAGATTTTTTGCAAATAACGCTTTTACGCGTTTGGGCGTCAGTAATTCCGTAGAATTTGTTTTGCCTGCAATTGTTTCGGCATCCACAATATCTCCTTCTTTTACAGGCATATCAGATGTGCCGGATCCCACAAAGCTTCCTAAAGCAACAATAGATCAATCCGTATTAAATACCGCGTATAACGCATCGAATGTTCCGGCGCTTTCCGCGGGTAGGTATTATCTGGATCCGACTACGAAAGTTAAAATTTATAAATTGACTTCAGACATTTTTCCAACAACTTTTACAGGATGGAAGCATGATTATTCCGAGGGAGGGGATGAGATTTCACTTCCTTATAAATCCGACGGAACTCGTGCGGTGCTCGTTCGCCAAAATGGCTCTCCCTATTATTGGTATCTATTGGATTTCACGCCGGGAGTCGGAGTTTCTAACCCCAGACTTCTTTCTGGACCAATAAAACCATGGATTGATCTTGCGTTTACTTTTTCCAACAATCCAGCAACTCCTTACTACGCCTACGTCAGCAACGGAGTCTCAATAGTTCGCTTTGATATCCGAACAATGCAATCCGCTTCCGGAAACGGCTGGCCATTAAACGAGAGCAGCGCAATGTGGCTGCATCAGAGCAAAGAGGATGGACTTTTTACTTGGATGAGAGGAGCAAATGGTCCGACTGCCGTAGGTTACAAACCGAGTACTGGAATTTTAAAAACCCAATCGCATGTTGATTTAAATGAACCGAGAATTGATAGAGACGGACGGTATATCGGGTTTTCCTTGGGTTCGCCTAACCAAAATAAAGCAGTAATTTGGGACTGGGAATCCAACAATATTGCCTGGTCAGGAGGAGGAATTCCTTTTCCTTTCGCCCATCAGGCAAGCTTGCGCGGAAGATGGATAGGCGTTGATTGGACTCTTTCATTTCCTGCTCAGTATTGGGTAATGAATCCTTCAACTCCCAATTCGTTTAAGTATATTGGCGGGCCGGCTAACGGAACGCTGGTGCACGGGAACGGAAACTGGATACAGAATCCTGCAAACCTGGATGATCAATGGGCAGTGTTTACAAATTATGGAACTTTGCAATCGGGATACAGCTGGTTGTCTCCCAATGGCATAGTTTTTGTGAATCTCAATGGAGATCGCAGACTTTTGGGCCACTCTTATAACACGTCTTCTGATTATGGTTCTTATTCTTTTGTGAAAACTTCTTCGGACGGCAAATATGTTATGTTCACGTCAAATATGAACGGATCGGGAAGAACAGATGTTTTTCTTGCTGAAATGCCGACATTAGAAAGCTATCAACAAATTCCAGTTCCGGATACTACGCCTCCTTCTATTCCGACAGGCCTTTTAGTTACGGCAATTTCTTCTTCGCAGATTAATCTTTCTTGGACAGCTTCAACAGACGTGGTTGGAGTTACAGGTTACAAAATTTTTCACTCCGGGGTGCAAATAGGAACGTCGGCAACAAGTTCTTTTTCAAGCACAGGGCTTTCCCCGTCAACTTCGTATACTTATGTCGTTTCCGCTTTTGATGCAGCAGGAAATGTATCTGCACAATCCGCGAGCGCGAGTGCGATTACACAAACTCCTGTAGTTGCCACGCAAAATAAATTTTTGCCGGGGAATAGAGTAAAAACTACGACATATCTTGTGGTTCGCTCTTCGCCAAATGGTTATAGAATTGGCTATCAAAGAACAGGCAACTTGGGCACAGTTTTGGAAGGACCGATATTTGCCGGCAGATACAAATGGTGGAAAATTAATTATGACAATTGGCCCGACGGCTGGTCAGCGGAAAACTGGCTGGTTAAATATTAAGTTTGATTGCGAAAAAATCTTTTTAGTGCTAATCTTCTGATAGAAAAGTAACGGAGGAATTGTGAAAATAGAAATTTTGCATGACGTGATAAAATATATCGGGCGGTATAATATTACTATCGAAAGACACTTTTTGGACAAAAATGGTATTGAACAGGTTTGGGAAATGTCGGAGAAGAAAACTCCGGGAAGAATTGTGGCAATTGTAGCTTTGACGACAGAAAATGAAATAATTATCGAAAAGCATTTTAGAATTCCAATGCGCGGATATGTTTTGGAATTCCCTGCAGGGTTAATGGATAAAATAGGGGAAAGCGAGATAGAAGTTGCTCGCAGGGAGCTCCTAGAAGAAACAGGATATGTTGCCGAGAACGTGGAACTTTTAGTTGAAGGGCCTTTTAATATGGGGCTTTCAAATGCAGAGATGGCAATTTATTTAGGGACTGGGGCGACAAAAATTGCGGAGCCGGAGCTCGAAGCAACGGAAGACATAGAGGTAATTAAAATTCCTTTAAAGAACTTTTTTTATTTTTTAAAAACGACAAAGGAAATAAAAGACTTAAAACTTTCGGCAGTAATTCCCTATCTGCTCGTCCGCGGCCTATTTGTATAGGCCGTTTTTCTTTATGTATTTTGCAACAGAAGGCGTAACATATGGGATTCCCGAGTATCCAGTGCGAAGAAGGATTCTTATTTGAGTTGAAGACATGTCAAGCCAAATGATATTTTGATCCAACACTTTTATATTTCGGGGGAGGCGACTCGGAATTTTTGCTCCAGGTTTCATAAGAGCCAAAAAGTGGGCACTCTTCCAGAGCTCTTTACCTTTTACCCATTTATTTCTGATGTCCCCAAGCAGGGGAGAGCCGATCAAAAAATAAAATTTATATTTTGGATATAATTTTTCAAGCTTTTTCTTTGTGTCAAAAGTTGTAGAAAGCGAAGGACGGCGAAGCTCAAGATCTGAAATTATTATTTTAGGTAAGGATTGAACTAATTCCTTATCCTGCCCCCTCCGCTTAACAAGGGGAGGAGGTAAGGGGGTGGGGTTAAAAAATTCTGATAAGCAAATTTTCAACATTCGAACTCTATGCTTTCCAGAAACGTCAATTTTTTTATCACGTCTATCCGCCGATGGCAGAAGCCAAATTTCGTCCGCGGGAAAGTTGCGGAGTACGGCTTCGATTCCTGTCATGTGACCTACATGCGGAGGATTAAATGCTCCTCCGAATATTACAATTTTTTTTATTATGTTTTTCGGTTTTTGTTTCATATTAAAATTATATCTTTTTTAAAATTAAACCCCCGTCCATTCGGCCGGGGGATTTTGATTATACGATTTCTTTAATTGGCTTTTCTGTCTCTTCAAGGGTTCGCATCAGATCTTTTAATTTTCTGGAAACAGAAACTTTGTACGGGGTCGGATTCACTCGTCGCAAATGATCTTCTCTAAATGCTTCCAGCTGTTTCAAAACATATGCGCGTTTTTCATGAATAGTAGGCAATTTTTCGGTTACTCGACCCCTATCCCAATAGAGGTGGTGGAGGCGTTTAACTTTGTGTGGGGTAACATAAACTGCCTCGGAAGAAAAAGGATCTAAACATGATGTTCTTATCCCTTTACTTGGAGCGTTTTCGCCGACAAGCATCAGCAAGTCATCTACTGCAATTCCTTTGCTGTCGTATAGCCGGAATATTTCTTTCCGTCCCGGAATTGTTTTTTTGCTTTTCGAAAGCTTTATTCTTGGTTTGCCTTTAATTTCCATCAATTTATAAACGCCTGGAAAGGCGGGTTCTAATGCAGCTGTTCCGAGATTTGTGCCGATTCCCAAAACATCAAGCTCGTAATTTTGTTTTTTAAATTCATCCAATACTTCTAGATTTATGTCATTGCTTCCTACAACCGATGCGTCGTTCAGTGAATGCTCTGCAAACATTTGCTTTGCTTTTTTTGATTCGTATGCGAGATCTCCGGAATCAATTCTGATTCCTAAAGCTTTATAACCCATTTTCTTTAGAGCTAAAGCTACGCAAATAAAATTTTTTATTCCGGACTCAATGTCGTATGTATCAATTAGAGCAAGAAATTTATCCGGAAATGCCTGCGCATACGTTATGAATGCGGCTAGCTCACCGTCGTTGGTTTCTGTAAAACCAAACTTCTGTCTTTTCTCCAGCACAAGTAAGGCGAAATTAACATTTATCCCGTCAGCAGTTTTAAGGTAAGGGTCTCTGATTTGTTTTAATCCTTCAAAAGACTGAATATAGGCATGCGCCATTGTTCCGGAAACCGGAATGTCAAACAATTCTCCGGCCAGAACGTTGCTTGTGGCGTCAAACCCCCCCATATAGGCAAATTCGGAAGCTGTTAAACCGCCGTCCGGCCCCTGGGTTCTGCGTAACGCAAATTCTAAAAGCTTCTTCTCTTTTCCAGCAGAAAGCCTGAAATGCGAAGACAGTGTTGCGATGAGAGAGGGGAAATTATTGATGTTTAAAATTCTGGTTTCCAAAAGATGTCCCATTGCAATTGGCGTGTCGACGCGCATAAGGGGTTCATTTGGGAACATCAATGTGCCTTCGGGCGGGGCGTAGAGCAAAACTTTCGAGCAATCAAGCGAGTGCAGATAATCAAAAAATTTCGGGTTAGCATGGGGAAGAACTCTTCTTTTAACTATATCAATCATTTCGGAAGTAAACTTAAAAGAATTAAGAAATTTTAAAGTTTTCTCAAGTCCTCCGGTAATAAGATAAGCTCCACCAAAGGTGCATTTTCTTGTATAGTAATCAAACGAAGCTGGCTCGTCCGCGCGTCCGTTTTCCCACTGCGCATAAGCCATTGTAAGTTGGTATGCGTCTGTGTGTATCGCACTATCGTGCGGATTATAAGGAATAAATTTTTCATCTTTCATCCGAGCACCTCCTTCGTCGTCGTGACAATAGCACCGGCTTTGCGCATTTCTTCGATTGCGCGCTCGCCGTCGCCTGGTTTTACATTAACCGCCCGAATTGCGTCTTCCAAAACATAAACTTCAAATCCGAGCTTCAATGCGTCCAGCACCGTAAATTTTACGCAGTAATCTGTGGCTAAGCCGCCTACAAACAATCTTTTGATTTGATGGTTTTTTAAGCTTTTTTCAAGTGTTCGTCCAGAAAGTCCAGGGAAACCCAATCCAATATTTGTCATTCCATCAAAATCGGAATATCCATCCTCGTCTTTTTTTGTTCCCTTTAAAACTAAAATAAAGTGTCCGTTAAGGTTTAGTTTCGGGTGAAGTTCCGCTCCTTTTGTTTCTTTTACGCAATGTACCGGCCATCCCTTTCCATTTTTGTTGTATTTGGAAAAATGACCGGTTTTTCTCGGGTGCCAATCAAGAGAAATCCAAACTCCTCGATTGAGTTTCCACATTTCTTTTAAAAATCTATTCAGAGGTTCAACCACCTCATTGCCGCAGGGGACGGGAAGTTTTCCTCCCGGGCAGAAATCGTTTTGTACATCAACAACTAAAAGCGCAGAGTTTTTCGTCAACAATCCAACCTTTTTTCTTTTGGCCATTTTCTTTACTCCTTTCTATTTTTCAAAGACCACTTTTATTGAAAGTACCGTAGCGTACTTATTGATTCTAATCAATAAGTGTCTAAAGTACACTATCTTTATCTAACGCCATGCTATCACAGTGGTCACAAGCCTGTCAAGGGGCAAAATAATAAACGAGCAGAGCTCGTTTATCGTGGTGTATGAATAGTTTCGTGTCCAGCACCCGCACTTTTTTTGGTAAGGTGCTTATTTTTTTTCATCCAATCTTGTACAAACCAAAGTTGGCCGCAGCCGCCACCGATGTCATCTTGGCCTGCTGGATCAAAAACTTTTGTGGAAAATCCTCTTAATTCTAATTTTTGTCTAAACTTTGTAGCCAACAATCGTTGTCGTTCATTGGCGGCTGCAATTGTTTCATCTCTTTCGCAGATTACTGAAATTGTTGCCTGCCAAATACTTGAATCAAACAATGTTTTCAAACGATCAGCGTCTTCGCCGCTCGTGTTTTTATCGTGCGCACAATAGTTAAAGAATGGCTGTCTTCCGGTGGAGGCGTGCCAGAGAACTCCTTCGTTGGCGATTTCTGACAAAGTAAGTTTTGCGCTGAAAGGAATCAGTTGATCCCTTGCTTTATCAGTGCTTTCGTGTACCGAAAACTGCAACCCGACTTTAGGTATTTCGTGTGACAAAAATCGCAATTTGTTAAAATCTACACGCGGAGCCGATGTACTTATGAGAAGATCTGCGTTCGGAAATTTTTTATGGAGAATGCGAATGGCGGTAGAAACATTACTAAAATTCAAGAGCGGTTCGCCCATGCTCATAAACATTATTTGCAACCTTTTCGTATTCCACGGATTTATTTTTCGATCTTCGAAAATAAATTGTGGTTGATTGACTATTTCTTGAAATGTTAGCGATCGTACAAATCTTTCTCCTGTTCCACAAAAACGGCAACCTATTGGACACCCGCTTTGTGTTGAACAGCAAATTACGGTTCTGTTTTCAAAAGAGTTGTATTTGTAGAGAACCGCTTCTGCTATTGCGTTAGGAAATTCAAAAACATATTTCGAAACGTTTTTGTCGGAAGATTCCATTCTTTTTACATTCATTTCCAACCCTCCTCGATAACGGTATTTTCTATGAAATATGATATCGATACTACAAGTTTTTGTCAATTTTTTATTTTGTTAAAAAGTAAATAAAAAAACCGGGGCGCAAGAGCCGCGGTTTTTTTGTTATTTCATACGTAAGCGCCAGACGGCGCCGTTTTTAATATAAAGAACCCTGTCTTCCCAATTGCAAAGCTGCATATCTGCTGTTATATCTTTGTCAGCCACTTTACTCGTATTGCCGTTTGAGGGGACAAAAATCGAAAGTTCTCCATCTTTTTCTATAGTTGCTGTAACTCCCTTAGGAAGCATTGCCGTATTTAATTCGGGGGAGTCTACTTCGCTTCGCATAATTTTATAAGTTTTATAATCGCCATCAAAAGAAATTCCAAATTTGACGTACAATCCTTTTTTATCTAAAACAACAATTTCAGCATACCTTTTGCCGGCTTTTGCGTTTATAACTTTTAATCCATCCAACTCACGCATTCTTATTTGAGCTAGTGACTTTTCTCCAAAAGGAATAACAACGAAAATTGATCCCAAAGCGTCTTCAATTCCTATGCCGTCAAACCACATCGTTGCATTTGCCATAATGTTCCATGTAAGTCCCGAAGAAAGAATAGCCTTGCCCAAATTAATATAAATTAGTTCTGTTAGGCCGTGGTCCGATACAAGAAAAATACGCTCGCCCGAACAGAAAATTTTGCCGGCATCCAACATCAACGAAAGATTTTCCCAATCCAAGTTTTCTTTAATGAATTTAAAAACGAATTTTTCGTTTTCTTTTTCAGCAACAATCCATCCGCCGTTCTTTTTTACTACCTCTCCATTTTTTAAATTCATTTTGCCAACCGTTCGTTTTCTTCCAAGGTCGTAGAGGTTCCCGGATTTTAAAAGGCACATTCCGGAAGGCCAGACCTTTATTGCCTGGTCTTCTGCGCGATCAAATATTTTTTCAAAAATAAGGACGCCAGAAGCAGTTGTAGTTATATGCAGTGTTCTTGCGTATCCTGATACGGAAATGCCGGTATCATAAGGCGAAGGGGGAATGCTGCGTTCTTTTTTTTCAAAGACGGCTTTATACCACTCAAGTAGCGGTCCGGGGATTAAATTAAAATCGCGAACAGCTTGATTGAGCCGTACCCCTTTTCGGAAAACTGACGCGTTATCTTTCATGCGGCGTTCAAGTTCCAAAGGTGTGTACCCATCGAGCCCTCCTTTATAGGGATGAATGCCTGCAAAGATTTGAAATGTTACGATTCCCCACGAAAACCAGTCGGAAAGCGCGGAAAATCCAGATGTATGCCAATCTTTAATCGAAGGCATAATAACTTTTGCTTTCCATGAGCCGATTGTCCAAGAATCAACATCAATTATCCGTGGCTCGGGTCCCTCGTTTCCTAGAATAACTGCAAGCCAATTAAATTCATTTGCATCAACCATCAAGGCCTTATAATCATGGGCGGCTTTTACCGTTTCCCTCATGCGATCCGCTAGTTTTTTTGCTTCGTCATTTCCAAAATTTTCCCTTGTTCTAAAAGCATTTGTAAAAATTTTTGGCAGTGCTTCTCCGTCGGAATAAGGCATGTAAAGTCCTATGGGTTTTTTCTTGTCGTCGTATACAACTCCTTCAGGAGAAACAATGAATTTGTGTTTTAATCTAGAAAGTAGCTTTATTTTTTCTTGCATGTTGTCTTTCCGCATTTTTTCCGGGTCGTTATATAGCTTTATAATGGTTGCGTTGGCTTTATAAATCGATCCTTCTCCACCGGTTGTTTTGTAATTACTTTCTAGGAGTCTTAGTTGCCCCCTGTGCTCCAAAAATACATCAAATGATCCTGTTCGTGTCACCGACATTTTCTATCTCCTTATCTGTTTTTTCGATAATTTGAATTACCGCGAAAGATAAATCGTCTATCGGTTTTCTCTGCTTAGTAAATGCAATACCTCTTCTTTTTGCAAAAGATCCAGCGGTAGTTTTGAAGGACAGTAGTTCTAAAACTGCATTTTTCCAATCCAAATTTTCAACTTGCGTTGCGCCGTCCGAAAAAATGGCAATAAATTCCAGATTTTCGTTTTTTATTTTTTCCACGCTGATTATTTTTGTAAAACCCTTAATTCCTTCAGAAATAGAAAATTCACGGACGCGTGGATTTATAAAACCATCTTTTGGCACATACAGCCATTCTTCAGATTTAAGTTTAAGTGCATTCGGATTGCCTCCATGAAATTCCGTGAAGGAACGAAAGCAGTCTTCTCTATAAATCGGATATAGAGGCGCGTTTTCACTCCAATCGAATCTCATCATTTTTATTTGTCCTTCGCGGGCCTTTGTTGCAATTACGCCATCTCCCAAGATATGGATAAATCCTTCCGACGCACCAACGTATATATAAAGGCAGGTTGCTAGCATATCTTCTAAAGTAAGCCCTAGCATCTGATATGCTCCACACGCGATTATACTTTGCGAATTATTAATTTCATCCGGTGTGTTTTCATTTAACTTCGACTCCGACGTAGAAAAATATTTTTTTATTGCTTCTAGCGCCGCAAGCGAAGTAAGGCGCGCGCCTATATCCGTATGCCCTCCGCTTGAGCACCCGTCTGAAACTACGGCTACACAAAAATCGGAGAAACACTCGGATACGGCATAATCCTGGCAGGGTTTTCCTTGGCGCAAATGCTGGTCTCCTATAAAGAAGTGGCTGTCAGATTTAAGTTCCATATTCCCTCCATAACAATAAAAAAAGGAGGACGCATGACGCGGACCTCCCATATAACTAGATTGTCGCCGCAATATTTTGGCTTGGACCTCCAGTTCCTAAAGCTTGCGACTGGCTCGAAACCGACTGCGAAACAAATTCCGCGAGCTTTGCTAATTTTCTGGGAGTTGCATCTCCAGCATTTATATATTGTGTGAGGCCTGCTTCTTTCTGAAATTCTTTTAATGCTGCACTGTAATTTCCCACATTAATTCCTATTAGCACGGTGATGATTGATTCCAACGTTTCTCCAGTCACCGCTTTTTCCGCTTCTTTCTTTACCATCGCCATTGTAGCAACGGATGCGTTTTCTCCCCCATCCGTAACGATAAATCCTATCGCGTTTACTCCAAAGTCTTGATCTCGAAGTTTTTCTCCATATGTGTTCATGGCACCGATTACAGAGAAACATGCGTCGCAAAGCGGCGTATTCCCACCGGGTTTAATGTCTGCATAGCTTGCAGTGTCTATTTCCGCCAAAGGTTTAAATCCGTGAATTTCGCAGATACCTTTTCCATATCTATCCGAGAATTTGATGACGCGTACCAAAATGTTATCCGATCTCGGAGACTTTTTGCATGCTTCTACCGACATTATCAGCATTTTCTTAAGTTCGTCGCTAAATCCCGCGACAGAACCGGTTTCGTCAATGGCGATTGTCACAAGCGTGTATTCTGTTGCGCCCAGATGTTCAATGCGCGCACCCTTGAAAGTAAAACCGCTCCCACCGATTTTTTGCGTAACCTGTTCAATTTCTGATTTATTTAATCTTGGCATATTTCACCTCCTATTTAAGAAAATCTTTGGATGTTGTCAGCTTCATGCCCAGCTTTGCCATATCTCCCAGCCATGCATTTGCGATAGCAGGAAAGTCGGGGCCCGAACCGATTTTTGGCACCGGACTTGAGCAATCAGTCAGGATGCAGAATTTCTTTAAGTGTTCAGCTCCGATATTTTCTGCGATCTGGTCAACGGTCGATTTGAGGCAATGAGACAGCGCTTCTCCCGTTAAGCCAACGATATCGGCGTCTTTCATAATTTCCAAAAAGCCGGTATTTAACTGAGTTGCCGGATCCGAAGGGTCGGGAACTTCAGCCATAAGCGCGCCGTAATGCTCCGTAAAAACGTTGGTTCCTTTTGTCACAACATCAATATTTGCCCATTCCTTCCGCTCCCAGTTTTTGAGAGCTTCAGCAAGTTCGGCTTGCACGTTGTGTCCGCTAGTTCCGATAATGCAATGTTCAGGCCAGACAATTGCTTTATATTTACCTGCCTTCTCAAGAGTCGCCGTATAATCAAGCATTCTTAGTCGGTAGGCTGGATCTCTTGGCATCCAGATATAATTTTTTACATCATCGTGCAGAATTATCGTAAATGGTGCTGGGCAGTCGCCGTTTTTATCCCTCCAAAATCCAGGGTGCCCCACATCGATTACGCGGTGGGAATCTAGTGTTACATGGATATCTTCAAGGCGGTGGCCTACTCTATCCACAAGGGCTGCGAGTTTTTTCATGTCCTCATTGGCCCCTGGAACCGCAAGAGAAGAATCGGGATCGTCCATGAAATCCTTCTGCGGGTCAATTATTACGAGATGCACTTTTAATCCTTTCATTTTTTTGCCCTCCTGTTTTTTAGTTTTCAAAGATCCGGATATATAGCGTATTTCCCAAATGTATTTAATGTGAAAAATACACTATATCAATCTATCTAACTAAAACTTAGCCCTCCCGGTTTCTAGAGTCAAGAGGCTGTGGATAAATCCTAAGAATTTGCTATATTTATGCCATGGGAACCAAAATAAATGATTCTAAGGTTTATCTTGGTAGAATGGCTATGCCTATTGCAGATAAATTGCGCGCGGCAAATTATATAAGCGCCAAATCCAAAAATATCTTGGATGTAGGCTGTGCGGACGGAGCTCTTACCCTGGCGCTTGCAAAAATATTCCCGAAAATTAATTTTTTGGGGATTGATTTAAATTCCAAGTTTATTAAAGAAGCATCAAAAAACGCCAATAAGGCAAATTTAATAAACGTTAAGTTTAAAAAGATTTATTTAAGAGATCTGCTTATGCGCCCGCGAAAGTTCGATGCGATTTTGTTTACTTCTGTTTTGCACGAATTTTTTACATATGGCGAGGGAATTTCTTCGGTGCTCAAGGCGTTGGCGGATGCGCATGAACTTCTGCGCCCGGGAAGTGAAATAATTATCCGGGATATGATTTTAGATAAATATACCAAAGACTCAAAATTAAAAATTGAAGATTTGATTTATAAAGTAAAAATCAACAGAAATTATGCAAAAGAATTTGTTGATTTTGAAAAACGCTTCGGGCAAATAGAAAATCTTTATTCTCTTAATCATTTTCTTTTAAAATATATGTATAAAGAAAACTGGAGGCGGGAATTAAATGAATATTATGTGCCTGTGACTTTTGACGAATATGAAAATATTTTTAAGCTTCTGGGAATGGAAATTTTAATAAAAGATTCGTATTTGCTCAAATATTTAAAAGAAAAATGGAAAGCGGATTTTAATTTTACAGATGAGGAACTTGCTTCTTTCAGATCGACGGGATTTTTGATTGCGAAGAAATAATATTTTATAAAAAATAAAAAAACCTTCCGGGCTTACGGAAAGGTTTAATGCAGGACTCTTTTTTGGGTACGTTCTCCTCTTAAAATAGGAAGTAGATCTTTTAAGAATTTTGGCGGCTGGCCGGTAGCCGCACGAATCTGCTTCATAAAAAACAGATCGTCTGTTTCATTTCGCAATTTTTTATTTTTTTGCTTCATTTTTCGAATTTTTAAAAAAACAACAACGCCCATAGTCAAAACAGCACCAATTAACAGAATTTTTTTCATTTTTATCTCCCGTTCCGTTCTGGTTTCTAAATTTAAAATAGCACATAGTATGCTATTTTGTCAAGTTTTTTGTAAAAAATTTTAACAGTATTTTAACTAAAAAAACTTTTTAAGTTCATGCGGCGTGCGCGAAGTGAAACGGTAAAGTTCCGCGGGGCGCTGGCGAACACCTATCAGTTTCTTTTTTGTGCGATGAATTAACCCCATTGAAAGAAATTTTTTTCTGAAATTTCTTTTATCCTGTTTTTTTCCCAAAATTATTTCATAAGTTTTTTGGAGCTGGGTAAGCGTAAATTCGAAAGGAAGCAGAGAATAGGCGGCATTTGTATACTCGAGCTTTGAACGCAGGCGGCGCTTTGCATATTTGATAATTGATGAGTGGTCAAACGCGAGTTTTGGAAGCCGGTTTACAGGAAAGAGCTCGGGTGAATTAGGATTTTTTGTATCGAGTGTGATGTGTTCAACTGGAACCAGTGCAAAGTATGCGATGCTTACTACATGCCCTCTAGGATCCCGGAAAAGCGAGTCAAAAGTGTAGAGCTGCTCTAAATATGAGGTGGAAACTCCGGCTTTGGATTTTAGAGCTCGCAATGTAGCTCGGTCGGCCGTTTCATTTTTTAAAAGATAAACTCCCGGTAGCGCTCTCCAGCCGGCAAAAGGCGGGTTTGCGCGGTTGATTAAAAGTACCTTCAGGGTTTCATCTTCAATCGTAAAAATTACAGTGTCTGCGGTAATTGAAGGCGATTCATAGATTTTTGATTTATTTTGTGTCATTGACATTTAATAGTGTTTAATATACACTTAGATTATCACATGGCACACTCTATGTCAACAGTAAATATTTATTACCGCAACGATAACCACAAAGCGGTTTTTTGGGCAAAAAAAATAAGGAGTTGGCTCAAAAGAAATTTCCCGAAAATTAAGCTGGAGGAGGGCAAAGCTCCAGATGGGCTGATTGTTCTTGGGGGAGACGGGACAGTTTTGGCAGCTTCTCAAATGCATAACAAAAAGAGGCCTGTTATTTTAGGTTTAAATTTGGGGCATATCGGATTTTTAGCGTCTGCCAGAGAGCCTCAAAAATTTTTTTTGGCGCTGCGCAAGTTTTTTAAGGGCGATTTTTTAATTGCTTTGCGCATGATGGTTGAAGCAGAAATTTGGAGAGGCGGCAAAAAAATTTATTTTACAAATTCTTTAAACGAAATTTCAGTGCAAAGTTTACTCGGCATGGTTGAAATCGAAGTTTCGATCGAAGGGAACGTGGTGCAGTATATTTGGGGAACGGGAGTTTTGGTTGCGACATCTACAGGGTCTACTGCCTATAATCTTTCTGCGCACGGCCCGATTGTTATGCCAGATATTAAATGCATGATTTTAACTGAACTTATGGACCACAATATTCCCACTCCGAGTATTATTATAAAAAAGGACAGGGAAGTGGAGCTTAAAATTTTGGATTTTAGAAAGAGAAAAATTTTTAAACTTGCGCGGTCAAATGAATACGCAGACGTCGTGCTGACAGCAGACGGCGAGAAAGTTTTTCCTTTGGAGGTCGGAGATATTATAAAAATCCGCCGTTCGCCTGGGCTGATCAAATTCGCGGAGCTCGAGAAGGGCTACTTTTTTAAGTCGCTCCACGAAAAATTCGCGTTTAAATAAAGCAGAGTGAAAACCATTGGGGATTATCTAAAATTTAAAAGCGAAGAGAGGGTATTTCTTCGCCTTTAATTGCTGATGTACGTATATTATCTCCTCTTTAGACGCGCGTAGGCTTTATCTTTAAGCGCTTTTTTTGCCTCTTCAGGCTCGCTAACTTGAAAAAAATAGTCAAGCAAGGTGTTCGCGGTAAAGTGGTCTATAGGGTCTTCGCTGATTCTTTTTCTAGCATGTCCCAAGATGGATTCTTTTATTTTTGGGTCTAGGGCTTTTGTCGCTATTTCCCATTCTTCTGGTTCTAACATATTTTCTGTAATGTTTTCGTACGACCTTAAACGGCCTCCTTTTTCGGACAGCCCCAGTTCTTGCCCGATTTCTGCCATTTCTTTTAGTATTTTTTTATGCCGCTCAAGAGCTGCAATTTCAAGCGCCAATTCCGAAAGTTCCTTTTTTTCCGCAAGTTGCATAAGTTCTTTTTCAAATACAGGAGAAATTAAGCTCCTATGGTTTTCGAGCCACATATCCAGTTGTACTGCAACATTTTTTAATAACTCCCTTCTGCTCTCTACTAGCGTGTCTGGCACGCGATTAGAAACATACATTTCAAGCTTCCTTCCGTGTTGTTTTATTTTTCTTGCCAAGTCCACAGCCTCTTTGAAATGCCTCATTTTCATTTCTTCTGCCTCCTTTTTTTCTTTTGTCAATAACTTTATTGTCATATTTTTTGTTTTTAGCAAAACACGCCGCTTTGATCACCCTATTTTTATAGGGATAGCGGCGTGTTTTGCAGAAGACTTCTCATTTACTTGCCTTTTTATTTTTCTTACTTGATAATCTGACAAACTTAAGGATAAAGGTTTGAGGCAAATAATTTGGGGTTCGAACTCCCAAATTTTTACCATTTTCGCGCGAACGCCTTATCCTTTTAAAGAACTAATTTTAGAGAAAGGAGATTATCTAGGTCGAATCATATTAAAAATCTATGAATATTAAATGAACTAAATTTTTATTGTAACAGTCGTCCCCTGATTTAAGGCGCTTTTTACTTTGATTGATCCGTTATGCTGTTGAATTATTTCGCGGACGATCGAAAGTCCAAGCCCTGAACCTCCCATTTCTCCTTCGCGTGTACGCGATTTGTCGACCCTAAAAAAGGGATCAAAAATATGTGGAAGATCTTTTGCCGAAATTCCGATTCCAGAATCTTTTACAAAAAATTCTGCATGCCCATTTTCGTTTTTAGAAACAGAAATTGCGACGTTTCCATTTTCCGGCGTGTAAGAAATTGCGTTTTTTATCACATTGATTGCCATTTCTTCAATAGCAGTTTTATTTCCTGAAATTATTACCGGTTTACTGTTCGCTATTTTGATTTTTATATTTTTTTTCTGCGCGAGAGGCCGTAAAATTTCACAAGCACGTGACGCAATTTCAGAAAGGTCGATTTGATTAAAAATCGGAGAAACTTGGCGGTTTTCCAGATGCGACATGTCAGTAAGATTTTTGATTATTTCTCCCATTCTGTCCATTTCTTCTACGCTTTCGCGAAGCACTTCTTCTATCTCTTCCGCAGTAAAATTTTTTCCGGCAAGCAGAGCTACCTCTGCGCTTGTTTTAGTGTTGGTTATTGGTGTCCGAAGTTCATGGGCGGCGTCTGCGATAAATCTTTTCTGCCTTTTTAAAATATCTTCAAGAGGTTTTAACACAGTGACATAAATTATGCGTGCCCAGAAAATTGCCAGTATAATTATGATGGTTACTGCCGCCCACTTGTTTGAATGGTGGAGCCCTTCAAAAAAAATTAAAAATATTAAGAAGAACGTGGAAACGGCGTATAGCACGAGTAATTTTATCTTGATATATGCTAGATAATCACGCTTTAAGTCTGTAGCCAATTCCCCGCACCGTCTCAAATATTGTTTTATTGCTTTTACCATTATTTAATTTTTTTCTTAGGTTTTTTATATGCGCGTCTACCACATTGCTAAAGGAATCAAATTCAAAATCCCAAACTCGGCTTAGAATCTGTTCTCTATTTAAGACTTGGTTTGGATTTCTCATAAAGTACTCAAGCATTTCGAATTCTTTTAATGTCAATGAAATTTCCCTTCCGTTTATGAAAGCTTTTCTTGTGTTTATATCCAGTGAAAGTTCGCCTGCTTCAAGCTTTTGCGAAAGCACAGGTTCTGGGCGCCTAAGAAGAGCTCTTGCGCGCGCAACAAGTTCCTTAAATGAAAAAGGTTTTACTAAATAATCATCAGCTCCAGCATTTAAAACAGTGACTTTGTCGTCCACTGTTCCTCTGGCGGTTAAAATTAAGACTGGAATAACTATGCCGGCGTTTCTGATGTTGCGGCAAATTTCGAAACCGTCTTTTTTTGGGAGCATTAAATCCAAAATAACGAGATCATAATCGGTATGGTTTACCTCGAGTCTTCGTTGGCCGGATTCGCCGTCTAATACATAGTCGGCTGCAAACCCCTCTTTTTCAAAGCCCTTTTTTAATGCTTTCGCAAGCTTTTCCTCGTCTTCTATAATTAATATTTTCATGCAATACCAATATTCTTTACTTATTAACTAAAAAAATATATAAATAAACACGACCTTTTATAAGCTTTGTTCTATGTCTTGTAGCAGGGTAGCAAAAACAATATGAAACCTTCATGAAGAATACGATTATTTTACCTTATTTATGAAGACATGTCAATCTTTTCTGGGTGGGTAATGAAAAAGACGGGCTTTTAGTCCGTCTTAGGTTCATCTTATTTCTTGGCCTTTTTCGTCCAAGATTTTCGTAGGGTAAGGGTATCCTCCCAAATGCCTACACGCAAAGCTTCTCGCCTCATCAAGCGATTTCTCACTTTTAATCGGATAGAATATTCCATCAATTTCTGCAACAATTCTGAAAGTATTTTTAGTTTTTATTTCCACAAAACCTCCATTTTTTTGTTTTTCTATTAATAAAACTAGCGAAAAGGCAGCTTTGTTGCTAGATTAAAATTATGAGAAATGTTAATAAAGAGCACAGGGAAAAATTAAGCGCTTTGGACAAATTGGCATTAAAAGTGACAAGGAGAGTCGGAAGCATGGGTTTTTTCTTTATTGTTTTTTGTTGGACTGCAGGCTGGCTTTTGTGGAATTTTTTGGCGCCGGAAGAATTAAAATTTGATCCTTATCCGGCGTTTGTTATGTGGCTTTTTATTTCAAATATGATCCAAATATTACTTATGCCGCTTATCATGATCGGGCAAAATTTAGAATCGCGCCATAACGAAGCAAGGGCAGAAGCCGACTTCGAAATTAACTTAAAAGCGGAGCACGAAACTGAAATCATCATGAAATCTTTAGAAAACCAGAGCAAAGATATAGAGAAAATAAAAGAACTTTTTGAAGCTAAAAGTAAATAGTAAATAAGTTTTAAATTTAAATGTTAAAAAAATTATACAGGTATAAATATTTTTTAGTAGTCCTTTTTTTAATTATTTTAGGCGTTTTTTATTGGTATTTTTTTGCAGGCGATAAAAATGGCATAAAAAAAACCGTAGAGGCAAAGAAAACCAATATATTACAGGAAGTGAGTGTTACAGGGAGAGTCGAATCTGCAGAAAATGTAGATCTTGCGTTTGAAAGAGGCGGTAAAATTTCAAAAGTGAATATTCAAGTAGGAAGCGCAATTAAAAGAGGCGATATTTTATTAACTCTTGAAAATAAAGACACTTCTGCGAGTTTGGCGGAGGCATTAGCTGGAGTTAAGGCGGCGGAAGCAAAGCTGGCTGAACTAAGGCGCGGTGCGCGTCAAGAAGAAATAAAAATTGAAGAAGCAAAAGTCGAAGCTGCAAAAAATTCACTCGCTGAAGCAAAAAAGAATTTGGGGGACAAGCTTTTGGATTCCCAAACGAAAGCCGACGATGCAATACGAAATAAAATTGACCAGCTTTTTAACGGGCCCAAGACCTATAATCCGACTTTGGTTTTTTCGGAATCGAATTTGCAATTAAAGTCAGATCTAGAATCAGGTCGCGCGCAAATTGAACAGATTTTAAAGAATTGGAAAAACGAACAGGCAAAATCAAATTTAGAAAAAATAAAATTATTTTTGGACAACATTGCTTTTTCGGCAAATAAATTATTTCCGTCAGGCACGCTTACACAGACCACGATAGACGGCTGGAAATCGGACGTATCTTCAGCCAGAACAAACGTCAACACCGCCATATCAAATCTTACTTTAGCAGAAGAAAAAGAAAAGTCCGCTGAAGATAACTTGGACATTTCTGAAAGCGAGTTAAAATTTAAAATTTCCGGTTCTTCTCCGGAAGAAATTTTATCCGGCGAAGCCGATTTAGAAAAGGCACTTGCGCAGAAGAAAGGGAAAGAAGCGGAACTTGAAAAAACAATTCTTCACTCTCCGATTGACGGCGTAGTTTCAAAGATGGATGCAAAATCAGGAGAAATTGTGCCGGCAAACGAAAAATTAGTGTCAGTTATTTCGAACGCTGATTATGAAATTACCGCAAACGTGCCAGAAGCCGATATCGCCAAAGTTAAAATAGGACAAGCCGCAAAAGTAACGCTCGATGCCTATGGAAGCGATGTTTTATTTAACGCGGCGGTTTCGCAAATAGATCCGGCAGAAACAATTATTGAAGGTGTGGCAACTTATAAAATAACAATCCATTTTTCGGACAAAGACCAAAGAATTAAATCCGGAATGACCGCAAACATTGATATAGAAACTGATTCCAAAAAACATGTGGTTGCCGTGCCATCTCGCGCGGTTTATTCCAAAAACAACAAGAAATACGTTAAAAAATATATTAATGAAAAAACGGAAGAAGAGGTTGAAGTTAATGTCGGCTTGCGCGGTTCGGATGGCAACATCGAAATAATAAGCGGAATAAACGAAGGGGATAAAATTTTGATTTCGATAGAAGAATAATGTTAATCGAAACTTCAAACTTAGGTAAAACTTACGGCGAAGAAGATTTTTCTACAATTGCTTTGAGGGAAGTTTCTTTTAATGTAGATTCGGGAGAATTTGTGGCTATTATGGGCCCGTCCGGATCGGGGAAATCAACATTGCTTCACATTTTAGGATTTTTAGATAGGCATACTTCCGGCAGCTATCTTTTCGACGGGAAAGCTATTGACGATTATTCTCCGGATGAAATTGCTTTGGTTAGAAATAAAAAAATGGGTTTTATTTTCCAATCATTTAATTTGCTCCCACGCTCTACGGTTTTAGAAAATGTTAAACTGCCTCTTTTGTATTCGGATGTGCCGGAATACAAATGGAATAAGATTGCCGAAGATGCATTAAGTTCTGTGGGGTTGGGGCATAGGCAAAGCCACGAAGCTTCGATGCTTTCCGGCGGAGAAAAACAAAGAGCCGCAATTGCTCGCGCTTTGGTTTGCGATCCACAAGTTATTTTTGCAGATGAGCCGACAGGCAATTTGGACTCAAAATCCGGACAAGTGGTGATGGAAATTATTGAGCGCTTAAACGAAAAAGAAGGGCGCACGATTATTCTTATTACTCATGAAACCTATACCGCAGAACATGCCAAACGAGTTGTCCAAATACTTGACGGCACGATTGTAAGCGACAATAAACTAGCGCATCGCCATAGAACTGCGGTTAATTTTAAAAAATAAAATAAAATGGCATCTAAATATATCTTAAAAACAGCGCTTTTGGGCCTTAAAACCCACAAATCGAGATCATTTCTTACAATTTTGGGGATTGTAATAGGAATAACTTCAATTATTTTGGTAATG
The DNA here is from genome assembly GCA_964464405.1 of uncultured Candidatus Saccharibacteria bacterium. GTDB lineage: Bacteria > Patescibacteriota > Minisyncoccia > UBA11713 > 2-01-FULL-45-33 > CAYXFX01. The sequence goes on from CAYXFX010000005.1 coordinate 28,071, forward strand.
TCTGTCGGGGAGGGCGCGCAAAATTTGATACTTAGCCAAATTCAGGGCATGGGCTCCAAAACTATCGCTGTCGCTCCGGGCAGAGAACCTAGGGGCCCGTCGGACGCCGCACAAATTTTTAGCGACTCTTTAAAAGAAAAAGATTTTTTGGCTCTTTTAAAAAAGGAAAATGTTCCGACGCTAAAATCCATTATGCCGGTTGTGTTCGGAGGCGAGACTGCTGCATACGGAGGGGAAACTTACAGAGTAACAATTTTCGGAGCGTCTGAACTTACTTCAAAAATTTTTGATCTGGAGATGGAGGGAGGAAGGTTTATCGAAGAAAATGACGTAAGAGGCAGATCAGACGTGGCGGTGATAGGATCCAAAGTAAAAGATCAGCTTTTTGGAAGCTCTGAAGCTTTGGGAGAAAAAATGAAAATAAAAGGAAAGAATTTCCGGATAATCGGCATTTTGCCGAAAAAAGGGCAGGTTTCGTTTTTTAATTTTGACGAAATGGCCGTTGTTCCTTATTCGACCGCCCAACAATTTATCTTTGGAATAAAATTTTACCACCGTTTTATTATTGAAGCGGACGAAGAAAAAAATGTTGACGCAACTGTGCGCGACGTTAAGACCACTCTTAGGGTTTCCCATGGGATTTCGGATCCCGAAAAGGACGATTTTTTTGTTGAAACTCAAGCCGATCTTGTGTCCCGCCTTAGCACAATAACGGATATTTTAACTTTGCTTCTAGCTTCAATTGCCGCAATTTCGCTTTTGGTGGGCGGTATTGGAATTATGAACATAATGCTTGTTTCTGTCACTGAGCGTACTAAGGAAATCGGCTTGAGAAAAGCTTTAGGCGCAACCGACAAAAATATTATGTCTCAATTTCTTTTAGAAGCGGTAATATTAACTGCTATCGGAGGAGTTATCGGGATATTTTTGGGCGCCATTTTTTCATTTTTTGTTTCCGTCGTTTTGTCCAAGTTTTTGGGAATTTATTGGGGCTTTACATTTCCTTTTTTTGCCGCCGGAATCGGCATCTCGGTGTCCTCTTTGATCGGTTTGATTTTTGGTATTTATCCGGCGCACCAAGCCGCTAAAAAAAGCCCTATTGAAGCTTTGAGATATGAATAGTCATGTTACAATAAATAAATGCATCAAAATCTTCGAGTTTTAATCATTGATGACGACGAAATTTTTAGAAAAATAGGGCACGATTTGCTTTTAAGAGAAGGTTTTGACGTTTCACTTTCAGATAATGGCGAAGACGGCCTAAAAAAAGTTTTGGCAGAAAAGCCCGATCTTATCGTTTTAGATTTAATAATGCCTGGTGAACACGGGCTTATTGTTTTGGATAAATTAAAAAAAGATGAAGCCACAAAAACTATTCCGATAATTGTGCTTTCAAACTTTTCTTCGGCAGAAGAGTTGGTAAAAAGCTATGGCACGAGATTCGTATTAAAGTCTGATATCGAAGGAAAAATTTTTTTGGATACAGTTAAAGAAATTTTAAAGGTCGAATAGTTAATCGTTTAGAAGCAAATATTTATGGCAACACCTGAACAATATAAAATTCTTATCACGGAAATCATTAAAAAACAAATTGTCATTTTAGGTCCGGATATTTCAGTTTTAAAAGCCCGAAATATTAAAGAATTGACCGTAGAAAACGACGGAACCGTAAGCGCCATTAACGGCGACCCGCAGCAAGTTTTGCAGAAGCTTATTGACGAGTACGTAAGTCTTTCTGGCCTTATCGTAAAAAATATTGTTGGCACGATAATGAGCAAATATCCGGAAATTAAAATCGACGTAAACGCTTAAAATTATTAGTAATAAATTAAATAAAATCATGGGTAAAAATTTTTTTTATGTGACTTTGGCGCTAGCCGTGCCGTTTATGGCCATGGCGGCGGAAGGAGTTTATTTTTACGATGCGGAGCTTATTCCGAAAAGCATTGAATCAGGTTTGGAAATTATTAACTTGGTACTCGCGGTGATTGCGGCAATTTTTGCAGTAAAGCTAGCAGCTTTGTCTCAAGGGGGATCTTTGGAAAAAACTTGGAATTTAATGGCGATAGTCGCTTTGACTTTTGCGGTTTTCGAAATATACGGGGCACTTCAGGGCTTTATGATTCTTCATTTGGGGGGATTGGGAGATTTACTCGAATTCATTTTCGTTTTGATTTTGGCTATTACTTTTTACAAAACACGAAAAAGTCTTTTAGCAAAAGTTTTAGGATAGAACGGTTTTTCGCCCGTTATGACTTCTGGCCTCTTAAGTCCAATTTATCTATTAAGCGCGGTTTTGGCGGCGGGGGTTTTCTTTTTTTACTGGCAAGCTCATTTTTTTAGGGCACGGCTCGAAAAAGAACATAAAGATCTTGAAGAGCGCGAAAGCAAAATGAATCAAAAAATGTACGAGCTCGCCATTTTAAAAGAGCTCGGAGACCGGGTTGGCTATTCTTTGGATGTTCACCAAATTGTTGACGTAATAACAGGATCTTTGCATCAGTTCATTGAATATAGCGCTGTTTCTTACATGCTTATAGAACCCGAGAAAGTTCTCTTTAAAATGCACTTGGAAAAATCTGTTCATCGTGATTTTATAGATGAGGTGCGCGATAGGATGTTGGGGTCGCTCTCTGCAATATTGGACAGGGAGTTTAAAAAAGAAGAAGTGCGGGAAATTCTTTCGGGCGCCATATTGGTAGATGAAGTTTCGGAACCGGTGCGTTCGTTGTTTAACATTCCGCTTGTAATAGGCGAAAAAGTCGTAGGCATACTCACGGTTTCGCATACAAAATCTGGGCTTTATAAAGAAGAAGAAATGACGATTCTTTATAAAATCACAAGCCAGGCATCAAAAGCTGTTTCAAAACTTCAGGAGGTGGTGAGCACGGAGCAGGGGAAATTAAATGCTATGGTGGAGAGCATGGCCGATGGGGTTATCATGACCGATCCCGACTACAGAATCATGGTTGTTAATCCGTCGGCAAAAGAAGTTGTAGGAATTAAAGATAAAAAAGATATTTCAATTTTTGATTTTATAGACCGCTTAGGGGGCAAATTTGATATCAGAGGGAAACTGGAAGAAAGCGTAAAATTAAAAAAATCATTTATTGAAGAAAAAGTATTAATTAACGACCGCTTTTTTCAAATATTTGTTTTGCCTGTAATAAATGAATCCGGATTAAAAAAGGGAGAAATTTTGGGAAGTGCAGTAATTTTTCACAACATCACTCATGAGATGGAGCTCGAACGCATCAGAGAAGATTTTACATCTATGATAGTGCACGAACTTCGATCGCCTTTAGATGGAATAAAAAAAATAAGCGAGCTTTTAAGAAGCAAAACCATAAAAGTAAACACGAAAGCGGGTAAAGAATATTTGCAGATGATTCATCAAAGTGCTGGCCGTATGCTTGAACTTGTAAACGATATTTTGGATCTTGCAAAATTAGAAGCGGGAAAATTTGAAACTAAGCAGGAACTTTCGGATATTAAGGAAATAATTTCAAGCCGCGTAAAATTTTACGAGATTACGGCAAATGACGGCGGAATAAAATTAAAATCAGTTTTCTCAGATTTATTGCCGCCACAAATAAATTTCGACCCAAGAGGAATACAGCAGGTTTTAAACAATTTGCTTTCTAACGCTTTGAAATTTACAAAATCTGGAGGAGAAGTTTCTGTTTTTGCTTTTTTACATAAAAAAGGAAAAAATATTAACGAGGAGTTTTCACAAATGAAAATTAAGTTGCCCAGCACCGCAAAAGACACTTCCGAAGATTTCGCCGACTCCCTTTCGGTGGCAGTTTCGGACACAGGCGAGGGAATTTCGGAGTCGGGGATGGGGGAGCTTTTTAGCAAATTTAGGCAGTTAAATTTGGCAAATCAAATGCCTGGCAAAAAAGGGACCGGTTTGGGGCTTGCAATCTCCAAAGGAATTGTTGAAGCACACAAAGGAAAAATTGCGGCAGTTTCGCGTGAAGGCGTTGGTAGCGTATTTTATTTTATGATACCTATTAAAAATTAATTATGAAAAAGATTTTACTTATAGATGACGATGTTTTTTTTGTAAGAACCTTGGGGGACGCGCTTCTTTCCAAGGGCTATACAGTAGCCCGTGCGGAAAATGGGGAAGAGGGATTAAAAAAAGTAGAGGAGGACTGCCCGGACTTAATCTTACTTGATTTGAGAATGCCGAAGATGGATGGCTTTGAATTTTTAAAAAATCTTCAGGAAAAAAATAAAGAGCATAGTTCATTTCCCGTGCCCATATTTATTGTTTCAAACATGGCAGACACAGAAAACATCAGCTCCGGATTAGAATACGGAGTGAAGGGATACATTGTAAAGGCCAACGAAACGGTAGATACAATAATTGAGGACGTGGAGAAAGTTTTGGGGGAATAATATTAAAACGAACGTCCAAATTGAACAAAAAATTGCTACGTGCTTTAATTATTTTGGATTGAAAATCAGGAGGGTTGTTTATGGAAAGGTTGAGGCATTTTACTTCTTCGAAACAGTGCAATCTCGGTTTTATCATCTATATTTTAAAAAGTGCTGCGCGCATTGAAGCGCTTTTGAAAACAGAAGAAGGCGCCGAGCTTCTGACACATGTTCTTCGCGGGAAAATAATAGGCGAGCTTTTTTGGCAAGCTTCGAGTCGGACATTCCATAGCTTTCTTTCCGCTGCGTATGCTTTGGGTGCGTCTGTCGGAAGCGAGCGTGGTATCAAAGCGCCGAAAGCATTTTGGCGATGGATTGCTGACTTTTTCATTTCTATTTTCAAAAAAGTTCAAGAAAAATATATTCTTCTTTTTTCATCCGAAATGAAAGATGCTTATTATGAGGACGAAATCAGAGCTTTTGCATCTTCTTATGACTTATTAGTGTTGAGGACAGGAAGGAAGGGGTTGGTTGACCGAGCCGCTGAAATTATAGAAAAGTCATTAGGTAAAATAAGAGGTTTTACAAAACATGTTCCGGTAATTAGTGGCGGAGACGGCGACGGAGAACATCCCTCGCAGACATTAATTGATGTTTGCGCATTATTTAGAGGGCTTCATCTCGATCCGGAAAACGATTTCGGCAAATTACAAAATTTGCATATTTCTTTCGTTAATGACGGCAGACATTCAAGGACCGTGCATTCGCTGGCCTGGACACTAGGAGTTCATTTCAAAATGGTACTTCATTTTGTTTCAAGAAAAGGACTTGAGATGTCCAAAGAATTTTTAGACGAGCTTCGTGAACACCGCGTAAAATTTTTCGAACATCCATTTCTTGTCCCGTCTGATATATTGTATGTCCAGCGTCCGCAGGACGAGTATTACGGAGCTTTCGGTAAGTTGTGGCAGAGTATCCTGCAATTTTTCTGCAAAAAAGAGCAGTATTTTTCAATAACCAAGGAAGTTGCGGACAAACTCGGAGTTAAGTTGGTTTTACATCCATTTCCTAGATCAAAGAAATATAATGAATTGCCAATTTGGGAGCCCAGTAATTCTTTAACTGAAAATATCAGTTTAGACACAGACTCGCGAGCAGGTTATTTTGAGCAAATGTCGCTTGCAAAACCAATCCGCATGGCACTTTTGGTTTATTTTCTAAGACCGAAGTTTGATTATGGTAAATTAAAACAGGCATGGCTCGAACGATCTTTTATAACTCAATGCGGCGCGTGCGGATGTTTAGAAAGTACGGTTGCCGGTTGGGGAGATAAGCCGGTCAGAAGAGTCGAATATCTGCCGGGAATACCATTTTGCCCGGAATGTCTGCAAAAAAATAGCCAGTTGCATTTTGACTATTCACAGCCCGCCTAATCCGCGGGTTTTTTTATGAAGAAATATGTTAAAATACTATAAAGGCCAATATTATTAATATTTTATAGTTTATTATTTTATGGACCCTCAGGGAGAACCCAAGAAACAAGACTTCCAAAATGAGACAGAAGGAGCGATGTCTTCTCTTAAAAAAGACTACATGGTTATCGGCAAAAGCCGTGTAAAGCCATGGCATGTGTGGGTTTCTATTGGAGCAGTAGCCGGAATCGTAGCGGCTTTTGTTTTTATTTCTAACGACACAGGAGAATTTGAAGCTGGCGAGGCGGCTTTGCGAAACGTAACCAAATTAGCAAAAGTAAATTGCATTTTTGGGCTTAACGGATCAGAAAACTTTAAAAAAATTGAATCGGGTAAATGCGAAAGAATAATAGACGGCGATTCCGATGCTTATAGAGTCGGTTGTCAGGCATCGGTTGATGGGCAGTGCAATTTAAATTTTCAGAGCGATTTAGTATTTGAAAAACCGATGAATCTTTCGGAAATCAGGCTAAAAGATTTAGCTTCTAAAAATGTTACTGTCCAGGTTTGGGCTTATGCGAATGAAACCTGGTCCGAAATTTTCCCGATTTTACAGGGCAATGGCTCATACGTTAATAAATCTGTTAAAGGAAACTGGCAAAATATTATGGCTGTGCGTGTGAATGCGAATGGAAATTGCGGAGCTGCAAAAGCATCTTGTTCCATTGAAAACCGACTTGCAGAAATTCGTGTTTTTGGAGAAACTTCAGCGGAAGCAAATGCTTTGCGCGTTGTATCTCCAAATGGAGGGGAAAGGTGGCAGCTTTATAGCTCACACACCATAAAATGGGTTCCATACGATCCTGCAAACGGACTTAATCCTGCTTCAGATTTTACTGCTTACCTTGAAAAACAAAATAAAGACGGTAGTTTTGAGGCGGTAGGAAAAATTCTTGAGGGCGGAAAGGCCTCAATTCATTGGACAGGCGAGATCGATGAATGGGGAAAATATCCAAAACCTGGCGATTATTATGTCCGGATTGTAAATAACAAAACCGGAGAAGAAGACAGGAGTGACAAGTCATTTGAAATTGTTCCTGACGGAATAGTTAAAGCCGATTTAAGGGTTGAGGGTAAAAATGCCCCGTTTTATGTTTCGGAATCAAAAAAATATAAAGTTTCTTGGTCGTCTAATGCAGATAGTTGTTGGATTTATAACCCAACAATTCCCTGGGTTTCTCCACCTTGGCAGGAGGACCAACGCAACTGGTATCCCGATCTTAAACCAGACGGCTCGATGATGATACAGTTAAATCCGAACGGTTCACCTTACAGCATGTCTGTTTCTTTGGGGTGCGAGTCAACAAAGAAAGTGGAGGGTTCGGTTTACGCTTATGTAGAACTTTTGCCTACTCCCGGATCTTTTATTCAGGTATCCCGACCGGATTTTCAAGGTTTGCAATTAGGCATAGATAAGCCATCTATGATCTATTGGAACGCCTCGAGCGACATAAAGAGTGTTTCTATTGCGCTTTACAAAAACGACAAGCATTTCAAATGGATAGCGACAAATTTGCCGCATGGTTTTCCAAATCCGCCAAATAAAAAAGGAGATCCTTGGGCGCCATGGCCGGATTCTTATGAATGGACGCCGTCAAAAACAATATCCAAGCTAAAAATAGGACCGAACGACACATTCAAAATTTATGTGGTAGGATATAAATCCCGCGGAGGAACGATTGACGACAAAAGCGATAATGCATTCACAATATTTCCTTAATCGCTCGTCGCAAAATTAGCTCGGGAAGTCAAAGGAAGTAAGCTCCAAAGGGCCTCGAAAAAGGCCCTTTGGGTATTCGCGTATTCCTCACTTTCTATAAGCATTACCATATTTTCTCTTGCTGGCGAAATTAAAGCGACGTGAAGTCCGAAAATTATTGTTGTAAAAGAGAAACTAAAATTATGCGGCAATATTTTTGATGTTCTATTTTCTTCTTTGTCTTTCAGCATAATTTCTTTGGCGTGTTCGGATGGCGCTACAATTTGTCTGCTTTTTATTCCTAAATCAACTTTTTTCTTTATAATACGCCCAGTGATGTATCCTTTTTTTACGAATCCGAGCATTTCCCTTGGTTCAGCGATAATTAGATATTCCCGTGTTTCAGGTTTTAAAATAGTATCCCAAATGCGCACAAATCCTTCTTTTCCGTCAAAAAAATAAACTTTCGGTTTAGTTTTGTTTTTTGATATAACGGATTTAAAAAGGTTTATGTTCGAATTTAAATTTTCTATACGTTTTTTAAAATTGCTCAAAATTTCTTCCGGACTTTCTGCTTTAAATAAAGTTCGCTTGCTTGATTTAAGCTCAAACATGAATCCTTTTTCTTTTAAATCATCCAAAATATAATAAACATTTGTTCTTTTTACTCCGGATTTTTTTGCTATTTCCTGAACGCTTGCTTCTTCAAGTTCTAGAGCAGCAAGATAAATTCTCGCTTCTTTTTGATTGAGCCCCAAATCCACAAGCAATTTGGCCAACTGTGTATTCATAGCGTTATCGTACATTTTGTCAAAACTTTTGACAAGATATACTTGTTGTTTTTATCCACTTAAAAGATGTGTTGCTTTATTGTATAATAAAATAAAGGCAATTATAAAAATTTATCCTTAATTTTATTAACTATTAAAAGTATATGGATGAAAACAACCAAAAACAGAGCGACCCTATTAACGAGCTTGCTCAAAATACCCTGTCTTCTTTAAAAAAAGATTATATTACAATCGGCAAAAGCCGGGTAAGGCCATGGCACGCGTGGGCGGCAATGGGGATTCTTGCCGGCGTAGTTTTAGCTTTGGCGTTTATTTCAAATAAATCTGGCGAATTTTCTGCGAGTGAAGCGGCGCGCAGAACTCCTGCAACCGCCGTTTGTAGTGACACTTTTTATAAAATATTGCTATCTTTAGAGCCAACGTCCAAAAATCAAATAAAACGCGGAAGCACGAATGTTTCTTTTGCAAAAATTAAATTAACAAATAACGGATGCATGGAGCTCAGGGTTACAGGATTTTCGGTAGGGTCAGACAGCGATTTAGCATTGCGAACGTTTGCTAACATTAAATTGTTCGATGGATCTACCCAATTAGATGACACTGCGCCAATTTTAGAGTTAGGAGGAACAATGGATGGAGCAAAAGATTTTGTTGCCACGAATTTCATGTTTCCAACGATTTCACTAAAACCCAAATCTTCAAAAGTTTTTACAATTACGGCTGATGTACTTTCCGACGCGCCTATTATTGCAGGAAGTAATGGAAGGGCGCAGTTAGCAAATTTTGTGCACTTGGGTTTATATCCAACGCCGTTTACTGATAACAAATATGGAGTATTTGGTCCTGACCTTCCTGTTTTTGGCCCGATGAGAAAAATAATTAAATAAAAATTATTATTACATGAATTCAAAAACATTGCTTACTGCTATCTTTATCATAGTTTTAGTTATGATGGCGATTTTGGGCCTTTCTTGGGAATATTTTAGCCAAGGCGGATGGCTGCATTTAACGGCCGTAATTTTGGGGTTTGTCGTAATGATTGTTGCTTCAAAAGCTAATCCAAATCCTGATGAGCGAACAAAAAATGCTACGATGTCATTTCTTTTGGGAATCACTTTTTTAGTGGTAGAACATTTAGCAGAATTCTTTTTTCTCTCTCTTAAAATTCAGGTATTTTCTATGCGCCTGCAGGAAACTTTATCGCATGTATTTCTTGGATTGGGCTTATTTTTCATAATGAATTGGTTTTTTATTGTTGCAATGAAGGACGAAACAAAAACGAATGACGGAAGAAATTAGGAAAGAGATAAGAAACAAAACTCTGGGCATCATCACAATTTTTGTTGTGATTTTAACATCCTATCTTTTGCGCGGAAGCGAGGAATATAAATAAAAAGTTGATTATTTTGGCGCGCATCGCTTAAGTGTTTTAGTTTTGCTAATATAATCAAAATGAAAAAAGTTTTGACAAAAAAGTTTTTTGAGAAGCGGACACGCGCTGTAGCAGAGGAACTTTTGGGAAAGATATTATGCAGAAAAATCGGCAGCCGAGTTATTAAGCATGTCGTCACAGAAGTTGAAGTTTATGATGGTTTTAATGATAAAGCATCACATGCCAGTCGAGGGAAGACTGCGCGTAACTTTCCGATGTTCGGTCCGGCGGGCGTCTGGTATATTTATTTTTGCTACGGTGCGCACTGGATGTTAAATATTGTGACAGGACCGAAAGACTATCCGGCCGCAGTTTTAATTCGCGGCTTGGTAGCTGTTTCGAACAATAGTATGCTTTCTAACCGCAAAATTTTGTCGGGCACGCATATCCCGCTGCTGCGGGATTGCTCTGCTCGCGCCGCCGCGCTGCGCAAGGTCCGCCAAAACATTGCGGTTAGAAAGCTAAACGGGCCCGGGAAACTCACAAAATTTTTAAAAATTGATAAAAAATTTAATAACATGCCAGCCACTAAAAAAACAGGATTGTGGATAGAAGATGGCGGTTTTCACATTAACCCTTCACAAATAATTCGTGCGAAAAGAATAGGTGTGGATTATGCGGACAAATGGGCTTTAAAACCTTACAGATTTATGTTAAATTTAAATCAATATGAACGATCAAATAAAGGCGGGGCCTAAAGATGTGTTTTTGCATCTATTATCAATGATTGCGCTATATGTAAGCGCTGGCAGTTTTATAGCGCTTATTTTTAGTTATATCAATTTATATTTTCCGGATATTCTTACAACTGATAATTATTACTATTCTAAATCTCTGTACGAGTCGATTCGTTGGTCAATTTCAATACTAATAATAGTATTTCCGGTTTATCTTTGGACCAATTGGACGCTGGGCAAACAGTATAGCGCCTTGCCAGAAAAAAGAAATTTAAAAGTAAGAAAGTGGCTAATATATTTTACTATTTTTATTGCGGCTGGAGTAATTATCGGAGATGTTGTAACTTTAATTTATAATTTATTGGGAGGTGAGCTTACGATCCGCTTCTTATTTAAGATTTTAACGGTTCTTTTGGTGTCGGGCGCCATTTTCGGATATTATTTTAGTGATTTAAGAAAGTATAGGACAGAATAATATGAAATATTTTACATATCTGATTATCTTAATAGTTGCAGTTGCGATTGTTGCCGGTTTTTTTGTGGTTGGCTCTCCCTTGGAAGAGCGTTTAAGGAAAATAGATGAATTAAGAATTACTCACTTACAAACTATCCAATCTGAAATTGTAAACTATTGGCAGCAAAAAGCACGTCTTCCCGAAAAGCTAGGGGACTTGGAAGATTCAATTAGAGGAATAAAGATTCCGAAAGACCCGGAAACGAGCACGAATTATGAATATAAAATTAACGGGCCGGAGTCCTTTTCTCTTTGCGCAAATTTTAGCAGAAAAAGGGAATCAGAGGATTCCAAAGGCGGAATTACAATGCCTTATCCGGTGTATGGAGAGAATTGGGGTCATCCCGAGGGATATTACTGTTTTGAAAGAAAAATAGATAAAGATTTATATAAGCCGGTAAAGCAGGCTATCTAAAAACAAAATAATGATAAATCATGGGCAAGAAATTCGGAAATTTTTCGAAGGCGATGTAGACGATTCTGCAGAAACATTAGAAAAATATAGCAGAGACGCCAGTATTTTTACGATTGTGCCGAAGCTGGTTCTGTATCCAAAATCTGCGGAAGATATAAAAAAACTGGTTGCCTATGTAAGTGAGGCCCAAAAAAACGGCGAGGATCTTTCGCTTACAGCGCGATCCGCGGCGACAGATATGACGGGTGGGCCGATCTCAGACTCAATAATAGTTGATGTGATGCGCTATTTAAACCATTTGGGTGAAATCGGCGCGAATTTTGTGTACGCAGAGCCGGGGGTTTATTATCGTGATTTTGAGAAAGCAACTCTTTATCACGAACTTCTGCTTCCTACCTATCCCGCGTCCCGCGAACTTTGCGCAGTAGGAGGAATGGTTGCAAATAATGCGGGTGGGGAAAAAACGCTTGTCTTTGGAAAAACAGCCGATTATGTTTCGGAGCTTGCCATGATTGCTAGCGACGGAAATTCTTATATTTTTAAAAAATTGACTAAAGAGGAATTAGCAAGCAAAAAAGAGGAGCAAACATTTGAAGGAGAAATTTACAGGAAAATGCATGAACTTATTGAAAAAAACTATGAAAAACTAATTGCCGCAAAGCCGGATGTAACAAAAAATTCTTCCGGGTATGCCCTGTGGGACGTGTATGATCCGGCACAGAAAACTTTTGATCTTACGCGCGTGATTGTCGGTTCTCAAGGAACGCTAGGCATTATCACAAATATAAAATTCAGACTTATTAAACCAAAGCCGAAATCGCGCCTTCTGGTCGTTTTTTTGCAGGATCTTTCTTTTTTGGGGGATTTAAGCAAATTAATTTTGATGTACAAGCCGGAAAGTTTTGAGTCTTATGACGACAATACTTTTCGCCTTGCTATCAAATTTTTCCCTGAAATTCTGCATCAAATTAAGGGAAGTTTGCTTCGCCTTGCTTTAAGCTTGATACCCGCGGCTGTTCTTATTTTCAGGACAGGGATTCCCAAGCTCGCATTGCTCGCGGAGTTTACCGGGGACACAACGGATGAAGCGGATGAACTTGCGAAGCGAGCAGAAAAAGAAATCAGAAAAGCTTATCCTAAAATAAAAATGCGCATTACTAAGTCTGACGAGGAAACGGAGGAATATTGGCTGATTCGCCGTGAAAGTTTTAATTTATTGCGCCACCACGTACGAGGCTTGCGTACCGCGCCGTTTATTGATGATTTTTCGGTTCGCGCGGACAAGCTTTCCGAGTTTTTGCCGGCGCTTTACGAGATACTCGCTAAATACAAACTTCTCTACACTGTAGCTGGGCATATCGGGGATGGAAACTTTCATATAATTCCTTTGATGGATTTTAATAAGCCCGACACTAAAGAAGTAATTGCTAGGCTTTCAAAAGAAGTTTACGGACTCGTATTTAAATACAAAGGTTCTACAACGGGGGAGCATAATGACGGCTTAATCAGAGGGCCGTATTTGAAAGAACAGTACGGGGAGGATGTGTACAACCTTTTCGTGGAGACCAAGAAAATATTTGATCCGCAAAATGTTTTTAATCCAGGTAAAAAAGTAGGCGTTACTCTGGAAGATTCTCTTAAATATCTTGATACCAAAATGTAAACTGCTATACTAATAAAATGAAAGTAATAATATATTCGACGCCGTGGTGCACTTATTGCAAAATGGCCAAAAAATTTTTTGAGGAAAACAAAATAAGCTACGAAGAGCATGACGTTGCTTCCGATATAAAAATGCGCGATGAAATGGTTAAAAAAACTGGACAAATGGGCGTCCCTGTCATTGATATAGACGGGCAAATTGTCATTGGATTTGACCAGCGCCGCCTAAAAGAGCTTTTGAAGATATAATCCGCGCTCAAAATCTATTATTGTGCACTAAAATCTATCGCGGGGATGGTAATTTATTCTTTAAAATAAAATGGAAAAAGCCCAAAATTGGTGGCCTCATACATACGCTTGTTTTTTTATTTACTAGTGCTATAAATGACTTAGACGAACAGCCTTTTTTATTGGAAGGAGATTCTATGCCGGAAGAAAAAACTGAAGGCGTTAGTTTAATTGGAAAAATTGTAAAAAGCGCAGGAGTGGAAGTTAGATATATCGATCTAGTAAAAGATTTGCCTTTTGGTTTAGTGTTTTACTCCATATGTGGAGTTTTTGTAAAAGAAAAGCTAAGAATTGACCTTGATAAAGAAATTTTTCTGGATTTGGAAGCGCTTCTTGATTCAAAGAAAATTACACAAAGCCAAAAGAAGATTTTAGAAGCAGCAGCTATTCAAATTGTCGAATTTCTTGCTGAAAGAAACGAAGAAAAAGAGAGAAAACAACGCAATGTTACGACGCTTATTTTAGAACGCGAAAAATACGAACAGCGCCTCGCAATAATTAATAAAAGATTAAAGGAATTATTAAAAGACTAAGTTGTTTTTGGTTATTAGGATAGCAATACGCTTTTTACGGCGTATTTTTTTAATTAAATTTTGCGCGGTCTTCGAGAGGAACTGTAAGCGTGAGATTTTCTTTTTTGCGCAAGACTCCAAGTTCCAGTTTGTCTCCAACCGCGCAAGTTTCTAAAATATCCTCCAAAGTTTCTTTTACAGTAACTTCCTTTCCTTTTGCAGTTAGAATTATATCGTGTTCTTTTAGTCCTGCGTGCTCTGCGGTGCTTCCTGGCATAATCGCGTAATCTCCGGGCAGACCTTCTCGGATAATTAATGCGCCGTGGTCTATCGGCAGTTTAAAATGTTTTTGGATTGCTTTATTTAAAATTATATACCGTATTCCTAAAAAAGGAGTTAAAATGTGTCCGTGTTTTTTAATTTGCTCTAAATCTTTTTTCGCGCGATCAATTGGAATTGCAAACCCGATATTTTGAGCGCCAAAAACAATCGCAGAGTTTACTCCGATTGTTTCACCTTCTAAATTTATCAATGGTCCGCCTGAATTGCCCGGGTTAATTGCCGCGTCTGTCTGAATCAATCCGCGGAGTCTTTCCTGGTGCCCCTCCATATCAGTAATGGCGGACAAGAATCTCGAAAGCCCCGAAACTATTCCAGTTGAAACAGTGTTTTGAAATTCTCCCAATGCGTTTCCTATCGCAATTACCGCTGTGCCCAGTTTTATATTTTTTGCGGTTCCAAGTTTTACTACAGGCAAATTTTCCGGCGGATTAATGATCCGTAAAATTGCGATATCTGCCAGCGGGTCTTTACCAACAATTTCCGTTTCAAATTTGTCCTGGCCGATTATAATGTGGTAAACCGAATCTTTGTCTTGAACAACGTGTTTGTTTGTTAAAACAATTCCCGAGTGGTCAACTATAAAGCCGGATCCTCCGGCAACAGAGACCATTCCTTTTTCGTCAACATCATTTGAAAGCTTTTCTTCATATTCTTTTGGATCCATGCCCATTTTGGCAAGTTCCTCTTCAACCGCCATTACGTCTTTAGACGCAGCAATACTAACCACCCCCGGGAGCGCACACTTTATCGCATTTATAATTTGATCCTGATAATCTGCCATATTATTTTCTCTTTTTTTTCTCCCACGGGGAGGTAGTAGAGCTTCGCTTCACTACCTCCCACGGCTCGGTCTTGCTTTTTCTTTTCCGATCAAGCCCTTTCTTTTTTAAATTATCCCCGTGATAAAATTTTTCCCCAGCCCGCGATTTTTTTGCCATGTTTTTATATTAACACATTTGTCCCCTTGGGCGGAATCGGACCACCATCTACCCCTTAGGACGGGGCTGTTCTGTCCATTGAACTACAAGGGGGATTATTTGTTCATCTTTTTATACCATTTTTAAAGAAAATTAGAAAGAGTTCGTTTGTTGCTAAAACATTTTCTCTGCGCTAAGTTTGGGGGAGATTTTAGTTAATTAAAAAAGGAGAAAAAAATGAACGAACGGAAGCCGACATGGAAATTGCGTCCGAAAAGCTTGGAAATTCATGGAGGAGGATCACTTGCAGACAGATATTTGCGAATGGGGGTGGATAGGGTTGCGGCCTATGGTTTGGGCACTTCGGAAGAAGGACGAAAAAAATTTGCCGGAGAAATTGAAGGTTTTGTTTACAGCAGAATAGGCAATAGAACTGTGGACAGCTGGGAAAAAAGATTGGCTTCAATGGAAGGGTCCGAAGCGTGCCTTGCAACTTCAGCAGGGCAATCCGCCATTTACCTTCTTTCAACATATTTTTGCAACAAAGATCGCAACGGTGGAAAATTTGGGCACATTGTTTCTTCAAATCGTCTTTACGGCGGAGTTTTCCATCTTTTCAAAAAAATATTGCCATCCTTGGGGATCGAAGTAACTTTTGTTGAAAATCCTTTCGATATCAACGAATGGGTAAAAGCCACAAGGTATAATACTACTTTTTGGCACGTTGAGAACCCTTCAAATCCGCTGATTGAAATTTTTGATATTATGACGCTCGCAAAAGCGGCCCATAGCGTTGGCGCGCTTCTTTCGGTAGATAGCACTTTGGCTAGCCCCGCACTTCTTCGACCTCTCCAGTTGGGAGCTGACGTTGTCGAACACTCGGCGTCCAAATATATGGGTGACGGGAAAGTAATCGGCGGAAATATTTTGAGCAAAAAAAACCTCGTAGACGACATAAGAAATGAGTGGTTTAGGGACACGGGGCCGTGCCTTTCTCCCGATAACGCGGATATTTTTCTTTCAAGCATAGAGTCTCTTTTCGGAAGAATGAAAGAACACTGCGCAAATGCTCGGAAAGTCGCGAGATTTCTTGCAGGACACCCAAAAGTAAATAAAGTTTTTTATCCTACGATAGGGGCCTTTGCCGAAAGAAATAAAAAACTTATGCCAAAAGGTTTTGGCGGGCTAATGTCCTTCGAAGTTAAAGGGGGACTCGAAGCCGCAAAAACTGTTTTGGATAATTTAGAACTCTTTTTTCATGCTCCTAACATCGGAGAGTCAAGATCTCTCGCATTGCTTCCGTGGGAGACGACGCACAACCAGATGACTGACGAAGAAAAGTTGAGGGCTGGGATTACTCCGGGAACAATCAGACTGTCATTAGGAAGAGAGCATCACTTGGATTTGAAGCATGATTTAAGTGAGCAGTTAAAAAGAATTTAAACTGGCCAATTTTTATATCAACAGCCAACCACCGGTGTCGGCTGTTTTTTATTTATTAAAATTATGAGAAAATTTAATAATGAAAGTTCGAATCCGAAGAATCGACAAATCTTTTCCGCTTCCTGAATACAAAACCGCAGGAGCTGTTGCTTTTGATTTTGCTTCGAGATCGGTTGTAAGTATTCCGCCTAAAACAGTTTCCTACGTTCCGCTAAATGTTGCGATTGAACCGCCCGAAGGGTACATGTTGCTTCTTGCAGCTAGGTCGTCTCTTCACAAAAAGGGGCTAATGCTTGCAACTGGTGTGGGAATCGGTGACAGGGACTTTTCAGGAAATGAAGACGAATATCATGCTGCTGTCTATAACTTTACTGACTCTCCGGTAGAAATTTTACGTGGCGAAAGAATCGCGCAGGGAATTTTTAAAAAGTATGATCGCGCCGAGTGGGAAGAAGTCGAAGATTTGGGAAATAAATCTAGAGGAGGATTTGGTACAACGGGGCTGGTTTAAACTCACAATTTTTGCTAAAATAATTTAATGATGACAAATTTGAATTTTTATTTGCAAGGTTCAAAAATGCCCTTTTTGGGCTTGTGGTTTTGGCCTTTTGCCGGAATTTTAATACTGGCTCTTATTGCATGGTCGCTTTATTGGAAGGGAAGAGCTTTATGGGTTGCCGCAAAAAATAATGATCTTAAGTGGTTTGTTGCGATTTTGCTGATAAACACTCTTGGCATTTTAGAAATTTTGTATATCTACGTTTTTAGTAAAAATCAAAAAAATTAAATTTAAGGGGCCTATAGTTCAGTGGTAGAACGCGTCCATGGCATGGACGAGGTTGGGGTCCGATTCCCCATAGGTCCACCATAAGATACTTTCAGAATTTTTTGAGCCAGACGGAAGCATTGCCTCGCGGCTTCGCCGCTCGGCAGGAGCGCGTCCCGCAAGGCGGGACGAGGCAAAATCCCACGGCTCGCCAAACGAAACGGAAACGGATTTATCCAAAAATTTGGGGCTCGTTCCGACTTTTTGGACATCTTTTATGCTCTCTATTGTTTTGACCTCGTGTAAATTTTGTAGTACCATTTAAGTAGTATTAAAGTATTTGTTTAGATACACCATTTATGTCAAAACAAAATTATCCACTAGCTAATAATTTAAAAAATTTAAGAGAAAAGAAAGGACTTTCGCAAGACAGACTTGCTAAATTAGCTGATGTTGCCAATAACACAATAATTAAAATTGAACAAGGTGAAAAATGAGAATCCGACACTTGAAACATTAAAAAAGATTGCGAAAGCCCTTGAAGTTAGACTAGATGAACTGATCGATAGTAGTTGAGTTGTAAAATCAATACAATGAGAGTAACCTATTTAACAAGACCATCTAAAAATTAATAAATTTATATCAATTAAAAAATATGCCAAAAACACCAGAGAGTTATCAGCCATCAGCAGAGGAGATGGCAAAAATCCAAAAAGAAAGAACAATGAGTGATGCGGAACTTCTACACGAAGGAGCAGTATATATTGTTGGCAGTGACGGTGGTTATCGTTTGGAAGTTAACGCAAGACAACAGACAGAACTTCACCGAGAAATGGAGCAGGTTTTTTCTCGTAGAGAAGAGGAGCGTTTGGGGAAAATTAGAGTAGAAATTCGTAAAGAGTTGGACGAACTTCCTATCGAAGAACTTATCCAAATCTATCCCGAACTTGCCGAAAAAATAGAGACAATAAGGTTGGCTACCGAAGGCAGAGAAATTTCTTTAGTGCGTCAAAAAGAAGCGCCAGAGCTTGCAATACCAGTCTGGTCTAAATCAAAACACCGTGGTGGAACACAAGGAAGAATTCTTCTAAATATTCCGGAGTCGAGATTGTCAAAAGGAAGTATAAAAATGGAATTCAGATCGGTTTGCGCGTGTTGCTCTTCAGAAACTTATGGTTTGGAATCTCCATTTAGAGCTAACCATCCGAAATATCCTGAATATAAAAAAGCTGAAGGGGAAGATGATTATACATTCAAGGCAAGGCATGATAGAGAAGTAAAACAATATGAAGCAGAAAAGAAAAAATGGGACGCTTCAAAAGAAGCTCAAAAAGATAAAGAATGGGAAGAGCAGAAAAAACAAGAATACGCAGATGCCATGAGAAACGCAGTTATGCAAAATGGAATTAAATATGTCGCGATGAGAAAAAGGACAAGATGGGCGGAACGCTACGGACAGATTGAGGGAGTAGAATTTATGGAGATCACCGAAGATGATGATGTGCGCGCAAAGATAAATGAGCTGAGAAAACAAAGAGGATTAGAAAAAGAAAAAGTCCCAAGTTTTGAAGTTAGCAGATAACGGCGCACCAATTTCGCAAAATTGCGTCAGCAATTTTGCTCAAAATGCGTTCGCGCTACGTTTAGAATATCCCAAAGATAAAAATAAAAAAGCCCGTGCTAGAGCTTTTCGTGTTTTAAGAATTCAACATTGAATTCGTGGCTTAGTATGCAAAGCCCGAGTCCTGTAAGCATTGTAAAATAAATATCCAGCATTGTGTCAAAAAACCATTCTTTTCCAAACGGGGCTTGAATAAACCACCCGATTTCGTATCCGAATATTTCAAAACTTTCCCATAGAATATTTATGATGAGTAAAATCCAAAAAGCATACTTTAATTTTTTTCTCCAGAGCGCCGGAAACGAAATTGCAAGGATAATTCCTGCTGCTGCGTGCATGTATTTGTCTGAGTAAGGATTTTTGTAGTAAATAACCTTAAGAATCGGGATGTATTGGCTAAAAAAAATTAAAATAATTACGAACGCGCCTAACATAAGGTGCGACATTTCCCTTTTTGAAATTCGAAACATTAATACCTCCAAAGAACATATTCGTTTTTTTATCATAAGCGCTACATTTTTTCCAGTAATTTCATAGAATTTTCAAAATATGTCAAGCTAGCGCAAATTTTCGCGCGTGTTATTATGAAGGCATGATGATGGGTTTGTTATCTTCACAAAATGAAAACCAAAAAGAATTGCCAGATGAAAAAATTTTACGTAAATCCGTAGAAAATCCGGCGCTTTTCTCGATACTTATAGATAAATACCAAACACCTTTTTTACGAAAGGCGATAAGCATAGTGCATAGCCCCGAAGAGGCGGAAGATATAGTACAAGAGACTTTCACAAAAATTTATTTAAATGCAAAAAAATTTAAAAAACAGCCTGGCATTGAATTTAAAAGCTGGGCGTGGAGGATTTTAGTTAATACGTCGCTTACTCATTACCGCAAACTTAAAAAAAGTTTCGGCGATGTAGAATATTTAGATACCATTTTATCTGAAAACGACGACGGCGCGGAAGATAGCGGGAATCTAAAGCCGGAAAACCGCAAAGAAGCTTTTGAAGCGGTTTTAGATCGCAACGAACGGGCCGAAGAGGTGAGGGAGGCGATAAATATATTACCCGCGGATACCGCCGACCTGCTAAAATCGCACTATATTGAAGACCGGCCATATAGAGAAATAGCCAAAAAATACGGAATAACGATAGGCGCGCTCAAAATGAAACTTTTTCGCGCGCGCAAAGTTTTAAAGGATGTACTAGAGGAAATATAAAATGGACGCATTAATTCTAAAAAAGCGAATAATGAGGCGTATTTACGCGATTTGGTTTGTCCGCCGAGCTTTACCTTTGGCTTTAGGAAGCGGCGTACTTATGTATATTGCTTTAGCAGAAACAGCCAGGAATTTTTTTGTTGCGCGTATTATTTCAAATTTTGTTACAGTGTATAACTCTGATCTTTGGGCAATTCCCAGATTTATCGCATCAGCGTTAAACAGTGCCGAGCCCATAACGTTATTTTTGATTTCAATTTCTGGCCTCTTGAGTTTTGCTTTTGCAGTAAAACTTCTCCGTAGCATTCGAGCTCTTGTATCCGGTCCTGCAATTTCCTATAATCATAATCAGATTTAAAAAAATTTCAAATGTATTTAGATAAATAACGGAGCCGCGCTCCGTTATTTGTTTTTTATGAAAATTATTGTATAATTTTTGTAAAACCGCCCATAGCTCAATTGGCAGAGCAGGTCCCTCTTAAGGACAAGGTTCGAGGTTCAACTCCTCGTGGGCGGATAGGTATGGTAAAATTTATAAAATTTTTGGAAGCGTGCCAGAGTGGTTGAATGGGCCTGACTCGAAATCAGGTATCGCCGTAAGGCGATCGGAGGTTCGAATCCTCCCGCTTCCGTTTTTTAATAAAAATTATTTGTGCTAAACTACATCCATGTCGTTTTTAACAGAAAATTTTTTTTATTTTTTTATAGCTCTCACAGTTTTGGTTATTGTGCTGGTGTGTTGGGTTTATATAATATGGTCGCGGAACAAAAAAATTTTTAAAGGTGAATCTGGGGATTTGGAAAAAGTTTTGCTTAATATCCGCGAGCAAGAGGAGGACGTCGTAGACGTGCTTGAAAAAATAGAAAAGCGGCTTATAAATTTAGAAAGAGAATTGCCGAAGGATATTCGGAAAGTGGGTCTTGTGAGATTTAATCCTTTTTCTGACGCCGGAGGTGACCAAAGTTTTGCCCTTGCTTTATTAAATGACGAAAAGGACGGAATTGTGCTATCTTCTCTTTACGGTAGAGAGATTAACCGGGTTTATGCGAAGCCCATAGAAAAAGGCACTTCAAAATATCAGCTTTCCGCGGAGGAAAAACAAGCTATAGAAGAAGCTAGGTAATGAATAATAATATAAATGAAAAATTAAAACCACGCCCGCCCATAGTTGTTGTTATGGGGCATATTGATCATGGAAAAACTACACTTCTTGATTCTATTCGCCAAACAGATGTGGCTGCAAAAGAAAGCGGAGGGATCACACAGCATATCGGGGCTTATGAAATAGAAATTTCGTCAGGTAAAATTACTTTTATAGACACGCCGGGACACGAAGCTTTTTCAAAAATGAGATCGCGCGGTGCCAGAGTTGCCGACATCGCAATTTTAGTTGTTGCGGCGGACGACGGAGTAAAGGCGCAGACACGCGAAGCGCTACAAGCAATTTTGGAAGCAAAAATTCCTTATGTTGTAGCAATTAATAAAATTGATAAAGAAAATGCGGATTCCGAGAGAGTCAAAAATGATTTAGCCAAAGAAAATGTTTTTTTAGAGGGAAGGGGAGGAAGTGTGCCTTTTGTTGAAATTTCAGCAAAATCGGGGAAAAACGTTGATCATCTTTCAGAAACCGTTTTGCTTCTGGCTGAATTGGAAAATTTGAAATACGACGTAAAAGAGTGCGCCTCGGGAGTCGTAATTGAATCGCATCTTGATAAGAAAAGGGGGATTACCGCGACTTTGCTTTTAAAAAATGGAATTCTGAAAAAAGGAGAATTTATTTTGGCCGGCGATGCAATGTCTAAAGTAAAAATTTTGGAAGACTATAAAGGGAAACCGATTGAGAATGCGCATCCTTCTTCTCCGGTTTTGCTTGTAGGTTTTGATAAGCTTCCTCAAGTCGGCTCTATATTCAATTCTTATATTACGCATAAAGAAGCGGAAGCAGCCAAAAATGAGCAAATAAATGAAATTTCAAAAGCAAATGTAAAAAAAGTAGACGAATCTGAATTAAATTTGCCCACTTTAGGTGTTGTTATAAAAGCAGATGTTGCGGGATCTGCAGAGGCAATTAAAAATGAACTTTTAAAATTAGCCAGACCCGATGTCAATATTAAAATTTTGCGGGCCGAAGTTGGTGAGGTGGCCGAAGATGACGTAAAGATTTCTTCTTCCTCCTCCAATCCCGTGATTTTGGCATTTAATGTTTCGCATAAATTTGAAGTTAAAGAATTGGCGGATCGCCTCGGGGTTGAAATTGCATCATTTAAAATAATTTATGAGCTTATCAATTTTGTCAAAGAAAAAATAGAAAATTTGGCTCCAAAAGTAGAAAAACGCATTTTACTTGGTCGAGCAAAAGTACTTAAAATTTTTTCTGAAGAAAATATAAAAAAACAAATTATCGGAGGCAAGGTTCTTGAGGGTGTTATAAACTATGGCGCAAGTTTTGAAATTTTGAGGCGCGAAAATAAAATCGGGGAAGGGAAGATCGAAAATCTTCAAAGCGGAAAAATTAAAGTAAAGGAAATTGCTCCACCAGAAGAATTCGGTGCGATGGTTTTTGCTTCCCACATGATTTCTTCCGGCGATTTATTGGAGGTTTATAAAAAAGAATAATTAATGGTTTACCAGCAAGAAAGGCTTGCGTCTTTTATCAAAAAAGAGCTTGCGATTTTTCTAGAAAAAATACCGAAAGAAGAAGGGGTATTTTTTTCTGTAACAAGAGTCGAGATAGATTCCGGGTTGGAAAAAGCGAAAGTTTATATATCTATTTTTCCGAAAAATAAATCAAAAAACAATTTTTTAAGTATTAAACGTTTATCATCTGATGCGCGGCGGCTGATTTCCGGAAAATTGAAACGACACAAAATTCCTTACCTCATTTTTGTTTTAGACGAAGGAGGCGACCAGGAAGCGCGCCTTGAAAAATTACTCAGTCAGGTGCAAAATGAAGAAAAGTAGCGGCACGGTAGCCAAGTGGTAAGGCAAGGGTCTGCAA
>CAYXFX010000006.1:0-28856 GCA_964464405.1 uncultured Candidatus Saccharibacteria bacterium
ACAACTCCCAAGCCGGTAAATTTTGAATTTCATCAAAAAGAATTGTTTTAATATCACCATACGCGCTATGTAATTCTTTCATTAATTCAGCTGTTCCAATGCTACCTTCCGCGGCCAATACTTCGTCATCAAAATCAAAGTACATAAAATCGTGGCCTTTTAAGAGCAGGAGCGAAAACACCGACTTCCCCGCACGTCGGGGCCCAAGAACGACTTTTATCAAATCCGAATCTAGCCATTTTTTGGCAAATGGTTCTTTGGTCCTGTCCACATACTTGGATTTCAAAAGCTCCTCTTTCTTTAGTTTTTGCTTCAAAACTATGTCTTTTAGCATATTTTAAGCTTGTTATTTTACTCCTAATGCACAAAAGTAGCTAAACTTGTGCACTACACCTAGTATAGTGCATAAAACAAGCAAATGCAAGGATTATAGGAATAAAACAAGAATTGGTGGATAGAAGGTAGAAAAATGACCATATTCACTAATTTCGGGCGTTTCTTGAATAGTACAAAAGTGTACCATTCGCGAAATTTGCTTAAGTTAAGCAAATCTGCAATGAGTGGTTAAAACTCTATTACCGCGAGAGTCAAGATTTGCTATAATTTAGTAAAATGAACCGCTCAAAAATTCTTTCGGCATCTTACCTGCGTAATTTTGTTTTCGGAGTTGAAGACAGCCTTGCTTCGACTGTGGGGCTTCTTTCGGGGATTGCATATATTGGAGCCACTTCTTCTGCAATTTTTACAACAGGAATCATTTTAATTTTTGTCGAAGCATTTTCGATGGCAATCGGAAGTTTTCTTTCAGAATCTTCCGCGGAAAATTATATTCACCACGATGAAGAACCTTTAGGAAAGCCGCTGAAAGACGGGGCTATAATGTTTCTTTCTTATTTTATATCTGGTTTTATACCGTTATTCCCTTACATCATTATGGAAGTTGAAAATGCATTTATTTGGTCTGTAATTCTTTCTCTCTTAGCGCTTTTTCTTCTTGGAGCAGTAGGCGCAAAAATTTCGAAAATTCACGTGGTCAGAAACGGTTTTAAAACTTTTATAATCGGTGGTATTGCGATCGTTGTTGGAGTCACCGTCGGCACAATTTTTTCATAATGTAAGCTTCTCATATAAATTTAATCATGAAATTAAAAAGCAACGCATTTCAACAAAACGGCGATATTCCATCCAAATACACTTGCGAGGGAGAAGATATAAATCCTCCGCTTTCAATTTCGGATGTATCTGCAGAAACAAAAAGTTTGGTATTAATAATGGACGATCCCGATTCTCCAGGAGCGCCGTGGCTACATTGGACATTATTTAATATAGATCCGAAAACTACTGAGATACCAGAAAACGGAATTCCGGAAGGAGCTATGGAAGGAACAACAAGTTTTGCGCAAACTGGATACGGCGGACCATGCCCCAAAATGGGGCCGAAAGTTCACAGATATTATTTTAAACTTTACGCACTGGATAAATCTTTAGATATCAGATTTGGCGCAACACGCGCGGATATTGAAAACGCAATGGAAAGGCATATCATTGCCCAAGCCGAACTGATGGGAATATATAGTTTGCAAAAAAAATAAAAACTACGCAAGTCTAAAATAAAAGCGATCGCTTTTATTTTCTTTTTGAAAGCACGTCTTCTGCTTCTTCGAATTTGATTGAAAGAAGTTTGGAAACACCGTCTCCGCCCATTGTGACGCCATATAGCACATCCGCCACTTTCATTGTTTCGCGGTTGTGAGTAACTACGATTAGTTGCGTGCGATCGCTAAGTTCTTTTAGCATGCCCGCATATCTTTGCGAGTTTGCTTCGTCTAACGCCGCATCAGTTTCGTCCAAAACTAGAAAAGGCGGAGGGTTTACGGTAGATACGGCAAAAAGCAGCGCAATAGAAACTAGCGCCCGCTCTCCACCGGAAAGCATCGCAAGCGACTTAATTCTTTTCCTTGGAATATCAACGATAACGTCCAAACCCTCCTCCTCTTCAACTTCTTCTCCCTCCCATTCTTCTGCTTCGGTGTCCGCAGTGGGTAATTTTTTTTGCGGACGCAAAATCCTAAGCTCCGCTTTGCCGCCGCTAAAAATATTATAGAAAAATTCTCCGAACAGTTTATTAATTTGAGAAATTCCTCCATCAAAATCTTTTTTTATTTTTTCTTCAAGATCACGAAAAATATCTTTTAATTGCGCCGAAGCTTTTTTTAAATCCTCAAGCTCTCGCGACAAAAATTCATCCCTTTTTTTAGTTTCTTCGAACTCCGTAAGCACGTTTTCGTCCACACCGCCCGCTTCTTCAAGACGCATTCTCATTCTTTCTATTTTTCTCCGCAAGGTAGTCCTTTCCACTTCTTCGAGCAGCTCTCCTTTCGGCTCCGTAGCTTTGATGACTTCCGAAAAATCTATTTCAAATTCTTTTTTTATCAGATTAAAATGTTCGCTTCTGCTTTGAAAATTTCTTAAATCATCTTTTAATTTTGCCAGCTCATAGCTTTTTTGCCGCAACAGTGAGCCCTCTTTTTGGATTTTAAGTGCGCGCGCTTCATATTCTCTTCCGATTTCGTATTTCTTTTTTAGAATTTCTTTTTCTTCTTCTTCAAGTTTTAAAATGCCTGCTTTTGCCGTTTTAAGCTCTGCTTTATTGTTTTGCGGACTGCTTTCTTTCGCTTCATCTGCTCCTCCGTTTAGTTCTTCTAAAATTCTATAAATTTTTTGAGTTGTGGAAAAAATAGTATTTCGCACAGCTTCCATCGTGCCAGACCTTGATACAGATTCGAGATCTGAAACCAATTCAAGAAGCATTCCTTTTATTTTATCTTTAGGGTATATCGCTCCGTTTTGCCGATGCACTGCCGGCTTATTTGCTTCCGCCTCCAGTCGGCCTATTTCGCGCTCAATTTCTCTTCGTTTTTTGGATAAAGCTTCAAGCATTTGATCGAATTTTTTAAGTTCCTGAAAAAAAGCGCTTGGATTTTCGTCTCCGCCCAAAAGCTTTTCGCTTTCTTTAATATCCAATTCGATATTTTGAATTTTCTCATCTAGCGGTTTTTTGCCTTTTTCAATTTCCGCCAACTCATGCGCCAATGTTTTTACTTCCCGAGATGCATATTCTTTGATAACTTCGTCCAAAGTTTTTTTTAATTCTGCAACGCTCTTGGATTTTTCTGCTTGCTGGCCTAAATATTTCAAATGGGGTTCCAGCTCTCTTCGCAAAGATTCAATTTGTTTAATGTTTTCTCCAGTATTTAGAAGTTTTCTTTCCGCTTCATTTTTTTTCAATTCAAAAATTTTAAGGCCCAAAGCTTCTTCGATCATAGATTTCCTTTCTTTCGGAGACGCATATAAAATCCGATCGGCATCTCCCTGCGCGATAATATGATGCTGGGAAGCACCCAGACCTACTTTAGAAAGAAGCTCTATTGTGTCTTTAAGGCGCACTTGCGAACCATTTAAAAGATATTCGTTTACGCCGTCTCTATAAACTCTGCGCGAAATAATTACTTCATCAAATTCAACTGGAAATATTTTCTTTTTATTATCAAAAGTTAAAGAAACAGAGGCCTTGCCCATTTTTGCAACCTGCGGAGTTCCTCCGAAAATTAAATCTTCTCCCTTTTTCCCTCTTAAATGCTTCATTGACTGCTCTCCTAAAACCCAGCGTATGGAATCCGCGATGTTGGATTTGCCAGAACCATTAGGTCCCACTATAGATGTTATTTTTGTAGGAAAGTCTAAAGAAACGCTGCGCGCGAAAGATTTAAATCCTGAAATTTCTAATCTTTTTAAAAGCATGGTAGCCACAATATGAGTAAAACTATATCAGATTTCATGAATGAATTAAATAGCGCGATCCTTTATTTATCACGAATTTTTGATAAGGCAAGTTCGAGCGAAGTCGTAAAGACACTCCAAGATTTAACGAGTTTCTTCGGATTCCGAATGATTATTCCCATTGCCGTTTTCTTGGATTCCGCGAATACGGCGTGTGATGCGAAAAAGCTTATTTTCCGCTTTCAGAAAAAATATCCGAATTCCATGCAAACGCTTTTCAATGTAAAGAAGCAGATTTGGCTTAAAATAACTTTGCCAAGAGCTCCTGATTTCAGATTCCAATTCATTCATAAAAGAGGAAAAATTAAACGCCTCAAATTCTTCTCGGTTCTTTATTAGAATCGCAACGCCCCCCGAAACACTAAGAAAAAAAATAATGGAGTAGAAAATCATAGTATATGAATAGCGTTAACGAACGCGCACATATGAATTAAATCTCATATCTTACAAACTTTTCTATTTCTATTTTTTCTCCGAAGCGCGCAACATGACGCTTGATAAGCTCGTCTACCGTTACAGTATTATCTTTCACAAAGGGCTGTGAAAGAAGCGAAACATCTTCAAAGTGGGCATCTAACTTTCCTTCAACAATTTTAATGGTCATTTCCGGCGTCTTTCCTAAATTTTCCGCTTCTACTTCAAATAATCTTTTTGCTTCTTCTCTCGCCTCTTCCGGAATTTTATCCTTGCTAACGTACGCTGGCTTCATTCCAGCAATATGCAATGAAATGTCGTGAGCCAGCGCCTGGAATTCGGGATTTCTTGCGACAAAGTCCGTTTCGCAACGAAGTTCTAAAAGTACTCCGACTTTTTTTGTGCCGTGTATATATGAGTCAATAATTCCGGCGCCTGTCGTCCGTGCTGTTTTTTTTGATGCAAGAGCTTCGTCAGATTTTTTAAGCAGCGCCAATGCCTTATCCAAATCTCCGCCGGTTTCTTCAAGAACTTTTTTGCAAAGGATAATCGAACTTCCGGTTAGTTCTCGCAAGTGTTTAATTAAGTCATTTGATATCGTCATTTTTAAAAAATCAATAAAAAAATTAATAAATAATCAGAAACTATTATTGAGTAGATGCCGCGGCTTTTTCATTTTTTCCTTTTTCATAAGCAGCCGCAATACGCTCTAAAACAATGCTCACAACCGCCGCCGAATTATCGTTTGCGGGAATCGGATGCGATATGCCTTCAGGATTACAGTCTGTATTTAAAAGTGCGACAATCGGTAAATTCTTTCTTCTCGCTTCTGAAAAAGCCGTTTTCTCTTCCATCGGATCAACTATAAAAATCGCGTCTGGCAAACGTTTAAGACTCCTTATGCCGCCCAGCATTCTGGATAGTTTCCTTATTTCAGCCATTTTATCGAGTCTCTCTTTTTTTACATATTTTTCAAGTTCTCCGCTATTTGCTTCCCGCTCAAGCCCATCCAAATAAATGAGCCTGCTTTCGATGACTTTAAAGTTCGTTATTGTTCCGCCAAGCCATCGTTCAGAAACATAAGGCATACCCAGCCGCTTTCCTACAGACTCAATCTGTGAAGATGAAGCGGGTTTCGTACCAACAAATAAAACGATTTTTCCACCAGCTCCTAATGATTTTACAAATTCTTCAGACTCCTTTAGTTTAGCTAATGTTTTTTCCAAATCAAAAATTTCAATGTTGTTTCTGACGCCAAAAATAAACGGTTTCATTTTGGGGTGTCTTCTTTCTTTTCCATATCCAATATGGGCCCCCGCTTTAAACAAAACTTCTATTTCTGAATTTAATGCTGTGGTATTCATATAAATTGAATTATAGCCAAAAGCATTGCAAATGCAAGCCATCCATGCTAAAATTTCTACATGAAGGCTGAAATCCACCCAAAATATTATAAAACAAAAGCGGAGTGCGCGTGCGGCGCAATTTTTGACATAAATTCAACAAAAGAGTCAATTAAAGTAGAAATTTGTTCGGAATGCCATCCTTTTTATACAGGCAAAGAAAAATTGATTGATGCTGCAGGAAGAGTAGAGAAATTCAGAGCACGCCTTGAAGCGGCAAAGCAAGCAAAAGCTGCAAAAAATGCAGGTCATTCTGTAAAAAAGAAACATTGAATCCAGAACTACAAAAACAAATTGACGAAGCTGTAAAAGAGTACGACGACATGGAATTTGACGTTGCCGAAAGTTTTAAATGGCCAAAAGAAAAAATTGTACGATTTGGCGAACTGTCGAAAATAAAAATTCTCTTTGACGAATATCAAAAATCACCCGAGGCGCGAAAAAAAGAAATTGAATCTAAATTTGCCGAGATTTTAGGGCAAAATAAAGGTGCAGTAAAAAATAAGGCGATTATAGAAATAAGAGCAGGAGCTGGAGGAGACGAAGCGTCGTTATTTGCCGCAGATCTTTTCCGAATGTATCAAAATTATGCCCAAAAAAAAGGCTGGGAATTTTTTGTTGTTGACGAATCAAAAAGCGAACTTAAAGGATATAAAGAAGCCGTTGCCGAAATACAAGGAAAAAATGTTTACAACTTATTAAAATATGAATCCGGAGTGCACCGCATACAGCGGATTCCGGCAACAGAAAAATCCGGAAGAATTCACACATCGACCGCATCAGTCGCTGTTTTGCCTGAAGCAGAAGCAAACGAAATTGATATTAAAGAATCTGATATAGAAGTAAGCTTCTCACGCGCGGGAGGACCAGGAGGGCAAAATGTGAATAAAGTAGAAACTGCTGTAAGAATATTACATAAACCTACCGGCATTGTAATATCGTCTCGAACCGAGCGCTCACAGCAAAAAAACCGCGAACGTGCCATGCAAGTTTTACGCTCAAAGCTTTTAGATGAAAAGTTAAGAAAAGAAGAAGAGGCCTTAAGAAAAGAAAGAAAAGAGCAAATAGGGACCGCGGACCGTTCCGAAAAAATTCGCACATACAACTTCCTCCAGGACAGGATTACTGATCATAGGATTAAAGCATCTTGGCATAATATCCAAAATATATTAAATGGCGACCTAGATCCTATAGTCGAGGCTTTTAAAAAACAACTCTCATCATCTTTGCGTTAATCCCTGAAGCAAAGTAATTTGTTCTTGATATTTCGCAGCGATTGCCATTACATCATCCCCGTAAAAACGGTAAGCTTTTTTATTCCAATTTGAACCGGCTAAGTATTTCATGGCGGCAGTCCATTCCAAATTATAATTTCCTGCAATTGCTCCATTGTCTTTCAGTAAAAGCGCTGCTGCGGCAAATGCATCTCTCGGATCCCATGGAGAAGGCGGATTATGCCCAGTAACTGCGCTTATTCTCTTTTTGTATAAAGTCCACGTTGTCGGCATAAATTGCGCAGGCCCCATTGCCCCTCCACAGTAACCATACCATGCTTTTTTTGAAATCGGCGTTAAATTGGGATCAAGCCCTAATTCTGAAGTAATTTGCATAAAAGCTGACCTTTGTTTTTCGCATCGAGAGTCCGCCAGATCGATGGACCACGTGCCTTTCCCAACATTCTGTCCTAAATTTGATTCTTCGGTTATTACGCCTAAAAGAAACGCCGGGCGGACACCGGTCACCCGTTCAGCTAAATTTGCATATTCCAGCGCCTTTTCAAACGGTATCGAGGGCGATCCGTTTAAAATAAATAATTGGCTTCTTATCGTAGCCGCATTTTTTTGTTTTTCTTTTAAAACTTTCTGATACTCGGTTTCTTTACCTTTGGTTACTTTCAGAATAGACTGCTTGTCTTTTTCATTTTTTTCCATATTCTTTTTCTGCAACTCCTGCAACGATTTTAGTTCCTGTTCTTCCTGTTTTTTTCCTTCAAGTTCATCCCTTGCGCGCACTTCGGAAGTTTTCAGATTTTGAATTTTTTCAACTGTTTCATTTAAAGAAAGCTGCAAGTTATCAATAGATTCAATCTCGCCGAAAAATTGGGCAAGATCATTATACGCAAGAGCAAGCTCCATGAAAGAAGTGCCGTCATTTTCGTTGATGTCGCTTAAAATTTTGGAAAGAGCTTTTTTCGTGCTGCCGATTTCTGACTCCAAAACTCCGATATTTTCCGATTTGTCCCCAATATCTTCAGAAAGCCTTGAAATTGCGAGGTTTCTTGCTTTTATCGCGAGCTTGGCTTGAGAAATTTCTGCGTTTATTATATCAATATCTCTTTTTAGTGAATTACCTTCTTTTTGCTTTTCGGTAATTAAATTTTGAAATTGATCAATTTGCTGCTCATATTCCTTCAGTTCCGCTTCAAGAGCTGCTCTTCGCGAGCCCACAAGAGCAGGATCAACTTCTGCTAAAGCATTTAAAAACGAGAGCCCAAAAAACGCGACGATAAAAATAAAAACAATATAAAATATAAATTTTTTGTTACCCATGAATTTCAATCCTGGTTATTTTTTGTTTTCTTCTTCGCCCCCTTCTTTTCCTTCTAATACTTCTTCGGCTTTAGGTTTTTTGATTACTTCGATATCTTCGATTGTCTTTTCTTCAGCTGGTGCGGCAATAACTTCTTCCGTCCTCGGTTCTTCAACCTTAACAATCGTTTCGTCAAGGCTATCAATTATCTCTACGCCAGACGGAGCTTCAATGTTTCTTATTAAAATGGAATCCCCGACTAATCGAAGCAGACTTAAATCTACTTTTAAGTTATGCGGCAAATCTTTTGGCAGTGCTTCTATGTGCAAATCATGAAGCACCTTCACCAAAATACCTCCGCCCTTAACAGCTTCTGATTCGCCAATAAATTCTAGAGGCACTTCAACTTTAACTTTCTTTTTCATATCAATAGCTAAAAAATCGACGTGAATAGGGTCATTCTTTATAGGATCAACAGCGATGTCCTGTATTAAAACATTAAAAGTCCCGTTATCATTCACTTTAAGTTCGATAACAGTGGATTCTCCTGCATTTTTCCATAATTTTAAAAATTCATTGGATTTTACAAAAAGCGGCTGCGATTTATTTCCTTTTCCATATAAGACAGCGGGCAAGTTGCCTTTTTGCCGCAATTTTGCCACTTTTTTTCCGAAAATTTCACGCCTTGTCGCGCCAATTGTTTCCATTTATGCATCTTAACATAAAATGAACAAATAGCAAATTTATTTTATTGATGGAATGGTACGTTTGCGTCCGTAAATGAAAATATACGACGCGCCCCAAACAATGCCAAAGTTACACCGAAAGCAAAAAACACGATATTTGTATCGGGAAGTTTTCCTAAACCCACAAAAATATTCCACAAAAATCCTATTGCAAAAAATATAAAGCCATAAAGAAAAAATAATATTCCGTCCCGCAATACCCCGCGCCACGCAAGAGCTGTTTTTGCCACAATAATACTTGCACCAAGCGCCACAACAAGCCCGAAGATATTAAAAAGTGAGTCTATCTGCATATGTTTAATTATATAACAACTCAATAATTAGAGCATTAAACTTTATGCACAGATCCGAAAATCTGCAATTTTTCCGCACTTTTTTCCTTAACGGCTTGAATAACTGGAGCAAAAAATTTATAAGGAGTAGTTTCCTCTGAATTTTCATTTAAAAATTTTCGCAAAGCTTCCGAATATGCAATCCGCAATTCTGTATTTATATGTATGTTATTAATTCCGGCTTCAATTGCGTCTTTAATTTGTTCATTGGGAGTTCCTGATCCGCCATGCAAAACCAAAGCAACTTCCCCGACCGACGCTCTTATATTTTTAATTCTTTCAATATCCAATTTTTTTATATTCGCAGCAATCCCATGTAAATTACCAACTGCGGGAGCAAATCTGTCCACGCCCGTTTCCTTTACGAAGCGCTCTGCCTCTTCCGGTTTTGTAAGGCTTTCTGGCGGAATTTCAATTATCTCTTTATAGATTTTCGACGACTCGGTCATTAAATATCCGACTTCGCCTTCAACTGAAATATCAGTGGATTTGCTTTTAGCATACTTAACGACTTCTTTCGTGCTTTGAATATTATCTTCCAAATTGCCTGAAGAAAGATCTATATGAATCGAATCGTAGCCAAAATTAACTGCTTCTTCCGCCGAGCTTAAGCTCCTATGATGGTCGGCATTTAAAAAAATCGGAATGCCATACTCCTCTTGGTAAGTTTTTATCATCGCCACCGCTTGCCTGAGCCCTATAAATTTTTTTTCACTTTCTGAAGTTCCGATCAGAAGCGGTGAACGCAATTCCTTTGCTGCTTCGCAAATTCCTGCCAAAGTTACAGCATCAGAAATATTAAAATGCGGCAATGCCCATTTTTCTTCACGCGCTTGGTTTAAAATTTCTTTTAGAGTCATTGTGCTTATTTTCCGCTTTCGATGCCAAACTTTGTTTCAAGGTATTTTACTCTAGCCGCCAAATCTTCAAATTCATATTTATAGACAATATTTCCTTTCATCTCACTAATATCTGATTCAATCCTTGCAATTCGTGCATCGGTATAATCTAGTTTTTCTTCAAATTTATTCATTGTGCCTTTCAATTGGTTAACATCGCCTTTCAAGTGATTAACATCGTCTTTCAGCTCATTAATATCTGAAGCTGTTGCTTCAAAACCTTTATTTATCATTATCGCCAAATCGTCAATTGTAATTTTTTTGCCTTCCATATTACTGATTATAAATAAATATGTTTATTATATCAACTTCGGCTGATAATCTTTAGGCGCATTTTTTAAATACTCTTCAATTTTTTCGCGTGAAAGAAGCCCCTCTCTTGCTCCAACATATTGCACTACGGACATAGAATTTATGGGCGCCCGCTGCAAAGCTTCTTTTGCGGTCAGTCCTAAACATATAAACGCGACAAATGTAGATGAAAACGCGTCCCCTGCTCCCGTCCGCTCAAAAGGCGGCTTGGGGTCGGGATACGGCGGCATAAACCATGTTTGATCTTTTTCGTCTAGAGCATATGCCCCTTTCGGACCGTCTGTTATAACAACTATTTTTGGACCAAGCAAACGTATGCCAAAAAGTAATTTTTTAATTTCATTTTCCTCGCTTTCTAAAATTCTTTGCGCCTCTTCTTTATTTGAAATAAAAACGTCAGTCAGTTCATAAATGGCGCGCAATTTTTCTTTTCCAAATTTAATCTGGTAAGTTCCGGGCTGAAACGCGAGACTTACATTGGGACGTGCCTTTAAGTACCCCGCAATCTCTCCATGAAACGGCAAAGAGTTTTCGCTTGCAGAAGATAAATAAATCCATTTCGGATCATCGATTTCGGGCAATTGGTAATCATATTCTTCGTGTTTTATTAAAATAGTCCGATCATCTTCAAACCAAAGAACGTAGTGATAGTTTGTTTTTCTTCCGTGATTTTTTTTAATAAATTCCGAATTTACTTTTTCTTTTTCGAGTTCATCCACGCATTCTTTTCCAAAGTAATCATCCCCGAGATTGGTAACAAGCGCACTTTTAAGGCCTAGACGAGCAGCTGCAACAGTTGCATTTGCGGTATTTCCAACAGCAGGAACAATGAAAACGTCCTCGTAAGGAATTTTATCTGCAAAACGCATGCAAAGCTCCCGCGCCCCCTTATCAATGTCAAGATGCGCCGCAGGATTTTTTATTTTAATAAAAGCATCAGTAACGGTGTCCCCGATACCTAAAAAATCGTAACCCGCCATAACTATTCGTGAAGAGTAGATACAAACAGGGCAATAATCCCACCCGACAACCCCCAAATTGTAATAATTAGGTCCATAGAATAATTATATCATTTATCATTAATTTGGAGTAATCGCATTACGAGCTGCTTTTGTCGCATCAACGTATGCCTGCGGTAAATTCATGTTTGTCCACCAATCGAGACGTTCGGAATACACCCAAACATAACTATCACTATAATTCAGCGCATTGGTTACGACTTTTTGCCAGTCTGCAGGAGTCCAACTATTTAAATGCAAATTTCCTGATTCAACATTTTGTTGCCAGCATCCCGATTGAGGAGGACAATAGGATGAGCCGAAATCCATCCATATGCCGTAGCCAATTTCAAAATTTGTATTAAGTTTTAAAGGATTTCTGGAAAGCAATTTTGCTTCGGATTCAATTCTTCTTTTCCCATTTACGAAATCCGACACTTCTTTCCATGGATAAGCATCTTCAGTTGCCTCAATTATTTTTGTCCCTGAATCCGCTCCAGCAATCAATCCGTCACAAAAGGGTATATACAATCTGTAGTCGCTTTCATTCGGTTTATTGGGAGGCGTAAAACAGTAGAAATTTATGATTTTAATATTTGGAAATACACTGTTTACTGCAGTTATAATTTCCTTTCCCCTTAAGTACATCTGGTCCTTATATTCCTCCCTAGTTTTTGATGATGCGTATTTAACTTTGTTGGAATCCCAAACGGTATAATTGGGCCATTGATATTCTTCCTGATCAAGCATGAGGCCCGTAAATCCAGCTTCTTTTGCGGCTTGCGCGACCACCTTAAAATTATTTACAACTGTCGAATATTCGGCATCAAAAACGTCGGGGGGCGGGCTTCCCGCGCTTGCAATATTTACAAATATTTCAGGAATCTTCCCTTGAGTCGCTTTAAAGTTATTAATTTCTGTTCTTACTTCTTCAAGAGTCAATTTGTGCGAAGAAAAAACTAAATCAGAAAGTGATATTTTATAAGAAAAATCATTAAATTCGGCCAAAATCTCTTCTCCATTCAAAGCTTTTCCAAAAATTTTAAATTCATCAATTGCGCCCGGAAACCAGGATGTTTGAGATGGACTTGCTCCAATAATCAAATTTCCGGCCGGCGAAAGAATCGAATATGGACTTTGCGCGCTACCTTCCAAAACTCCGTTAACATATAATTTATAGCCGGCGGACGGATCAAATGAAAGCGAGGCGTAATACCAATTTCCGGCTTTCCATTCATTTGTTTTTGAAAATAACGCAAATCCGTTTCCATTTACTTGAATACGTCCGTCGTAATTTGCTGTGCCTATCGTATAAAATTCGTTTTTACCAGTCATAGTATGAGATTTAGCATCGCTGGGATTAATAGTTGCTGTAGGTTTAAACCAAAAGGCCATCGTAAATGGATGGTTTCCTGATATTACAGAGTCTAGATTAGTAACTGAAGCATAATTTGTAGCGCCGTCAAAAAGCAACGCTCCCCCTTCAACCTGTCCGGAAATTCCCGCCACCAACAACGGATTGTTTACTAATTTACTTACTAGTGAATTGCCGGATCTGTCACCAATTGAATTTCCAGCGATATCACCAAGATGATAAAGAAGGAGCTCCGGCTCTCTAGTTCCTGATCTTACAAAATGATTAATACCGTCAAAAGGGGCTGTCTTCATGGAGTCGATATTGTCACGGATGTATCCAGATCTCTTGGCATCCCACCCAATTTTTATTAATTTTTTTTGCGCATACGGCAATTTAATTTCACGCTGGCTTAATTCTTTATTGTAAATTTTAACTTCATCTATCGCTCCGTTAAAATTGGCGCCGATAGTCAAATCGCTCGCGCTTGAAAGTATTGAATAGGTGCTCGGAGAAGTCCCTTCTAAACTTCCATTGACATACAATTTATATCCGTTTATTTTATTAAACGTAAGGCTCACCAAATACCAAGTATCAGGATTCCAAACGCGCGTTTGCGAAAATACTTTGTTGGGCGGGAGCACGTTGATTTCTATTCTAGCATCGCTGTTTGCAAGGCCAATCGTATCCAGCTCGCCTTTTTTTAGAAACAAATAGGACAACGGATCTGATATGTCTATTTTTTTGGATGGTTTAAACCAGAATGAAAGTGTGAAATCATCTTTTATTGTTAGCGAAGGATTATTTTTTATGGTTACAAAATTTAATCCCCGATCAAATTTAAGTGCATTACCTATTTTACCTGCCACTAGCTGCGGACTTCCAGAAACAATTCCATCGTTACTCCCCATAGAGTCGGCTATGACACCATTATTTGTGCCCTCAAAAGAATAATTTGATACAAGTCCTTTCGTAATTTCATCAATATCGTTTTGCGAAAGCGCTTTAGCATAAATCTTTACATCATCAACCGCTCCGTTAAAAAATGAACCTCCTGGTAAACCGCCGATTGTAAAGTCATTTTGGCTAGAAATGATTGAGTAATTCAGCGGAATCGTAGTATCCACAAAACCGTCAATATAAAGTTTAGCGGATGCGCCGTCCATTGTATAAACCAAAAAATACCATTTATTAGCCTGCCATGAATTATTTTGAGAACTCAATCTGTATGGAGGATTGCCAACTTCAACTCTTCCGTCTCCGTTTGCAAATCCAATCCCATCAACACCCTTTGAAAATACTCGATGTCCCACGGGATCATCTTTATTTATCAGTGTAGCAGGTTTAAACCAAAAGCTTACGGAAAAAGGTTTGTTTCGCGTAAGGACCGGAGAACTCGGAAGCAACGCGTAATTTGTGGCACCGTTAAAATAAAGCGCTTTATCCGAAGCAAATCCGCTTTCTCCCGGAACCCATTGCGGCTCCCCAACCAATGATCCCGACTGATTAATTCCCGTTGAGTCAGATACTATTTTGCCTTCGCCCTCGTCAAATGAATAGTGAGCAATTAATGAATCCGAAATTATTGACGACACATTGCTAACCACCACACTAATGTTTGCAATCGTAGAGTTTCCCGCGGCATCATACGCCCTCGCTGAAACCACACGCGTTGCATTTACCTCGCCAACAGTATTCCAAGAAAATGAATAAGGAGCCGTTTGGTCGGAACCTGCGATTTTTCCGTCAATTAAAAAATCCACTTTTGCAACAGACGAATTATCTGTCGCATTCGCTGTAATAGATATAGTACCTGAGACCGTAGAACCGTTTTGCGGAGAAGAAATTGAAACAAATGGAGGGATCGTATCGGACTGTTTAATTGATCCTACATAAAGATTTTTTATCTCTTCTGCAAAAAGCGCGCGGCTGTATAATTTAACCTCATCAACAGATCCTTTGAAAAGACCAAATCCGCCGTTTCCAATTTTTAATTCCGCATTTGATTCGTCAACATCCCCGGGAATATTAAAAGTACAAAAACTTTCTCCGCATTTTGCCAACTCGCCATCTACGTACCATTTGCCTTGTGTCCCATCAGCAGTCATTGCTATGTGGTGCCAAATCCCATCGTTAATTTTAGGACCCATTCCATATGGATATGGATTATAATTATTTCCTTTCCCACTGCTGTCCGTAATAAATACACCGCCGTAAGGCGACCCGCCCGGCCAAACACCTAATCTCCAGCCGTGACCGCCCGTTAACGAATTGGAGCTGAAACGATCCGCGATTGATCCTTGATCAGCCGTGGTTTTAACCCACGCAGATATTGTCATTTTTGGAGCGGAAAGTTTTGGAGAATTTGCAATGGATATGTAACTGGAACCATTCAAAACAATTGCGCTACCGCCTAATTTTTCGTTGTTGTTATATAGGACCGGTCCACCGAAAACAGAAGCATTTAAGTTATTGCCCGATGAATCTAAAAGAGTGTTTTCAAAAGAAAAGGAAGCCGCCAGTAATTCGGTGGGAATAGGTAGGCAACTTATATCGAGGATGTCAGTTGGTTGAATTCCGCTACAATTAAAACGAGTTGTAGGATTTCCAACTACGATATTATTTCGAAAAACATTTCTGCCTTGCGACTCAGCAAACTGATATGCAATATTTGAAGCAGACACAGAATTTGCTAACACTTTAGTATCTGCCGAATCCCCCAACGCAATTCCGCCATGTCCGGCGCCAGTTACGGTGTTTCCTTCAATTGTAGAATTCCGCAGACCTCTTAAATCCATAATCCACTCCGTAGAATTCGGGGTTGAAATCTTATTATTTTTTATAGTAAGCCGGTTTAAAACAAAAGTTTTGGTTGAGGGCACCAACGCTTGCACCAATGGAGTGGATTGAGTCATTCCGTTTACTACTATTTCGTTTCCTTCGAAAATTATATCTTCAAAAATATTTCCTTGATTGCTTAGTGCCATACTGCCAGTGCCTACTGTAAAAGCCGCGCCAGCTCTTGTATTTCTTATTATTTTATTATTTCTTATTTTTATATTTCTAAATATATTATTGCTATTCTCTGCGGGATCCAAAGAAACCGTAAAAGCTGCCGACAAGGGGTCAACAACAGTATTATTTTCAATTGTATAATCTTCGGCAAGCCTGCCGTTCCCTGCAGAAAAAATTCCTACGCCTGCTGTCCTGATGGGGCGTGTAATAATGTTTCCGGAAACTCTAACCCTTCTTCCGTGATCTATTTCTATTTGCAAATCATCAATAGTGTTATTTATAAGTTCGACATCATCATTCCAGTCTTTATCCGTATTCGGTAATACTTCTTCATCCGAAGCAAAAACATAGGCATACCTGTCATTGTTATTATTCGTTATCGGCTTGGAATTGCTATCAAAAAATCTCGTGTTTTCTATTTTAACTTTTTTAATGCTGCGAAAGTAAAACCCTCCAAAACTTTCTATTCCATTTGCATCAAAAGCAATGTTATTAATAACAATGTTAAAAGACCGTACGCTTCTAGCTATGAAGGGCCAAGCTTCGCTAGAATCTCTCTTTAAAATTGTCTTATCTTTACCATCTCCAACAATTGTAAGACCGTTTTTATTATTAATTTCCAAAGCGGTTAAAATATATGTTCCTGCAGGAAAGTAGATCGTAGAATTTTCAGGAGCGTCATCAATAATTTTTTGAATAATAAATCTATCGTTTGAAACACCGTCACCTTTTGCTCCGTAATCCTTTACGTTAATCGTATTTACGACAACATTTCTCACCGCCACATTAATATTGCTCACGCCAACATTTCCTGCCGCGTCATATGCTTTTGCAAGAAATGAATGAGGTGCGTTTGTATCTTTTGTAGTGTCCCAAGAGTAGTTGTATGGAACTCCGGTAAAAGTGGCGATCGGAGAGGAGAATCCGTCTTTATAAAGCTCGACTTTGGTTACTCCCACATTGTCAGTAGCTCCGATTTGTATATTTATTGTTCCTGATACTGTTGCTCCATTTGCCGGAGAAAGGAAAGAAACAGAAGGAGAGGTTGTGTCTGGTGCGGGCAGGGTTGACGCGCTTGCGCTAGAAGACTTTGGAGAAATGTTTCCTACAACATCGTAAGCTTCGATCGCATACATATATGAAGTACCCGGAGAAAGAGAGGTGTCAGAATAAGAAACTCCGTTTACTGTTGCAATTTTAGAGTTGTTTCTATATATATTGTAGCCAGCCACAGCAATATTGTCGGAAGACGCCGACCACGAAAGATTTATCTGAGTTGGAGAAATCGCTGTTGCTGTAAAATTTTTAGGTTGCGCTGGAGAGACAATATCTTCTAGCAAATTTACGGGTGCATCAGTAGTAGTCGTATAAAACATCGCTAGAGCATCTGCACTTGCTTGCTTCGTCGCAATGTAAAGCGAGCCATTTGGATAAGCGCTACTTACATCGGCAGACCATGAATAGTAATTTCTGCTATTGATATTAATATCTTCAATGCCAATTGTAAGAAAATATGTTGATCCCGGATTCAATTTTGCTTGTGTCGAAAATAACACTTCAATACTATTTGGCATTCTCCGGTTTGTTGATGCAACCAAAGGAATGATTGTCTGGCTTACAATATCCGTCGTAGAAGTAAGAGATGATCTAATAGAAACTTTGATTGGATATGTCGGGTTACCTACTTTCGATAAGAATAAATTTACCCCGTCTATTGACTTGCTCGGCGCAATAAACGATTGAGTTAAACTTTTGTTGGCAGAAGAAAAGCCTAAGAAATATCCGTAACGTGCTGTTTTTCCAATTATTAATACAGTTTCTTTTCCAGCAGCACCCGTACTTTCAAATTTTCCACTTCTATTTGCAATAAATACTGTAGCTGCTAATGCTCCTGCTAAAAGACCGATGATAAGCCACGCGTCCCATGAACGGACTCTGGTTTTCCCTATTATTAAATATTCTCTCCTTAAAGCGCCGAGCGCTCCGGATATGTGCTTTTCGCCGTTTTTAGTGAGCATGGGCATTTAAATTTACTGATTAATAAAATTATTTAGTGACACTTATATTCGAGAGCCCCATATTGCCCGCCGCATCATAAGCCGTAGCAGAAATTGTATGCGTTCCTGAAGAAATTTTGTTCGTGTTCAATTTGTATGCGCAAGAATTGGCGTTAAAACATGATTTTCTTAAAGTTCCGTCAAAAAGAATGTCGATTTGAGACACCTCAACATTATCAGACGCGGCAACAGAAATATTTATGTTTCCTTTTGATGGAAGTTTGGAATTTGGTAAAGGAGAATTTATTGTCACAACCGGCGAAATAATATCTGCCTCGTTGCTTACATTAATATTTACTAAATTAGAATAGCCGACATTTCCAGCAGAGTCGTAAGCCCGCGACTGCAATGAATGCGAACCATTTGCGTCGCCTAATGTATTCCAAGCAAACGAATATGGCGATGATGTATCTGAAGCAAATAAAATTCCATCTTTTAGAAGCTCGACTTCGGCCACACCGACATTATCAGAAGTTGAAACT
Organism: uncultured Candidatus Saccharibacteria bacterium; assembly: GCA_964464405.1. GTDB lineage: Bacteria > Patescibacteriota > Minisyncoccia > UBA11713 > 2-01-FULL-45-33 > CAYXFX01. Next base: position 18,382 of record CAYXFX010000006.1, read on the forward strand.
GTTACAGAAATAGTTCCTGACACTGTGGCGCCACTCGATGGAAATGTGATGGAAGTAGCAGGAGCTGATGTGTCAGGCGGCGGCGAGTTTTCTAAAGCTAAACGTACGGCAGCTTCTGCATTGATTCTTCCCCATCCGAAATTTACATCATAGCCCGAAGCCCCAAGATCCTCTGCTGTTGATTCCAAAATCAACTCGGCATTTCCCGGAGTTAATGCTGGATTAACAGAAAACATTAGCGCAACCACTCCCGCAGTTAACGGACTTGAAAAAGAAGTGCCAGAAGGAGCATCGTACCCGCCGCCCCAAGCAGTCGTATAAATTGCTGTGCCTGGCGCAGAAACATCAACGTGATTTCCTGAACTAGACCAGTATGCAAAAGCGTCATTCCAATCTGTAGCCGATACAGAAATCATTGAGGAATTTTCCGGAGTAGAATCAAAGCATCCGCAATTTCCTGCTGCCGCTATCACAATAGCCCCCTTGCTTTTTGCGTAATTGGCCGCATTTGTAATTGAATAACTCCCTGCAACACCCGCAAAACTCACATTCAGAACTTTCGCGCCGTTATCTACAGCCCAAGTTATGCCGCTTGAAATTGTTGAATAATATGCATAACCAGAAGCATCCGACACCCTGATCGGCATTATTTTATTTATCCAAGCTGGCGAGGCAACGCCTAAAGCGTTGTTGCTAAGAGCGGCAGCAACTCCGGCAACTTTTGTCCCATGGCCGTAGACATCTGAAGTGTCGGTATTATTGCTGTAAAAATTGTACCCAGCAATTAATTTTGGCGCGAGGTCTGAATGATATGGATCTACTCCGCTATCTAAAATTGCAACGACGGTAGAAGTCGAACCAGAAGAAATATCCCATGCGCTGGGAAGTCCGATTTTTGGTAAATGCCATTCGCTAGCATAATATGGATCATTGGGTATCGCTTCCATTGGGAGCATTTTATCCAGCTCCGCAAACTCTACTTTAGGATGTTTTGTTAAAGAGCTTACTAATTCTTCTTCCGCTTCTTCCGGAACATTTAATATTTTTACTTTAATTTGTTTGATTTCGTCTTTTTGCGAAATCCCCCAATTTTTTAAAAGTTTGTCTTGTTCGTTCTTAGAAATATTATCTTTGAATTTCAATAAAATTCTTCCGGGAACAAACGTCTTTTCCGTAACTTTTTTATTTGCCAAATCAGCCGCTTGAGACGAACTAAACTCTCCACTTCTATTTGCAATAAGTAAGGTGGTGGCGAGCGCTCCCATAAAAAGCCCTATTACAAGCCAGGCGTCCCATGAACGTACTCGCATTTTACCAATAACAAAATATTCTTTATGGAGAGCGCTTAACGCTCCCGCAACTTTTTTTTCTTTGTCATTATCTAACATAATTTTTTTAAATTAATAAATAGTAATTAGGGCGATTGCAAAGTAAATACATTCATGCCTTCAGATGGCAAACCACTTACAGCATAACCGTTTGTAAAATCTTTGTCGTTTAATGAAATCTGCGTAGCAGTAGAAATCGGAGACCAAATAAAACTGTTATACATTTGAGAATCTATTGCGCTAGCGCTGCCCATAGCACTTCCGATGTCTGGATATTTCGCGTCGCCACTCAAACGCACGGAAACAATATCTTTTTTTAAAGTATTACCCGATACCTTCCCAACCGATGAACGTAGCTCAAAATATCTTGTCGTTCCAGACGGAATTATATACATAGTTGCATTTGCCAAACAGCCGGTTTTATCAGGGTATATGCTTAAATTTCCAGCGGTTGAGTTTTTGGCGCCGCACTCCCCGGCATTAATTAAGCCGTAAGCGGAAAAGTCTGTGTCAAGAGAGGTAAAACCGGAATCTGTGTATGCAAATAGCGCGTAATTTGAAAGAACTACATTCGAATTTGAAGAAGTTATGTTGAAAGTCAATTTGGAAATTGCAATATCTCCATTTTTTGCCGTCACGCCAAAACGGTATAATTTTTGACTAGCTCCATTATATATAGTATTTGATAAGCCAGAATTTTTGTCAGCTAAAATCGGATATGCTTTCATTATTCGCGCCCCGCTAGACATACTGCCTGTAGCGCCGTTAAGGCCTGACGGGCCATTAATCATGTTTCCTGATACCAATCCCACACCATAATTGCCGCTGTATCCAATATTTGACCCATCGTAATCAACAATCAGCCAATCTCCGGAAGAAAGCATCGGCCCAGAAACTGAAATGTTTGAAATGCTTCCTTTTATTATAAGTACCTTAGAACTTTCTTTAGGAATTCTAAAATCGCCAGAAGCAATCAGACTGGATACTGCCGTATCTCCCCACGCAAAAACAGCCGAACCAATTTTTTTAGACCCATCCCATAATGTGATTTCACCGTTTACTAAATCGACTGGCGAATTTAGTTCGGTTTTACTCAATTTAAATGCAAATTGCCTCATATCTATGTCTTCTCCAATTGCTGAAAATCTTACTCGTGCAAGTTCAATATTTGTTTCTCCCGCACCAACAATTTTGTATGGGGGAGAATTTGCATCAAGAACCACATGGAGAGAGCCGCTGGTAACTGTTGTTGTCTCAGATGTTACTACGGAACTCGGAGACGCCGTGATTGTTTTTCCTGAATTTTGGGATACAACATCTAAATCGTGAGGCGGTGTTATTAAGAGATTAATTTTGGTGTTATTTGCATAGCTACTGCCGGCGCTTAATCTCCCTTTTATGGTATAAATGTTTTCCCCTGTGGGAACAATAAATTGATCCCTGAAAGAAAGCTCACCCTCTCTCGATGAATTTTTTACTGGATCAATCGGTCCACCGACTATTGTGCCTTTGCCGTCGTAGAGCCCGAAACTAGTAAAATCTGTAATTTGACCTTCATTTATTTCGGGTAAGGTTTTTAATTTAAACTTAATCGAATTTACAACAACAGGTCCTCCGCTTACGTCTAAAACAAATGTGCCAAATGTTTGATTACTTGTTCCCTTAACTATACTGCCATCAAGCGATGAACTTGGCGATCTAAGAGATACAGTTTGAGTTGTTGCTCCGTCATTTCTTAAGTTATTTATTTCCGCGGCGGAAAGCGCGCGGCTGTAAATTCTCAAATCGTCAATTGAACCTGCGAACCACGATCCTAAATCAGGTTGGCCACCCACATTAATGTCTTTAGGAGTAGAAAGAAGCGAATAAGTACTATTTAAAGAACCTTCGAGTGCTCCGTTTACATAGAGTTGATATCCACTCGCAGAATTAAATGTAAGCGCCGAATGATACCATTTTCCAGCCGCCCATGTATTAGTATTTGAATATATTCTCGGCTCCATTCCTCTAATTTCAATTTTACCTGAACTATTGGCGGTTCCGATCGTGTCATACAAACTTTTTCCGATAAAAACATGCGACTTTGGATCATTTAAGTCAATTGTTGCGGATGGCTTAAACCAAAAAGAAATAGTAAATTGATTATTTAAAGTAAGCGATGGAGAGTTTTCAATTTTTACATAGTCGCTCGTGCCGTTGAAACTTCTTGCGCTTCCAATAATGCCAGGTTCTCCACCTTCGTCAAAAGTATAATGTGCAACCAAATCATTTGATTTGATGATGTTGAAAGGACCATCGCTAATATCCGTAACAGTTTCTCCGTTGGCTTTATATCCTATAATATAAATTTTCCAAACCTGCCCCAATCCTGCGTCGCTAGCTGAAATAGTATCCGACGGAGTCCATGAGTATCCGTTTTTACCAATCCCTGCTGCAGGAATGTTCGTCGCTATCCATTTATATGATGCGTCATTTTTATAAAGAGCAATGGAAACGCTCTTTAAGTCAACGTACGACGACCATACAATCATAGATGCTTTTGAAAACTCTAACACTTCTTCTTTGCTGTTAGGAGCTAGAACTGTAATTTCTGACGCCTGCGGCAAAACATAAACTGAATCGTGGGCGGAACCTTCTACATTGGAATGGGACTCGCACGAAAGTGAAATCGGCAAATCATAAGTTTGTGTATTGGTATTTAAGTGAATTACTCGCGATCCTGAAGACCCCAAATTGTCCAATTGATAGTTATAACGATCTTCGTATGAATATGTGTTGTTGAAAATTGTACAATTATCGGCGTTTGAGCTCCAAGAAACCGTAACGTCTTTGCCTTCGCTTGGAACAAATATCGGATCGTTCGACCCATTTATTTTTAAATCAGCGTTTAGATAATCTTTTGATACCAATTTAAAAGAATTATCACTCGTATCCATTTCGCCAGTTACATTATTCACAAGGCGAATATAATAATCTCCGGGAGCAGGATATTTACCCCAAGTATCTATTTCACCCACCCAGTGAATAGATGCTTTACCTCCCGGCTGAACTTTTCCCACCGTTACAAGTTCTCCTTTTTCAGATTCTTTCCGCATTAAATACGCGGAGACGTCATTTGAATGATTAACGCCAGCGACAGGATCATACGGCTCCCATTTGATCGTATGAGAACTATCTATTTGCCAAATTTCTCCGCCGTTTGGCGATATTAAATTTAAATATTTGTTTCCGCTTACAGTAAAATAATCGTCGGAATAATCCGAAACGGAGCCCTTATTGGTTTCGTAGCCGATTATATAAATTTTAAATTGTGTTTTGATTGTATTTCCCACTCCGATTTTCCAATCGTAATATCCTGCATTGGAAATGTTTGGAGCAATCCAATCTAAACTGCCTTCGCCCGCAGAATAACCAATTGAAACCTTATCAATATTTTTGGAATCCCATTTTATTCGATACGTATTGCCCACATTTAATTTTTCTCCGCCATTGGGCGTTAATATTTTAATAGACCGCGCTGTTGCATCAGTAAAATAAAATCCGGCAAGTGCATCCCAATTGCGATTTTCTTTGCCGGCGGTATTAACAAACACACCGCTTGAGTATGGATTTTTACTATTTATTGCCCAGAAATAATGATTTGGATTAGTTTTTTTCCCAAGATAAAGAGGGTTATCATCATACTTTAAGGAAAGCACGTAAGTCTTCCCTGCTTTGAGCATTGCCGGTTTTTCAAATTTTACATCAATCCATTTTGGTTTTAAATAATTTGTCGGGAGATCTTTTGGTAAAATTAATGTTGATGCATATTCATTGATTCCGAACCCTTCGGAAATAGAAACTTTAATATTTTTTGACGGATTGCCGCTGCGCGCCAATGCCAACGAAACTGAATTTAAATAAGTATCAAATTTCGGAGCAGTAAAAGTTTGGTAAAGAGTAGTTTGATTTCCATTAATACCGAAACGAACGGCATTAGAAACTTTTTGCGATGTATAAATTACACCAGGTCCGCCACCGGTTCCTACATTTTCTGCCGCCATTCCTTGCTCAAATTCTCCGGAACGATTCGCAATAAACAATGTTGTCGCCACAATTCCCGCCACTAAACCTAATACAAGCCAGGCGTCCCATGAACGTACTCGCATTTTACCAATAACAAAATATTCTTTTTTGATGTTATTATAAACTTTTTCGACCAGAGAATCTGCGGATCTTTTTTCCTTATACATAAAAAATTAGTTAGTAATTAATAAAAAGAGATTAACTTTTTGTTAATTCATGTAACGGCTTAATTAAATCGAAACGACTTATAATGCCTACAACTTTTTTTCCTTTGTCTACAATCGGAATAGGATTTACTTTATGGTGCTCGCTAAAAGCATGTACGGCTTCTTCAAAAGGAGCATCTTCGTCCAACATTAACGGATCGGAATTCATTACATCGCGAACTTTAAGTTCGGAAACTTTTTGTATATCTTCCTGAAATTCGGATCGATCTTTTCTGAACACCGGCAAATCCTGAAGAATTTTTTGAAACGTTGGAAGATGTATTAAAGAATCTTTGCTTATAAGATCGTATTCCGTAAGTATTCCTTGCAAAGTATTTTCTCTATCCACGACAGGTACGCCGGAAAATCCATTTTTAGAAATTAAACTAGCAGCCTCAATTAAGGGTGTATCGGGATGCACTGAAATGACTTTTTTTGTCATTACATTGCTAACCAAAAAAGATGTTTCATTGCTCATATTTAACTTTAATTATAACATCCATGTACATAATTTTTTGAATAAAATTTATGATTTTTTTAAAAATACGCACCGGTTAATAAACCGGTGCGTATTTTTTGCATAATTTAAAATTAATTAAGGTAAGTTTGTTGTCGAAATAAGTTTTATAAAGCTTACAAAAGATTACTATCCTTGTCTTTCGATTAGCTTCAAAATTTTTGCTTTAATATTTTCTACACCCATGCCCATTTTTTCTGTAAGTTCTGATGGATTTCCCGATTCACCAAAACGGTTATCCACACCTATAAACTCCATAGGCACTGGACAAGTTTTTGCTAAAATCTCAGCGACCCTCGAGCCCATGCCTCCCTCAATTTGATGCTCTTCTACCGTAAGAATTGCGCCTGCATCTTCTGCCGCTTTTACAATCGTTTTTTCATCCATTTTTTTAATTGTATGGTTATTAATTACACAAATTTTTAGTCCTTTTTGTTCTAATTCGTGAGCCGCTAAAATTGAGCTATGTACCAATGGGCCACAGGCAATAATTGCGGCATCAACTTTCCCTTCTTCGACACCATATAAAATTTCCGCTCTCCCAATTTGAAAAGGAGAATCCTTGGTTGTAATCATCGAAGTTTTTTCCCGGTGCAACCTTATATAAACAGGCCCGTTAATTTCAAGTGATGCAACAGTTGCTTTTCTTGCTTCTTCCGCATCGCAGGGATTAATAATTGTAATATTTGGAATTGCACGCATAATTGCGATGTCTTCAATTGCCTGATGTGTTGCGCCATCGGGCCCAACAGAAACTCCCGCATGTGAACCGATTATTTTTACAGGAACATTGTTGTAGCAAATTGTGGTTCTGATTTGTTCCCAATTTCTTCCTGGGCTAAACATCGCGTAACTTGTAATGAACGGAATTTTTCCGTAGTTGGCGAGCCCTGACGCAACAGTTGCCATATTCTGTTCCGCAACTCCCATTTCAATAAATCTTTCCGGAAATTTTTTTGCGAACGCTTCGGATCTTGTAGACTCCGTAAGATCCGCGCAAAGTACAACTACCCTTTCATCTTTTTCTCCCAACTCCACCAATCCCAAACCATACCCGTCTCTTGTCGGCTTTTGCTCAACTTTTTTTAAATCGAAAATATTTTCTGCTAATTTCGCTTCTCTAACTATTGGCATGATTAAATTATATGTCTATTTTAGAATCGTATCAATATTAAAAATGATCAAAAATTAGAACACTCCCACTTTTTTGTTTGAGAGTTACAAATAAGTGTTTTGTTCGCTGTACACGAAAATGCCGGTTCTCGACCACAAACGCTTGATGATTCTTTTTCTGTCTTTTGAATCAAAATATTCTTCACTGTTTTCCAGGTTGAGATATCTAAATTCTCGTTTCGAGTTTCTGACTTATTACTTCCAGCATTAGGACATTCAGAAAACTCACAATTTGGTCCCGATCTGCCGACGTAAGAGCCGTCGGGGCAAAGTTTAGCTTCCATCGTGCAAGCTGTTTTATTTTTTGCATTCAAATATATATCATCATTTTCAAATAAATTTAATGTGTGTATTCCAACCACTTCTTCTGCAAAATTTTCCTGAATTGTCCCATAAAGCAAAGATGTAATCCAAATTGAAAATGCGAAAAAAATAACAAAACTGATTTTAGTCTCAGTGCTTCTCGCTATAAATCTGGTAAATTGCATGTTTATTGATGCTCACTTGTAATTTTTCCTCCCAAAGTCCGAAGTTCTGCTAAAAATTTCGCCGCTTGTTCTTTATTTGGAGGAGTACCGTGCCATTTATAGTCAAACTCAATTTCTTTTACTCCCCTTCCCGGAATTGTATGTGCAATTATAATTGTTGGCTTTTCGTAAATCGCTTTTGCTTCCTCCACTGCATTTACAATGGACTCGAAATTGTGTCCGTCAATTTCTAAAACATGCCAGTTAAATGCTTCGTATTTGGCGCGTAGGGGCTCCAAAGGCATAATATCTTCCGTCATTCCGTCAATTTGAATATTATTGCGATCAATAATTCCCGTTAAATTATTTAATTTATATTTTCCCGCAAATAAAATAGACTCCCAAACATTTCCCGCATCGTGCTCTCCGTCCGACATCAAGCAATACACTCGCAAATCTTTTTTGTCCATTTTTGCGCCGTAGGCAATTCCCGAGGCTTGCCCAAGCCCGGAACCCAAAGGACCGGAAGTGGTTTCAATTCCGGGGAGAGATCCGCGGTGAGGATGGCCTTGAAGACGGGACCCGAATTTTCTTAAAGTCATAAGTTCCTCCAAAGGAAAGTACCCCGCGTGCGCCAAAGTCGCATATTGCACGGGGCAAATGTGGCCGTTTGAAAGAATAAGCCTGTCTCTTTCGGGCCAGAGGGGGCTTTTCGGCTCATGCCTTAAAATATGAAAATACATGGCGGTAAAAATATCCGCCATTCCCAAAGGCCCCGCGGTATGCCCGCTCCCCGCTTCAACAAGCATTTCTACAATAGATTGCCTGATTTTATTGGCAGTCTCTTCCAAAAATTTTATTTTATCTTCGTGTAAGTGAGGCATTTTTATTCAACATTTAATTCCTCAATTGCTTTTTTTAAATTTTTCGACCCGAAAATTGCGCTGTTTGCAATAATTTTATTATAACATCTAAACCTTTTTTCGGCGATAATCATCCTCACCTTTCCTCATAAAGATGTCCACAATATCTATCTCGTGTTTATCTAAAATGAACAAAATCCGCAGTTTACCAATACGGATTCTGTACCCTGAACTATGTCCTTCTAATTTCTTAGTATGCTCGGGAAATTGTTGATTTCTTAATATTTCGATGGCTTCTTTAATTTTTTGTTTTTCGGTTTTCGAGGCTTTTTTATAACCTCTTATTGCTCTCGGCCTAATAAAAATTTCCGTCATTTGTTAAGTTATTAAATCTTAAGATCTCCGATTTTCATTCGCTTCTTATTTTTTGGGTCGAGTAACGCCTCGGTAAGTTTTTTTGAGTCTTCGGCATCTTCAACAGCTTCTTGCCATTTTTGATATGTGCGCCAATCCAAAATAACATAACGCGGAGAACCGTGCTCCTTTATAATTGCAGGTTTTTTTGTTTTAATTATTTTGCCAATAGCTTTTGTGATCATTATTTAATGATATCCTAAATTTAATGAAAACTCAATGGATGAAATTTTTATTTTTCCCCATACCGCAATGCCCTTGTGTAAGCCAATGATGTGAGGCATAGTATTTTTATTGCGAAGTTTTGAAAAAATGAGTTAATCCAACTGACAAAAAAAATGATACTGGCAATGATTAAAATACTTTTTGTACCAAATAAATCGAGCCCAATACTTTTATCAAAAAAAGTAACAACCAAAATAACAAGTCCTGTGAGAATCATGATTGCTGGACTTATTTTTTTCTGCGCGACATGAGAGTTTGTTTTTTGAACCATTGCTAAACCAATCAGCACAAGTCCGGTTGTGCCAAAAATCGCAAATATAAATAAAGGCCTAAGATCAATCATACCAACTCCGCCAAGTAAGATTTCGGGCCATCGAAATGCAATCGCCGCGATAATAACACAAATAAAACCCACTAAATAAAGAGTAAATTTTTTATTCATTTTTTAATTCTTTAATAGCTCTATTAATATTTTTCGACCCGAAAATTGCGTTGCCAGCAACAAGCAGATTTGCGCCTTCTTTTATGGAGCGCTCTGCGACTGCTTTATTTACTCCACCATCAACTTCTATCATGCACCTTGGGGAAAGTGAACGCACATGGCCGATTTTATGCAAAATTTGTTCGTCAAACTCCTGCCCGGAAGGTCCGGGATTTACCGCTAAAAATTGGACCAACTCAACTTTATCTAAATATGGAAAAATTTTAAGCCAATTGGTATCTGGTTTGATTGCAATCCCTACTTCTTTTTGCAAGTCGTGGATTTTGTTGATTATTAAATCATGCTCTCTGGTCGCTTCTTGATGAAAAATCAGACGCTTGGCGGCAGTTGCCAGCCAAGCGTCAATCATTTTTTCGGGAGAATCAATCATTAAGTGAACTTCAATATTTGGTTTAGACTTAAAATCAACCAAATCTTTAGGATCGTGCCAGCTTATATGTTTTGTAAAAACGCCGTCTGAAACATCCAAATGCACCCAAGAGACGTAACGCTCCACCTGCTTAATCCGTTTTTTTGCTTCAGTAAAATCGGAAACATTAATTGAAGGGATGATTTCTAGCATAAATTTAGTATAACACGCGTCAGCCAAGAGTCTCATCGCTTTCATCGATTCGCGCGCGATTATGTGCTGTCAATTTTATCCACGCGTCTCTGATGTCGCCCGCCTTCGAATTCAGTCGAAAGAAAAATTTTAGCCGCTTCTTTCGCTTCTTCC
>CAYXFX010000006.1:29018-49061 GCA_964464405.1 uncultured Candidatus Saccharibacteria bacterium
CAGCTCAAAGGCGCCTTTATCCTCAACTTCATGCCCCAACTCACCCAAAAATTTTTTGAGCGCTTCTTTCAATTCATATCCCGCATGATCTGCGCCTAAATAGATTTTCATACTAATCTCCTTATATTGTCGTCAATAAATAACATTTAATTTGCGTATCATTTAAATTGTAACACAAATTAGAAATCGACTCTATCCCAAATACAGATTTATCATATTGTTTGACGTTATATTTTCCTTATTAAAAAAATTAAAATTACAATAGGGAAAAAAATCTGAAGGAAATAATTTTGAAATAAATTTGAATAGACAGAAGAAATGTTTTCTAATATCTCACCTATTACGGGAAGAGTTATTGGCATTATAAATATAAGTAGTTCCGGCCAATTTCTAAAAATCCATAAAAAGTGAACACTATTCTTATCATCGTAATATTTTCTAGTAATTAAGAAGCTAAATACAGCTCCATATAAAAGCGAATAAACTGTTAAGGAAAATAAATCGTAGCCTTCAGAATCGTATATATTGTAGTAAGTTGAATAAACAACTTTAAAAATATAAAAGAAAGGCATAGACGCCGCAAACCAAAAGATTATAACAAACAAAAGTTTTGCAGGATTCATATTAGATTTCAATTGATCTATTTTTTGAGATTAACTTATAAATTTTCTGCTATTCTTCTAACATGCTCGACCAATGTCGCGGTATACCCCGCTTCGTTGTCGTACCTTTCGATTTTAGTGTAACTCGGTTTCATAAAAATTTCATATTCTATTCGATAGTTAAACCGAATTTTTCGGGATGTTCTAGAACATTTTTAACCGCTTTCAGAAAAATTTCGAAATCTCCGATATTGTTATTGATAATTTTATAAAGCTCCGCCGCCTTTATTTCAGCGTAAAAGTGCACGAGCCTGTTGCGATATCCGGCCATAAATGTCAGTGTTCCATTTGCAAAATTTTTATCGACAATACCGAATTCGCCTAATTTCTTGGCAATATCCTTATAATCAGTAGTCCTGCCGCCGTCCATACGAGAAAGAATATGTGCGCCGATATGAAAAACTCCCTCAAGTGCTTCGTGCAGCCGTAATTTAGCAACATCAAAATAATCGTTGGAAACATTGCAAAAATCTTTTTCGGACAAAGAGGCTAGTTGCAGTAACTTTGCAATGTCTTTTGCAATCCCATCAACTCTCGGAGTTATTGCTTCAATTTTAATAGGAATCTTTTTCATATTTTTGCTAATACTGCTTCATTATTCGCTTTCAAAATGGGCAAAAAATCGCGGTATAGAGCGGTTACGCGCTCCTCAAAATGCATCCTAAAATCAGTAGAGATTTCAAAAAGCGGGACACCGTGGAATATCACATCAAAATTCAGCTCCGTTGAGGCTCGCTCAAGAAAAACGATATCCATATTTCGAAAATTACTCATGTCAAAATGGTCGGTTAAAATATTATAAAGTTTATTGTATATATCCAGCGTGTCTCCTCGCGCAATTCTCGGGTCTGTGAACACCACGCCAATATCCACATCGCTCAATGGTCCGGCGGTGCCCTCTGCTTCCGACCCGAAAAGATAAACCAGCCCGACATTTAGTTCTTTGAGCTTATCTGCTGGTAATTTAATTTTGCTTATATCAACAATCATACCGCGATATTACCACAAAACACGCATCTATTCAAATTTTTGCAACTCCGCGTGATCGGATCCGATATAGATTTTCATAGTTATTTAATTTTGGAATGGTTATGGTAAAAAATACCCCATAAGGAATGCTGCGACCAATATGATTAGTAAATACCACCATTTAACATGCTGACTGGCACTGTCTACAACTAAATTTGGGAAAAAATACAATATAAGTAAAGCAATAAAAAAAACATAAGGAATCAAGCCGCCATATGCAAAAAGAAACATTAGAAAAAGCAACAAACCAAAAACAAAATTACTTCTCATATTTTGATTATTCTATAAACTATTTATTACTCTTCTAACATGCTCGACCAATGTCGCAGTATACCCCGCTTCGTTGTCGTACCAAGAAAAAACTTTTATTAAATCGGGACCTAGCGTGCGCGTTAAAGTTAAATCGATAATCGCGCCATAAGGTTCGCCAATAATGTCCGTTGAAACAATCGGATCTTCGGTAATTTTTACCGTGTGCATCCAGCGCAATTCTGAAACCGCTTTTTTAAATGTATTATTTATTTCTTCAGCACTCGTTTCTTTTTCAGTTAGTATCGTCATTATGCTTAAAGACCCCGTAAGAGTCGGAACTCGTACAGATTCCGCTTGAAATTTTCCTTCAAGCTCTGGAATTGTAAGAATTACAGCTTCTGCAGCGCCGGTTGTCGAAGGTACAATATTTGCGGCAGCCGCGCGTCCTCTTCTCGGATCTTTTGAGTCCGGCCCGTCCACCAATTTTTGAGTAGCAGTGTATCCGTGAACAGTTGTCATAACAGCGCGCTTTATTCCAAAATTTTCCAAAACAATTTGCATGACGGGAGAAACAGAATTTGTTGTACACGATGCGTTACAAGTCATTGGATTTTTTCCGTCAAATCTGTCGTCGTTTACTCCCGGAAGCGCGGTAACAACATCTCCAGTTGCCGGCGCGGTAATTACGATTCTTTTTGCACCGGCGTCCAAATGCGCCTTTGCTTTCGCGCCGTCAGTAAAAAAACCGGACGACTCAACAACGATATCAATCCCCAAATCTTTCCATGGAAGTTTAGCGGGGTCTTTCTCGGCAATTACCGCAATTTCTTTCCCGTCCACAACAAGGTGAGTGTTATTGAATTTAACTTCTTTTCCATACCTCCCATAAACTGAATCGTATTTTAAAAGATAAGCCAATGTTTTAGTATCGGTTAAGTCGTTTACCGCAACAATTTCTAACTCTTCCGCCTTTGCTAAAGATTCGGCGGACTTCGCCGCAAAAGCGGCTCTAAAAAACGACCTCCCAATCCTTCCAAAACCATTAATCGCTATCTTTGCCATATTGCCATTTTAACACTTGGTACCACTATCCTACAATGATACCACTTAGCAACCGGGTTGCTAAGTGATTATTCTAGTAACATTTTTTCCAATTCCTTACTCAACTTTTTGCGTTCAATTATATTCTTAAGTGAGCACTCTGCAAAATCTTTATATCCGTTTCGATCTCTGAATTGATTCAAAATAATATCGCTTTTACATAATATTTTTTCTTTACCTTTACTAAAATATTCTTCCCAACTGGATTTTGTTATTTTATTTTTTATTTGGTGCACCTTATTATTTAAATTGACGTATGCGCTTAAATGTAAAAGATATTCGTTAGAATCAATATGAAGTGCTTTAAATTTTCCCTGAAAAAGAACTCCGCTTCTTTTATACTTTATATTAAACGCTTGGGTATAACCAGTTCCTAACCGATGCATAAATTCGCTTATTCCGTTTTCTAAGCGTTGCATAAGTATCAAATGATAATGATTTTGGTTTAAACAATAACTTATGATGTCAACCAACTTAGCAACCCGGTTGCTAAGTTGGACTTTATTGCGAAAGGAATTTACAAACAAACTGCCAATAGGTTTTTGGCTATTAAATTCGTGCATACTCTGTAAAAACCTTTCAAAATCCTGATTATCTAAAAACACGGTGCGTTTATCTACTCCGCGATTGTAAATGTGATAAAATTCTCCGTTAGCAAAGCGAACTTTCCTCATATAGAAAAATGATAGCACTTAGCAACCGGGTTGCTAAGTGGATAATTATTCTGCGGCTGGGGAAAGTTTCTCGCGCTTTAAAAGGTAATTGTACGCAGCAAGGGCGGCTTTTACGCCATCTCCTGCTGAAATGTTGTTTTGTTTATACGGATCGTCTGTTATGTCGCCGGCTGCAAAAATTCCGGGATGCGAAGTTGTCGCGTGTTTTGAGTCGATTTTGATTTGACCGTATTGGTCTAGTTCCACTAAATCTTTAACAATTTCTGAATTCGGTTTGGAGCCGATCTCAACAAATACCCCTTCGACTTCTAAAATTTTTTCTTCGCCTGTTTTAGAATCGGTATATTTAATAGAATTTACAAAATTCTCGCCCAAAATTTCTTTTGGAACAGCATTGTAAATAATTTCCAGTTTCGGATTTTTCTTTACTTCTTCCTGCGTAACTTGATCTCCTTTTAGCGCTTCCCCACGTACCAGCAAATAAATTTTCTCCGCGTATGGGAAAAGATCGACTACTGCTTCTAGCCCCGCATTTCCGCCCCCCACAACCGCGACGCGTTTACCGCCAAAAAGAGGAGCATCGCATGTGGAACAAAAAGCGACACCCTTTCCGTCAAATTTATCTTCTCCAGAGATATCCAACCTTTTTCTTCTTGCGCCCGAAGCAAGAATCAAAGCTTTTGCTTCGTATTTATTTCCTTGGTCGGTTGCAACATCAAAATCGCAAATACGACTTGTCCGACTAGTTGGCGGATCCGGCACCGAACATTTTATGCTTTTTATTTCCGTAACTTTTTCATTTTTTATTTCAACCACATCAGGGAAAGAACGCACGTGCTTTTCAAATTTTTGTGCCAAATCAAATCCAGAAATATGCTCCTCCCCTATCCAATTTTGAATATCATTTGAAACAATTGACTGGCCTCCGAAAGATTCGGCCAAAAGAAGCGTTCGCAAACGCTTCCTTGCCGCATACACCGCTGCGGCTGCCCCTGCGGGCCCTGCTCCAATTATTATTAAATCGTATAACATATTTTAAAATGAAAAAGTTTTATCCGATATTTTTTCATTTTAATTTTTCTTCAATCGCCTGTTTAAAAACGTCATATGGTTGCGCACCCGAAATTAACTTGCCATTTATAAATGTTGCGGGCGTGCCGTTCACACCGACGCTCTTTCCCTCTTCGCTTGAAGCTTCAACCGCTTTTTTATATTTTTGGGAATCAAAACAAGAATTAAACGATGATGTATTTAATCCAATTTTTCCGGCAAAGGATTTCAAATTAGCGTCAGAAAATACTCCCTCATTTTCCCCCCCTTGGTGCGTAAAGAGGTAATCGTGGTATTCCCAGAATTTATCTTGCTCGCCTGCGCATCTTGCGGCCTCCGCCGATCGGAAAGATTCCGGACCTAAAAAAGCGAAATCGCGCCAAACAAAAACCGCCTTACCGCTTTTTACATAATTATTTATGATTTCATGCTCCGTCGTCTGGAAAAACCTGCCGCAAAACGGGCATTGAAAATCCCCGTATTCAACAATTGCAACTTTTGCCGACGGATTTCCTAAAACAAAGTCGTTCTTTTTTACCGACAAAATTTCATTGGCATTTTGTGTTAAAATTGCCCCCTTTCCACTGTTATCCTGAACCGGAGCGCTAGGCACTTTTATA
The DNA here is from genome assembly GCA_964464405.1 of uncultured Candidatus Saccharibacteria bacterium. Classification (GTDB taxonomy): domain Bacteria; phylum Patescibacteriota; class Minisyncoccia; order UBA11713; family 2-01-FULL-45-33; genus CAYXFX01. Next base: position 34,407 of record CAYXFX010000006.1, read on the forward strand.
TATATTATTGCCGAAGCTATAATGACTCCCGCAACAACGATAGAAGACGGGATAAGAAATTTGTTATCCATAAATTAAATTATAGTAAATAAGTTTAACGGATGCAATTTATTCCGATTTATTGTTCGCGCGTACCACTTTCCCGTGCATCAAAATATTTAAATATTACTTTAGTCCACTTATCTTTTTCTACTGTAATATTTGTCGGATAGTCGCACCATCCTCCATTACAGCTGGTTACAGGAGTTGATGGAGAAAGCGTGCTTACAAAACATTCTGTAGAAACGTATGTACAAGTCCACGCTTCAATTGATTTCCCACTAACTTCTTTTACTGAAACTTGATAATCTTTCGCTTCTATGTTCGTAAAGTCAGCGGGGTTAGATGTCATGGTTTGGGACGGTGTTTTGATGCGTACGTCAGACCCAATTGGAGCTGTGTAAACTGTATCAGTCTGGCCAACTCGCTTAACTTTCATGTTACCTTTATCAACTAGGATAGCCTTCTTTACATGTATTGTGAAAATTGCAGGATCGGATTCAAAACCGGGTGCGTCTTTCGCCTTCAAAGGACAGTGGTAATCAGTATCTACACCAGGAGAAGGCGCCGTGTAAATCGGGTTTAAAACGTTATAATCGTTAAGCGTCCCACCGTCGCACGCCGCCCATGACACCGTATACGGACCATCGTTATCCGCATCTGTAATTATGTAATTATCCAAAACAACGGTTTGTCCCGCATCAACGTTTTCCTCAAGCGCACCGCCTATAACAGGTTTTGCGTTGGCAACTACGTCTACTTGAACGAAGTCAATCGCTGAATCCAATCCTAAATTATCCCAAATTTTTAAAACTTGATATGTAATAAGTCCTGGCGCATCCCAAAAAGTTAAAGTTCCTAAAGATATGTTGCATGAAGACGCTGACGGCAAAGGCGCGGTTTTTATTTGATCTTGCGGTCCGGAAATTTTATCTGCCCAAGAATTGGGCGGTATTGTTAATTGATCCAAGTCAGCATTCCATTCGCATCGCCCGCTAGAAGAAACTCCTCCTGGCCCCGTCCAGCCATTCGGATCAGAACTGGTCCATCCAGGGCCGGCCGCAGCCAAATAAACCGGAGTTGGCACTCCTTGCGTAACGGTAATGGAATTTGACCATGTTAAATTGTCTTTTGAAATTCTTGCGTCTGCAACCGGCGGTTGATTGACAGTACATTGCGGAATAACTTGCGCAATATTTGATTTCCAGTTGCTTAAAACTCCTCCTTTTAACACCTCTACTCGATATTTATAAGTATTCCCCTTCACCAAAGCTGGATCGTTATCCACATATGTAAGCTGATTATAATCTACCAAAGCTACTATCTCTGTTGGGTCGCATGATGCTCCATCGCACCGATAAACATTATATCCGTCTCCCGAATTTAAATGCGCATCTGTCCAAGCAAGATTTGTAAATACCGGACAAATGTCAGCTGATGTTGAAGGAGTTGCTGTTAAAACCACCGTAGGTACTGTATTCGTATCGAGTTGGCATGATCCTCCTTCGCTTTTCAGTTTGCCATTAGCTCCTGGTGGCGTACCTGCACCTCCAACCCCGGCATGAATTCTTGAACACGAAGTGCAAGAACCAACAACAGCGTCACCACCCTTACCTCCTGGTCCGCCACCCGTGTTATTATTTCCGTAGCCAGCATACGTATCGCCTCCCGATGATGAGTCGCTAAATAAACCTTCGATACCGAAACACCCTCCATCACCTGCTGGATAACTATTTGAGTTTCCTGTTCCGCCTGTCCCTGTAAAAAGCGTATATTCCCTGTTATTTGCCACTGCGCTTCCTGCATCAATATAGTCCCCTTTTATATAAATTCTTCCGCCATTCCCCCCTTTTAATTTTCCGCTACCACCTCCGCCAGTATTAAACACCGGATCTCGTAAAGTAATTATTTTATCTGTTGTGGTTCTGGCGTATACATTACTTTCTATTATCACGTCTCCAGCATCTCCCCCGTTTTCAGTAATTCCTGCTCCCCCATAGCCCCCAAAAACTATACTTTCACCAAAATCGACATAAGTAGAATTATTTTGGTTGTCAACATTTATATTTAGCAAGTGTGTGTTGCCTCCTTTTCCTCCATTTGCACCTTTCCCACCATAACCTGATTTTATAACCCCGTAGCTTCCACCGGCCGAACCAGTGGCCTTGAATTGTCCAGTTATTAGTATATTTCCTCCGTTTCCGCCATTACCTGGATTTGCTAAAGAAAGATCGCCGCCATTTCCTCCATATCCAGAACAGGTAGATAAATCACCGACAGCTGCCAACCCATAACAAAAACCTTTATAGTCACCGCTTGTAATTATTAAATCACCGTTAATTGTTGCATCGCCTCCGTTTCCGCCGTCTCCGCCCCTTGCGCCTCCGCCCCCTGAAGCGCCTCCGACTCCTCCATATCCTGATTTAATGCCGCCGCTAAGTACATTTCCATTATATGTATAATTACCTCCATCGCCTCCACGGCCTCCATCGCCTCCCGGCTCCGTACCAACGCAATCCCCATTATTCGCACCCGGACCAGTACAGGCAGTTCCGCCTTGCCCACCGTTACCCCCAAATCCAGCGCGTTCACCACTTGAAACATCTGCTCCTCGTCCTCCCGCTCCTCCTCTGCCACCCAGGTTGCCGCATCCTGCCGGAGCGCCCTTGCCCCCAACACCACCGTTATTTCCGCTCGCAAGCCCTCCTGTTTTTCCAGACCAGCTTTGTCCATCCCGTGAAAAACCCGGAAGATAGCATCCTCCCGCTTGCCCGTCTTCTCCGTTTTGCGCCGAAGCCGCTTCAACTTTTTTGAGATTTAAATACGAGCTAAAATTATCAAGCGTGAACCATCCGCCAACAATAACAGCTACCGCGGCAAATAAATATAAAAATTTATGTTTTGCTGCAAACATTTTATAAAATACTAATTAAAATTGGCGTAATAATACTATTTTCTTTATCAATTCCTGTCGGAGAAGTAGAAATTTGCAAAGTTTGGCCCAATCTAAAATCCGAAATCGAAGCAGTTGCTTCGTTTCCGCTGGATTTTTTTGTCATTTTAGTTCCTTGAATTTGTATTTTCCATTTTGTTGGCGTATTATTTAATGTTTCCACTTCTATGTATTTTCGATATGGGTCAAGGCGCGTAATTTTAACTGCCAAAGGGCCATCTCCTAAGCTAAGATTATTTGTGGATGGAATATATTTAGCCAAGTAAATTGTTCCTGCTAACACAACAACCAAAACAACGAGTTTTGTGACATTTGGCGTATTTAATGTTTTTTTTACAAAGCGCTTTAAGTCTTCCATGCTTTCTATATTAATCTCCATAATAAAATTATAACTATATTTCCTTGATTGTACTAGGATCTGGTGTGAAATACTTAAATACTACTTTCGTTACAAGATTTAGCGTTACGTCTATTCTTATTCTACAAAATAATGGAGTGCAATCGTCATTTGATGGCGCATCATCCAAAAGTACTGTATTTATTTTGCATTTGCTATCAAAAACTGAGTCGGAATCGTCTATCCACGCGCCAGACGGGCAAACAATAGACAACGCTTTAATTGATTTGCCCGAAATTCTTTTTGCGTACGCAAAATAACTTCCTGAATTTATATCTTTATATTTTGCATGATTTGCTGTTGTTTCAGGCGGATCTTTTAAGTAAACCACTGACCCCGAAGGTGCAGAATCCGCTCCATTGGTATCTCCAACGCGTTTTATTCTGACATCTCCCTTGCTTCCTCCAATTATGCATGATGAGCAGTCCGAAACTCCGCACGAATCGGTTATCGAAACACATGCTCCACCTTGGCACGTGCTATATGGCTTTGATTGGCCGATTGGGCACACCGCAACCCCACAAGACGCGGGAGTAGAAAAACTAAATTTGCTTGACCATTCTGACCAAAGACCTGTTGTATCTCTTGCCATAACTCTCCAGTGATACGTTTTCCCATATTCTAAAGCATCAAGTTCGGTGTCGTAATAGTGATCCAAAGACAAAACTGATTTATCTATATACGGAGAAGTAAATCCGGCATTTGTATCAATTTGAATTCTAAACTCCGCTTGCGGATCGCCATTTAAATCAAAGTAATTCCAAGAAAGGCGTAGTTTGCTAGAAGGGCAAAATTGGCCGTAATCCCCCGGTATCGCTCCCACCACACCGCCTCCAGTAGTGGGCGGAGTCGGTGTTGTAACAACAATCGCGCATGCATTACTGCCAGGAGCTCCCTGAACTCCGTAGTTTTTTGCATTATTTCTGAAATGAATCCATCCAATAATATCCGACCCCCAAGCATAGCCGTCCCACTGGCAGCCCGTAACTGTTACGCCATAATTTTTTGAATCGTCTCTTAATCTAATCCATCCGTCCCACCCACCAAGTGTTTGTCCTAAAGGATTTATAGGACGATATGCCCTTGCCCAGCCAGCAACTTTTCCATCTGAACGGTCTAGACGAGGCGTACAATTTCCACCACCCGGGCATCCCCCGACATCAGAGCTATTAAAACTAATCCAGCCGATGTGCTCTGACCATGCGTACCCAAGCATATTGCAAACAGAACCTGCGCAAGCAGGATCAACATTTACACCGTAATTAAACGACCCTCCCAAGTTCGTTGAATTAAAGCTAATCCATCCGATATTATCCGACCATGCATAATTTGAAAGATTGTCTGAAACACCCGCTTCCACACCATTTGGCAAAGAAACGCTTAAAAACGATATTCCAAAAAGAACAAGTAAAGCTACAAAAATTTTATGGTGGGATTGCATTTATATATTTTTTAAAAATTTATTTACCAACCGCAATTAGGGGAAGGAGGAGAAGCAAGAGCGTTTTGGTTAAATACAGCGCTAAATGAAGCGGTATTAGAAAAAATACATCCAACTTGATATCTTCCTGCGGCGTTAAAAGGATGCGCGCTAGATTGCGTCAGCTTCTGACAATCTGAAATAGTCCAACTTGAAGGCACATGCAAAGGGACGAACCAGTTGTCGCCACTATTATTCGGCATACAAACTTTTTGCCCAATCGTTGAGCCGCTGCCCGCATTTGTTAAACATTTGCTTGGGTCGCTGTTTAAACAAAAATCATCAGCTTGCGCCTTGCCGTCTACAACTTGCAGTTTTGTTACGGGAGTTAAAGTACCTATGCCAACACTTCCTTTAATAACCGAGAGACCGTATTCCACTCCCGCAGTATTTAAAATAAGTCCTCCGGCTTTTGTTTGCGCAATACCGCTTACATTTAACGGCGCAGCTGCATTTGGATCTGGGGGAGAACCCGGAGCGTCGGTCCATGCCACAGTTTGGAAAGCAACTAATAGCCCCGCCAAAATAACGAGACGTAAAACTTCTTTTGAAAACCTGTTCATAAAATTTTTAAATAATTATTAATAATTTAAATTTCAGATCCGTAAGATTTTAAAATATTACTCGGAATTTCAATATTTTTTGCACCTTCCGGAGCAGTATATTTGTCTTTTATGTCTTGAGAAATTTGAACAGTTTCTGCTCCCGAAGGCGCGGAATATTTATCTAAAATTTCCTTCGGAATCTGTATGGGCACGTTCTTTTTTGTATAAGGATAAAAATACAAATACCAAACCAGTACCGAGATAGCGGCTAGCCCCAAAAAAAGATAGTATATTAAAAACTTTTTATCCTCTGTTTGTTCAAGAGGCATATATATATATTGTATCACCTTTCCCTAATAGTGCTTGATGAAGGTGTGAAATACTTAAACACGACCTTAGTAACGCGGTCTGCTTCAACGTCTATACTTATTTTGCAATAACTTGCGTTGCAATCAGATGCGCCAAGGGGCGAGGCGCTATCTAAATATGTTGTAGTTATTCTGCATTTTGTATCAAAATCCGAATCGTCTATCCCAACGCCGGATGGACACACTTTAAATCTCGCTTTGATTGCTTTTCCAGCAACACGCTCGGCATATGCAAAGTAAGAACCGGGACTACTGTCTCTAAACTTGGCAGGATTTGATATGGTTTTAGTCGGAGGATTTTGAAGATAGATATAAGCTAGCGGCGCAGTATTTACGGTATAGTTATCCCCAACTCTCTTAACTCGCACATCTCCTTTTCCTCCCGCTCCAGTACAAGTGGCTGGCGTAGTAAAACTGCTTTCGGACCAATCGGACCAAAGCCCAGTCGAGTCTTTTACCATTACTCGCCAATAATAAGTTTCGTTTAGAGACAGAACATTCGTATCGTAATAATTTACGGATGAGGCAATGTTGTCGTCGGCAATAAGCGATGAAAACCCTGGATTCGTGCTGATTTGTATTTTATATGTGGTTTGCGGATCGCCGTCTGGATCTGAATAAGCCCAGGCCAGTCTTACGGTATTTGAAGGACAGAAGAAACTTGAATCCCCGGGAACTATATCCGCTGACCCAGCTCCGGGACTCGGTGGTCCGGGAGGAGTAATCGCATTACAAGAGCTTATTTCACCAGCAGACAAAACTCTGTCATAAATTTTTACCTCATCTATCGCACCCGGGAAAGTTTTCCCGATTTTTAACTCTCCTGCAGTTCCAAAGATCGAATGGGATGTGTCGGGAGGGAAAGGCACTGGAGGTAAAGTATCTAAACTATTATTTATATATAATTTATATCCGTTTGTCGTATCAAAAGTAAGCGCAAAAAGGTACCACGTGTTTTTTAGAAATGTGTTTTGGCTTGAATAAACCCTTGGAGATGGTCCGCGTATTTCCATATTTGAAGGGTTGCCATTTTGCATACCAATGCTATCACTAGCGCTCTTTGTTATCATTTCGTGCGCATTCGGATCAGACGGCCCTATTTTTTCTGACGGTTTAAACCAAAACGTTGTTGTAAATTGAGAAATCGCTGGAAATGGATCAACTTTTACAAAATCGGTCGAAGATTGTGTAAAATTCACAGCGCTTCCATTGGCACCCGTGACCCAAGAAGATCCTCCGACTAACTGGCCGTCGTTGCCAGATCCAGATGAGTCAGAAGCGGTTGCTCCACCTCCTTCGTCAAATTTGTAGTATCCTACAAGTCCGTTTAAACAAGGGGGCAGCAAAGAAGTGTAATCCCACCAAAATTTAATTCTTGAATCTGCTCCATTTTCATACCATCTAAGTGTTACATTGCGCGGGCCTGCCGGCAAAGATATTTCAGCAGAATCATTTTGTATCGCAGAGTGATCTGTCCAATTTGAAATAGGAGTTCCGAAGCCCTCGACAGAAAGCTCTACGCCGTCATCTGAAATTGTGTGAAAAACATATTTACCTTCTTTAAAATTAATTTTTCCTCTCCAAACTCCCGAAACATTGTCAGTTTTTCCGGTCGAGTCTATTTCATTTGTGCCCCAGTCGTTATCAAAACCGCCCCACGCGCCGACAGGCGAAGATAGCGCAATTTGGTCTAACTGGTTAAGAACAGGGTCGGCGGTCATTTGTGCATTTTTGCCGTCGAAATAACAAACATGAAGTTTATCGGACGAATATGATGTATCGCAAGCAATGGGAGCCGGCAAAACAGTAACAGAAACTGCGCCGGTTGAACTTAAACCCATATTATCCGTTACTTTAAGCACATCGTAAGAATATGTGCCGGGCGGATCATTAAATACCCTTGTGCCAGAGCCATCTGGGTCATCTGTTTCTAAATTAGTTAAATTACAATCTGTAGCTTGAAGCGGTTGTGATTTAGTAATGTTTGCTAAATTTGACCACTCGCATTTTCCAGCAAGCCCCGCAACACCCCGCATTGTATCGCTCCATACGTCCGGATCATCGCTTACACCCGCCCCCGACGAAGCTGCGAGCCAAATAGGAGTCGCCTCACCTTTTACAACAGTAATCGAGTCGGAATAACTAACGTCGTCCTTAGAAATAGTTGCCTTAGCAATAGGCGGATGATTTATCAAAACCGTGGCACTTTCTTGGTCGCTTCCTCCCAAACCAGTACACGCTAAGGTAAAAGTCGTGTCAGAAATTGGAGATACAGATTCGCTCCCTGTGGGCCAAGATTTAGAGCCAGACCATCCTGCAGGAATTGAGGAAGCAACACAACTGGAAACATTATTTAAAACTGACCATGAAAGATTAGAACTTCCTCCAAGATTAATAGCGCTAGGACTTGCGTTAAAAGTTAACGCGGGAGGAAGAATGCAGTTTGGTGTAGTAAAAGATCCGGAAGCAATATTGTGCCAGATACCTTGGTCCAAAGGATCGCCCCATCCGACATTATAGGAATAACTTGTGTTGTTTGCCGCACCGTTCCAAGTATAAGATCCGGTGGATCCGCCAAATGCATAATCTCCTGTATTTATTTTGACTTCCCCCGGGTTGATAACTATACCAACCGGCGCATCGGAACCAGAATTTCCAAAAGTGTTATCGGTCCAGTTAAAAGTAACCAGCGGCGCGCCTCCACTGCATGAATAAACGGGAGGAAGCGCAGATCCGCACGCCGGAACCGCTAAACCAATTCCGCCTTGTTCTATCCATTGATTTGAAAAATTTAGGGACACTGATTCTTGGCTTTTTAAATTATCTTTACCAAACGTGACTATAAAAACCGCTATTAAAAAACCGGCGGCGATAATATGATCTTTATTTAAATTGCGCAATATTTTAGTCATTTAACTTTTTGCTTTTTTCTAAATTTTTGGAAATTGCCACGCGAAAAGCGATTATATCGGAATCTGCATTTTTTGAATCACTCGAAGGATAAGCTCTCACCCAATCGTTAGGCGTTAAAGTATTTGATAATACTTCGGCTTTTTTAAAAGCAATTTCAGCATTTTCATACTTATTTAGATTCAGCTCTGCCAAACCTAAACCATTCCACAACCATGGATTTCTATTTGCGTCGGGAATTTCTTTAAATGCTTTTTCTATTGTTTCTTTCGCCAAGGTATATTTACCCGCCCTCGTTAAAACCCAAGCAAGATCATTATACCCCGCCCATTCCTTAGGCGCCCATTTTGTAAATAAAGTAAAGTCTTTTATAGCTTCTTCCGTGCGGCCAGAATTTGCATAAATAAGCCCGCGAACATAAAGCGACTGCAGAGTTTCCGGAAATAAATCCAATTCCTTATTTATTTCCGCAAGCGCCTTATCAAGCTCTCCTTTTGCAAAATAAACTCTGGACAACTGGTAATGCCCCCATAGCATTGTGGGGTCCAAAGTTACAGCCGCCGCAAATGCGCGCTCCGCTTTATCCAGATCGTATGCGCCGCCGTTAAAATAAAAATTTCCTATTTCAAAATCTAGCTTCGGATTTCGATTAAGCCATATTGCAGATATATGCCACTTTTTCCATAAAAATTCTGATACGGGGCTTGCGTATGCAAAAAGAAATGCGGCAAAGAGCGCCAGAACCATTGAAAACAGAATTAAATTACTTTTTTTCATAAAATTATTTGCCAATCGCAAAACTATATATAATTGATTCTGTCTGCCCGTCTATATCTAATAACTTTTCTGCATTTTGGTCATGAGTTCCCGCCAGCGCGCAGCATTTAAGTCCCAGTGCCTCGGAAACCAAATAAATATTTTGCCCGATATGCCCTGCTTCGAGCAAAATGTACCTATATCCGCGTTCCCCATATTTATTTTGATTTCTCCAAAAAACAGCTGTCATAAGAATAGCAAAAGATGCCTCACTTACCCAAGGATAGGTAAAAATTTTATTTATTTCCGCATCAGAAAATTCTTTTTGCTCCAAAATGTCCAATTGGTGTCCTTTAACATTATAATGATAAATTCCTCCTTTTAAGTAATCTGCCCCTAATCCGGATCTGAAAACAATCGGATAAATTTCCACAGGAAAGCGCCCGCCACCGGAGGGCTGCGCCCTATGGCTATGGCTTTCTGATTTGGATACGATTCCGCATGAATATTTCAAAAGCAAAGATATTTCTTCAATGCTAACCGCCTCGCGCTTAAAATCTCTTTGCGATCGCCTCTTAGCGATTGCTTCGAATAAATCGTGTGAAATTTTTTTCTCAATAAGGTTGATTTTCGGAAATCTTTCGTACTCTTTATAAAAAATCGTTGTCCACTCGGAAGGCCAATCCTTGGAATCATAAGGAATTGGGCGATGTTCTTTGCTTATTCGGTGAAAATTTTTTGAAGTATGTAAAACACTCATAAATTTAAATCATATAAATTCCGCCGTAAAATTTTCCGTTCTCCAGCCCAACGAAGTAAGTAATTTTTTAAAAGACGGATCAATCTTAGACAGTCTTATAATGCCGCCTCTTAAATAATCATCATCAAAAACATCCGCGTCTTTGGCTAATTTTAAAAACCTAAAAAACGAGGTGTCCCGCATCGAATAAATCGGGGAAAGTGTTTCTATAATTTTTTTGTGATTTTGATCTTGATTTGTGCGGGATAAAAAACTGGCAAGATGCAGTCTTGCGTACAAGGCCGCATCTTTATCAAAAACGGTTGGAGAATTCTTTTCCAGTAAATTAATCGCCTTGTTATAAGTTTCTTCCACTTCAGCAAAATCAATTCTTTTTTCATGCGCAAGCCCTTCTATGGCCAGCCCCTTAATTATGTACTCAAAAGCTATCACAGCTTTTGGCCTAGAACTTACGTCAATGGAAGCCAAACCCGTATCTCCTTTTCTAACGTGGTCTTTTAATATATCCGCGTAGGTTTCCGCTATTTCACGCGGTGTCTGCCCATGCTTAAGCTGGTCTCCGTACCAAAGAGCGGCTCCGTATTCCGCTTCAAATGTAGGATACATGCCCAAAGACCATTCGAAACCCTTGCGCATCGCGAGCTCCAGCTCCGCGCGGCTTCTCAAACCTTCATTTGCAAATGAAATCCATTTTTCTCCGACAAATACATATTTTTTTGCAAAATCAAGATTTTTCTTGGAATCCGCGAAGTCATAATAAAAAAAATTAAGCAGAGCATTAACAGCTTGGGCTTTTATAAAGCCCGGGTATGAGGCATCAAGAGAAATTTCCTTTAAAATCGACACTCCCTTTTGCGGATTATTTGTTAAATAAGCTATTCCTAAATTAAGTCTGGCAAGCGACTCTTCATCCTTTCTATCAGACTTTTTTTCCGCCTTTTCAAGTAAAGGCACTGCTCCTTCCGTTTCTCCTGATTGCATTAGGTCGTTTGCAGACTGCAGAAGAGATTCAAATTCTTTTTGCTGATAATCGCGATATGCTTTAAAAGCCGTTCCTGCGGCTGCCAAAATCAAGATAACTAGACCAAGAAATATAAATTTTTTATTCATGACAAAAAAAGTTAAGCACAACTGCAAGCGCACGAACTGCTTGAGCCCGAACCACAGGCAACTGAAGCCATGCAACCGGATCCGCAGGCAACAATCATGTCCGCGCTTGCTTTTTCTACCCCGAAAAGGCCCTCATATCTTTGGGCTTTGTCGTCGGAAGATCCGTAACGGTTAAGGTTGGAAAAAATAATAGCAAGCAATAAAGCCAAACCGCCTAAAATAAAAAATTTGGGCAAAGATAGCGCTTTTTTCATACTTAAATTTTAGCAATTACTGCTAAAGAGCACAATTGAGATATTCACACAAAACTTAAGGAAAAGGATGCGGTAATTTGTTAAACTCGTCCTCACTTAACGGACCTTGTAAATAACCTAATAAAACAGGCAATTTATAGAGTCGCTCGCCTCCGTAATAAGGGAATCTTTCGTCCATAAAAAGAGGCTGAAATTTTGGAATTATAGCTTTGCCAATAAAAATGCCTGTTTTTCTAAAATGTTTAGGAGTAAGGTCCGCCCAAATGGCTTCAAGGTTGTTTTGTTTAAAAAAATTAATAAGGTTATTTAAACTATCTTGAGTGTTTTCGTTTGTTCGTTCATTTTGGCGGATAGAAATTAATTTTCCGTTTTTATTTAAAAAATCCAAATCTCCTTTTCGTTCATTTTGCGACCAGAAAAGCACGTGGTCTCCTGGATTTCGAATTTTTGAATAATCTTTTTCCGGAGTGCGCCGCTCCAGCATCATTTTGCATCCGATGCGGACGTGGAATGCTTCAAGCGCTGCGCCTTTTGCCGCCCTAAACGGATCGGCGTGCGCTTTAGCGCCCACGCAAATTGCCGGTAAAAATCCTGTTAAGTCAGAAATTACCGCCAGCATGACAGCAACAGGCGCATCTGTGGGAAGCGCATAAATATTTAATTCCAAAAAATATTTTTTAAATTCGGCGGCTATTTTTGCAAGAAACTCTCCTGAATTTTCAAGATCCACTTTGGGAGGCGATAGTTTGTTTAAATAAGTTATGATAAATGCATCGCGTTCAATAACTTCGCATATGCCCCGAATCATTGCATCCTCTTCCGTTAGACCTGCTGCGGCTCCAGTTGTTATCGGCCAGTTAATAATTGGTTCGCCAGGATCATTGTGGAAATGATAAGGAAGATAGGCAAGTTGAGCAGGCACCCAAATTTTTTTGCCTGTAACAACTGACCTCGCTTTGATCCAACGAAAATTAGAGTCATTCTCAATCCTCCAGCGTTCCCACCCTTTTTGACCGCGCTGATTTAGAGATGGGCCTGCAAATGAAAGAGGATCTAAAACATTACGCAACTCCGAAAATTTGGCAATTTTAAATTTTTTATAGTCATACACGGATTGCGCTTGGCGTTCGACCGCCTCGCCAATTGTTTTGATTAGCGCCTCCCTCGGGCTTTCATCTATACCCCCCGACCAAATTTCGTGATCCGGATCTATAATGGTTGAATAAATTTGAAATCTTGGCTCATCTGAAAAAATATTTGAAAAGTCATTTATTTTTTTAATATGTCCTTTATCAATCAGCCAATTTAGTGCTTCCTGCAAAGGATAAGGAAGCGATCTGATTAAAGCAAACGGAATTTTAATTTCGATACGTATTCCAAGTGCTTTTTCTACAATAGTTGCGATTTTTAAAAAAGCTTTCCAGAGTAAAATTTCATAAGAAGCTAAGAAAAATTGAAAATTTGACGTCTTTGATGTCGAGAGCGAAATTTCATCTTCGGGAGTAAGCTGGTCTTTGTTCATAATGTTATTTTAAACTTAAATGAAAAAGGCGATCATAACAAGGTATGATCGCCTTAGAACGTCCAAGGATCTGTTAAATGTCTGGCGAAATAAGAGCTTTTACGTAATCTAAACTCATTTTCGCCAACCTTTCAGCACAATCCGACAGTGCTCTGTCCACATCTGTGGACGATGTGTCAACAGAGCAAGAGAACTCGCGCGCCTTGCTCACCACAGCATCCTCAAGCTCCCTCATGGTTGCGTCGTAAACCCCACCAGAGCCACTCCATAATACGGCGTACGGCTTGACCACAAGGGTCAAATTCGTAAGCGTCACATCCGGGTGAAACCTCTCGAAAGTATCCCACATACCCTTGGGATACCCCCGCTTTCTGTCAAAAGTGCTAACCAGCCTTGACCACTGTGGGTCAAAAACTGAAAAAAAGGCGTCATTGAACTTGCTAAACCATTTTGTGACCTTTTCAGCCAGAATAAAATTTCTGACCTCGCCGGCCACAAAAAGTTTGACCGTGGTAAAGTCGTCCAGCTGTTCTTTTTTTACTGGACACTTTAATTTAACCACAACCTCAAATGGCACCCCAGCAAACCGTTTCTCAACGACTTCCGGAGCAAACCCCACAACATACGCGTCAGCCATTGTCTTGGCCGACACGTTGATTCCCGCGGGGTTCTCGTTTACAACATCAACCCGTATATCAACGGGCTTCAGATTATTTAGATCATTTTTCAAGGTCTCCCGCAGGAAAGAGTTAACCTCATCCCTGCAAGCCATGGCACCGTCTAGGATGTCCGCGCCGCTTACCTTGCCAATAAAAACCATCCAAAAAGCCACCAAAACCAGAACGAAACCGAGTTTCTTCATAGTTCACCTCCTAAAAAATTTCTATTCTTATCATACACCAAAAGCGACCTGCGGTCAAGGTCTCAAGGTAATGTGCAAGCACATATGGCGGTTTCCCCTAGAATGGGAAAATGACACTGATAAATTCGTGCGGTATTTCATAAGTTTCAAGAAGCAACAGAAGAGCCAAGAGAGAAGATAAAATAAAGAAAATGCCCAGGTTTTCCTAGGACCTCTGCGCAGTCTAAAAATGTTCAACACCGAGTGTTGAACAACTACAACAAAAAAATCTGATTTATCACTTTTTTAGGCAAAAAGAAAAGGCAGATTGTGCGTGATGCATCGAACTGCCCTTGTTGTGTCGCTTGAAGCGACCTGCCTTCGCAGGCCGTAGCCTGCTTCGGCAAGGCGGAGGCCTGTGGAAAAAATTTGCGGCGGAAGCCCAAGATCAAAGACCAATAGGCCCGAGGGCCCAAAGTCCAAAGTCCTAGCGACTACCGCAAGACGGGGAACCCCAGTGGTCATCTGAGCTGCCGAACCCGCCCCCGTCGAGCTTCGGCCGATTGCCGTTGTCCAGATGGACATTCGGCACCCTGATGACGGACTCGTAGCGGGAGCCGGATGCCCACACATAGTGCCTTGAGAGCACATCCGTGTGAGTCGTGAGCGCCGTGACCTCGGCGGCAGTGAGCGGAGACCGCTTCTGCTGCTTGAAGATCT
>CAYXFX010000007.1:0-44954 GCA_964464405.1 uncultured Candidatus Saccharibacteria bacterium
TCGCCAAAAACTGGCCGACCCGGAATCTTGGCGGTTTGTTTTTCCACGAACACATCAACAATTTCCAAAAGCTCTTTTTTCGCAAGCTCGCGGAGTTCGGCCAGTTGGTCCGCAATACTGCGGACTTGGCGGTCTTCCGTATCCGTTGATTTGCGCGTATAGATAAAAAACTTTTTGGTTTGATTATTCATAAAATTGAATTGGCAAACGAGGAGCCACGCGGAGCGTGGCGAATCCTTGCAGAATCAGGATTTTGTGGGGGGAATGCAGAACAGACGGCGCTTCGCGCCGACCATATTTTTGGTTCTGAAACCCTTTTCGAAAAATTGCGGTATTCATTGTACAAAGTTCGAAACTATTTCGAGCAAAATCCAAATGATTAAAACTACTAATGCGGACGAGGCAGGGCGAAACAATTTGTCTGGGGGAATGGATTCGCCCTGCCTCAGCTGATTTCCCGCCCGCAGGAGGGGTCTGGGGAGGAATGCGGGCGGGTTTCTGATTCGCCAAATTCTTTTTTCGCCAACCAATATTCATATATGGAATTATAACTCCATATTGAGTAAAAGCGCAATAGTTGATAATATGTTAATATAAATATGGCTCAAATTTCCAAAAAATTAGGAGACAACATCAGGCGGATACGGCTTCGCCGTAAAATGTCGCAAGGCGACATTTGTCGAGCAATCGACATGGATAGAAGTTATATGAGCGCGATTGAAAGTGGCAAGAAAAATGTAACTATTGCGGTTGTAGAAAAACTTGCTCACGCCCTTGATGTTTCAGTTGATGAGCTTTTAAAATAATTATGAAACAATCCACACTTAACAGAAATGAAATTGCACAAGGACCTTCTCCGAAGGTTTTAGAGGCGTTGAGAAATTTCAAACCAGAACACGCGAATTTTTATCTTGACGATTATTATCATTCCGTTTTGATTCCAAAAATTTCTGAAATTTTTGGAATCCCTGAAAATCAAATAATTACTTCCTATGGTGAAGAAGATTTTTTAAGAACAATTTTTAATGAGCTTGACGCGAAAAATGATTCAGTTTTGACACATCAATTTTATTATACTTACTACAAAAAATATCTCGACTTTAAAAAAATTACACTCAACACGTTCGCAATAAAAGAGGAAAATGGAAGTTTTATTTTTGACATTGATGATTGTGTTCGACAATATCAAAAAACAAATCCGAAGATTTTATTGCTTACATCTCCCAATAATCCGACAGGCAATTCTTTATCAATAGAAGAATTGGAAAAACTTCTCAAAAATGTTGCTGTTGAAACGCTTGTTGTCGTTGATGAGGCATATTGGGGTTTTGATCAAGAATATAATCAACAAGCGTTTCTCTCCTTGCTTGGTAAATATTCCAACTTGGTATTTTTGAGAAGTTTTTCAAAATTGTATGCTCTCGCGGGTCTCCGAATCAGTTTTGCACTCTGTGGTGTGAATGTAAAAAATATTCTCAAATATCAAAACCGCTATTTAGGTTTAAGTAGAATTTTGGAGGAAGTGGCAGTTGCCGCTTTAGAGTCAGGGGATTATTACAAAAAATTATCAGCGGAAATAATCGGAGACCGTGAGAGTTTTATCAATGAATTGCGTAATTTCAAAAATTTTCAGCCGTTCAGCTCAAAAGCAAATTTTGTGCTCGTAAAAATTACAAATAATATTGTCGTTGAACGGCTCAGAAACGCGCTTCAAAAAGAGGAAGTGGTTGTATGTAAATTTGTTGATGGAAACTTTTTGCGCGTTTCTGTTGGTGAAAAAGAAAACACCGGAAAATTTTTGAAATTGTTAGAAAAAATTGATAATATGGATTAGTGATTGGTTGGCGAAAAAAGAATTTGGCGAATCAGAAACCCGCCCGCATTCCTCCCCAGACCCCTCCTGCGGGCGGGAAATCAGCTGAGGCAGGGCGAATCCAAAACCCCAGACAAATAGTTTCGCCCTGCCGAGTCCGCTTTAATCATTTGGATTTTGCTCGAAATAGTTTCGAACTTTGTCCAATAAACACCGCCAGATGTCCAAGTTTGAACCGAGATAAAATAAAGGTTTTTGACGATTGAAAAGCCGGTATCCATTAAAGATGCCGGTTTTTCACAAATAGTGCCAAATAGTCAAATTTCTGGTAAAATATCAATATACTATGGCCTTATTCAAAATTGACGGCTCGGCTGTCAAAAAATTAATTACAAAAGACTTAGATTTAGAAAAGCGTCTCCAAGAATTATTCGAAGGCAACTTGGAGGAGATTTTGAATATCACTTTTCTTGCCCATGAATACTCGACAAGTTTTGGAGGCAGAATTGATACGCTCGGCATAGATAAAAACGGCTCACCTTGCATTATCGAGTACAAGAAAAATCAAAACGATAATGTCATCAATCAAGGACTCTCGTATTTGCGCTGGCTTCTTGACCACAAAGCTGATTTTGAAATATTGTGCCGAAACAAAAAAGTGGATATTGAAATCGATTGGGATTCACCTCGCGTCATTTGTATTGCAGAAAGCTACAATAAATTTGATCTTGATACGGCAGATATATTACCGATCAATGTTGAACTTTTGCGTTATCGTATTTATGACGAAAATATTTTATATGTTGAGCCAGAAAACTATCAAAAGGTAAGAATTTCTACATCAGGGATAGTCAGGAAAGCAAATCATGAAAAAAATAAACAAGAAGTTTTGCAAAAAAATTATTCTATCGATGATCATCTCAAAAAAGCATCCGAACAAATAAGCTCTCTGTTCTCAAAATTGCGAGAGAAAATTATTTCCATAGACGAAGATATTAAGGAAGAGCCGAAGAAATTATACATAGCATATAAATTGGCAACTAATTTTGTTGACGTTGAAGTAAGAAGCAAAGATATAAAAATATTTCTTAACGTAAGAAGTGGCCAACTTAATGATCCGCAAAATCTTGCTAGAGATTTAACCAAGCCTAAACATATTGGACACTGGGGCAACGGAGACTACGAAATAAAAATTGACAGTGATGAAAACTTAGAAGCTGTTTTTTCGTTGGTAAAACAAAGTTACGATTTGAATAAATAAATAGTTGCAAATCAACCCTTCCGTCAGATTCCCAATTTTAAACCTAAGTAAGATAAGGGTTTTCTGCTTAAAATAGGACATAAAATTCAGTTGTCCACAAGGGATTGTGGAAATTTTTAAAAACATATACAATTTAGGTATGGGAGAAGAACTTGAATCTAGATATTTAAATAATGGAAAGATAAAAGGTCAAATTTTTGGAGAATTTGAGTATTTTCAAATTGGCGCTTCTACATTTAACCAACTCAAACAGGCGAAGCTCATTCCAGGTAATTATGACAAAAGGTTTGGCACTAATAAGCCTGACAGATTAATCATAGATCGCGAAGGATCTACTCCCGTGATTATTGCTGTTATTGAGGATAAAAAAAGCGGGAAACTAAACTACGACTTAACCAAGGATAAGGCCATTCAGCAGTGCAATAATTATGCTCAGGAACTCGGCGCAAAAATGGGAATTATTACTGATGGCACAACTACGGTCTGGATAAATCCTCATGAGGAAAATGAAGAAACAAATTATGAGGATGATGTGGCCGGAAAAACAAGAAGCTACTCTTTAATTAAAAGGGAAGACGGTGCAGAAATCACACGTGCTTTTCAAATCACAGAGAAAAGGGATTTACTGAATCCCGAGGACATGGACGATGAGACAAGAAAAACCTTCAAGCTCGTTAAGGAGATTAGTCAAAAAATCAGCAAGACGAACTCTATAATTAAAGAGCCAGAGAGAATTGACCCCTTGCCACTTGCGCGTCGAGTTTGGCAAGATATTTGGGTTGCGACAGGTAAATCTCCTGAAAAATGTCTATACAATGTTGTTGAGCTATTTATTTTTAAATTTTTGAGTGATCTCGGAATAATTAAAGAGAATTTTGATGAATTGTACAAAAGAATAGAAAGAGGAGACGATGCAAAGAAAGTTCTAGAATATTACGTAAAAAATTGCCGATCGGAAATAAATGAAAAGTTTAAAAAAGGTGCAGATGACACGACTATAATCAACGGGACAATTTTTGTTGATGAGGTGGGCAATGCTAATCCAACCCAAGCTTTTCTCTTTAAAGACACGATAAAGAAGTTCAAAGAATTTGAAGACGAGTTTGGTAAGTTTAGTACGCATAATATAGACAAAGATTTTAAGACGAAACTTTACGAGTCTTTCTTAAAGCAAACTGCAGGATTAAAATCGTTGGGTCAATTTTTTACACCTCGAAGAGTGGTACGCAGTATTGTAGAAATTTCTGGCATATCAAATTTTTCAGGAGGAGAGAGGTTTTGTGATCCTTTTTGCGGTGTTGGGGGATTTGTTCTTGAACCTCTAAATCTTTTGGAAAGAGCAGACGACTTTAAACCTAGAAATAAAAAAATAAATCCCCCCTTTACTTACGCAGGATATGATAAGGGGTTTGAGAAAGACGAGGAGCGTACAATCATTCTTGCCAAAGCTAACATGCTCATATATTTGGCAGAGGTAATTTCCGAAAATCCAACGCTAACAGATGAATTTGCAAAATCTTTCAATAAGACTTTTACCCTTTGGCGCTCCAACTTGGGAACGCTTGGACAAATTGAGGAAGATGAAGCAAAGAAATTCGACTTGATACTGACAAATCCCCCTTATGTCAAAAGAGGGATTAAGACTCTTAAGAATGAAATTGAGCAGGATGGTGAATTAAAAAAATTCTATTCTGTAAATGGAGGTGGCCTTGAGGGGTTAGCAATAGAATGGATTGTACGCCACTTAAAAAAGGGTGGAAAAGCTTTTGTGGTTATACCTGATGGTCTTTTAAATAGACTTGACGACAAAAAATTGAGAAGATTTATTTTGCAAGAGTGCTACCTTGAAGCAATTATTTCTCTCCCGCAGAAGACATTTTATGCTACTCCAAAGAAAACCTACATTTTAGCAATAACAAAGAAACTCGATAGTGAAAAGAAGCAAGAATTTCCAGTATTTACCTACCTAGTTAGTAATATTGGTGAAACCCTTGATATTAACAGGTTCGAAACCCCAGAAAAGAATGATTTGCCAGAAATGGTAGAACTTTTCAAAGAGTTTCAAATCTATAAGAACAAAACTGGAGTCAATAAGCTTTCTGAAAGATCTCCTCGATGCAAAATACAACCATTAAATAATTTTGATCCAGAAAAACACTGGTCGGTAGATAGGTGGTGGACTAGTGATGAAAAGATAGAGCTGGGGATTGAGGAAGAGGAAGAGGAAATTAGCCCGACAGAATTTTTTGAATTGCTGCAAAACTCTTACAAAGAACTTGG
Source organism: uncultured Candidatus Saccharibacteria bacterium (assembly GCA_964464405.1). Lineage (GTDB taxonomy): Bacteria > Patescibacteriota > Minisyncoccia > UBA11713 > 2-01-FULL-45-33 > CAYXFX01. The sequence goes on from CAYXFX010000007.1 coordinate 5,355, forward strand.
TGATATTCTTTCAACTAGCGAAGATGTCCTAAAAAAAAAGTCTAAAAAATCTCAAGAAGTAAAGTTTAAAATAGTTTCGTTAGATGATAAAAATTATTTTAATTTAGCCATAGGGACAAGACTTTTAAAAAGAGATTTATTTATAGATAGAAATAATTCAAGGGCCATTATCCCCGCTTATAGTGCAAATGTCTTTGAGCCGTTTGGCTATGTTGAAAAAAGTAATATTACAAAATTTACTAATCCCTATGTCCTTTGGGGAATAGATGGTAATTTCGATTTAGCTTACAAAGCGCAGGGCGAAGTATTTGCCTCGACAGATCATTGCGGAACTATAGAAATTTTGGATCCAAATATTAATTCAGAGTATTTATTATTCGCTCTTTATCTAAAAAAATACGAGTATGGATTTGATAGGGGGCTCAGGTCAAATTTAGTTAACATAAGCCGCGTAGAGATTGATATTCCTATAAATGAAAAAGGAGAATTTGATTCTGAGTTACAAAAAGAAATTGTTAAAGACAATAAGGATATTTACAATTTGCAGAATAAAATTAAAGACATCCAAACTAAAATAATAAATGCTGAATTAAATTTCTCTGAAGAATTTGAATATGCGGAAAAGACTCTTTCTGATTTATTCCACATAAAACAAGGAAATGCTTTTTATACAAAAAAACATGTAATTGGAAGTGGTTGGTATGGTGATATTCCTGTTTACTCATCAAACACAAAAGAAAAAGGACTTTTAATGAAGATGAGTCTACTGCACATAAAGAAAGGAGATCTTTATTATCAGCATTGTCTTACTTGGTCGGTAGATGGATATGCCGGAACGATTTTCATCAGAAATGAGAAAAATATAAAAAACGAGAAGAAAGAAAATTACTATTTCACTTTTAATAATCACTGTGGAATTCTTTTGCCAAAGTCAAAAGATCTATATCTTCCATTTATTAAATCTGTAATTCAACCAGCCTTTTATAAAAAATCAAAAGGATATGGAAACAATAAAGTAGGGACCAATCAGATCAAAGATATTTTAGTGAAAGTTCCTATTAATAAACAAGGTGGCTTTGATTTAGAGAAACAAAAAGAAATAGCAAAAAAGTACGAAAAAATTGAAGAGCTTAAGATCCAACTCTCAGACAGGCTTAAAACACTTGCGGGGTACAAAATTTCTTTGAAAAATTAAATTTGATTTCGAAGCAATAGTTTACATTGAACACTTACCCCTTAAATTGAATAATCTACGACATTATGCCCCTTATCCGACTTCGGTTTTGGCACCTCAAACCATTCCGGATGAACTTTGTAGATACCCCTCAATTCCTGTATACTTTTATCAATATCCTTGAATTTAAGCCACTTTTTCGGTTCAAACTTTGGGGCATCATCCCCGCCAAGACAATTTATTACCTGCCTGCCGGCAGGCAGGTCGGCATGACCCGGGTGATAGTCTTTGCTCTGATGTGCGTTGACTCTCTTATCTTTGCGTTTAGCGTCCGTTCGTTCAGGCGGACTATTTTCAGAAAAGATATATTTTCGAATCGTTATTTAGTCGGGGCAGTTACCATCAGCATGTTTTTACTTCTCCTCGCTGTTTACGCGCCATCACTTCAAAAACTTCTCGTAGTTATTTTCGGCATAAGCCTGGTGGAAATTGTATTAATCGAGTTTTCCAAGAAAAAAGTTTTCTTTGTGAGACCTTAATAACGGCGGCAGCATTTTTGTGCGATCAAGGTTCTACCAACGCGGTTTCCGTGTTTGTTTGAATTTTTAAATACCAGCCCTTTCAAAAACTCGGATTTTACGGTATTATTATGAAGTGGTTGGGTTGGGATTTTTTAAGGAAAATGATATCAAAATCTACATATGCTATTAGTTTTTCTTTTTATTTTGATTGCGTCAGTTCTTGCCCCCGGGTTTATGATCGCCGTTCTCATGGTAAATACGGGGGCAGTTGTATTTCTTTCAGCGCTCCAGATTACAGTCGCGCTGTTTTCTCGTTTTGAACCAAGGCGCAGATTTGAAGCAAGCACCCCGTTCGTTTCTGTTCTTGTGCCTGCATACAACGAGCCTCCGGCAATTCTTATGCAGACCTTGGAGGCGCTATCGAACCTCAATTATAGGCAACTCGAGGTACTTGTTATTGACAACAATACGGTAGACCGCAATGTTTGGGGACCAGTCAAATCTTTTGCGGATAAACTAGGTAAAAAGTTCCATTTTTTTCATGTAGATAACCTCTCTGGATTCAAAGCTGGTGCGTTGAACTATGCCCTGGAGCGTGTCAATGAAAAATCGGAGTACGTAGCAGTAATCGATGCGGATTACGAGGTGAGGTCAAATTTTTTGGAAACAGCGTTATCGTATTTTGCCGATGACAAGACGGCGCTTGTTCAATTTCCGCAGCAATACCGCAACTGCAATAAGGACAACGAGCCAATTACTGATGAGTATCGGCACTTCTTCAAAATTTACATGAATATGGCGAACCATCTCGATTGCGTCCCTTCAACAGGTACGGTCAGTATTTATAGACTTGATGTTTTGCGCCGGATTAGCGGTTTCCGTAAAGAGGCACTCACTGAAGACGCGGATGTCGGCTTACGGATTTACGCCGCCGGTTACCGTGGAGTGTATGTTGATCGCACGATAGGATACGGGCTTATGCCATACGATCTTGAGGCGTACCGAAAACAGAAATGGCGATGGGCATTTGGGAATGCACAATCTTTAATAACTCTTTTCTCACTTTTTGGAAAGATTTCCTTTCGGTCATGGATCGGATTTCTAGCCCACCTTACAGCATGGGACCACTTGAACTTTTTTCCGTTTGCGGTACTCGGAGCTTATTCTGTCGTTTTAATTCCTGCCATACCAATAACAGGATCACACAGATTCTTATTGACCGTTGCTTCATTCTCGATTTTCATAACGCTGGCGTCAAAGTTTATCCTTTTCGCGGTTGCCCTACGCCGCGAAAAAAGCTTCTTGCCACGAACCTTTAAAGCGTTTTTGGTCCACATAGGAATGACGCTCGTATACTCCGAGGCCTGGATCGCGTTTCTGCTTGGAACCAAATTCGCCTTCGAGCGAACGAATAAGTTTATACTTGTCAGAATGCCAAGCCTGCTTAAAAATTCATATAAGGAGCTTATCCTTGGCGTATGGTTTCTTATTGGCGCAGTCGAGGCAATGATATGGGGCACGAGAATGATAACCGTTATTGCCTTCTCCATTTCCTCGTTACTCCTTTTTTGTATTTATTATGTATATTGGAAAATCTCTCCTACTAAGGCCTATTCAAAGGATATGCTTGCAGATTGGGAGCATAAGTATCAACGTTATCTAATTTCTGAAAACACATGAAGATTGCGCTTCTTGCCCCGCTTTGGAAAAAAATTCCTCCTGAAAAATACGGCGGTTCTGAGCTCGTCGTTGCAAATCTTGCGAAAGGATTATCCGATCTCGGCCATGCCGTCACGACTTTTGCTTGTGCGGGTTCCAAAGTTGTGGGAACGCTCGTGCCCGTGGTTAAACGTCCGATGCATGAACTTGTCGGCGGATTTGACTGGGGTGGAGTGCAGCAGTATGAATTTCTGTCATTTTTCGAACTGGGCAAACGCGCAAAGGATTTCGACGTTGTGCATAATCACATGGGGTTTCATCCTGTCGCGATAGCGCCGTTTCTTCCTATCCCTATGGTTACTACGCTACATTCTAGCATGCCGCCCGATTTTCAGGCTCTCGCTGAAGCTTTTCGGAAAGAACCGTTCGTATCAGTAAGCGATGCTCAGCGCGCTCTCGCGCCCATATTGCGGTACATAGCGACTATTCATCACGGTATTGATATTCAATCATTCCAGCCGCGGCTCGAGGGTAATGGCAATGGTTTTGTATTTCTTGGCACTCTTTCGCGGAATAAAGGAGTTGATATTGCTATTCGAGTTGCAAAAACTCTAGGGGTACCGCTCATTATCGCGGGAGAGGTCAGAAAAAGCGAACAAGAATTTTTTGATAAGGAGATAGCGCCATCTATTGACGACAAGGAGATATGTTTTGTCGGTGAAATCGGGCATCAAGAAAAAGCAAAACTTCTCCGCGATGCGGACGCATTGCTCTTTCCTTCGCGGTGGAATGAGGCATTTGGCCTTGTAATGGTTGAGGCGCTTGCGTGCGGAACACCTGTTGTTGCGCTCGGCAACGGCGCCGTTCCTGAAGTGTTGCGCGATGGAGTAACGGGATTTATTGCAAAAGACGAAGAGAAGTTTATTGAAGCGGCGTCGAGTGTCGCCAAGCTTTTAAGATCTGATGCGAGAAAAGACGCCGAAGAGCGTTTCGATTTGTCGCATATGGCAAAAAAATACGTTGAAGTTTATCAATCGCTGATTGAGACGCGCCACTTATGAAAATTGCAATCGTAGCACCAGTTATGGTTCCCGTCCCTCCTCCGAAATATGGGGGAATTGAACGCGTTGTCGACTTGCTTGCGCGAGGGCTTGCAGAACGCGGTCACTCAATAACGGTATTTTGCGCTGGTAGTTCGACAATTACTGGCAACGGAATTACACGGATTGAAGCTGCGCCGTACCCAACAAATGAGCATCTTGACGAGCATCGCAGCTGGGAAGAAAAACAGATTCGCGCAGTAATCAATCGGCAGGAGGAATTCGACGCGATCCACTTTAATTATGAGCCGATCATTTTTCGCATAGAAGATAAGCAGGAGGAATTTAATCTGCTTGACCGACTAAAGAAGCCCGCAGTGCTCACATTCCATAATACGACCGATATCCCAATGCATATAGAATATTATCGTTCCCATGAATCTTTGTACCGGCATAAAATAGTTTTTATCAGCGAAAATCAGAGAAGCCGCATGCCGTTTTTCCCCAACGCACAGGTGATCTATAATGGAGTCCCAATCGAGCTGTTTCCATTTGAAGAGCGAAAAGAAAACTACCTGCTGTTTCTCGGCAGGATAATGCGGGAGAAAGGAGTTCTTGATGCGATTGCGGTTGCGAAGAAGACGAAAGTGCCATTAGTTATTGCCGCAAAGGTTGATCCGGTTGACCGCACATTTTACGAAAGCGAAGTGAAGCCGCTCATCGATGGCCAAATTATACGATATGTCGGCGAGATAGATTTTGGTGCAAAAGTCGAGTATTTGAAAAAGGCGCGATACCTACTGTTCCCAATCCGCTGGGAAGAGCCATTCGGCCTTGTCGTGGTTGAGGCGCTTGCGTGCGGGACACCTGTTGTTGCTTATCGAAGAGGTTCCATTCCGGAGATTATCGAACATGGGGTGAATGGTTATATTGTTGATTCGATTGATGCCATGGCGGATGCTGTGCGCAATGCGTCAAAAATATCTTCGCAGATTTGCAGAAAAAGCGCGGAAACGCGATTTGGCGCGAATCGCATGATTAATGAATATGAGAATCTTTTTAAAACAATGCTGGGAAGCGATATGGTTAACTAAGCCGCTGCGGTTCTAACTTCCGGGCATCGTCCCCGAAATTATTTTGTGAAAAAGTATTTTATTATGAAATTGTGAGCGCAAAATAAAGTTGTAATATAAAACCCGATCCATTTCGGACCGGGTTGTTTTTTTAAATTAAAACTGCCGAACAAAATCAACAGGTTTTATTAAACAAAACGAATTGATTTCGACAGGTCTTTCGAATTTGTTGGTTTCAAAATTATAAACGAAATTGGATGAATATTCTACGCATGCGATCGGATCTGCGAAGTCTACATTTTTTTCGTTGGTTGCGCGCGGGACGTCCGATGATTTATACAGGCACATTTTATATTCCATTGAAATGTTTACCGCAAAATCGTGCACTTTAAAAGCTCTGTGCGGATTATCGATTACGAAAAGCTGAGGTTTAGACGGCACTTTAATTCCGTAGAATTCTTGTATTTTTCTGTTTTCATATGAACCAAGCATTTTGGCCCATCTGTATAAATAATGCCTTCCCAGTTCCGGATCACTGTTGTAAACCGGATCCGTATCTTGCGAATCAATAACCCAGTCAGGAAAACAAAATTTTTGATTTTTGTCGAAGTTAACAATTTCAATGCCAAATGAATTTTCAACGGTGCCGTTTTCCATTTTTCTTGAACTAAAAACACATCCCCGCATAAAATGTACGAAAGCATATTTTTCTAAATCGGCAACCGATTCGGTCGTGTATCGCGCGATTACCGAGCTTCCATAGCTAGGGTCGCCTTCAATCCAAACTTCGTAATCTAATGTCCTAAAATAAACACTTTTTAAATCACATGTGTCAGTTTCTTTACAACTTTTATTTAAAAAAGTTTTTTCTTTAACATTTTTCATTATCAAAGTGCCGTTAGGTTTTTTCTCTTGAGAATTAAGGGGCGCCAAATCTTTTTTGGGCACGATAATTTTTGACTTCGGATTGCCAGTTTTGGGTTTGAAGTTGCGTTTGATTCGTGCGGCCGAAACAGTATCTGAAAATATAAACAAAAAAAATATCGCGACAAACATTGCCAAAATTCGTTGCATTTTTTTCATATCCCACCTTCAATATCTCTAGAGCCATCCTACATTGGAGAAATAAAATAAACATATTGACTAATACAAAATCCGTGCTCAAATTGTTTGTTTTTATGGGCAGATTTTAAAAGGTTGTGAATGTGATACAATAAAAATACATGGACAAAACTAATTCACAGGTGCATGATCGTTGGATAAACGCAATAACTCTCGTGTTAGGCTATTTATGGCTGGTTTCCGGCTTGGATAAAATTTTAAGTGAAGAGTTTACTTCCGGTTTTGCTAATTATGTGCGTTTACAAATTGCTGATGCACCGATACTCCCTTGGTATAAAAACTTATTAGAGTCATTTGTTTTGCCGAATGGCATATTGATGGCGCAAATAATACAATATGCGGAGCTTGTTATAGGAATTGTATTGATTTTAGCGAGCATTTGGAATTTTATCTGGCATTCTCGAATGATACACCACGCTTTGGCATGGTCTAATGTGGTTAGTTTTATTTTGATACTAAATATTATTCTTTTTTTGGGAATATCGATCCCTATTGTTGATGCGGAGGAAGTTTTTGAAGAGGGTGTGGGCTTAGATTACATGGTTTTGTTAATGTCGTTCTTTTTGGCTGTTGCCAATTTTCGCGAAGCGCATTTGGAAAAAATAAAATATTTATGACAAAAAATCCTTAATTTTAATTTGTTTATTGTTATTTTTTTGTTTTAATGAAAAAAAATAAAGCTGGACAAGCGAAACTTCTTGCGATTTTTTTCTTTTTCATAGTAATAGCGGCGATTGCTTTTTATTTCATAAAAATTCCGCCCGTTAAATATTGGTTTGGCAATCCTTCTAATTTCGAAGAATGCAAAGAAGCAACCGGCGGATTTATTCTGAAAACAAAGCCAGCGAAATGTCTTTGGGACGGAGTCTTTTTTACGGAGGGCGAAGATGCCGAGGCGTCTTCCGGAAATGAATAAAAATAAATCACACTAAAATTTCATGATGCCGGAGTTTATAGGTAAGATGTAATATGTTGAAATGGTGTATTTGGTGAATGAAAGTATCATGAAAAAACTTGCAAAAAGCCCGTTCTTTGTTAAAGTTATAGTTAATAAAGATGGGTTCTCAAATAGAAGAAATAAAAAACAGGACAGACGTGGTAGAGCTTATTGGTTCGTATATTCGGCTTCAAAAAGCTGGGGCTAATTTTAAGGCGGCTTGCCCGTTTCATAACGAGCGAACGCCTTCATTTAACGTATCTCCGGCACGCCAGATTTGGCACTGCTTTGGATGTGGTAAGGGAGGGGATATATTTCAATTCGTGATGGATATAGAAGGGGTCGAATTTTACGATGCTCTCCGGACTCTTGCGGACAGAGCGGGGATCGTTTTGCGTGAAGAAGATCGCGAAGCAAGAAACAACCAAATGCGTCAATACGCATTGCTTGAAGAAGCGGCGAAATTTTTTGAAAAAAATCTTGCGGATGACGAGAGTCTTGGTTATCTTAAAAACCGGGGACTTCTAGACGAAACAATAAAAGAATTTCGTTTGGGTTATGCCCGAAATGAGTGGAGAGAACTTTCATCTTATTTAAAAGGAAAAAAATTTATAGACGAAGAAATCGAAAAATCTGGTCTTGTAGTAATTCAGGAGGGGCGTCAGCGTGCGGCGGAAGGCCCGCGCTATTACGACCGGTTTAGAGGCAGAATTATTTTCCCAATTTTTAATTATAGCGGAAGAGTTGTAGCTTTTGGCGGAAGAATTTTTGAAGATGCATTTAAAAAAGAAGAAACCGTAGGCGCAAAATACGTAAATTCTCCGGAGACCGCGCTTTATCAAAAAAGCAAAACTCTTTATGGCCTAAACAAAGCAAAAACAGAAATTTTAAAGCAGAATGAATGTGTGCTTGTAGAAGGATATATGGATACAATAATGTCTTGGCAGGCGGGAGTAAAAAATGTGGTGGCTTCTTCTGGAACTGCTTTATCCGAAGACCAGGTTAAAATTTTGCGAAGGATTTCAGACAAATTAATTGCGGCGTTTGACATGGATTTGGCAGGAGAAAATGCTGCGCGGCGCGGCATAGATTTGGCAATTGCTGAAGGGTTTAACGTTCGTGTTCTTAAATTGGAAAATATTAAAGATCCGGCTGATGCTGTTAAAAAAGACCCTGAAATCTGGAAAAGTGCAGTGCTTAATGCTCGCCACATTGTCCAATTTTATATAGATTCGGTTTTGGGTAAATTTCCTGCAGAATCTCCGGAAGCAAAATCAGAATTTCAAAAAAAGGTTTTACCTGCTGTGGCCGCTCTTTCTTCGGAGCTAGAACGGGCACACTGGATAAAAGAGATCAGCAATATTCTTAAAATCAAAGAGGAGATAATTTGGAACGCGTTAAAATCTACAAAAACACAGATTAAAATTGCTGGTATAGAAGCGAATATAAACAAGCTTCCGAAGGGCAGAAAGGCGCTTTTAGAAGAAAGAATTTTAAGTATTCTTGCTAAGTTTCCAGCGCTTTCTGATAAAATGGATGTGTCGATTCATAGCATGATACCGAAAGAAAATAGGGCAGCTTTTTTCGCTGAGCTATTTCTAAATGGAATTGTGGAGGCTGAGGCAGAGCTTATGGCTTGTGAAAGAGAGCTGAAAAAAGAGCATTTAAGGGAAAGAATGAGCGAGATTTCCAGGCAGATCGGCGTTTTGGAAAAACAGGGCAGTGGGAATACAAACGAACTTGTGGTAGAATTTCAAAATCTATCACAAAAGCTTTCACAATTGTAAAAACATTAAAACCGGTGATTTTGGTTTTTTTTACGAATAAAAATCACTGGCTTTAAGGCTAGTCCAAAAAATGGCAACAAAAAAAACACAAAAGAAAAAAACAAAAAAAAGAATATCTGCAAAAAAGATTGTAAAACTGGCGCCGCAAAAAATTAGCAAAGCTGATATAAAAAAAGAATTTAGCGAAGAAAAAACAGAAGCTCTTCTTGCGAAGGGAAGGTCGCGCGGATTTGTCACATATTCGGAAATTTTAAACATATTTCCGCACATCGAGTATAACGTAATTTTTTTGGAAGATCTTTACGCAAGACTTTCCGGTGCCGGAGTTGACGTACTTGAAGGAAAAGAGCTTATAGAAATGGATACTCCCTCCGTGGTGGAAGAGCCAAAAAAGAAAGGAAGAGGAAGGCGGAGAGCGGTTTATGACGAACGTGATACAAGCGCTGCTGATTCTGTGCAAATGTATTTAAAAGAAATCGGGCGGATTTCGTTAATTTCCGCTGAAGAAGAAAAAGAATTGGCAAGAAGAATAGAAGCGGGGGACGAAGACGCAAAAAACAAACTGATGCAAGCAAACCTTCGCCTTGTAGTTTCAATTGCAAAAAAATATGTAGGGCGCGCAAGCAATCTTACAATGTTGGATTTAATCCAAGAAGGAAACTTGGGGCTTTTTCGGGCGGTTGAAAAATTTGACTGGAGGAAAGGTTATAAATTTTCGACATATGCTACATGGTGGATCCGCCAGGCTATAACGCGTGCAATTGCTGATCAAGGTAAAACTATTCGCATACCAGTGCATATGGTAGAAACAATTTCAAAATATCAGCAGGTGCGGCGCAGACTAACGCAAGATTTGGGAAGAGATCCTCTTGCGGAAGAGCTTGCCAGCGAGATGAATTTAGAAGTTGAAAAAATTCATCATATTCAAAAAATATCTCAAGACACGGTTTCTTTAGAAGCGCCAGTCGGAGAAGACGACGAGGACTCCGTTTTGGGGGATTTTTTACCGGATGAAAAATCGCTTTCGCCGGCGCAGGAGGCGGCTCGCAGGCTATTGAAGGACCACATTAAAGAAATTTTAGTTGATCTTATGCCTCGTGAGCAGAAAATTTTGCGAATGCGTTTTGGATTAGATGATGGCATAACGCACACCCTAGAAGAAGTGGGAAAAGAATTTGGTGTAACTCGCGAAAGAATTCGCCAAATCGAAGCAAAAGCTTTAGAAAAAATCCGCCAACATGAAAAAGCGGCAAAACTTCACGGGTACTAAGCTACGGATTCTCATAATTCAAATGATTAAATAGAACAATGAGGCAATTATTGTTTTTTATTTTAGTTGCAGTTTTGGTTTCTTCTTTTTTGCATTTGCGTTCCGAAAAGCTTCCGGAAACTGATGTACTTTATCACTTTGCGCATGCCGATGTTTACCGCATGGGCGGCGTTTTTCAGAGCGAATTTCCGTGGGTTTCAGCTTCCTCGATCAAATCAAATTCAGCCGATATTTGGTACGGTTTTCATATTTTACTGATACCTTTTACTTTGTTTTCAAATCAAATCTTTGGAATTAAAATCGCCAGCATATTTATCACTTCCGTTTTTTTGCTTTTAATGTATCTTGCTTTTTTGCGTTTAAAAATAAAATACAGTTTTTTTTGGCCTTTTTCGATTTTGTTTGCGGGCGCTCATACTCTTTATCACTTTTTTATGGCGCGCCCGCATGCGTTATCTGCCGCGCTTTCTATGCTTTTTTTCGCTTTTCTTTTAAACGGAGGCACTTTAGGCATTTTTTTAATTTCATTTTTATTTTCTTTTATTCATTTAAGTTTATTTTGGCTTCCGGTTTTAATTTTTGCCGTATTTATATTTTTTCAATTGATTTATGAAAAAAGTTTGGAATGGGAAAAGACTTTGGCATTGTTTGCGGGATTGCTTTTGGGGTGGGTAGCGCGTCCTAATCCTATCGGCGCTTTTCAAATTGCTTATATTCAGATAATTGAACTGATAAAAATAAAATCCAGAAGTATTCCGCTCCGTTTTGGGCTTGAGCTTCAGCCTTTGGGCTTGGGGGGCGCTTTTCTTTTCTGGACATTTTTAATTTTCTGGACGGCTGGGATTTTTATATTTGTGGCATATTTTTTAAGAAGGGGAGAAAGAGAGAGGTTTAACTTGAAGTCGCGTTTCAAAATCGGAGCGATTAGCGCATTGTTTCTTTCTGTAAGTTTCTTTTTTATGAGTGTTTTTATCGCACAGCGTTCTTCCGATTTCTGGATTATTTTTGGGACTTTGTTCATTTCGCTGCTTTATTCCGAAATTATTCAAAAATATTCAAGAAACAAAAAAATTTTTATTACGACATTCGGATTGGTTATTGTTCTTGTTTTCGGCGCACAAAGTATTTATCGTCACGGACAATATTTAAACCAAATAGGCGTAAATTCTTTACGTTTTCGTGAAAGCGCATCGTGGCTCGCACAATATTCTAAAAAGGGTGAGATTGTTTACAATACGAGCTGGGACCAATTTCCCGAACTATTCTTTTGGAACAGAAATAATTATTACATTGGTGGAATGGACCCAATTTTCCAGTATACGAAAAGCCCCGAACTCTATTGGGAATCTTATTTTATTGAAACTGGTCAGGCAAGTAGTAAAACTTGTTCACGCACATTATGCGAGGTGGAGGATCAAAAGGATATTTACGAGGCATTAAAAAATGATTTCAACGCCAGTTACATTTTCATGCAAAAGCCGGAAGATTTTAATCTTTATAATTATTTAAAAACCGATTCGCGTTTTTCCCTAAAAACGGAGGACTCTCATACCGCAGTATTTGAAATAAAATAAAAAAATATAAAATAAATTTAAAATTAACCTGCGACTTTTTCAAAACCCAGAGCTCCGGCGGCAGGGATCGAACCTGCGACCATCTCCTTAACAGGGAGCCGCTCTACCGCTGAGCTACGCCGGAGCTCTGGGTTTTGTTTCTGTTTTTATTTTAATTCAAGATTCTATTTTGCCACTTTAGCACAGATTTTTTAATTAGTGAAGCAATTAATTAATGACAAATTTAAAGTTTGCTGATACACTATATATTATGAATAATAACATAGAAAGTGCTCCGGAGCGCTTGAATTCGGAGGCGGAATCAAATTTAAATGAATTTAAGAAAGCAAAAGAATTTTATCGGACGGCAAAAGAAAATCTTGCTAGGTCACTTGCTAATCTTACGGAAACTGAAAAAAAAGCATTAAAACTTTTCGACGAAGGCAAAGACAGAGAAAATGGAACCGGAGAGAGCCTTGCGCATGCACAGCGCAAAATTCAGAATGCTATTATGAATAATCCTGATTTATTTAAATAGTTTGAGTCAAATTTTTTATTCTAGCACATTCTATAAATAGTTATTCACACATTTTAAAAAATATTTTTTTATTTTAGTGTATAATTAATTTATTATTTACTTCAGAAAATTAATTTAATAAAGGTTGCTCATTTATTAGCCAATTAAAAAATTTTCTATGGCAAAAAGAAAATCAGCACGTCGCACCGCAAAGAAAGTAAGCAAAAAATCTTCGCGAGGGGGCGGCAAAAAGCGAAGATAAGCTCTTTGCTCTGATTCGAAAAAAACAACTCGGACTTTTATAGACCGAGTTGTTTTTGCAAATGAAAAAGCACTCGCGGTGGAGTGCTAATCGTGTTTAACGAAACATTCGAACAATTTTAGTATCGAAGTGGCTTTGCAAAATTCTTTTACTTCCCAATCAGGATTCCCTCTATGCCAGTAGCCCGGATATCCTGAAACTTCCAGTGGCGGATTGCTTTTCGCGCATAGAGAGCAAACAGCTTTGCAGGCTTTTTTAACTGCCTTTTTCCCTTTATTGACCAGATATTTTTTTTCTTGCTCTTCTCTTAATAGATACGCAAGAACTTGAATCAACCCAATTAAATTTTTTGGAGGGTGCACCGGCCGATTCTCATCTTGCCATATGCTGACCACGCAAGAAGATTGCGGCCTGCCTGCATATTTATATACGTTTAGATATCTGCCGTTAATGAAAAATCTTTCAAGTGGAATCAAGAGCTCGCTTTTATGCGGGAACGGCTTGTTTGTTTTATTTTTGCCCATTAACACTCCTTCTTTTTCTTTTTCGAAACTTTTGAAAGATATTCTGTTTTCTTTTCTTACGTTAGTGGGTCTTATGCTCGCAGATATCATGGAAAGTGTGTTCGTACGTTTGTGGATTAAAACATCTCTTGTGCATGCCGTGGTCAAAAGAACAATCAAATGTGCTGCTCGCGATATGCCGTTGAAAAGGAAAAACAAATTTCTGGCATGTTCTGCATCGCTGCGGGATGGCCCAATAAATTAACAATGGAATTATTACTACGGAATATGCAATCACGAACGCCCAAATGAACTCCTTGTTAGTCATTGGTTTTCTCCTTTTTCTCGAAGTAATTATCTACTTTTGTTTGAACATACGACCATGCTTGTTTATCGTAATCGGAACGGCGTTCACCTTCTCCGCGGTCGTCACCCCATGCCTCACGAAATACCTCAAAAAACATCTTTTTACTTATTTTCACAAGATTCCTCCATTTTTTATCTAATGTAATTAGTAGCATTAAACTCCGAATTACGCTAGCATTAAGTTTGTGGATCTAAATTCATTACTTTCAAATTTTCAGGACGTTAATTTAAATGTAATTTTGGTAATTATCCATGTAATCGGAGTCGCTTTAGGGGCGGGAGGAGCTTTAATGAGCGATTTTTTGTTTTTTCATTCGATAAAAGACAAAAAAATATCGCAAGACGAGTTTGATTCATTAATGACTATTTCTCGAGCGGTGTGGGCAGGGTTAGCCATTCTAATTTTATCGGGTATTACAATGTTTGCGTTAATTTATTTTGAGCGCGGAAATATTCCCATGCTTTCTTCTCCGCGCTGGCAAGCAAAGCTTACATGGGTGGGGATCGTGCTTTTAAACGGAATATTTTTCCGCATCGCAATTTTTCCCAGAATGCAAAAATTAATCGGGCAAACGCTTTCTGGCGAAATTTTGGGCTCTAGCATTTGGTATTTCGCGGTATCAGGCGTTTTTTCGATTGTTTCTTGGTATTCAATAATCATAATAAGCCTTCTTCCGCGCACCTTTCGTCCTTCCTATTTTTTAATAATCGGCGCGTATTTTCTAATAGTGCTTATCGGAACAATTCTTGCGAAATCGATTTTGAAAAAGAAAATGTTTTAGTATGCTATAATGTGTTTATGATGGGATACGGATATAATGGCGGTTGGGGTATGATGGGGGGAGCCGTGATCTGGGGTTCCTTAATCGGAATCATCGTATTGATAGATCTCGTGCTTTTGGGCATCTGGCTCTGGCAGCAGATTTCAAAAAAATAATATAAAACGGATGAAAATTTCCGTAACAGTAAAAACAAGCGCGCGCTTAAAAAGCATTAAGCGGATAAGCGAGCGCCAGTTTGTTGTGTCTGTTTGCGAGCGCCCCGAAAAGGGAAGGGCAAACGAGGCGGTAGCGCGCGCGCTTTCGGAATATTTTAAAACTCCGATTTCGCAAATTAAATTAATTTCCGGCTTTAGGGCGTCTAAAAAAATTTTTGAATTATAAAAAAGCAATTCATCTAAAAATCATTTTTTGAATATTAACTTACCGGATGGTCGATATGGGCTTTTTATTAGTTTTAAATTAGAAACAAAAATATGACTGTAACTTGCAGTGAATGCGGGTACCAAATCGACGGTGCTTCAGAAAAAGAAATTGCCGATCAAATGCGAGATCATGTCAACAAAGAACATCCTGAAAAAGCTGACCAAGTAATGAAAAAAACTCTAAAAGAGATCGAAAGAGTTGCCAAATAAATTAATAAAAAAAGACGGCAATAGCGCCTAGGAACACTTGCGTTCTTGGGCGCTTTATGATATAGTATTTCACTATGATAAATAAAAAGAATTCAAATCTTCTACTGGATCAAAAATATAGACGCGACACGTTATTTTGCGTAATGCTTGAGCATCTAAAAGAGGCGCAATCTCTTGCGAAACTGGGATTTTGGGAGTGGGATTTGAAAAATAATAATTTATCTCGCGCTTCGGAAGAACTTTGCAGAATTTTTGGCATTTCTCTGCGTTCCGATTTTACTAGCGATATGCTTTTGTCGTTCATACACCTTAAAGATCGAGTTCGAGTTAAAAAAACAATAGAAAACGCGTTAAAAAACGGAGAACCGTTCGAGATTTCTTATGAAATTATTGCAAAGGACGGCAAAAAAAAATTTTTAGTGATGACGGGGAAAGTTACTCGAATTAAAGATAATAAGCCTGAAATTATGCACGGAACGATTCGAGACATGACGAATATAAAGAGAATGGAAAAACAAATCGAAGAGCACGCAAATAATCTCGAATCAAAAGTTAAAGAAAGGACGCAAAAGTTACAAGAAACAAAAGATTTAATTACGAAAGAGAAAAATAAACTGAACGTCATATTTAAAAGCATGGGCGAAGGCATTATCGTGATGAATAAAGAAGGAATCATTGAGCTAGCTAACGACAAAGCATGCTCGCTTTTGGGCTGGGAAAAAAACGAAATAATTGGTAAAAATTATTTTAAAATTGTTACAGTAGAAGTTGAAAATGGTACAGCAATTCCGGAAGAGGAAAGGTCTACGTATAAAGCGCTTAAAAATGGCAAAAGCGCGGCCTCCAGACCAGGAAGCCCCTCGGTTTTTTTCGTTAAAAAAAATGGATCTAAATTTCCGATATTTTTTAATTTAACTCCGGTGTTTTTAAATGGCAAATTTTTCGTGGGTGTTTTAATTTTTAGCGATGCTAGCAGTGTAGTAGCAATTGACAGAGTAAAATCGGAATTTGTTTCTATGGCCGCTCATCAGTTGCGCACCCCTCTTTCTGTAATCAGCATGTATTCGGAGCTTTTGGACAACCATTTAAAGGAACAGGCATCATACGATGAAGAATGCTTAAATTACATTAATGAAATTCATTCCTCGATTAAAACTATGACGGAATTTATAAACGATCTTCTGAATGTTTCAAGAATAGATGCTGATGCACTTGATGTAGATTTCGAATCGTTAGACACTGTTAAACTGATGGACAGTGTTTCCCGAGAATTCGCGTCCGAAATAGAAAGAAAGGGATTAATTTTAGAAAAACATTACGAAAAAGATTTGCCGTTATTAAAAGTCGATAGAAACTTAACGAGAAATGTCTTGGAAAACTTGCTGGCAAACGCCATAAAATATACGCCAAAAGGAAAAATAAAATTATCTGTTAAAAAGGAAGGAAAATCTATGGTTTTTTCCGTTTCCGATACTGGCTACGGAATTCCCGAGAAGCAGCAAAGCGAAATTTTTAAAAAAATGTTTAGAGCGGAAAATATTAAAAACATTGAACCAAACGGAATGGGTTTGGGTCTGTATATTGTGAAATCTTTCGCTGACCGTATGGGAGGAACCATCAACTTTACTTCAAAAGAAAACGAAGGAACTACGTTTTTTTGCGTTTACCAATTAAATCTCAAGTTGAGGCGAAAAAAAGCCTGCATCCTCAAATCAGTGAACGATAATAAAAAAATGTTAATTGTTGAAGACGAAATTTCAATTTCGCGCGCACTCGACGCGTATTTTAAGAGAGAAAAGTTCGAAGTTTTTTTGGCAAAAGATGGGGAAGAAGGATTAAAGGTTGCTTTAGATTGTTGCCCCTCTGTTATTTTGTTGGACCTTTTAATGCCTAAAATGGACGGAGTCACTATGTTAAAGAACATTTTCGAAAACGATAAAACGGGCTGGAGCCAAAGCATGGTTCCAATAGTATTAAGCAATTTAAGTTATAACGAAAAAAGAAAAGAGGCAAAAAAAATCGGAATAAAGTTTTTTCTGGTTAAATCAAATACAAGCCTAAAAGATGTTAAGAATATAATAGAATACGAATTAAAAAGAAAAAATAATCCGAAAAATTTATAACAATAGAAATGCTCCGTCAAATGGCGGAGCATTTCTATTGTTATTTTTGTAACAAACCGACCTTTTTTTAAACTTTACCCAAGTTTATACAAAGCTAATGAAAAATTGATGATTTTGTGCTAAATTAAAACGCATAACATGATTAAGTTTTTGTTACTAGCTATCTTTGTTTTTTTTCTGCTCTATAACTTTGGTGGCCAACTCCGAGATCTAAAGTTTGATGGCTTTGAAACGCCGATTTTTTCCAGCGCACCATGCACTCGGCCAATTTCGTACGAAGTAGGAGCATTTGACGCAAGATTTGGAATTTCCAAAGACGAATTTTTATCCGTCATAACAAAAGCGGAAAATATTTGGGAGGGATCGGTTGGCAGAGATTTATTTAAGAACATCAGCGGAGGCAATCTTAAAATAAATTTAATTTATGATTATAGGCAGGAAGCGACCTTAAAACTAAAAGAACTGGGCATTGTTGTAGAAAACGATAGGGCTTCCTACGAAAAAATATTGGAAAAATATAATGCCAGCAAAGTTATTTATAATCAAAAAGAACGAGAACTAAATTCCATAATTCGCGCATTTGAAGAGTGGCAAAGAAAATATAATGAAGAAGTAGAATTTTGGAACAAGAAAAAGGGCGCTCCGGAAGACGTGTTCCGGCGCCTAAAAGAAGAGCGCGAAGCCTTAGAAGTAGAGCTAGCTCGCATCAGACAAATTGAATCTCTGCTAAAAAATATGGCGGAAGAAATAAATTCTATGGCTCTGGTGTTAAACCGTTTGGCCTCTTTTTTGAATCTAAATGTGGAGCGTTATAACGAAATTGGCGCGTCCCGCGGAGAGGAATTTGAGGAAGGATTATATAGGTCCGATTCTTCCGGAGAAGCGATCGATATTTATGAATTTGAAAGCAAGGACAAATTGGTTCGCGTGCTTGAACATGAACTCGGGCATGCTTTGGGTCTGCCTCATTTAGAAAATAAAAATGCGATAATGTATAAATTAAATATCGGCACAAATGAAAAGCTTACAAATGACGATATTGCCGCTCTGCGTTCATTATGCAAAATAGGACAATAATTTTTTTAATAATAATTTTATTTTTTGCTTTTTTGGTGCGAATTTACCATTTGTCGTATCCCGATATGGCTGGGGATGATGCCGTATATTCTTTCCGGTCAGTTGGGATGGTGGACTATGTCGCTTCAACTAATATGCAATCAACGCCAGTTACATGGTTTCCGGAAGCCAAATGGTGGCAAGCGCTTTCCTTCCACGATCATCCTCCGCTAATTTTTATTATCCAAAAAATATTTTTTAGTATAGGCGGCATAAATATTTGGTCGGCGCGCATTCCGTTTTTAATAGCAGGAATGTTTTCAGTTTTTTTGGGTTATTTGGTTGCTAAGTTGTTATTTGGTGAAATTGCCGGATTATTTTCGGCTTTATTTCTTGCGGTGTCAAATTACGCAATTTGGGCGTCGCGCACGGGATATATCGACGGTTTTTTAATGCTTTGGATTTTACTTTCAATTTATTTTTTTCTTAAAGCGGAGCGCCGCCCCATAAATTATATTTGGTGGGGGCTGTTTCTGGGCTTAGGGGCGCTGACAAAATATACTTTTTTGTTTATACTTCCTTTATTTGGAGCCATGCTTTTGTGGAGAAAAAAAGACTTTTGGCAAAAATATTTTTATTTCGGAGCCATTTTATTTTTTTTCTTGATATCGCCGATTGTAATATATAACATCATGATGCGCATTGACCGCGGGCATTTTGATGCGTCGATTTCTACGATTATAGGCGAGAGTCCGAAAGATTTTAAAGTTCTTCAGAGAGAAACAAACAAAAACATAAATATTTTTGCCGCAGCAAAATATGCGTTAGCGAAAAATTCGAGCTACGGTTTCCAAATCGCCATTCTTGTGTCTTTGATCGTGTTTATTTATGAAATGCGAAGAAAAGCGCTTAGAAAAAAAGGTTTATTTGTTGCCGGCGGACTGATTTTAGCAATGGCGGCTTTTTCTTTGGTTGGCGGAGAAAAAAGATTTGGCGTTATTTTACTACCGTTTCTTGCGTTAATTTTCGGATTTGGCGTAAGTTGGGTATTTGAAAGCAGGAATGTGATAAAATATGCGGGAATTTCAGTTTTTTCTTTAATATTATTTTTTGAATTTGCGTTTTCGGCGCGTTCCCAGCTTTTTGAAGAAAAAGGAGCGTATAACCGGCTCGAAGATTATTTGCTAGAATTTTATGAAAATAATCCCGGGCGGCCGAATGCAAATTTATATGCAGATTCCTCGCAGTTATCTTTGATGCAGATTAAAATTATAGAAAAAGCCCAAAAGAGAAACCCTAGTATGCCGGTTCAAAAATATCTTCTTATATATGACGATCATTTGGCGTGGTTTCCTTCGATTTGGCTTTTTGAAAGGCGCCGGCTTTACGAGGCGACCCCAATTCACACTCTTTCGATGCTAATTTCGGCATTAAGCGCCCAAGGACCTGAATTTTACACAAGTCTTGGAATCAAAGAGGTGGTATTGGTTACTCCGGTTGGGGACATTCCGCAAAATAATATTGTACAAAATAAGGAAGGAATAAAACAATTTATTTCCCAAATGGAAGCCCAGATCAAACCTGTGGATGAAATAAAAGACAGTAAAGGAAAGGTGTTATTTAAAATATATCAATTTCCTTTAATTTAAAGAAAACTTATAAATTCTGAAAGTCTCTGAGCCGTCGGAAGATTTCAAAGTCGTTTGCGGCGCTTGGTTTTCATTTGTCAGCATTGTTTCAACTTCTTTGGCAAATCCGGAAGTTGCCCCTCCCGTATCTGAATTAAGCGGCGCCCCTGGGCCTGTTTTTATAAAATAGAGCTCGTATCCGGCAAATATTTTTTTATTTTCGTTTTTTAAATTATCCATAAAAACTCCGGCCGGCATTATCGGGATGCCATGATAGAATTGCCGTCTGCTTAAAACCCAAAGAGTGGCAGGAAGCGCAAGATTTTCATCATAAACGATTCCGGTCGGCGGCAAATCCGCTTTGTAATTTTTCGAATGTTTACTGATAATTTTGTTTAAATGAGGATTGGGGTGTTGAGGCAATAAAGACGTGCGGGAATTCCCAAGAGTTTGATCAAAATATTTATCTAACGCACGGACTCCGTAGTTTGGCGGGTTTAAAAAAAGGGGATTCGCAAGAAACCAGATTTCGTATAAAACAAAAATAGTGGTTAAAATATAAAAAATTTGAATTTTCTTTTTTAATAGAAAAAAGAATGTTGCGCTGGCTAGAAATATTGCTGGGACAATATAAAGCGCGGCAAACCTCAAGGCCGCGCCCGTAAAATATAAAAGTACTGTAATGGAAACAACAAAAAAAAGAAAAATCACATTTAAGTTGTTTGTCCATATTTTTTTATAAAAAGAAAATATAAATCCCGAAAGAAAAATTAGTAAAAAGGGGCTTGAAAAAAGTATACGTGAATTTTCATACAAACTCGAAAATGGTTCCTGGGCTTTGCCTCCTGTGACTATTTCCCACGGAAGATTTTGGCGCAAAATATAAGCAAATTGAAGGTCGAAATGGCCAAATGTTTTGTAAGAATAAATATTGTAAATAATTACCGGAGAGAATATAATCGCAGTTAATAGAAGCGCGGTGTAAAGCCGCCAATTTTTAAAAAGATCGCGGCGCGCTATAATTAAATATAGAAAATATGCTGGAAGCAAAAAGACGGCGACGTATTTAGTAAGAAAAGCAAATCCGAGAGATGCGCCGAAATAAATCCAGTATTTTTTGTTTTCCAGAAACAAAAGAAAAAAGTATAAATTTAAAAAAATAAAAAATAAGAGTACGCTTTCCATCATTGCGAGGCGCGAAGCAAGAATATGGGAAAAATTTATGCTTAGGAGAAATGATGCGATAAGCCCCGCTTCGTTTCTATAATTTTCTTTTTCAAAAATTTTACGTGCGATTAAAAAAACAATAAAAATTGCGAGTATTCCAAAAAGCGCGGATGGCAGGCGGGAAACAAAAAAAGAATCCCCAAAAATTTTAAAAAATACAAATTGAATCGCAAAAAAAAGCGGAGGGTGGTCGTGAAAAGAAAGATACGTCCAAAAGGGAAGCTTCGCATCGTCTTTTAACCATTGGACTGGAGTTGTCTGCGCGCTTGAGTCTAAATAGTCTAAATAGCCGATAGACCTGAATGAGTATAAACCCTCATCAAAAATAAGTTCGTTCGATCCTAATCTCCAAAGGCGCAAGAATGCTCCCAAAAGAATAATTAGACCCAGCAATATGAAAACCATTTTTCTTCGCATTTTTTCATTATACATAAAATAAAAAAACCGAGCATCGTCAATAATGCTCGGAGTGGAACTGCTTAAGGAATTTAATTTTTTTTACATATATATGTTCGTTTGCCGGTTTTTCCCGAAGCAGCGCGCGAACTCCTGTTGGACCGGCGTTGTATGCAAGAAGGCGTTTTTCCAAATCCAAAAATCCATAACGCTGCTTTAACTTAGCAAGATATTTTGTTCCTGCTTTTATGTTGCACTCCGGTTCCAGAAGACATTTGGAATCGGATTTCGTGTCGCGCGCAGCAATGGGTTTTACTCCCATCAATCCGCACGCTCCTTTTGATGAACAAAGTTTTGGATTGCCTCCGGATTCTACTGTAATTATAAATGCAATAATATCTTCCGGTACGTTATGCTTTCGCGAAGCGTCTCTGATTTTTTTGCGATGTTTCATAAAAACTTTTTTTAATGTGACCGGGGCGGTTTTGGCCCACTTCTCGAATTTTTCTTTTTCGATGGCCACTATTCGGGCTCGCTCTATAGCCTTTTTCTTTTCGTTGCGAACATAAATGTTGTATCCAATTAAACAAAGCACCGCTATAAATACAAAGATGAAAGTCGCTCTTATCATGTAGTTTTTCCTTTCTCCGAAATTTTTCTAGAAAAAGTATAGCACCCTTTCTTTTAAATGTCAAATTAAAAAATAAAAAATGGGAATATTCATCAAATCTTGCTAAACTTAACTTCATAATTGTTTTATGGCTAAACATTTCGCAATAATAATTTTAGGTATTTTACTTGTTGCCGCAATCATTTGGGTTTTTCTTTTTTATCCAGAGTCGGAGGTTGGCAATACGTCCGACGTAAATAATATTACTCAAGAAGACAAATCAAACTTAATTAAAGTTGTTTCTCCGAAACCCGGTGAATCAATAAAAAGTCCAGCCGTTATTTCGGGCGAAGCGCGAGGATATTGGTATTTTGAAGCAAGTTTTCCTGTACGCCTTTTTGATACAAACGGCAAAGAGCTTGGTGTTGCCGTAGCGCAGGCGCAAAACGAGTGGATGACAGAAAATTTTGTGCCTTTTAAGACCGAAATGCAATTTTTAACTCCGGAAACGGATACGGGTATTATGGTGTTTGAAAAAGATAATCCTTCGGGCCTTCCGGAAAATGCCGACGAGTTGCGCGTTCCCGTAAGATTCAGGTAGTATAAAAAATATATGGAAAAAAATTTGGGTGCTCCCGAGTGGGATTTAAGCGATTTATATTCCGGTTGTTCGGATCCGAAAATAAAGAGTGATTTGGATAATTTACGGAACCTCGCAGAAAATTTCTCCTCGCGCTATCAAGGAAATATTAAAGATGATATTTCTCCAGCCGCGTTAAAAGAAGCGCTTTTAGAGCTTGAGCATATCTATTTGCTACTTACTAAAGTCCAAAATTTTGCTTTTTTGCTTGTATCCGCCGATACTTCAAACGAATCGTATAACGCGCTTTTGGATGAGGTGGAAACAAAAGGAACGGAAATAAAAAATCTTCTGCTTTTTTTTGAGATAGATATTTACGGAATAAGCGAAAATAAATTGCAAAGCCTTCTTTCTTCCGGCGAGCTTAAGGAGTTTAAACACTATTTGGGATTAATTTTAAAACAAAAACCCTTTCATCTTTCTCTCGCGGAAGAAAAAATTTTAAATGAAAAAGCCGAAACATCGGGAGAAGCGATAAAAAATCTTTTTCAAAAACTTGTTACGGAAATTGAAGGAGAGATCGAAGAGGAAGGAAAAATTGTAAAAAAAGATGTCACTGCCTTAGTCGATTGTCTTCATAGCCACAAAAGGGATGTCCGCAAAATGGCGGCCGACGAGTTGACGAGCGTTTTTAAAGCGAACGGAAGGCAGTTTACGGATTTCATAAATTACCTGATCCGCGATAAAGCAAAAGAGGATAAAATCAGATCTTACAATTATCCGGAAGAAGCGAGGCATCTTTCAAATGAAATCTCAAAAGAAGCCGTAGATGCTCTGGAGAGCGCGGTTGAGGAAAATTACGATTTGGCCGAAAGGTATTATGAATTAAAGAAGAAAGTAATGGGAATTTCCGATTTATACGATTACGACAGATATGCGCCGTTTGACGACACAAAGAAAATTTATAATTTTGAGGAAGCCAAAAAAATTGTTCTTGAGGCGTATCATGAATTTTCTCCAAAAATTTCATCTCTTGCCTCCGACTTTTTTGAAAAAAAATGGATAGACGCGGTTTTAAAAAAAGGAAAAAGGGGAGGCGCTTATTGCATGGGCGTTACTCCAGATGTGCATCCTTATGTTTTTTTAAATTTTTCCGGCTCCCCGAGGGAAATTTCGACCTTGGCGCATGAGCTTGGGCACGGCATTCATTACTTGCTTGCGTCTGGGAACAACTTGTTTGACTACTCTACTCCGTTAATAACCGCCGAAACCGCATCCGTTTTCGGAGAAATGCTTGTATTCGAATCTTTAAAAAATAAAGCGGAGGATAATCGGGAAAAACTTTTCCTGATCATGCACAAGATAGAAGATACGATCGCCACGGTATTCAGGCAGATGGCGATGTTTAAATTCGAAAAGCGGATCCACTACGCATATAAAAAATCGGGGAGGCTGTTTATGGCTGATCTTAACAAATGGTGGAACGAAGAACATCAGGCGGTTTTCGGGCGTTCGCTTACTTTGCGGGAAGAGCACGAATATTGGTGGATGTATGTATCGCATATTTTTGAAATGCCATTTTATGTTTACGCGTACGCTTTTGGAGAACTGCTTACTTTGTCTCTTTACGCGAGGCACAAAAAAAGAGAAGCGGAATTTCCGGAAAAATTTATAAACTTTTTATCTTCAGGAGGTTCGCGCTCGCCCGAGGACCTTTTGGCAGCATTTAACATTTCTCTAGCGGACAAAGAGTTTTGGAAAGCTGGGTGCGTGTTAATCGGAGAATTAATACGAGAGGCAGAGAAATTATATTTGGAGGCCAAATGATGGGCTGTCCACAGATGGGGGTAAAATATTTCGGAAGTTATGTTAAAATAAAAAGATAGGCTTAAAAATTAAAATTATTTTATGAATAATCTAAAAAAGCTGGTTTTAGGCTCTACTTTAATACTAATTAGCACAGGTGTGCCGCTGTCGGCATTTGCTGAAATGGCAACTACAACATTACGCAAACAGATTAATCAGCAAATCAAGGAAAAGAGAGAAACTGTAAATACGCAAATAAAAGAAAAAAGAGAAGAAGCGAATGCTGCAGTAAAAGCAAAGTTTGAAGAAGCGCAAAAATTAAAAAAAGCTGTTGCGGAGAAAGCTACTGAAATGAGAAAAACAATGCAAGCGGAAATCAAAGCAAAAAGAACTATTTTTAAAAACGAGACTGAAGAAAGAGTTAATGCGCTAAAGAAAAAATTGGGAGATGTACGCGCAAAGAAAATCGAAGAATATTTCAAGCGTATGGTGAAAAAATTTGAAGCTGCGATTGACCGCTTGAATGATTTATCGGACAGGATAGAAAAGCATTTAAATAAACTGGCGGACAATGGCAAAGATACCGCCGGTCTTAAAGACAAGTTAGCTAAAGCAAGAGCAAAAATCGGAGAAGCTGAAACTGCGCTAGAGAACATGAAAACTAAATATGGGGAAATGGCGTCCTCAACTGACCCAGTTAAAAAATTTAAAGATGTAAAAAAATTAGGCGAAATGGTAACACCGAAATTAAAAGATGCCCACCGTTCTTTGGTTGATGTTATTAATTCAATTAAAGGAATGTCGGGGACGTCGGCGACATCTACTAACGCAACTTCTACTAGCAGTAATTAATAAAAAATAACATGGATCAACAAAAATCATCGTCAATTTGGTGGATTATAATAATAATTGTTATTTTGGCTGCTACCGCGTACGCGGTTTATTACTGGCAAATAACGAAAATTAACAATCAGATTGAATCTGCTTTAAATACTCAAATTCAACTAGCCGCGCCAAGACATAAAGTGCCAGAAGACAGCGCCGAAGTAATCGAAAAAGACCTAAACGCAACAGCTTTGGATGGTTTAGACAGCGAGCTTTCTGATATAGAAAAGGAACTGGGGCAGTAATAAAAAAGGACGCCCGTTTTGGTTGGTCCTTTTAAATATTTAAAACAACTTAAACGAAACCTGGTATGTGAATCCGGCTCCGACTGCGATTTCTGATTTTCGTCCATCCCCAATATGATGTAACGGTGCGGTAGCATTTACAATTGGCAACTGAAGACTCAAATTTTTGTTAAGGGCCCATGAAAGGTTTGTTCCTATCTTGCCGATGACTCCGGGTTTAAAGCCCAGTGCACCGTTGTCATGCTTGATCGTTAAGTCATTATTTAATGAGAATAGTTCGTTGATTTTCCAGTTGTGGACTATTCCTATGCTCGTATGCAAACCGCGAGGCGGGCTATTTTTGGCAAGCGGAAAATAAAGATCCATTTGTAAATATGGAGAAAGTCGATGATTTTCAGAAATATCAAAAGATCGAGAAATCTTTAAAAATGGGTCAACTATGTCGCCAACGGTTTTCGGCAATAAGTTGATATATAAAATACCAACATTCAAATCGTAGTGTTTCCACAGTTTGGTTTTATAACCTACGGTGACATCGAATTCGCGACAGAAAGACATTTGCCCATCCAGTGGATACGAAAGCCAAATATCAGCCCAAAATCCGTTTTCAAAAGATGTGGTTAAACCTGTCTGTACGGGTGGCTTATTGCATGGAACAAAGCTGTTGCTGGCCACATATTTACTCATGATTTTACTATAAAGAGTAAAATTGAGGTCATTTGCAACAACAACCACTGGAAAAAGAATAACAATTATCAAAGAAGCAAGAATTTTTTGCATTTAGGATATCCTCCTGTGTGGAATTATAACAAATTGTAGCTATTTGTCAAATTTTATTATGGAGGTGTTTTATATAAAATAAACTAATGAAAAATTTAAAAGCTGTAACTTTTGAAAGTTTAAAAAATGAAAGTTTGGAAGAAAAGAAAAAAAGAGCTTCTGAAATTTTTCGGAGACTAAAAAAGGCGTATCCGAATGCAAAAATTGCGCTAAATTACGGAAATAATATCCAGCTTTTGGTTGCGGTAATACTTTCCGCGCAGTGCACGGATAAAAAGGTAAATGAAGTCACCGCGAATCTATTTAAAAAATACAAAACGGTTGGCGATTTTGCGAATGCGAATTTAAAAACGTTTTCGCAGGAAATAAAATCTTGCGGTTTTTATAATGCGAAGGCAAAAAATATTATTTTGGCATGTAAAATGATTAAAAAAGAATTTAAAGGCAAAATTCCGCGCACAATACGCGAAATTTTGCGCCTGCCGGGCGTTGCAAGGAAAACTGCAAATATAGTTTTAGGAAACGCTTACGGTGTAGTTGGGGGGATTGCGGTAGATACGCATGTACGCCAATTTGCTAATTATTGCGGGCTTAGCTTTGAACACGATCCCAATAAAATTGAACAGGATTTAATGAAGTTAATCCCAAAAAAAGATTGGTTTTCTACAACTTACCGTATTATAGATTTTAATCGCGAAATGCGCTCGCGAGAAGCCCGCGAGTCCGCTAAGTCAAAAATAATTTTACAGGACATTTGCCCAAATTCTCCGATTTAAATCGAAGGATTTTTTCAACCAGATATTAAAATTTTAAATATGAAAATCGCTATATTAGGTTACGGAGTGGAAGGGAAATCTGCAGAAAAGTTTTTTAAATCATCACTTAGCAACCGGGTTGCTAAGTGCGAGATTCGCGATATAAAAAAACAGGGGAACAATTATCTTAAAAATTTGGATAAATTTGATATGGTTGTAAGATCGCCCGGAATTCCATATCTTTTGCCGGAAATTCAAAGGGCAAAAAAATTCGGAGTTGAAATTACTAGCGCCACGAAACTTTTTTTTAGAGCAGTTCGAGGGCAGAATAAAGGGAAAATTATAGGAATTACAGGAACAAAAGGGAAAGGAACTACGGCCACAATCTTATTTAATATTTTGAAGCGCGCTGAAAAAGATGTTCATTTGGTAGGAAATATCGGAAATCCGATGCTTGATATTTTACCGAAATTAAAAAAAGATTCTATTTCAATTTTAGAACTTTCCAGTTTTCAGCTTCAGGATTTAGACGTTCCTCCGGATATTGCTGTTATTGTTGATATTTCACCGGATCATTTGGATTACCATAAAAGCTTTAATGAGTACATTAAAGCTAAATTTTCAATTTGCAATTTACAATTTTCAAAAGACAAAGTTTTTTATTTTACTGACAACAAATATTCAAGGCAGATCGGGTTGAAAGGAAAAGGGAAAAAATATTCTGTTAATCCAAAAAAATTTAATTTATTTTCCAAAAAAGATCTTAAAATTTTCGGTCCTCATAATTTTAAAAATGCATTGATGGCTTCTTGCGTAGCAAAAAATTTAGGAGTATCCGATGCAGTTATCAAAAAGACAGTTAAAAATTTTAGAGGACTCCCGCAGCACCTAGAGTTTGTCCGAGAGTTAAAAAAAATAAAGTTTTATAACGATTCTGCCTCAACGAATCCCGCTTCTACGATTGCGGCGATCCGTGCTTTTAAAACCCCGATTATTTTAATCGTTGGGGGAAAAAATAAAGGATTTGATTATACTGAACTCGGAAAAGAAATTAAAAATTCGTCTGTTAAATTAGTAATATTAATTGGTGAAAATCATGAAGAGATAAAGAAAAAAATACAAAAGAGCGTAGCGGTTGTCGCGGAACGCAATTTACGATTAGCAGTTTTTGTCGCTTTTAAAAACGCAAAAAACGGTGATTCCGTCGTGTTTTCCCCTGCATCTGCAAGCTTTGATATGTTTAAAAATTCAAAAGAAAGAGGCGAGGTATTCAATAGAATTGTTAAAAAACTTTGATTTTTTGCGTCGTTCTGCTAACTTGAAAGAAGATTTTTAACCGGAGGTAAGAGAAATGTTAATAGAGCAAGAGCTTTTTTTTGATGGGCAATGGTTTGATATCAACGATGGAAGGGATGCAACAAGTATAGTTTCTGTTTTAAGAGACGACTTGGGCAGATGGCGTGCACAAAATATTATTGAAGTGATGGAAGGAAGGTGTAAGGCAAAATATCCGGTTGTTTTTCACCTCAAACGCCATTACGAACGTTTACTGGAAGCTTGCACCGGCCTTTACGATTTCAATAAAATTCCTTCCGAGGAAGAAGTTGCAGGAAAAATTTGTGATATGTGGCGTCTTAAGAGTGAATTTGTTGTACATTTACAAGTTTCCGCAGGGCCGTCGGAAGATTTGAAAATTCCTTTAAATAAGCCGTTAATTACGCTTGATGTTAGGTCCCATACTTTTGGTCCGCCGGAAATTCCAATAAGGTTAAAATCTGTTCCGGAGCGCCGATGTTTTCCAGAATATAAAACCGGAGGCGGATACGGAGCTGTGCCTAGAATAATGCAGAAATATATGATCGAAGAAGGTGGTTTTGACAGTTTTATTTATTGGAATGCGATAGAGGGCGCGATCGAAGGGCCTTATGATAATTTGTTTTTTGTAACGGAAGATAACGATCTTGTCACGTCGTCAGTGGGGGTGCTTCACGGCGTAACAAGGGGAGTGTTGCTTAAACTTGCAAGGGAATCTGGCATTTTCAAGAATGTAACTGAAAGGTCCGGTCTGCATCTCGCTTTTATTGAAACATGCAAAGAGGCATTTTTTACATCTACAACTAAGGGCATAAATCGGATACAATTAATTAACGATAAGAAGTTTGAAACAGGGCCGCAAACGCTGACGAGTAGACTGCACAAACTTTTTCTCGAATATAGAGAAAATTATTATCGCGAACGCGGTGCTTGAGAGCGGCGCGTTTTTTATTACCCTCCTAAATTTTCATTTGATTAATATTTGTGTTATCGTGAAATTGATTTTATTAATAAAGGTCTGAATTTTAAATAAATTATTTGTAAAATTTTGGAGGGTAAATGGCAAAGTTATATATTGTCTCAACACCTATCGGAAACTTAGGAGATATAACGCTTCGCGCAATTGAAGTTTTAAAATCTGTTGATGCGATTTTGGCGGAAGACACAAGAGTTACAAAAAAACTTCTTTCGCACTTAAATATTTCAAAACCGTTAATTTCATTTCAGGAGCATTCGTCCCCCAAAGTTGTAGGTAAAATTTTATCTATGTTGGAAGAAGGCAGTAATCTCGCTTTGGTGACTGATGCGGGAACTCCGGGAATTTCAGATCCTGGGCAACGACTAATTTCTCACTTAGCAACCGGGTTGCTAAGTGAGCTTAGCAACCCGGTTGCTATAATTCCCATACCAGGCCCATCTTCACTTTCCGCAATGATTTCCATAAGCGATATAGACTTATCAGAATTTATTTTTTTGGGTTTTCCTCCACATAAAAAAGGAAGACAGACATTTTTTAAGCACGTTGCAGAAAGCCAAATTCCAGTAATTATGTTCGAATCTCCGCACAGGATTTTAAAAACATTACGCGAGCTGGAAACGATTTGCGAAGACCGTTATGTAAATATCGGAAGAGAGCTTACCAAAATGTATGAGGAAATTTTCAGGGGAAAATTAAGCGAAGCCATAAAATATTTCGCAGGTGAAAAAGAAAGAGGCGAATTTGTAATTGTGCTTAAGCAAAAGTAGCACTAGTTTTGCTATAATATTCGCATGAACAGATTTTTTTTAAATGATACGTTGAATAAAGATGTTATTGTAATTAAAGATCGCGCTCTCATCCACCAAATGAAAAATGTCTTGAAATTGCACAAGGGCGAGCGTGTCGGATTTTTTAACGAGGAGCCGCAATTTGTCGGTTTTGATTTTGTTTCGGAACTCAAAAATCTCGATCCCGGCATGGCAATTTTTATGGTAAGGGAAAAAATTGAAAACACTCGGGAGTCTTCGCGAAAACTTGTGCTTTATCAATCTTTAATTAAAAAAGACAATTTTGAATGGGTATTGGAAAAAGCAACAGAGGTGGGAGTTTCTGAAATTGTTCCGGTGCTTTCAGCGAGATCAGAAAAAAAGACTTTAAACAGCGTTAGATGCCAACTAATTTTAAAAGAAGCGGCCGAGCAGGCAGGACGGGCGTTTATTCCCAAAATGCGCGGTGTGTTAATTTTTGAAAAAGCGATCATGGAAGCGCAATCATCCGGAAGAAAAACTTATTTTGCCTATGAAGAAGAGAGCCATAATATGATTCACGGTGTAGGAGAGAGATCAATGAATCTTTTTATTGGGCCCGAAGGTGGGTGGGAAGAGCGCGAAATATTGGCAATTCACCGCGTCGGTTTTGAAATAATTTCTTTGGGGCGGCTTACCTTGCGCGCGGAAACAGCAGCAATTTCTGCAGCATATACCTTGCTTTGGGTATAGCGCGCCATTGCATTCTTTTTTGAGATTTGCTAGTCTTTGTTTAAAGCCGAAGACGGAAGGGCAGGAATACCAGAAGCCCCGCCGTAGGTAAGGAAAACGGCTTTTGGTCGTTTATTATTTTTTTATCGACCCGAATAAATTCGTAGCATTCGTATGAATTCGTAGATTAGTATCGCACATATGATTACAAAACAGCAAAAATCGGAAATAGTTAAACATTTAAAAAACAAACTCGCAAATTCAGAATTTGTCGCGTTTTTAAATTTTCATGGTATGAGTGTTGCTAAAGCAACGGAGCTTAGACGCGTACTAAAAAAAGTTGGCGCGGAATATGTAGTTGCCAAGAAAACATTATTAGGAGTTGCTTCAAAAGAAGCCAATCTCGAAATTGATAAAAGTAAGCTAGAAGGGGAAGTTGCTATAGCAGTTTCCCAAAATGGCGAAGAAGGAATTCTTTCGATTACAAGGGAAATAAATTCTTTTATTAAAAAAAATACTGGAATCTTAAAAACGATAGGCGGCTTTTGGTCTGGACGGTGGGTTGAACCAGCAGAAATAAAAAGGTTGGCTTCTATTCCTTCAAGAGAAATTTTACTTACGCAGCTTGCGTTTATGCTTAGCCAGCCAGTTGCAAGTTTGGCAAGAGTTCTTAGTGAAATTCAAAAGTCAAAAATCAAAGGTCAAAATTAAAAATTAAATTTTAAAATTATGACAGAAAAAAATTTAGATTCAATTATAGATGAAATTTCAAAACTTTCAGCTTTGGAATTATCCGACTTGGTAAAAAAAATAGAAGAGAAATTTAGTGTTTCAGCTGCAATGCCTGTTATGGCGGCTGGAGCTGCGGGTGGAGGAGAAGCTGAAGCTAAAGAGGAAAAGTCGGCTTTCAATGTTGAAATTAAGGCTACGGGAGACCAGAAAATTGCGGTAATTAAAGTTTTAAGAGAGGCGGTGGGGTTGGGACTTAAAGAAGCAAAAGATTTGGTAGATGCGGCTCCTAAAGTTGTAAAGGAGGGAATGGACAAAGCCGGAGCGGAAGAACTTAAAAAGAAACTGGAAGAAGCAGGAGCGACAGTGGAGCTTAAATAAGCCCTACTAATTACTTATAATTGCGAATATACTAATTATTATTCGTATATTAGTAGGAATTTGTAATTTGTAGGTAATGGAAACTTTAGGAAAACTTTTTGGTGGAGAGGCGAGAATAAAAATGTTGCGGCTTTTTTTGCTTGCGCCAGAGAAAACTTTTCAAATTAACGAGGCGGCCAAGATTCTTAAGATTTCCAAAAAAAACACTGCTTCCGAAGCGCGATTTCTGGTATCTTTAGGTTTTTTAAGAAAAAAAAGTTTTAAAAAAAATACTAGCTTTTATTTGTGGAGGATTTTTCCATACCTTTTGCCTTTGAGAAATTTATTAATTACCGCTTCGCCCGTTTCCAGAGATAAAATGCTTAAATTCTTTAAAAGCCGTGGAAGGATCAAGCTCCTTATTTTAGCAGGCGTTTTTTTAGATGATTTTTCGGTGGACGTGCTTGATGTCAACCGCCTTGATATATTGGTAGTTGGAGATATAAAGCGCGCGCCTGCCGAGAGGTTTGTAAAAAAACTAGAAGCAGAGGTCGGGAAAGAACTTAATTGGACTTTAATGAATGTGCTTGAATTTGAACAACGCCGTGCGATGCACGATAAACTTCTGCGCGATCTTTTTGATTACCCGCACGAAGTTTTAATAAACAAGTTGGGGATAGAGTAGGGCGGCTAGCTCAATGGTTAGAGCACTGCATTCACATTGCAGGGGTTAGAGGTTCGAATCCTCTGTCGCCCAAAAACTTTCGTTCACACCTGCCCGCAATGCAAAGCATAGCTTTGGCATAGCTATTATATATATAATAGATACATGGATGTTGTTTTGGCGACCGTTCTTTTGATTGTAACTCTTGTGGGAGGATACTATGCCCGTGAATCCGGTTTTTTAGTTGTTGCTGTGTTGGGAATGCTTGTTTTGCTTTTAGTTTTTTTATATCGAAGACATTATAAACAACAAAAGCAGTCAAATAAAAATTTTGAAATATTCAAAAACAAATTTTTTGATGAACAATCGGCATTGAATGTCCGGAACGTAGATTTGTTAAAGAATTTTGATATTAATGAGTCGGTCTATAAAATACTCTTTTATAAGGAGTTAGATAAACATAGTTATCCAGGAAAAGCATTAATTTTTCAATACAGAGGAGCGAAAAATAATATTGGAGAATGCTTCGCATTATTTATTGATCTTCCTAACTATTATCCGCATATTTATATATTAGGCGCGTTGTCTGACTACGATACATATTTAGGAGATGATAGGCGAGAACTATTTGAAGTGCATGATGTAAAGACGGGAAAAGACGCAATTCGGATTGTAGTCGAAAAAGGCGCGGATTTGGAAGCTTACCAGATTTTAGAAAAAAATGAATATATTGGCGAATTGGCCGGAATAATTACAGAAACTGAAATAGATATCGAAATAAAGGGAAAACAATGCGTGATTTGGTATTATTTTGGTGATCGGCGATATTTAGACCTTATCAATGCCGAAAATATCATAAAGGCGAAAGACATACTTAAAAATTATCTTTTTCCAAAATTGGATAAAATTAAAAAAGACATTGGATATATCGAACAGGCTTATAATTAAAACTTTTTTATCCACACCCTGAATCTAAATAGCTCTATTTCATGATAAAATATAGCCAATGGGTCAAAGGGCATGCAAAAGGTCGATAAAAATGCTGTCTCGGGCCTAATTAACCAGTTTTATGGTCAGATAACGAGGGTTTCTCGAGGACCCTGGTTAAAGTTTACAAGAATTTTTATTTTAAATTTAAGATAAACTTCAAAAAAAATATGTTAGTACAAACATGGGGTGAGGTTTTATCTCTTTCTTTCCAACAGCTTTGGACCGGTGTTGTGATGGTTGTTCCGAAAATAATTGTTGCGTTGATTGTATTTATCATCGGATGGATTATTGCTATGGCTTTGGAGAAAGTTGTTGAGCAAATCGTACGTGCTTTGAAAGTAGACTCGGCGCTAAAAAGTTTAGGGGCAGAGGAGCCTCTTTCTCGCGCTGGTATTCACTTGGATTCAGGCGCGTTTATCGGAGGATTGGTAAAATGGTTTTTTATTTTAGTTTTCTTGCTTGCGGCAGTAAACGTTTTGGGCCTCGCGCAAGTGGGGGACTTTTTAAGCAGTGTTGTCTTGGTTTACATTCCTCAAGTAATCGTGGCCGCTTTAATTTTGGTTGCCGCCGCACTTTTGGCTGACGTTGCGCAAAGAGTAGTTGCTGGGTCTGCAAAAGCAGCCGAGCTTCCTTCAGCGGGCTTTTTAGGAGGAGTTGCAAAATGGTCAATCTGGGTTTTTGCGATTCTTACGGCTCTATATCAGCTGGGAATTGCGGGGCCATTTGTCCAGACCTTGTTTACAGCAGTTGTTGCGATGCTTGCTCTAGCAGGAGGTTTGGCATTCGGCTTGGGCGGAAAAGATGCAGCTGCACGCTACATCGAGCGCCTGCGATCCGATATTTCAAACCATCACTAAAATTCTTTTTGGAATTTTTACAAAACCCCGCATTTGCGGGGTTTTGTGTAGATAAAAAAACCCGCAGTGCGATAACTGCGGTTTTTTGTTCCCTAGTGGTCCTGAACTTGGAAATTGCTTCCTTGCCCAGTTAATTGTTTTTGCTGAAATTGGCTTCCTTGTGCCTGTTGGGCATGTTGGCCCTGACCTTGTCCTTGACCCTGCCCTTGCCCTTGATTGACATTTGTTATGTTCTTATCCGGAGAGCGAACAGCAGAAGCTCCAACTGCGCCTGCGGCTAGCATTCCTGCTGCGCCAATTCCTTGCAAAGCAGCTTCGGCGAGCCCCACTGCACCATAACTATCTGTTCGCGCAACTTTACACTTCGGATCGCATTCACTGATTATCATTGTTGTCGCGTCTGGTCCGGAAAATCCCTCGTTTTTTGCTACGGCGGCGTGAAGTATTGTTCCGTCCGGCCTTCTAACTGCACCAAGATCGCGGAGCCCCGCGGCGGTTGCGCATCCTCCGACAAAAATAAAAAGTAACAAATAAAATAATTTGCCCAACTTCATCTTTTCTCCTTTCGAATTCACCCCATTAGAGATTAGAATATTGTTGCAAAGTTAACTAGAACAAAACCAACTCGAACTAGCTTTAAATCTTGCTTCAGAAATTCTTATCTCTAACAGGGCAAGCAAATTTTTCTATTTTTAATTAAAAAGAGAAAAGATGAGACGGGGATGAAGTCTACCCCTCCCAACCCTCCCCTTGTAAAGGGGAGGAGCTTTACAATCCCACTGCCCCGCCTTATTAAGGCGGGGACCATCATTCAAAAATCCCCTCCTTTACAAGGAGGGGTAGGGGGAGGTATACAAAAGTTGTGACCAAAATTTTTAATAAAAAATCGCAAACACAAAAAAGAAAGTTGCTTAGAAAAAATTTACCAAAAACAGAAATAGCTCTTTGGGTGAAATTAAAAAATAAAAAAATAAATGGGTTTAAATTTAGACGACAATACAGCATTAATAGATATGTAGTAGACTTCTATTGTCCGATGCTAAAGCTTGCAATTGAAATTGACGGCAATTATCATAATACTGCAGAAACGAAAAATTATGATAAACTCAGGCAAAATTTTATTGAAAACTACGGAATTAAATTTTTAAGGTTTTCTAATTCAGATATTACGGAAAATTTAGAAGGAGTAATAAAAACAATTTCTCAATATTGTAAAAAACCCCTCCCAACCCTCCCCTTGTAAAGGGGAGGAGCTTTACAATCCCACTGCCCCGCCTTATTAAGGCGGGGACCATCATTCAAAAATCCCCTCCTTTACAAGGAGGGGTAGGGGGAGGTAAAAAAACACCCCACGGTCGCACACCGTGGGGGTTGAAGAAAACTGCTATTGTTGGGGAGGATGGTTAGTCAACTCTCATAATAAGAGTCGACGTTCCGCGTGATGTAGCTGCGGATTCCGAGTCGCCTGGCGTCAGATTTTCGCCATCCATCAGGACAGTTCCAGTCGCTTTTCCTCGCAAAAACTTTCCTTTGTACGACTGCCGCTGGAGGTTGTAATCCGGATCAGCCCAGTTGTAGGCACCGCCTCCCACTTTGCCGGTTCCCGTCCACGTCATATCAATTTCCACATATTTGTAAGACCAACTGACGTAGTCAAAGATCCAGACACCGGTTTTAAGATCGGCTGTCTTGAGATTTTTTGACAAGCCGAAATCCTGAAGGTTGATCCCAGACCAGTAACTGACATAAATGTGATACTGAAACGGCCAGCACACGCTGTATCGTTGAATACTCACATAAACACTGGATACGATTTCATGTGAGATCTTCGTCGCGTTTTTCTGATCGCGGACATCATCGTCCGCGGATAGAGAAACACGGGTGAGCACACACCCGTCCTCCGAGAAGGACACGTGCGTGGAATCCGCGCTCGAGTTTAGCGAGTAATACTTTTCTTGTCCGGCCATGGCGGCCGGAGCCGAAACCAACATCGCCAAAACGGCGACGAAACCGAGAATCTTTTTCATTCTTTTTCCTCCTCTTTTTTCAAACAGTCACCCCCGATTCTGTCGGGGACAGTATTGCGAGCTTCGCCGAGTTAAGCAGCGACGCTCAATTTCTTCAAAAGCAACAGAATACCTTAATTATTTCTAGGTTTAATTATAGCAAATTATGAAGAGCATGTCAATAGCTCAAAATTAGCTTCATTTTACCCACTTGCTATCCACATTGGCGTGCTATTGACATTAAAATCTGGAGGAATACAATTGCTATTACACAATCTATGAATCTTAAACTTATTAGCTATAAAAGCGGGGACCACTACTGATCGTTTTCTGTTGCTTTGGTAAGACCCGCTTTCCTAGCGGGTTTTTTAATAGGTTGTGCTGTGTCCTCCGCAGTTTTTAGCGAAGGAGGAAGAACTTTGATAACCTAACTCGCAATTCCAGTTTAGAGGTCTATTCGTCGGAATTGCGGGAGTAAGTAATTCGTAAGTGCATTTTCTTCTCGGCAAGATGCCGGGAAAACAAATATGGTTACATCGCGCTATGCGCGATATAAGGGCATATGGTGGATGACTCGAGATTAATTGGGCGATGAAGGACGCGGCGTGACGGCGATATGCTTGGGGGAGGTGTCGAGCAACCTTTGATCCCAAGGTTTCCGAATGGAGCAATCCCATGCCGAGAAATCGGTATGACTCCGATGCAAGTCGGAGAGCGAACCCGCTGAAGTAAAACATTTCAGTAAGCGGAGGAAAAGAAAACAAGTCATATCTCACTTACGTTCGAAATTTTTAATTTTCAATTTTGCAATTTTCAATCAATTTTCAATGAATTAAATTTTTTGGAAATTAGAAATTGTAAATTGGAAATTGAAGCGAGCGTTAGCGAGATGTGAGGATTCCCTTAGTAGCGGCGAGCGAAAAGGGAGCAGCCCAGATTCGGCTTTTTTTATTTAATTTATTAAGTAAAGAATCCGGAAGTAGTAAGTTAGTCCTGATCTTTAATGATAGAGAGAATTAGAAAATTAGTAGAACGGTCCTGGAAAGGCCGGCCAAAGAGGGTAATAGCCCCGTACGCGAAAATTTTATCTAAACTTTTTGGACTATACTTGAGTACCTCGAAAAATGTGTTGTTCGGGGGAAACAGCCGGCACGAGCCGGTAAGGCTAAATACCAATAATCATCGATAGTGAACAAGTACCGTGAGGGAAAGTTGAAAAGCAGCCCGGTGAGGGCGATGAAATAGTACCTGAAACCATGTGCTTACAAGGAGTGGGAGCTCGCGTCTCACTTACGTTCGACACGAAATTTTTAATTTTCAATTTTGCAATTTTCAATCAATTTTCAATGAATTAAATTTTTTTGAAAACTGGAAATTGTAAATTGGAAATTACACGTGGCGAGCGAAAGCGAGACGCGGGTGACCGCGTGCCTATTGAAGAATGAGCCAACGACTTATTGTTTTTTGCTTGCCCTCCAAAATTTCTTCGGAAATTTAGGAGGGTGAATCTAAGCCCGTAATGGGCGGAGGTATAGGGAAACCGAGTGTTAAAAGCGCGTTTCCCACTCAAAATTTTGGAAAAAAAGAAACCCTCTTGCCGACATTTATTTGTCAAGTCTTTCTTTTCCCCTCCTTACGAAGGAGGGGCGAGGGGAGGTTTCCAAAATTTTGAGTGGGAAGGCAGAAAGCAATAGACCCGAAGCCAGATGAGCTTACCATGACCAGGGTGAACCTCGGAGAAATCCGTGGGGAGGCCCGAACCGTTTAGCCGTTCAAAACTATCGGATGAGTTGTGGTAAGGAGTGAAAAGCTAATCGAATCTGGTAATAGCTGGTTCTCTCCGAAATAGCTTTTGGGCTAGCGGCCCGTTAAAATCCGGAGGTAGAGCTACTGGATGGACTTGATAGGGAGAAATCTCGCGAGTCCAACCAAACTCCGAATGCCGGACTTTCATGCGGGCTAGTCAGACCGTGGGGACTAAGCTTCACAGGTCGAAAGGGAAACAGCCCTAATCTCAATCTAAGGTCCCTAAATCCATGCTCAGTGCAAGCAAGGTGGTGAAGTTTCTTAAACAGCGAGGAGGTTGGCTTAGAAGCAGCCATCCTTTAAAGAGTGCGTAACAGCTCACTCGTCAAGAGACTTTGCGCCGAAAATTATCGGGGCTTAAGCATGGTACCGAAGGTGAGGGCCCAGTGCTTCGCACTGGAATTTTCAAATCACAATTTTCAATTTCCAATGAATTTTAAAAAATTCAACTTGAAAATTAAAAATTGGAAATTCTAATGCGTAGCATTGGACGGTAGGAGAGCGTTCCTTGTGCAGTGAAGGTGAGGGCGTGAGCCCCTCTGGAGCGCAAGGAAGTGAGAATGTTGGCACAAGTAACCACAATGCCGATGAGATATCGGCACACCACAAACCCAAGGTTTCCTTGGCAATGAAAATCAGCCAAGGGTTAGTCGGTCCTAAGCCGATGGCGAAAGCCGAAGGTGATGGACAGCAGGTTAATATTCCTGCACTGCGTATTCGTTTGATGGCGGGACGGAATCTAGTACATTGATCGTGTTATTGGATTTACGTTCACTGCGTAAGGACGCGTTTTAGGAAAATCCGGAACGCTGCATTTAATTGCAAATCCAAGCGCTGTGAAAATTCTGGCAGCAATGCCAGAAAATTCAGTGGAGCAGGTTCCCAAGAAAAACGTCTAAAATTAAGAATACGCAACCGTACCTAAAACCGACACAGGTGGGTGGGGCGAGTAGCCCAAGGTGAACGAGTGAAAGATCCCCAAGGAACTCGGCAAAAAAGCACCCGTAAGTTCGCAATATGGGTTACCCGACGCAAGTCGGGTCGCAGCTAAAGTACCCCTGGCGACTGTTTATCAAAAACACAGCTCCCTGCAAACTCGTAAGAGGAAGTATAGGGGGTGACGCCTGA
>CAYXFX010000008.1:0-38363 GCA_964464405.1 uncultured Candidatus Saccharibacteria bacterium
TGATCAACGGATGGTTGATTTTATAACTGTATTGAAGCGGCAATATAAAGTTGCACTACTCTCAAACTTTCCAAAGGGTATTGAGGATTATCTTGCGGAGCGTTTTCATATCGAACACCTGTTTGATGCTGTAGTAAGTTCATACAATATCCAAAAGAAAAAGCCATCACTTGACGCATACCGTTACGCCTCGGATCAAATCGCTTTGAAGCCCGAAGAATGTTTATTTGTAGATGATTCCGAAAACAACGTTCTCGCCGCGAAAGAGGCAGGGATGCGAGGTCTTGTTTTTAAGAATTTCGAGGATTTTAAGGAACAATTTGAAAATATTTTTGGGAGAAATTCCGAAAATCCATGAATGCCGTCGAAAAAAATTTTGGCCTCCCGCGAGGGCGCGGCGGAATTTCTTTTTAATCAGGAATCAATTTTTGCGGGTTTGGGTGCCCGCCGGAAGCGGGCGGCGGAAGACTAGAGACTTCGCTTTCGCAAAGGACGGAATTCAAAATTTATAGTTTTCCCAAAATTTCTCGATCGCTTGTGGATATCCATCAGCCATTTTTAAATCTCTCCATTCATTTTTATTCACCCATCGAAAAGAAGAATGTTCGTTACTTAAAACAATCTCACCGCTTTTGTATTTACAAAGTATCCCGACCAGAAATACGAAATAATTATCAGTAAGTTTTCTAACCCATGTTGAAACAGGGTTAGCGGTATCAAAGGTAATATTTTCACCTAATTCTTCCTTAATTTCTCTTTGCAAGATTTCTTTATCTGAAAGATTCTCTTCTCCTACATCAATTCGTCCGCCTGGAAGTTCCCAGAGTCCTTTCCCGTTTTCTTCAACCATCAAAAGGCATTCGCCCTTAATCATAAAAGCTTTAAGTCCGACATCAAATTTTCTGATTTCTCGCGGCATGAAAATATTTTACATAAATAATGAAAAACAAAAAAGCCCTTGGATTTTCCAAGAAGCTTTTTGTTTGATTCACCTTGTTCCGTGAGTGACCACAGAACCTTCGCATTTCGCGAAGCTCGAGAGGATTTTCTCGAGAGCGCCGTTTCAAGTCTTTCGACTTCTGCCGGCGCTTAGCAGTGTTCCGAGTCTTACGACATCGGTATGTCGTCCCCCGGGGTTTTATCCTCTGGGGCGACGGCCTTGCACTGCGGTCTCGCCCGAGCTTATTTATTCACTCGGATCCCCGCTCACGTTTGTGCTAACAGTTCGAGGAGCATTTCTCCTTCATGATATGCCCACGCATAGTCGTTAAGAAATTTTTGGAAGACTTTTTCGCCGTCAACCAAGAACTCCGCGTATGGCACACAATCTGAGTAGAAAGTATCCTCGACCAGAAATCGGTGAGGAACGAGTCTAAGATGTTCCCGGAAGAGAGCGGAAAACTTAGCTTTAACCTCTTCCGTGAAATCTCCGCTGTCCGGAATCACTGGACGTCCGATAACAAACTCGGCAAGAGCCATGCCGGAAATTAAAATCATTCCGACCCCGCCCTTTTTAATCTCCCGGATCACACCTTTTACATCCTTTGTGAAGGTTAAAGGCTGACCCTTGAGATGGTATTTGGCCGTTCTCCTAACCAAGCATCCCATGTCTGCGATCACTATACGCTTCATAATCTTTTCCTCCTTGTATTTGGTTGTTTAAGAGCCGTTTGACTTTCTGTATCCATTGTAGCATAGTATAATTTATTTGTCAAGAGCTATAGACCAGAATATCATTGTAAATAAAGGATTTATTAAATTTTGTGGAATAGATTTGACACAATCTGAAAACTCGCCTAAAATAAGGACATATGGAAGAGAAGCTGATTGCTATAGGGTTATCCGAAAACGAGGCCAAGATTTATCTGGCTTTGTTGGAATTGGGAAAAGGAACAGTTTCGGAGATAACGCGCAAGGCATATTTGAACCGCACGACGGGGTATGACGTGCTCGATGGGCTGGTCGCAAAGGGGCTCGCAAGCGTATCTGGCAAAGAGCCGAAGCAGGAATATATCGCAGAATCGCCGGATAAAATAGAAATACTGCTTAAAAATAAACTGGCGCAGGATGAAGAACATCTCGAGAAAATAAAAAGCGTAATTCCGGAGTTAAAATCGCTCCACAACGTCGCAGGACGGCCGAAAGTGAGATTTTACGAAGGGACGTCCGGATTGGTTGAAGTCTACGAAGATACACTCACATCGCATGAGCCGATTCGCGCCTACGCAACAGTTGACGACATGCATCGCGCTTTGCCGAAATATTTTCCGGAATATTACAAGCGGCGCGCCGGCAAGGGAATCGCGATTAAAGCGATAATTCCCAAAACGGAGATTGGAAAAGAAAGAGCAAGCCACGATAAAGAAGAGATGCGCGAAACCGCTTTGATTCCGTCAGACAAATATTATTTTTCACCTGAAATAAATATTTATGACGACAAAGTTATGATCGCTTCATGGCGCGAGAAGCTTGGAATAATTATTCAAAGCGCGGAGATCGCCGACGCGATGAAAAAAATACAC
Source organism: uncultured Candidatus Saccharibacteria bacterium (assembly GCA_964464405.1). Classification (GTDB taxonomy): domain Bacteria; phylum Patescibacteriota; class Minisyncoccia; order UBA11713; family 2-01-FULL-45-33; genus CAYXFX01. Next base: position 2,523 of record CAYXFX010000008.1, read on the forward strand.
GACTTAGCGTGGGCGGAAGCGAGGCGACTGGATCAGACTAATATAAAAGTTAAATTTTCTCCGCCGCCCGCTTCCGGCGGGCACCCAAACCCGCAAAAATTGATTCCTGATTAAAAAGAAATTCCGCGCGCGCCCACCTTCAAATTCAAAAATTTTTGCGGGTTTTGGGAGCGAATCCCTGCCCCGACAAAGTCGGGGCGTAGTGAGCGGCGGGGGCGTTCTTGCGCCATTCAGGGCGCAAGGGTATGCTCAAAATTGCGTTAGCAATTTTTCAGAAAATAGTTTCGAGCCAAACTGTAAAGACACACAATAGTGGACTTTTCACGCTTCGACGCATCAATCGCCGTTTCTATTTCAGAAATCTCGGAGGTTCCCACCTCTTCGGCGGGTCGTCGATGATGCGACTAACATCGTCTAATTGCCCGCTTTGCCTCGCCGTAGCTCGCAGAGCGAAGGGGGGTATAAAGAAATGGAATTTTTTATTGATGAATAATAAAATCTTCTGAAAAAGAAAGGGTTTTTAAAGGGTTGGGTGGAGGTTCTAACGAAAAAGCCCACAAGCGCGAGCTTTCAAAAAGAAATATTTGGATACGCGGCAATCATTTTATTCAACGAATCAATGTCCCCCAACATTCGTGCAGCTTCAGTGAATAAACGCTGGTCCGACATCTGGCTGTGGTGGTGCTTCACATCCTCCGGCTTATTATCAGCGCGTAACACCGCATAGAGTTTTACTTTTGGATCAACTCCTCCCGAGTTGTCCAAAATAATCCCCGCGTACTTAGCAATGTTTTCCGCCTGCCTAATCAGATGTTTATTTATCACCGTGGCTTTCTCGGCCCTCTCCAATGCACTTATACAGTCTTTCTTGTTAATAATGCCGCCTAACTCCTGATACTTGCCATAGACTCCGCCTTCTTCGATTGGATGCTGCACGTCTGTCCTTGTTTCAAAAGATCGGTCTTTCATATGAGAAGTATATCCTTGTTATCTAGCGTTGTGAAGAGATAGGTCTCTAACGTCGTCTATAAAAGTGCAATAAGCATCAAAACAAGTAAATAATTATATCTATCGCAATAAGGATAATGATTACGAGCTCCAAAAAATTACTGCGTCTGCTTTGAAGTGCGGTAATTATAAATTCCGAATTATCTTTTGCAAATCCGATTTTATATTCTATATTTTTAAACCGCGGGCGCAAATCGAAAATGTCAGCAAGTTGAGAAAAAAGCATTTCTAATCTTTCGCTTTCCCATGTTACCTCCGGCTTATCCAAAAGAGAAAGTTTTGAAATTACAAACTGAATAATGTTGCTATTCTGCGCGAATAGCTGTAAAACATCTTTCGTGCTTTTTAAAAATATTCCTTTTTCCAACCCTGCGTTCATTGCTTCGGTGTTGGATAAAATTTCATCAGTTAAATCTTCGATATACTCAAGCGCAGCTGATTGCGCCAAAATTCTTGCGGCGATCTCAACCTCCCCTATTCCGATTATCGGAAGATCTGCCCCCTCCTCCCCGATATTTAGCTTTCTTTCTGTTTCTCGCAAAACATAATTTTCCGAATATATTTCTTTGATAGAATTTGTTAAATATTTATTCAAAGTTTTTTTTATCGCGGCTTGCGCGTCTTTAGAAACATTCGCGAAAACAACCGAACCGAAAGAAAAAACAAAAAAGAATTCATGCGGGCCCAAAAGATAAGTCAAAAACTCTCTTCTCCGTCCGATAAGATTTTTATCGAGCTTCTCGGCAATTTTATCGAGGCTGGCCGCTTTAGCCCAGGCATAAGCTTCTAAGTTGTATTCCCTTAACCCATGTTCGTGCTGCATATTTCTATATTAGCATATAGCATAAAAAGCCCCGAGGGTTTTTTTAAACTAAAAACAACTCTATTTTTATTTAAGTTCCTTCCTGAAAAATTCAACAAGATCCCGAGAGGGCTCCCCGGTTACAAAGTCCACTTTTGTGCTGGGAATTACCAGCATATATGCTTTTATTTCTTTTCCTTGTTCCTTCCCATACTCCTCAACCTTGGCTAAAAAGTTTTTTGCATTATTTTTAAAATATTCGGCAGAATTAAAATATCTTTGGCTCGAAGTGCGAACTGCCGGAAAAGCCAAATGTTCCGAATCCAAAACTGCTGGCTCCAAAACATCGCGCGCGCTTTTTGTTTGAATAGCGCGTCTTTCTTTCGCGTCCTCCCCTTCCACCCAAAGGTCTATTGCCTTATAAGCGTCTTCTGTCGGCGTTGCGAGTTTAGGGTTTTCTCCAATTCGTTCTAAAATTTTATAAACTGCCGCTTGAGAGCGGATGCCAGACCAAAAAATAGCCATTTCTTCTTTTGCTCCGTATGTTTCAGCTATATCTCTGCAACAATCCAAAAATTCCTGCAAAAATTTTTTATTACGCCCGTTATTTAATATAAAATTCGTAAACAAAAATTCGTATTCAGTTAAATCTTTATACCGCTCTTTCGTGATTTTGTATCCGCTTTTTTGTTCTTTTTCTATAGCTTGCTGTTTTACTAAAATTTCCCGCAAGCCAAAAATAGCCTCAACCCATTCGAGTTCGGCAGGGTGTTTTTCCAAATATTTTTTCTTGAGAGCCGGCAAATTAGCCGCGTGTCCGGATTTTAAATATAATAAAATCTCATCATACATTTCCTGATCACTGTTATCAGGAAACTGTCGTCCTTCTTTTGTTTGCTGTAACCCTTCCATTTCGGAGAGCCGAGAATCGAACTCGGACCACCTGCTCCCAAAGCAGGCGTACTGCCACTATACTACTCTCCGCCTGATTCCGTCTGGCTTATTTTAGCTTATTTTTGAATAAAAAAACAGCTCGGTTTAATCCGAACTGCTATAATGTCGCAATAACATACGGGCAAAAGCCATAATTCCCTTTTTCAGAAAGCCGAAGATTGGAAAATCCATCAAGCATCCTATGCCCTACCCATCTGCGGTCAACAACGTCATCCAACAGCAAGCTCGTATGCATAAGTTGGAGCCACTCCTCTTTGCTTAGAAGGTCAAAACCCCAGTAATGGTACGACGCTCCGCTCCGGAGAATAACTCCATGTTTCTGACCTAAGGCCTTGATTGAATTAACTGCAAAATCCAAATTTTCTTCTTTTTCCTCAATTTCCAGATCTAGCATAGGTATATGCATAGTTCCTTCGATATATATTCTGGAAAGGGCCTGAATTGCTTCGCCAGGAAATAATCTGCCGATCATTTTCTCAATTTTTCCATTAAAAATTTCTTTTCTCGAGACTCGTATATATTTTTTTGCCAAAGAATGTTCAGTTGCTTCGAAAGGACTCCTTCTTTCTTTTTTATCTTTTCTATCGCTAAAATGCTTAAGCGAAGGCCGATAAATTCCCAGATCGACGCATGGAATTTTTGAGTTATCTTCCAAAATTCTTTTAAGAACGTCGAGCGCAAAAATTTTTTTGCCGTTCGTTGCCGGTTTAATTATTTTTTTACTCATTTTCTTTCCACCAGCCGCGGGCAATCAAATTCGCTCTATAAAGCATAGATTCCTTCGTGGAAAAATTAGGCAGAATAAAATCGGCCATTTCGATGCACGCGCCAACTTGCTGGCCGGTACTGTTCTCCCCTGTTCCCAGATCCCGAGCATCCATTTCTATAAACTCATCCCATGTTTTAGGATCGCTTTCACGCGCACGCTTCATCATCCATTCAAATCTATTTTCTTTTTTTGCGGTAACGGCAATAAGACAAAAACACGAACACAAACGGAAAAAACCAACTTCGGCCGGATTTCTAATTCCGTCTACAACCACGAGATTTGCTTTCAAAGCTAAAATATCCGCGCCAACTAGCCTCGCAAAAATATCGGATCCGAATTCCGAACGAGTTTGGTTTCCGATATTCTGCAAAACCGCGCGCAAAGCGCCTTCTCTGCCTGTCCTTTTTGCAATAGCCCGCACTTGTTCCGAGAGAGAAAAATACTTGTAGCCGATTGTCTTTAAATATTCCGCGACAACTCCTTTTCCGCCCGCAATATTTCCGGTAAGTCCGATTATTTTTATCATTTTACACCTCGTTGTTTTTCAATTCTTTATAAATCATAGAATGCCGTGGCTACTATGCACAAGGAATAATAAAAAAACAACGCGCGAGCGCTGTTATCGAGTCACTCTTTTTTTCTTATTCCCGACCCGCCGCATGCTGGGCACGACACCGACCGTGATTCGTCTTGAACAGCAGACATTATAACACTGCCAAACCCGTCACATTTTTGACAAGGCTTCAGTGATTCCCTGATTTGCTGCCAAAATCTAAGGTCCGATCCGTATTCAGCAACCTCCTGCTCTTTAAATCTGATTTTGTCAGTAACTTTTATTTTTTTGGGGATTTTTGTTCTAATTTCGAGAAAAACTTGAAGTGTTGCAATCTCTTCCTCGGCATCTGCCTTTAATTCAGTTAATTTTTCGATTTTTTCGTTTGCGTAAATTAAAATGTCAGTTTCTTTCATACGGCAACTCCTTAGTACATCTTATCCAAGCATACCGCCCACCCCAAGAAAAGCAATTCCCACGCTTTGATCGAAGTTCGACTTCGATCAAAGCGTGGGACATTTAACTCAAAATCACATTTTCTGAGACGCGAATGCGGGCGTCTTTGCGCGCGAAATCTAAAAAAACCGCCATAATGTCTATTTGAAATTCTTTATCATCTGGAACTTTTCTGTCCAAAAGATAAGTTTTAATCGCGCGCGTCATGCGCTGGCGTTTCCACAAACGCATATTTGCCTCTGGCATATAATCATCCGAACCATTCGCCACTTGGAGGTCGGGACGCCAAGTGAGAGATTTCACCTCTACGAAATGCAAAATGTTATCTTTTTCAGCGACAATATCCAGCTCTCCCCATTTCTTACGGTAATTCGTTTCAATAATCTGATATCCGCGCTCTTTTAAAAACCTTGCCGACATCCTTTCTCCGATGTCCCCTATTTTTCGTTTTTCAGTTGTCATTAACATCAATTTAACACGAATTTTCAATTTCAAAATTTGACGAGCGATGTTTTTACTGTTAAAGTAATCGCAGAAAATCTGAGGATGTAAAGCTATGAAAAAGTTATGGTTTCTCTTGCCTATATTTATTCTGGCATTTTGTCTCGGCCAAATTCTTTACCAAATGATTCATAAAATAGAACCGAATTTTTGGTTTTTGGCTATCATTGCCCTAATCTCATGGTCCATAATATATAACCGGATTAAATCGCACAAAAAAAGCGAGAAACAAATTCTGGACCACGACAAACGCAGCGAACCTTTTTTTCTTGATTAACCAGTGAAATTTGTTTTATTTTATTTGACTACAAAACGTCCCAAATCAGTTTGTATAATCCGTCAAACCCGCGGCAAGACATAATAACTATAATGTCCCCCCTTTTTGCCTCTTGTTTCACATGAAACAAGAGGTTATTTATATCATCAAAAGCCATAGCAGATAATCCACGTTTATTTAGAGCACTCGCAACATGTTTCCCGTGAAACATCTGAACGGTTTTCAGCTTTCCGGGTTTAAATGGTTTATAGAGAAATACGAGATCGGAAGACAAAAAAGCATTTATATAATCGTGTTCAAATAATCTGCGCTTAGATGATGCTGATCCAGGTTCGAAAATAGCAATTATTCTTCGTCCGGCTCTATTTTTATGCTTTCCCGCCGAATTGGCGGGTTTCACGCCGTAATTTAGCTTCAAAGCTCGTAATGTTTCACGGACGGCAGTAGGATGATGAGCATAATCATCAATTACAGTTATTCCATTCTTCTCGCCGATTATTTCAGCCCTGCGTTTCACACCTTTGAAGCTAGATATAGCCCGTCCCAGTGTTTCATGTGAAACCCCGAGAAATCTCGCTATGACGATTGCGCCGAGAATATTCGAGATATTGTATTTACCGAATAATACGGTTTCCACCTTAAACAATTGTTTCCCATTTTGTTTCACGTGAAAAGTCATTTTTTCGTCTCCGAAACTGATATTTGAAGCAGAATAATTTCCGTTTCTAACGCCATAAGTTTTCACATTTTTGAGTTCTTTAAATTCTTTAAGTTTTGTTTCATGTGAAACAGCCAAGAGACCGTTTTCTGGGATTAGCTTTGCAAATCTTTTAAATGCGAATCTATATGCTTCAAAGTCTTTGTAAATATCAACATGATCCCATTCAATGTTGTTAATTAGGCCTATAAATGGGCGATAGTGCCAAAATTTGGGGCCTTTATCAAAGAAAGCTGTATCATATTCATCGCCTTCAAGCACAACATATTCTCCTTTGCCCAATTTAAATGACGAATTGAAATTTTTGGCTAATCCTCCAACAAACACTGTCGGATCTAATCCGGCACATTCTAAAATCCATGCGATAAGAGCGGTTGTTGTGGTTTTTCCATGAGTTCCTGTAATAACGATGGGTTTCTTGTCTTCTATGAATTCCTCCAAAAGTATATCGGACATTGACCGATAGGGAAGTCCGTTAGATAAAATGTACTCAAGCTCCGAATTGCCTCTACCAATAGCATTTCCGACTACAAACATGTCTCTAGGTTTCATGTGAAACTTCTTTATATTGTTGGCGCTATATGGAGAATAAACTGGGATTTTTAAATCGTTCAACATATCAGACATAGGAGGGTAGATGTCCTGATCAGATCCGGCAACTTCGTAACCCTTTTTCTTTAAAAGTCCTGCGAGGCTTGCCATGGCAACTCCTGCTATACCAATTAAGTAAAATCTTTTTTTGTGCATAAAAAAATAGTAGCACAAAAAAAGCGCGTAATTGCGCTTTTTGACTATCCTTTTGGGGAATGTTTTTGAAGAATATGCATCTCTGCGTCGTGAGGCATCACGTTATGCTTTTTGCACTGAAGACATTTTATAAACAATATATACGGCTTTCCATCCGAACGTATGGTTGCCTGGCTTACGGTGTAAAAATTATGCATAATAGTTTCCCGAAGACCATCCGAATCACGCGTTATAAAAACGTAAGGCGCGTCTTCTCTCGCGTCATAATATGACAAAAGCTTATCATAAACATTCCCGATCGCACGCATTAGGCGTCGGTTGTCCTTTTCCAGCCCACAATTTGTCTTCAACATGCTTTCAAAAGTTCTCTTAATGTCTTCGAGGGCGGCCACTTGCTGGCGGGCAACCATTAAATTCCTTTCGGCTTTCTCTAACTTGTCCTGTACAGATTTTAATATATGCGCTTGTTCAACAATTTGCCTAATTACATTTTCATTCTCTGTTTTTTGGCTTTTAATGTCCCTCTCTAGTTCTTGGCGCCTATTTGAAAAATGTTTATACAAAATAAAATGTGCAATAGCCTGTCCAATAATTACTAAAAGCATAGCCCATAAAATTTTTATATATTTACTTGCTGTTTCAGCTGAACCTCTTTTAAATTCCTCGTTTTTACAGATGTCCAAAATATTTTCTTTTGGTAAAACAGGATTTGAGGTAATTTGAGGAACTGGGATTGTGAAACTTGCGAAAGAAACATCAAAATTTAAAAAACAAAGAAGTCCGAGTAGGATACCAAGCAAAAACTTTTTCATTATAGTTCTCCATTTTTAAGAAAAACATCTGGAAAAACTTTAACAAAAAAACCCACCCCTTGTAAAGAGTGGGCGGACTAAAATTCAAAAAATGAAAATGTTCTGAAAAAATCGGCATTTTTATTTTTCATGAATTTTTAATCATTTTTTTCGCGCATATTTTCATGAAATTTAAAGATTCTACAACGTTCTTCATTTTTTAAACAGTGTGTGAATTGCTAATTGTGAAGTTAGGATGAGAGTAACGTGAATTTCGAGAATTCGCGGCTTATTTAATAGGAGATATAAAAAATTAAATGAATTATCAAATGTCTTTCAAAGAGAATGTGCTTCGCATGATATCTTCATTATTATTGATTGGAATAGTAAATATGTTTTTTCCACTTAAACTTCTTGCCGGGCCAACCTACTCTATAGATATCTGGTGGCCAACAGATAATGCTGTTGTTTCCGGATCTCAGCCGTTAAAAGCGTTGTTAAGTGGCCTTTCGGTAGATAAATATGAAATGTTCTGGCAAGTAGATAACGGCCAATGGAACAGGATGCAGAGCAATTATCAAGACTATCCGCACAAAGAAGTTATAATTGAACTTTCTGGATGGACATGGAAGGGGATCGGGCCTTATTTGGTTAATTTCATTGCACAAGATTCAAATGGCGAAATTTTGTCTCAGCGCACTGTAAAAATATATACCGGGACTCCAGCGGAAACGCAAACACAGATAGAAACCCAAGTCCAAACACAAACGCAAATACAAGTTCAGCCGATTTATTCAATAAATATTTTATGGCCGCAAAACGGCGCGCATGTTTCTGGAACGCAAGAGCTTAAAGCAAATTTAGAAAATCAGCCTCAAGACTCTTACAAAATGTTCTGGCAAGTTGACGGAGACAAATTAAATTCGATGCAAAACGGCATTGTTTCAGTCGATTTTTCTGGGTGGAATTGGAAAGGATCGGGCCCTTATCTTTTAAATTTTCTAGCGCAAAATTTAAGCGGATCCAAATTAGCAGAAAAATCTGTTTCTATTTACACAGAAAGCGGAAATACCAACACAACTCCAATTACACCTGCGCCTTTGCCAACAGGAACGAAACTCTATGTTGATCCGAATAACGCGGCGCAAAAATGGATTAACGCAAACGCTAGCAACCGGCCAGGAGATGCGGAGCTTATGAAAAAAATCGCGCCTTACTCTCAAGGTTTCTGGTTGGGCGGATGGAATTACGATGTAACTTCAGATGTCAGAAATTTGGTGGGAAAATCTGCGTCGCAAGGAGCTGTACCAACTTTAGTTTTGTATAACATTCCGCAGAGAGACTGCGGGCAATATTCTGCGGGAGGACTTGCAAACCAAAGTGCATATCTTGCGTGGATCCAATCCGTTGCAAGTGGAATCGGGCAAAACCAGGCATTTGTAGTGCTTGAACCAGATGTTTTAGCTCTTATGGACTGTTTATCTTCAGACGCAAAAAACGCAAGATTTGAAATGATAAATAAAGCAATTGATATTCTAAAAACACAGACAAAAGCCAAAATTTACGTAGATGCCGGGCATGCAAATTGGATTGATTCAAACACTATGTCAGCGCGCCTACAAAGAGCGGGTGTTGCTAAGGCAGATGGTTTTTCACTTAATGTTTCAAATTTTGTGGGGCAAACTGAAACAGTAAATTATGGAAATCGCGTTTCGTCTTTGACGAACGGAAAACATTTTGTGATAGACACTGGAAGAAATGGAAACGGAACAAATGGAGAGTGGTGTAACCCGCGAGGAAGGGCTTTGGGACTGCAACCTACAGTTTTAACTAATTCTCCGACGATCGATGCTTTTCTTTGGGTAAAACCTCCCGGAGAATCGGACGGCTGGTGCAACGGCGGGCCTTCTGCAGGCACTTTCTGGCCGGAATACGCTTTGGATCTTGCCCGCAACACGAAATAAAAAAATTGACGCTCCATGAGCGTCAATTTTTTACTTGGTTTGCGAAGCGAGTTTAGAATTTTCAATTTCCGCCAGAGCGTTTGAAATATCCTGATCGTCGTAACGAAGCTTATATTCCGCAAGCGTCATTTTGGGAGAAAGCTCTTCTATGTATATGCGTTCAAAGTTTTTATCCAGATAATCGCGTACATCTCGCTCGTATCCCTGGTCATAACTAAAGAGTATCCAAAGCTTGTCATATCGATTTCGAATTTCAGTAACTTCCTCTTTTATTTTGTTTGCGTCAAATGGCGGAATCGGGCCAAATTGGTATCTGTCCCAGTAGGGAAGTGTAATTAATCTCGCATTTCCGCGATAGTAATAATCAATTGGATAAATCGTAAATGGAGCAGAAACCGCGACAATATCTTTGGCGGAGGCTTCGCGGGTTAAAATTTGAGCAGCTCTTTCGTAATTTTCTCGTACGGATGTTTTTGTGCTCGTAGTTTGCAAAACAAAAGCAAAAGCCATGCCGACAACCAAAATATTTTTCATCGAACGCCAAAAAAACGCGCCGTTTTGTATAAAAATACGGGAGAGTATCAAAAAGAACGGGGGCATCGCGATTATTAAATAACGCGAAAGATAAAGAGGACGATGGATATAACTGATTAAAAATGCAAAGAGCACCGGAACTACAAGTCCAGCTAAAATCAGCGCTGATTCTTTTGGCATCCATTCCTCATTTTGCTGAAGAGCAAAAAATGCAAAAAGCACTAAAACCGGCCACAAAGAAAGCAGTGCGACATTTATAGACTCAGCTTGAAATCCGAAAAGAAATTGTGAAAATGTGGCGAAAATATTTATAATACTCGGGGCAGGAATTAGAGGTTCCGAAAAAAGTGATGCTCTTAACGAATAAACATAATAAGCCCAGGGCAAAAAAGATATAAGCCAAGATATGCCCGTAATTACAAATCGCATTATTGTCGTTCTGGAAAACGATTTAATCTGCAAAATAGAAAAAAGGAATTGAGATAGAATCACAAAAAAGAAAAAATAATGCGTGTAGATTCCCAATATTCCTACTGCCCAGTAGTTAATCCATAAAAAACTTCCCGCATTTTCCTTTTTTTTATAAATTTCCAAAAAAAAGTAATAATGAAGAATAGTTATAAGCATCAAAAGACTGTACATGCGTATTTCATTTGCGTACCACAAGGCAAACGGAGAGAGACTAAGCAATGTTGACGCTAGCAGCCCGACCCTTGAGTCATAAATTTGTTTTCCCAGAAAATATAGCGCGGGGATAGATGCTAAAAAAAATATGAGCGAAAGCATTCTTGCGGAAAACACCCCGCCGCCGAAATTTTTTTGCCAAACGTAAAGCAAAAGATGATAAAGCGGCAAGTGAACATCCGTAGCAACTGTGTTTAAAATGGCGGAGGGGGACCTAGAAATTTGCCAAAGACTTTGCGCCTCGTCCAACCTTAAAGATTCTCTCGAAAGGATAAATATAGAAACCATGACGACGAGTGTCATTAAAATGCCGAGATAAATGATACTGTTGTAATTGGTTAAAATTCTTTTCATGACTAGATTTCAGCATTAACAGTTTTGCGCTCCGGCACGAGCTTCTTAAATAAGCGAAAGCTAGAAAGACTAAACGCAGGAGGAAGCGCCATAACAATAAATTCTTTAAAAATAATAATATAAATGGAAGTCCAAGCAATGTTATTTATTAAAGAAGGCGAGAAAAAACCATCTCTCATAAATCCATAAACTATTCCGGCAACTGCAATCAAAATGTAAAAAATATGTGGAATCGCCAAATGTAAAAAATTTCCTGACAAAGATTCTTTTGGGGTTACTATAAACTTGGATTTTTTTCCCAGCACCGCGGCGATTACTGCTTTTATATGTATTGCAAACGAACACATGGAAAGCGCCAATGCCCTAAAAGAGAATGTGAAATTCGAAGTTCTTTGCAAAATATACATTGTAACGAAAATATAAGGAAGAAAAATTGCGGCAAGCCACATTGTAGAAACAGTAAGCGGAGCTATGCCCAAGAAAAAATAAACCAAAGGAAGCGCTGCATTCATAGCAATGACAAGGCCGGAAAAAAAGAAACTGACAGAAGAAAAATATTGTATTTTTTGCGCGAGTGTAAGTTTCCTTGAAAAAAGAAAATTGTGGCTGAATATTATGTCGAAACTGCCTCTAGCCCAGCGGAATTGCTGGTTGTGATAGGACCACAAGTCTTCTGGGGCTAGCCCCTCAGCCAAAACTTCAGGATGATAGGCGGATTTCCAGCCGTTCTCGTGCATCATAAGCCCAGTTATTAAATCTTCTGCGATGCTGTTTTCGTTCATGCCGCCGATTTCCGTTATCGCTTCACGGCGCAAAACCATGTTTGTACCGCAAAGTGAAACGGAATTTAAACGATTTTTGCCTTTTAAAATTGTACCGAAAAATAATGCTTGCTGGCCCCAAGCGGCTTTTGTGATTAAATTTTTTTCCGAGTTTCGGTAATATTGCGGAGTTTGTAAAAATCCCAAACCAGGATCTGCAAAATATGGCATAGTCTTTCTTAAAAAATCTACATGCGGTATGTGGTCGGAATCAAAAACCACAAAAAACGGATTTTCAGTATTTTTTAGCGCGTTGTTGATATTTCCTGCTTTGGCTCCGCCTTTTATTTTTCTTGTAATACAATAAATTCCAAGCCTTTTTGCAAGCAGTTCGATTTCTTTCCAATTTTCTTTATTTAAAATAAAGCCGTCGTTTAAAATATATACTTTAAAATCCGGATAGTTCATGTTGCGCGCGGCTCTGGCTGTTTCTTCAACAACCGAAACTGGTTCGCCCGCAACCGTAATAAAAACATCGACGCCCGGCATAAAATTTCTGTCGCGCATCACTGGATGGTCAGTTTTCCATACCGTATAAACGTAGGAAAGCGCCTGCCATAAATGAAAAATTTCTCCAAAGATTAGTATGTAAAACAGGATCATGTTGCCGCGTTCGAATAAAAAAGCAAGTACAAAAAAATAAAAAAGTGCAAACGTGGCGTTAATAATAAGTATTTCTCTGGAAATTTTTGATTCTAAAAATTTGGTTTTATTTTCTTCCGTTGTCATTTAAAGAACTATAAATGAAGACAGATGAAGAATCGGTGAGTAACAGCTTTAAATTCATTTAAGAAACATGACTTTTACATTAGAAACACATGATTTAAAAATGAATTTAATCAAAATTTAAATCGTAAAGGTTCGGAAGCGTGTTGTTGTAAAGCGCCATGCCAAACCAAGCCCAATTGCTGTCGTAATATCCCAAAGGGCGGGCCCATGACCTCTTGTCCGGATTATAAAGCGGCAATAATTTTTCGTTGTAAATTTCTTTTGCGTTCTCATCTCCCGCCGCCAAAAAGAATCCAATGCTTGCTCCGTACATTGCCGGCGATTCGTTGCTGTAAACAACTCTACCGTCGTGCGAGTAGGTGCTCGCAAGCACGTTTTTTGATTTCCACTCATCGTTTAAAAATTTTAATTCCTTCAAAATTAGCAGATCGCGATTATCTTTATACCAAGACCAGTCTAGAGCTATTCGCCAAGGAAGCCGCATGGCGTCGTACCCGAAGGCAGAAGAAAGCTCTGAATTTTGCGAGGGCACAGTTATTTTGCCGGTTTTTACGTTAATTTGAGTCCAATTGGGGGGAAGTGAGGCGCTTTTTGCTTTATCTAAATTTGCCGTCATGCTTCTTAAAATTAAGGCGTAGGAACTGTCCAAAAGGCCTTTCCAATCGTGCTTTGGATCAATTTCCGCAAATATTCGAAACGCATACGGAGCCAAATAGGAAGGATTTACCAAAATAAATTCATCTTTTGCTGGCTGATGATCGCTCGAGGACAAGTATGGTTTTCCGGAGATATAAAAAACCTCATGCTCCCAAATAGAATTAATTGTATTTACTGCTTCTTCCAAATAAGTTTTATCGTGCCAGCGCGAATAAGCAAATATTAAAGAAAGCGCGATGTCTATATCCGCATCAGACGCAGTATTCTTGCCTCCTTGCGATTCTAAAATACCGTAAGAGCCGTCGGGTTTTCTACCGTAAACCCAAGCAAATAAGTAATCTTCCCGCATTAAATTTTTTTTAGTCCAATCCCAATTTTTATCGAAAATTTCTTTATCATCCATCCAAACAGCTCGTAGCATGGTATAGGATTGCCCTTCGGAGGTAGTAATATTATCGCGCTGCTTGTCTAAAGTTCTGCCAGAACCAGCTTCGAGATAATTATTTTTATAGTCATGCCAAAGGTTGTCCAGCATTTCGCGGGGCGAGAAAATAATAGGAGTGTCGGCACTCTTTTTATTTATGTCTATTATATAAATAAAAATTGCTAGCGCGACAATTGCTACCCAAGGCAAGATCTTGTTTTCTTTTTGCATAATATGTTAGAGGAAAGATTACCAATTCTTTCATGGAGAAAATATGAAAATGTTAATAAGGCACAAAAAAACTTCATTTAAATTTACGCTTCGTGCTTTATACAAATTTTATGAACATATTAAAAAAGTTTGCTGCGGGCACTTTTGCCGTAGCCGCGTTATTTGGATATTACCCTTTTGTTTCTCCCAATACTTACTACACAATTCCGGGAAGTATTGTAAATTTTAGCGGAATACGGTTTAAGCCCGGAGAAGATGTTGAAATCAGATCGGGGGGAGTTCTTTTGGGAAACATTACCGCAAATAACAGCGGGTCTTTTGCAACGATAGCTTTTCCTACCGGTTATTCATTCGGAGACATTAAATATGTTTTTTCGGGTAAGGAAAGCGCCGCAAGTGCGGAAACGGTTGTGCGCGTGGGGAAACTTGATCCCTGGATTACTTTAAACACCTACTATGCTCCGGCAAGATCGACAATAGAAATTTCCGGACGCCAATTTGGTTCGCAGGAGCTAGTTACATTTGCTTTTGAAGGTATTGCTTTGGGAACTAAAAGAACAGACGCCGCCGGTAATGTTTCGTTTTCATTTGTGGTGCCGTCTGGAAGCGAAGGCTTAAAAACCGTAACAGCAACTGGGGCTCTTACCGGCTGGTCCGACTCCGAAATTTTCAGCCAGGGAAGATAGTTAATTTGGAAACTAATGAATGACGTTAGAACTTCTTTGTTTGAAGCGAAAGAAAGTGCGCAAACAAACGGTTTGATGGAGTGTGTAAAAACATTCAAAGCGAGAGTTGTCTAGATGAGATACGTGGAAGAAGTTAGAACCTGTTGGTTTTTATATGAAAAAGAAAAGAGCCAACATCTCGCGATGTCAGCTCTTGCTTGTTAGCAGATTTACACCCGTGCTACTTACTCGCCATGTATTCAGGGATGCTGTCAGCCAGTTCTTGAGCGGAGATACCCAATTCCTCCACGAGTTTGATCGAGTTGATGAACATTTTGACCGCGCCCTCTTTGAGTCCGGCGTCGTTCATTGTACCACCATGGTCGTAGCGTTCGCATTCAGCCGCAAGCTTACCCATCGATTTGCACATGTGGTGAACGCTGTGACTCACAGCAAAGGACTTTTTCTGGTCGGGAGTAACTCCTTCTAAGGACGGGTAATGCTCGGGCGTAAAAGTGTAACGCGCGCCGATAAAGCTCATTACCTCGGTAAGGTCGGTTGATTGGGACATTTGTTACCTCTCTTTCTTTGTGTTTGATGACGCGAATCTGACTTACTTCTAGCATTTTATGAAGATTTTTACAAATAAAAAATATCCCCGCGACTGCGGAGTTATTTTTTATTTGTGGAGCGGAGCATAAAAAGATACCCGGCTCATATGAGAGCCGGGCTATGTGATACAAAAACTTATTGTTTATTGGTGGCCATCGCGAAATCGTGAACGCAGGGAACGCGTTCCTCCGCGTGATACACGCATCCGCAATTCACCACTCCCGCGCGTACTTCTCCCAAGATCTCAAGCAAGCCAACCGGGTTGCCGTCATCTTTTTTCAATAAACAATCTCCGTCAAGGAGAACTTTTGCATTTTCTTCTTCGGATCCGCAAGATACTTTTCCGTACAACGTAATCCGCTCGCAGCCGATCACGACGGCATAGATCCGGAAAAGAACCGGCGGATCCCGATCCAACACGTCCGTGAGGTCGGTATGTAACGTGATCGTTTTTTCCGCCTCCAACGGATATCCGGTGAAATCTAAAACTTCCGCGTTATCTAAAATTTTTCCTTCCACAAAGCCTCCTTTTAAATCAAGTTAAATCAAGCGCCATTAATCTGTTAAGATTATAACACGAGTTTATATACTTTGCAATACACCGCTCACTTGCCTATACTCTGATTCCGCGTTTCGATTCCCTCCCTCATTTCAGCAAATTTAAAAAGCCCAACACAGGGCTGGGTATTTTAAATTTGTGGGATATTCTAAACTTTGCGCGAAACCATTTTGAGAGAAACTGACCCGCCTCCGCTTCGCTCCGGCGGAACGCTCGGGCGCGGCGGAATTCCCCCCACACCCCCCTTCCGCCGCGCCCTCGCTTCTAGCATTTCGGCGAAAAAATCTGGCGGCCAGTACTCTTTAATCAATAATTAATTTACTATAAGTAGCAAGAACTGAAGAGTCAATAATTATCAATAATTATATAGTCTAAATTTAGCATACATCCGTACCAAGGGATTCCATTCTGTGCCTGCATCACATTGCTTTTTCCAATAATCATCTGTGAGTTTGTTACAGTTCCCGCTTTCGTTATTCACTATATAGTTTATAGCAAGGCACTTTTGCCCAAACAGTTCACTTGGCGACTTTGAGCAAATACTAGGATTTTTTTTGTAAATGCTATACCCTATGATACATTCTGATTTTGCGTATTTTTTATCTGCTTTAAAATCTCGTAAAAATTCATCACATAAAGTTATGTCGTTTTGTTCGCTAGCAAAGTATCCATAGCAAGCACCTGTTATTTCATAAGGCTGTGTTCGCTCACACTCATTCATCGAACTATATGATGCGTAAAGAGTCTGATAATCGCGGATGCCAGTCAGATAAATTGAAGATTGATAATTTAGTAATGCTATTAATGTATTCAATAATATAAACAGAATTCCCAAAGAAACTATTGTATATTTTTTTCTATTATTTGGGTAACTCTTAAAATTGTATAGATACCCAAGAAAAACAACTGCTAGTGGAACAAAAATCAAAAAAAGAAATGATCCTAGAACAATGAGAATTCCCCAGCACCCCTCCCCGCCACATCTAGACAGCTTCAAAGGAATTTCAAAGAATAGAGGCGTTATATACATAAAAACTATACTGAGTGTACCGAGGGCAAAAAGATTTGCCACGGCCAAAATTACACCGAGTATGCCTCCAATAATCCACAGCTTTTTTAGACGGCGCGGCGGAGAAACTTCAGTCTTTGGCAACACCAAATTGCTCTTGTTATTTTGTGGAACTTCAGAATTCATAATGGTATAAAAGTTAGTTTGTAATACTAATTTAACAGATCCTCCATCGAAACGCCTAACGACTTGGCGATTTTTTGAATTGTTTGGACACTAGGTTTTGTAACGACACCACCTTCAATTTTCGTAAGGGTAGAGTATTTGATATTGGCTTTCTTCTACTTTCTTTGCTCACAAAACAATCATAGCAAAAATCGTAGATTTTTGCTATGATTGTTTTGGAAACCAATGCCGACCCCGCCGTGGCGGGCGAGGTTCCATCCAATTTTTCGGCAAATTCTATAAAGAAATGGTGCCTCAAAGGGCACCATAATGCAAACATGTTAAATCTTACCTTCCCACTCTTGGAAAAACCTATCGAGGAATACCTCGATAAACCGATGACGGCCTTCGGCAAGTTGCTTTGCTGTTCGCGTATTCATGCGATCCTTGAGAAGCAAGAGCTTCTCATAGAAATGGTTGATGGTGGGCCGCCCCTCGCCTTTGATGTATGCCTCTTTTGTTTGGTGCATGACCGGCTTTTGTTCCGGGTCGTAGATTGCACGGCCCTTATGCCCACCATACGCGAAGGTACGAGCAACACCAATTGCGCCAACAGCATCAAGACGATCCGCGTCTTGCACTACCTTGCCCTCAAGAGTTCGGACTTCACTTTTTACGCCCGCACCCTTGAAAGCCATCGTAGAAATTATTTCGCAGACATGAGTAAAGACATCTTCGGAAACGCCGTGTTCAGAGAGAATCTGACGAGCTACTTTTGGGCCGACAGTATCATCACCATCATGGAATTTCCAATCGGCAATATCATGCAAAAGCGCCGTAAGCTCCACCACGAACATATCGGCATTTTCTTCTTTGCCAATATGTTGGGCCATTTTCCAAACGCGATAGATGTGCCACCAGTCGTGTCCAGAACCCTCACCTTCGAGTTTCTGTCTGACTACGCCAGCGACTTTTTCAATGGTTGCTTTCTTATTCATTTTCAGGTTGACCTCCATCTGTTGAGTTTTGAGGAACAAGTAATGGAAGCAATAATAGCATTAAAAGTTTTGTTTGTCCAGCTTTGGCGATGGAGTTTGGTTATGATTAAAAATTTTCTTTTCCCAAAATTAAAATGCAGTTCGAGCCGATATTTTTACAGGTTCTTCGGCAGTTTTTATCATAACATATTTTCTAAAATTGTTTTGGACCTACCGGGAATCGGACCCGGACCTCACCCATGCGAAGGGTGTGTAATACCATTTTACTATAGGCCCTTGTTTATAGGACGATTATATATTTTTGACGTTCTTTTGTAAATCTGATTTAATGTAATCGGTTCAATTTTTCACGCGGCAATAAAGGAGGAATATGACGCACAAATCGCCGAAGGATTATCCGCTTCCGGTATTTAAAAACGGACTGGTCTATGAAGTAGACTTATCACTTCATTTGAATCAGTTAAAAATATGCAACCAAAAAACAGATCTTTCAAAATTGACTATTACACTTTCCAGAGGACGCGGATTCACAAGAGAAATACCGGAAATACGTCGGGCGGCGTGCTACGGATTTATTTTATCGCAAGCACGGCTTCTTTTTTCTTTGAAACCCCTTGCTTTTATCGGTTTTGAAGAAGAAGATGAAAAAACGATAATCATAAAACACATCGAAGAGCGAGACCGTACCGCACTAAAAAATCCAGAAGTTTTACTGCTGAGCGTTGTAACGGAATATACAAAAGCGCATTCTTTTGAAAAATTAAAAGTTATTCGCGGGGAAGACTGCGCTTGTTATTCAAGAAAAGAACATTATAAATTTTTCAGGCGCTACAACCAAGCTGCCGGAAAACTCGGATTTACGTACGACGAGAACGAAAAAAAATACGTTCTCGAATTAAATAGAACATGAACTAACGTTCATGTTTTTTTATAAACTCTATTGCTGATAATCCTTGTGTGGCTCGAGCTCGTGTATTTTTGAGTTTAAGATTTTATCCGCTTTCATGCGCGATATATTAAGCGATTGCCATTTAGAAAAATAAGGAGAGTTGATATCTTGAGCGCGCCAATATAGCTCGCGGGCAAAACCTTTTCTCAAATTCTCATCCGAAATGTTTAGTACCTCGATAGTATAGGGGATGGCATCGCTTGAAAGGCGGCTCAAATAATAAATATCAAGTTTCCCAGAAGCGTTAAATCGCTCAATGTTGCGGCGCGCAATAAATCCATCGGGATTCAACAAATTCATTGCAACTAAAAATAAAGCGATAGAAATAAAAACTCGGAAGGCAAAAGTATTTTCTCTTTTGTCTTTATAGATTTTATAGAGCAACAAGCAAAAGATAACTGCCAACAAAATAATAAAAGCATGGCTATATAATCTCAATGTTGTAAAGCCGTAGGCTTCCTCATATAGCGATAAGCGGGTAAAAGCAGAAGCCATGATTAGAATTACTTGAACAACCAATACAGTGCTTAAAAATTTAAATCCCGGTGCATGATCGGTTGCGCGATCGGTTTCTTTTTTGACGACATACTTTTCTATAGACAAAAGCAATAACAAAGAAATAATAGCCACAGCTATCAACTCAAAAAAACCACGCCGCGCATATTCGGCGTAAGTAAAACCTTGCAGAATTATATTATTCTCGCCCCCGAAAAGATAGGTAAGCTGAACGAGTATGAAAATAAAAAACAATATGTTAACCGAACCGAGCAAAATAAAATTTTCTATGTGTCCGATGTTGCGGCCTTTGCTGTTTTGCTCTGCGGCAATTTGATTTTCCTTCTCTTTAAGAGAGTAAGAATAGGCACCCATAAAAATGAGTGTCGCTATCAAAACTAAAATAGATCTAATAATTGTTTCGGGTTCAATATTGATATTAATTAAATCCGAAACATATTTTTGAAAAATCAAATCCGCGGAAGAAAAAAGAAATAGAAATACGAACAAAACGGGAATTGTAATTAAAATGCCTTTCACAACATGAAATAATTTTTTTTGATCCCGGCTTGCTCCGAGTGGTGGGAATAAATTGGATAAGGTTTGAAATAAGGGACGAATAAACTTAAACGGCAAGAAAAATATTTTTATATAATCTCCGATCAAAAAGTTTTTCACTTTCTTGCCAAAAGATACCTCGGCGACTATAAGCAACAACAGCAACGAAGCGGCTATATTTAAAACAGTGAGAAAGACACTTGAACGAACAAAAACCATTGCGCTGAAAAATATGAGCGGCGCCAAAAGCCAAAAAACGTCTTTGCTTAAACTCTTCTTAAGAAAATGCGCCATAAGAAAAAGCCCCGCCACAACCAAAACAATATACAAAAGAAAAGCAACTCCGGGGATTTTGTCGAAGAAAAAGAAATCAAAAGCCAGACCCAAAACCAAAGACGTTCCGGTTATAAGCCCCGCCTTGGCTTCCGAAGTTAAAAAATCCATATGAATAAAACGAGATAGAGGCGCATAATGTTTGTTAAATACAAAAACCCAGTTGTCGGGCTGCTGGGAATCGAACCCAGTCTTTACGCACCCTTGCCCCGTTAGAAATTTGCATTCGGAGAGCCGAGAATCGGACTCGGACCTCACGCACCCGAAGCGTGTGTACTACCACTATACTACTCTCCGATAATTTCTAACGGGGCGAACGCCCGTTTTTTATATTTATGCGGTTTCTTTTTTCTCCCAATATTTATCAAATGCTTCTTCCAAAGGAAGATTCGGAAAAGTTGTGGCGGCTTCCAAAACTTCATCAAAATCTTCCGTTCTGTGCTCAGCTATCGGAAATTTCTTCTTTTTTGCAAAGTGGTGCTCTACATCTTGTCCTTCATAATTTTTTGCGGTAAAAACAAATTCTGATCCGCAGTCATAAACTGTTACTCCATTTATTTCTTTTGAATCTTTAATAAATTCTTCCCTCATGAGATTAACCTAGCATATTTAATTATTTAACCCAATGCTTCTTCTTAATCTGCGAAATGGCTTCTTCTTCGAGCCCCATTTTTTTATTTTTGCCGGAGTCAGCAAGTTTTTGGAGCTCCGCATCCGGCAGAGAATTTAATTCCAAAACGCGCTTTTTTAAATACTCCTCCGTATTTTTTTCAGGATCGTCCAAAACTTCTTCCATCAGCGCGTTTAAAATCTGCCCGATTTTAATGCTTTGCGGAAGCTTTGTTAATTCTTTTATTTTGTCTCCGTTGACTTTTAGCATTTTGACGGAAACGGGATCTCTCTGTAATTTTTCGACCAAAAATCTGAAGTGGCGAAGCTTATACGGCTCCGCTTTGGGAACTCCCGACCCTATCCTATCGCACATCCTTACGCGGATTAAATCTTCCATATCTTCCGGACCGACTCTGCGTATAAGCCGGCGCACGGATGAGTCGGAAACTTCGTCGACGTTGTAGTAAAAAAGATGGAAGCGCACGAGCTTGGCAACTTTGTCCGTAAATTCTTTTGAATACTTTAGGCGTGAAAGAATTTTTTGAGCCATTTTTTCTCCGATAACTTCGTGGTTGTAAAAAGTAGAGTTCGGGCCGTCTCCCTCTTTTGCGCGCGGTTTACCGATATCGTGAAAAAGCGCGGAAATCCTCACAACTAAAGGCCAGTGCTCCCCGGCAGCGTATTCGAGAGAACGTATATTGTGCTCCCAAACAGTATAAATATGGTGCTTATTTTGCCCAACACCGTAACCCTCTTCCAGCTCCGGTAAAAATAATTTCAAAATTCCAAGCTCCCGAAGCATTTCAATGCCTTTTGAAGGAACATCGGACATCAACACTTTTGAAAATTCGTCGCGGATTCTTTCTTTTGCTATCAAATCTAAAAGTTTTGCTTTTTTTTGAGTCGCTTTCATAGTACCTGCTTCAATTTCAAAACCGAGTTCGGAAGCAAGGCGCACTGCGCGCATAATGCGAAGCGCGTCTTCTTCAAAACGCTCTTCCGGATCTCCAACCGCGCGAATCAGTTTTTTTTCTAAATCTTTTTGTCCGTCGAAAGGATCTACTAGGATCGCGTCCTCTTCAACTCTCGGTGTTGAGTCCCCAAAAACACCAAGTGTTTTTGGGGACGCGAGCTTCATCGCGATGGCATTCACTGTAAAGTCCCGGCGCGCCAAGTCGTCTTCCAATTTATCTGCGAATTTTATTTCATCGGGATGCCTTTTGTCGGAGTATTTTCCTTCCAGACGATACGGCGTAATTTCTAAAACTCTAAGCTTCGGATCTTCGGATCCCGTAACCACGCTCACCGTACCAAATTTATTTTCATAAAAACTGTTTGGAAAAAGCTCCTGAATCTGTTCGGGCTTTGCATTTGTAGTTAAGTCCCAGTCTTTCGGAGAAATGCCAAGAATCAAATCTCTAACGCATCCGCCGACAAGAAAAGCTTCGAATCCGGCGTTTTCTAAAATAGCGGCAGCCGCCCGTACTTCTTTTGGTATTCCATTTTTGTTATTTTTCATAAGTTTTCAGTCCGCCCCGCAAACTCGTTCTTACTAATTGCGTCCCTGGAGGGATTTGAACCCCCAATCCTAGTTCCGAAGACTAGTGTGATATCCGTTTCACTACAGGGACAAGGTGCGGGATAAAAAGCCAAGAGTGCCGCCTGCCCTGCATCTAGCTTTGCTCTGATGGCGGAGCACGTTTCATCACGATGGCATAAGAATTAAAATATCATATTTTTTTATACTTGACAAATTCATAAAGTTAAGCTAAGCTTCTTTTAGAAAATTTTGACTATACGGGGCCATCAATCTAGGTGTTCGGATTCAAAGGTAAATTCAGAATTCCCTTCAAAACGGAATTCGGGAGGTGAATATTATGGAGATTTTTGGAGATTGGCCGACAGTAAAAGAATGTCCAGATTGCGGGGCCTTTTCAAAATGTTGCATTTTCGTCACGATCGTGATGATTTTGCAACAAGTAATGGTAATGTGCACACACTTTGATGATTTTGCGTTTAATAAACATAAAATATAACTAAGTAGAATAGTTAATAAGCCAAACTGTCAGAATTTGCTCAAAAATAAGCTATTTTTTACTCCTCCGCGATTCCTTCTCCCGAAACGTCTCCATCTGTTGTGGCTTCGGCTACGGTTTCGCCGGAGCGTGAGCGGATGTCGATTTTATATCCTGTGAGTTTCGCGGCGAGCCGCACATTTTGCCCTCCTTTCCCGATTGCAAGCGAAAGCTGGTCCTCGGCGACCATAACCTCGGCGCTTTTTCTTTCTTCGTTTACGTTTGCTTCCAATACTTTAGCGGGGGAGAGCGCACTTGCAATAAATTTTTCTGGGTCATCATTCCAAGGAATGATGTCTATTTTTTCTCCTCCTAATTCCGAAATAACCGTACTTACTCTTACGCCTTTTTGCCCTACGCATGAACCCACCGCATCTATTACGTCTTCATTTGAGATTACTGCAATTTTTGTGCGCGATCCTGCTTCGCGTGCGACATTTTTTATTTCAACGACACCCGTCGCGATTTCTGGCACTTCGATTTCAAAAAGTTTAGAAACGAGCCGCGGGTGTGACCTTGAAAGGTAGACGTTGGGTCCTCGCGGATTTTTATCCACCGAAAGCAAAAGCACCTTTATTCTTTCTCCAATTCTGTATCGCTCTCCTCTTACCTGTTCATCAGGCGGTAAAACTCCGATTCCGCGCCCAAGATCCATAAACACGAGCCGCCCCTCTACTCTTTGCACAAGAGCGCTTATAACTTCGCCTTGTTTTTTAGCGTATTCGTCGTAAACTGAATCGCGCTCCGCTTCTCTTATTCTTTGAAGAATAACTTGCTTTGCTGTTTGCGCTGCAATTCTACCGTAGTCATCTTTAGTTTCTAGTGGAAAAATAAGCTCATCGCCTGGCTTTGTGGTCTTCTTTAATTTTTTTGCTTCATCTACCATAATGTGCCGATCTTCGTTGAATCTTACTTTTTTTATTTCATTTTCTCCTTCCGTTTCTTCTGCTTCATGCGAAGTAACTTCTCTTGCTGCTTCACGCGCCTGCTCTCTTTCGGTTTTATACTCGTGCTCGGTTTCACGGGCCGCTTCTTCGGCTGCAATTTCTTCTTCCGATTTAATCATTGATTCGTCTACCACTGTTTTTATCTGCCAAAAAGTTCCCTTGCCTGTCTGAGGGTCGAATTTCGCTCTTATTACTTGAGTTTTTTTGCCATAATCTTTTTTATAGGCGGCCGCAAGCGCCATTTCTATGGTCTCAATAATTTTTTCTTTTGAGATGCCTTTGTCTTCCGCTAACTGGTCTAGTGCTGCGTTAAAGTTTTTTAGGTCGAGCATAACTTAATATTATATTACTTAAGGTTTTATTAAAATTAAAAGCCCATTGCAATAATGGACTTTTTCAATCCTAGCGCAGAAATAAAATCGTGTCAAGAGAGAGAGTGTGAGAGAGTATTGATATTTTATTCCGGTTCTTTTTTTACCTCGTGTTTTGGAATATATTGGCGCAGATATCTCTTTTGTGTATCTGTGAGATTGGGCCAAAGACATTTTTCAAACTGTTTTATCCTTTTTTCTCGCAATTTTGGCAAAGCCTGATGAAGGAGTTCGTGAATAAGGGTAGAGGTGATTGAAGAGCTGGTTAATTTATGTTTTCTTTTTCCTAAATATATTTCTCCTTCTTGGATAAGGCCACAAAGTTCTTCAGTTTTGTCGTCCGGATC
Source organism: uncultured Candidatus Saccharibacteria bacterium (assembly GCA_964464405.1). Classification (GTDB taxonomy): domain Bacteria; phylum Patescibacteriota; class Minisyncoccia; order UBA11713; family 2-01-FULL-45-33; genus CAYXFX01. Next base: position 27,192 of record CAYXFX010000008.1, read on the forward strand.
CATAAGAATCCTTTTTACATTGATGGCTGCAATTTCTTTTTCTAAAATTTCGAGGAGAACTTTAAATATAAGATCAAATATATTGTTTCCAGATAATGGCGGCTTCCCATTACTTTTTACTTTTTTTGATCGTGCCATAAGATTGGCCCTTTTTCTTATTTCTCAATCTAAACTCTCACATTTTTAATTTTTAAGCAAGAAGATGTTATACTTTATCTTATGAACGGCGCTTTGGACTCGCTTAATTTAAAAAAAGTTTGCGCAACATATAGAGTGGGAATATGGCAATGTCCGCAATTTCTGTTTCTCATGATGGGGTTTATAATAATTGTCTCAATTTTAGCTACTTATTATTTAGCAAGCCTTTACCAAGACCCATATGTTACGGCTCTTACCGTGCTTGCCCTTTCGGCAGTGTTATTTTTAATCGGATACTTGATAGTCAAATCATTTGAAAAGGTTGCATTAGCTTCTCTTTCAAAATCCGAATTTATCAGCATAATGTCGCACCAATTGCGTTCTCCGCTATCGGCAATCAAATGGCAATTAAATGCTTTGCTTTCAGACAGCGTCCCGGAAGCTGTAAATATTTCAGGGGTTATGCGAGGGTATCTCGAAAATATAGGGGAACAAAACGAAAGAATGATACGCGAAGTTAATGACCTGTTGGACGTAAATAGGATTGAAGATAACGACTTGATTTTGCGGCCCACTGCTTTTTCGCTTCATAATTTAACAAAAAGCATACTTGGGGATTATAATAAATTCGTAGCTGCGAGCAACTTAAGGGCGGTTTTTGATTCGCCGGACAGTTTGTCCAAAGTTTACGCCGATGAGGAAAGAATAAAGAGAGTTGTTGAGCACCTACTTGATAACGCAATACGCTATAGCAAAAAAGACGGAGAAATAAAAGTAATTTTAAAAGATTTCGGAGATAAGATAATGTGGAAAGTCGAGGATAGCGGGCACGGGATTGTGGAAAATGACCAAAAAAGAATTTTTGATAAATTTTTCAGGTCGGATCATGTTATGCGCTATCAGACCGAAGGGTCTGGAGTGGGGCTTTTTATTTCCAAATCAACTATTAAATTGTCCGGCGGAGAAATAGGATTTTCTTCTGCGTCGGATTCGGGGTCGATATTTTGGTTTACTCTGCCTACGGCAGACAGTTTACAAGTAAATAAAAAATTATGAACAAAATACTTTTTATTGAGGATGAAGAATCATTACAAAGAGCAATGGGCGACATGCTTTCGGCAAAAGGATTCGAAATTGTAAAAGGCACTGATGGAGAAGCCGGAGTGGAGCTTGCGAAAAAACATTTGCCGGATCTCATACTTCTTGATCTGATTCTTCCTAAAAAAAACGGTTTTGAGGTGTTGTCGGAGTTGAAAAATGATTCTGTTACAAAAAACATTCCAATCATAGTGCTGACAAATTTAGAAGGCAGCGCGGATATTGAGAAAGCGCTTTCTTTGGGAGCGACGACGTATCTTGTTAAAGCAAATTACGATTTAGACGATATTTTAATAAAAATTGAACAGGTACTAAGCCACAAATAAATAAAAGAAAAAAATGCGCGTTGAACCTCAACAATTAAAGGCCTTCCTTTTAGATTCGGAGCTTGTAAAGGAAGCTGACATAAAAAAAGCTGAAGTAGAGGCACAAAAAAAAGAAACACGGCTTGAAGACGAACTTTTGTCTATGGGTAAAATTTCTGAATCCGACGTGGCGCGCCTAAAGGCCTATATTTTAGGTGTTCCTTTCGTAAATTTGGAGGGAGAAAAAATTGATCCTAAAATTCTAGAAATTATTCCGGAACCTATTGCAAAAAAACATAACATCGTTTCTTTTAAAAAACGCGGAAGCGATCTTGAGGTTGCGATGTTAGACCCGGAAGATTTGGGAACGATAGATTTTATTAAAAAGAAAGCAAATTTAAAAATCCTTCCGCGACTTACGAATGTGGCTTCAATTAAATCCGCGCTTTCACAATACCAGAAAAGCTTGGAAGCAGAATTCGGGGAAATAATTAAAGTGGAAGGAGACGCAATAACAGCGAACTCAAAAGCGATTTCAGAAAACGGTGCGGAAATCAGCGAAGAAGATTTAAAAAAAATTGCTGAAGATTTGCCTGTAGTTAAAATTGTCGATACTTTAATACGCCACGCGATTTTGCAGCGGGCTTCGGATATCCACATAGAACCGATGGAAAAAGAGGTGCTTGTAAGATATCGGATAGACGGAATATTGCACGATGCTATGGTTTTGCCACGGCAGGTTGCCGCGGGAATTGTGGCGCGCATCAAAGTGCTTTCCAACTTAAGGCTCGATGAGCACAGGCTTCCGCAGGACGGGAGATTTAAAATTGAAACTTCCGAATATAAATTTTCTTTCCGTGTTTCAATTCTTCCTGTTTTTGACGGAGAGAAAGTTGTGATGAGGCTTCTGCCAGAAAATTCGAAAGGATTTGCTTTGGAAGAACTGGGATTTCATGGAGAGGCGCTCGAACTTTTGCATAAAAACATAAAGAAACCCCTAGGCATGATTTTGGCAACGGGACCGACTGGTTCCGGAAAAACAACAACTCTTTATACAGTTTTATCGATGCTAAATACGCCGGGAGTAAACATTTCAACCATAGAAGATCCTATTGAATACAGGATGCCCAGAGTAAACCAAACTCAAGTAAAGCCGGAAATTGATTTTTCTTTTTCGACGGGTTTGCGTTCTTTGGTGCGGCAAGACCCCGATATTATAATGGTAGGGGAAATTCGCGACAACGAGACAGCAAGTCTTGCGATAAACGCGGCCCTAACCGGCCATTTGGTGCTTTCAACTTTGCATACAAATTCTGCATCTGGATCTTTGCCTAGGCTTTTGGATATGAAAGTGGAACCGTTTTTAATCGCTTCGACTGTTAATGTAATAATCGGGCAGCGGCTTGTTAGAAAGCTTTATAAAGAAAAAGACGAGCACAAACTAACGGAGGCAGAGTTAAAAGAACTGGAAAAAGAAGTGGATATGGACCGGGTGCTTGAAGCATTAAAAAAAGAAAAAATTATTTCACAAAAATCTAGCTGGAAAGACGTTGTCTTTTATAAGCCGAAACCCTCTTCGGAGAGTCTGGATGGCTATATAGACAGGATTGGCATACATGAAGTTTTACCTATGACGCCTACAATAAAAAATCTTGTAATGCAAAATGCGACTTCAGACCAAATTGAAGAACAGGCAAAGAAGGAGGGGATGATGACAATGTTGGAAGACGGAATTTTTAAAGCAGCGCAGGGCATAACAACAATAGAAGAAGTTTTGCGCGTTACAAGAGAATAGCCATGCCAACTTTTCACTATAAAGCCATAGATGCGAGTGGAAAAAATGTGGAAGGAGACCGTGAAGCAAAAGATAAATTTGAAGCAGCTCACGCTTTGCGTGCAGATGGGTTGTCGCCGCTTACAATCACTGAGCCAGACGGTTCTGCCGGATGGAATATCAATTTAAATCGAATTACTCTCCCTTCTTTTTTAAAGAGAATCAAAACTGAAGAGATAATGAACTTTACCAGAAACACTGGAGTAATGATCGGCGCCGGGCTTTCTCTTTCTAAGGCGCTTGAAATAATGGCGCGCCAGACCAAAAACGAAAAATTTAAAGCAACCATTTTATCTATGGTAAGTACCGTCAGGCAAGGAAAAAGTTTCGCGGATGCTCTTACTGAACATCCCGACATCTTTCCAAAATTTTTTCAGGAAATGGTAAGAGCCGGCGAAAAATCAGGTAAAATGGAAGAATCTTTAAAACTTATCGGGATACAGCTCAAGCGCGATTATGCTCTAAAGAGAAAAATCAAAAGCGCAATGATTTATCCAATGGTCATTTTAATTGCGATGGTTGCCATCGGAATTTTAATGCTTATTTATGTAGTTCCTACTCTTATTGCTACTTTTAAGGATCTAGACGTTGAATTGCCGGCTTCCACCAGATTCATAATTTTTGTAAGCGAGACTTTGCTGAAAAGCGGATTAATTTTTTTGGGCGCGCTTGCTGTTTTGGGATTTGCGTTATGGAAGTGGCTTAAGTCGCGCAGCGGAAAAATTGCGGTTGATTATGTTTTAGCTTACTTGCCGGTGATTCGCGGTATTAATCAAAAATTTAATTCCGCCCGCACTTGCAGGACCTTAAGCTCCCTTATTTCTTCTGGGGTTGAAATTTTGGAGGCGCTTTCCATTACGGAAAATGTCATACAAAATCATTTTTATAAAGAAATTTTGGAAGATGCCAAATCAAAAATTCAGCGCGGAGAGACAATCGCTAAATCTTTTTTGGGAGGCTCATCTGAAAAATTTTACCCGCCTCTTGTCGGAGAGATGATAGCAGTTGGGGAGGAAACAGGAGAACTTTCCGGCATGCTTTTGCGGCTCGCGCTTTTTTATGAAAATGAGGTGGCTGTTGCAACAAAAGATCTTTCAACAATTGTAGAGCCAGTGCTCATGATTTTAATCGGAATTGTTGTAGGTTTTTTTTCCGTATCTATGATTTCTCCGATGTATAATTTAGTAGATGCGTTTTAGATTATGAAAAAAGGTTTTACTTTAATAGAACTATTGGTAGCGATTGCGATTATTGGAGCGCTTGCCGCGATATTGGTTTCTGCGCTTTCTAATTTTCGGGCATTTGCGAATTTGACCGAAGCACACGTCACTATTTTGGGTTTTTTGCGCGATGCCAGGAGCAGGACTCTTGCTTCTAAAGAAAATAATGTTTACGGTGTGCATTTTGAAACTGGGAAAGCCGTGCTTTTTAAGGGCGCCGTTTTCAATTCCGGAGATCCGTCAAATGAAGAATATCTGCTTCCTCCGAAAGTTTCAATTACATCTATAAGTTTAACCGGAGGCGCCTCGGAGACAGTTTTTACGCGTCTTATGGGTACCACAACTGCTTCTGGGACAATTACTTTGTCAAATTCAGATTCGGCTACAAAAGTTATAACAATTTTTTCAACAGGAAGCATAGAGTGACTCTATGCTAAAATTAAATAATGAAAGGATTTGGCCTAATTGAGATCGTTATCGCTACGGCTGTAATTGGCACGGCTCTTTTTTCACTTTCTTTTGTTTCTATTCTTTCGGACCGTATAAATATTGCCGCAGGGAACGAAATTGTCGCGGCTTTTTTGGCTGAAGAAGGCCTAGAAGGTATGCGATTTTTAAGAGATAGCGGATACCAAATAAATTTAGCGTCTCTTACTCCCGGAGTTTTGTATTATGTATCATTTAATAAGGCGTTACTTAAATGGGAGATTTCCACAACAAATCCAGGCATGATAGACAACTTATTTACGCGCGTGGTTGGTGTTGAAAATGTAGAAAGGAACGGTTCGGATGATATTGTTTCAGGAGGCGGGATAGTTGATCCTAATACAAAAAAAATAAATGTAAAAGTTTTTTGGCTCGAGCGCGGAGACACTGCTTCTACAACCCTAAGCATTTATTTGACTAATCTTTTTAATAATTAAAATGCGAAAGCATGGCTATACATTAATTGAAACATTGGTTTACAGCGTTATTATCGCGCTAATTTTGGTTGCGGTTGTCGGTTCAATTTTTTCTGTATATAAAAATTTTGCGAAACTTCGCGTAGACAGAAGACTTTCGCAAAACGGAGATGTTGCGATGGAAAGAATTTTAAGGACAGTGCGTGAATCGGCGGCTGTGGATTTAGGACAAAGCACTTTTAATTTAACCCCCGGAGCGCTACAAGTAGATTCAACAAAATTTTATTTGGACGGGCAGGCGCTTAAGGTTGAGGAAAACGGAGGCCCGGCGCAAAATTTGACATCCGATGCCGATGTTACAAGCTTGATATTTTATCGCCAATCCACCTCTACTCCTTCTCAAATTATAAAAATAGAGTTTTCGCTTTCGGCTGGCGAAGGACAGTTTTTAAAAACAAAAAATTTTTATGGCAGCGCGGTAATGAGGGGGGCATATTAAGACATGAATAATTTTCAATTTCCAATTTTCAATTTTCAAAAAAAGAGAGGGCAAGCAGCGCTTGTTTCTGTTCTTTTCATGCTGGGAATTTTGCTTTCCGCAGTGTTCGGATTATCCATGCTTGCCCTTAAAGAAAAAAAAGTTGCCTCAACCAACACCGGTACAAGATACGCCTTTTATGTTTCCGAAGCCGGGGTTGAGGACGCAGTATATAGAATAAAAAATAATAAAAATTTATCGTCTAGTTATCTACTTTCATTAAATAACGCAAGTTCCCAGATAAATATTACAACAGTGTCTGCTTCAGAAAAGCGGATTGATTCAACGGGCGATTTTTCAAACGGGAAAAGATCTATCAGCGCAAACATTAAAACAGGAACTGTCGGGGCGAGCTTTTTTTACGGAGTACAGGTTGGGGACGGAGGACTAGAAATGGGAAATAACTCTCAAGTAAATGGAAGCGTATTTTCTAATGGAAATATTACAGGAAGTAGCGGCGCAATAATTTCATCAGATGCAATTGTTGCTGGAGGAATTTCAGATTTACCGCAATTTGAATGGGCAGTAAACGACTCTGATCGGTTTTTTGCGACAGCTTCCGGAAATCGCGACATCGCACAATCTTTCATTGCGCCAACAGGCGGCAATTTAGTCAGGGTTGCGGTTTATTTGGGTAAGGTTGGCAACCCCACCTCAAATATTACTTTGCGCATAACTACGGACAATGGTGGTAAACCAAACTCGTCAGATATTACAAGCTCCGTCATACCATATTCGGGTGTCGGAATAACTCCGGGATGGATTAACGTTTCTTTCGCTTCGCCGCCGAACTTAACTAATGGAAGCAAATATTGGATAGTGCTTGATTACGGTTCAAATTCCGCAAGTAATTATTGGAATTGGCGCAAAGATAGCTCTGACGCCTATGTCGGAAATACGGGAAAATACACTTCCAATTGGTCTTCTGGAAGCGCGGTGTGGACGGATGTGGGTGGCGATTTGGATTTTCGGGTTTGGATTGGAGGGATAAGTACAAAGATTGAAGGCGTAACAATAGGTAATTCAACAACTGGAACCGGCAGAGCAAATCAGTTTATAAACACTACTATTCACGGATCGTCTTGCCCAAATGCTTACTGCATTGTTGACAACCCCGGAAGAGAGGAACTTCCGATACCCGAAGGCGTAATAGAAGATTGGCGGAATGACGCCGCTTCCGGCGGGACATGCGGTCCTCCTACTTGTGATTTATCCGGTAATTTATCTGTAACAGACGAATCGACAATAATTCTCGGTCCCAAAAAAATAACTGGAAATATGACAATTTCAAATGGCACCAGACTGATTATAACTGGAACAATTTGGGTTGTGGGTACTATTAACCTATCCAACAACTGTATAGTTAATTTGCATTCGAGCTATGGTTCAAATTCGGGAATTATAATGTCTGATAATAACATTACGGTTTCTAATAATTGCGCGTTTTCTGGGTCAGGATCTCCTGGAAGCTATGTGCTTGTGCTTTCTGACAGAAATGCTCCGACCGAAGATGTTCTTGAGGTCTCCAACAACTCGGTTGGAGTTATTTATTACGCATCGCGCGGGAAAATAGAGTTAGAAAACAACGCAACTGCAAAAGAAGCAACTGGGTACGGAATAGATCTTTCAAATAATGCTACAATAAACTATGAATCCGGCCTTCAAAACATAAACTTTTCTTCCGGACCTTCCGGCGGCTGGGGAATAAATTATTGGAAAGAAGTTGTACCGCAATGATTCCAAAATTTTTACAAATTCCAACTTACTCGCTTGACATCTCAGATCTTTCCTACAAATTTATTAAATTTTCGGAAAAAAAGGACGGAATAATTATAGATGATTTTGGAGAAGGAGAAATTGCAAGCGGAGTAATTGTCGAAGGAGAGATTAAAAAAAGAGATGTTTTAGTTTCACTACTAAAAGAACTTTTTACCAAAAAAAAGATTAAATATATTGCGCTTGCTTTGCCGGAAGAAAAGGGATTTTTAAGTTCTGTGAGACTTCCCAAAATTGAAAAAAAAGAAATTATAAACACACTCGAACTTCAGTTGGAAGAGCACATTCCTATTCCTCCTTCTGAAGTTGCGTTTGATTACTCAATAATTGCGGAAGAAAAAGACCATACCGATGTCGTAATTCAGGCTTTTCCAAAAGCTTTTATTGAATCGTACGCCGGTTCAATTTTTTCTGCAGGGGGGATTCCGGTAATAATTGAATCCGAACTTCATGCGTCTTTACGTGCGGCAATTCCTTTTGATTTTACAAGATTGGGAATGTTTATCGATTTTGGAAAAACAAAAATCGGGTTTGGTTTTTTTGAAAATAGAATTTTGCAGTTTATGTCTTCTGCAAAAATTGGCGGAGAGGCGATAGACGAAGCAATTTCCAAGAATTTAAATGTTAATTTAAAAGATGCTTTTAAATTAAAACAAGAAAAAGGATTTTTGCAGTCGAAAGATTCTTTAGCGGTTTTCCAAGCAATTATTCCGATAATTACTGCAATCAGAGAAGAGGCCGAAAAATATTTAAGCTATTGGCAAACCCATTCGCAAAAAAAAGTTTTGCCTTCTAAAATTTTTCTTTCGGGAGGCGACTCCAACCTTAAGGGGCTTAAAGAATATTTTGAAAGAGAAATTGGTATAGAAACATCGCTGGTTAATCCATGGATTAATGTGGAGTTCCCAATGTACTACTTACCTAAGATTGAATTCAAAGATTCTATAAGGTACACGGCGGCGGCGGGGCTAGCGCTAAGAGCATTAAAAGAGTCAAAAGAATTATAGAAAAAATGAGATTTTTACCGGAAAATTACAAAAAAATTATACGCCGCGAAAAAATTTCGCGGATCGCAATCGGAGCATTTGGCTTAATTTTGAGCTTTCTTTTAATTGCTATAGTTTTTTTGCTGCCATCATATTTTTCTCTGATTTTTACGAAGGACGATATTTTAAGGAGATTAAAGGTAGAAGAAGAGGTTTTGGCCCAAAGAGAAATTAAAAGTACGAAAGAAGAAATTATGTTAATAAATAAAAATATCGTAAATTTTGAAAAAAATGAAACAAGAAGGCGAAAAATCTCTCCGATTATATCTGAAATAGCAAATTCGACGCCGAGCCAGATTAAGCTAAATTCCATTGCTTTAAAGAAAAACGTGGGCAGTTTCTCGATTTTAATTAAAGGTAGCGCGGAAAAACGAGACGATTTTTTGGATTATGTGGAGAAACTAAAGATTGTTCCGCGTTTTTCGGATGTAAATTCTCCGTTAACAAATCTTTTGCAATCAAAGGAACTCGCGTTTGAAATCGAGGCAATTATCAAACAGGAATATTATAAATACGATGCAAAATAAATACTGGCTCATAATAATTTTAGTTGCTGCTTGCATCCTTGCCGGAACATTTTACGCCTTTCTTTATTTAAGGGTGAAAGATCTAAGCACGATAGTAAGCGAAGCTGAATTTAGAATTGCGGTTTTGCTGGAAGAGGAGCGCGCCTTTTCAGTGGCTTTTAAGGATATAGAAGATGCGGGAGCGGACATTAAACTTTTAAACCATGCATTTGTAAACGAAGATACATTCATAGATTTTTTGAGATTAATGGAGGAAATAGCCGCAAAAGCCAGCGTAAAATTTGACGCTGAAAGCGCACGGCTTCCGCAGGCCGCAAACGAAGAGGCAAGCATAGATTTTTCTTTAGCGGGGGAGTTTAGTGGAATTTTGAAATTTTTTACAATTTTAGACGAGCAGCCATTTTCAGGAATTATAGAATCTTTGGAAATTTCGCAAAAAGATGCCAAATCAGGAGCTTTGCGCGCGAGTGCGAAATATTTTATTTATAACTTTTCCATAAAATAAAATGTTTAAAAATTTATTTTCCAAAATAAACTTTTTTAAAAGGAAACAGAAAGAATCAGGAAAAAAAGAGATAGAATATGTTTGGCGTAAAATGTTGATAATCGCACTAACTTTTCTTGCGGCCATGCTGTTTTTTGATTTTTGGAACTGGAGACTTTATGTAAAAAATCGAGAAGAGCGGATAAATGAAGAAGTAAGCGCTATAAAATTAAACAAGCAGGGCCTTGCTAAATTTAAGTCGGTTTTCGAAGAACATCAAAAATTTCTGGGAAACCCTCAACCCCCATTCATTTTACGTGATGTGTTTAAGTAAATGAAGTATTGGCAGAAGCAAAATTTTTTGATAAAATATTTTTAAATTCTAGCTTTGTAAATCTGCCCTCGTAGTTCAATGGACAGAACAGCGCTCTTCTAAGGCGCATATGGGGGTTCGATTCCCTCCGAGGGCGAAAATATTGTTATAATAAAGGAACGCCGACACGTCATACTCGCTGGAGCAGTTGGATATTTTGCTTTGCGTAAGTTTACCGCAGAACCAACGAAGTGCTAAGAAAGTTTTATATGGCGGGGAAATGGGATCAATTTTGTCAATCTACTATCTAGATGGCAGTAGGAAGATTAGATTCACAAGTTATCCGTCGGATACAAAATATTCCCAAGAATTTGACGCCATAGTAAAAACTTTTAGATTTACAAACTAAAAACGTTAGTTCATTAGCCGCCAACATTCAGTAAACTCAGGTCAAGAATAAAAACTGGAAGCGGTGATATTCGGACTAATTCAAGAATATTACGCGGGCATTGCAGATAAATAAGACACATATTACACTTTAAATGTATGGTTAAGAAAAAAATAACAATTGAAGATTTGGCAGTGATGGTAAAACACGGATTTGACGGCGTTGACGAGCGTTTTGACAACGTATATAAACGTTTTGATAACGTAGATAAAAAATTGGATATGGTTGATAAACGATTCGACAAGTTAGAAAATAGAATTGCCCATCTTGATGCTGTTACCGCAATGATCGAAAAAGATGTGGCAGAGATCAGAAAAGAGCTGATTTCACGCACTGAAGTCGAAGATATTTTGGCCCGGTTGTCTCTTGTCGAAAAACGCTTGGGAATTAAAAGCGGAAAATAATACCGAACATCGGACCGAACTGCATTTTAATTTTAGGGGAAAGAAAATTTTTAATCATATGAACCAAAAAGGATTTGCGAATGTCGTTTTGATAGTAGTCATTGTGATACTTGTAGGTACGATTGGATATTTTGCGCTT
>CAYXFX010000009.1:0-36644 GCA_964464405.1 uncultured Candidatus Saccharibacteria bacterium
ATTCATCTTACCAGAGCTCGTTGAGTCTGTGTCTAGCATAATGGGTGCGCGCCATTATGCGTAGGCGGAGATTATTCCGTTGTCAAAGCCAAGTACCTGGTAACAGTTTAATGAGCTAAAGCGAACTGATTCTACATTATAGTAAAGCATATTAGAATAAAATAAACAAGCCCCCCTCGTAATGGGCAATTAACCAAATTGATGGAAGTTCGACTTCTATCAATTGGAGACGGTTTCTTCTTCGTATCCGTTTCTCGTGTATTTATTACCGGCGTCCCAACTCATCCAAGAAGTAAGCCCGGAGTCATAAATCGCTTTTTTTTGTGCAGCAATTTCAGGAGCTCCATAATTGGTTCCCAAATCAAAATCCTGTATCCATGGTCGAAGCTTTAACGGACTTGTGCTTGCCGTATTCATACGTTCAACGGCACGCGCCATGGAAAAATAGACGACTTCATAAGGATGCGCCGCAGGATTTTTAAACCCTTGAAATGTTGCCGGATAATGCGACGGATAAACCATTGGAGCTACATAATCAAAGTGAGGTGCTATTGCTTCCAACACTTGTCCGATATTCAAGTCGTCGGTATTTGTAGTTACCATTCCAAAAACATCGGCTGAAATAGGAACATTTGTGTCTTGAAGCTTTTCGTCTAAATACGCGAAAAATTTTGAAAGGACTGCAACTTTGTTTTCTTTTCCAGAAACAGGAAATTTAATATCTGTCATATTGCCGTCCGAAGGAAAACGAATATAATCAAAATTTAATTCATCAAAACCAACTTCTTCGGAAGCTTTGGCAATTCTTACAGTGTAGTCCCAAAATTCCTGTGCCAAAGGATCAATAAAGGACAGGCCCTTTCTGTCTTTCCATAACGAACCGTTTTTCTTCTGTACGGCAATGTCTAGATGCTTTTTGGAGTAAAAAGGGTCTTGAAAAACAGTAATGCGCGCGATCGCATAAATCTCATTATCGTGAAGTTCTTCAATAAATTCTTTCATATCTTTTACGCGTTTCTCCTCCGAACCTTCTTTTTTTATTAATTCGTCACCGGTATCGAACGAAACCCTGCCAGTGTAATCTTTTACATCAATAACAATGCTATTTAGTTCGGAATTTTTTACAAATTTAACCAGGTCTTCTCTCCATTTCGGAGTTCCCGCGACCCAGCTGGACATATAAATCGCTTTAACTCGCTCGGGAGTTCTTATATGCTTCGGCTTTTTAGGAATTTTGGGCTGTGTTTGTACAATCTCCTCTCTCGTTGCGGCAGAATTCGAATTTTCCCAATATGCCCACGCCACAAAAAAAGCGCTTGTTCCTAATAAAACCGCGAATGGAAATAAAATTAATCTTTTTGACCAAATTTTGACTCTAAACGGCATTTGTTAAATTTAAATCTTCGACTTTACCCTTTTTTTCTATAAATTCTAGAAGTTTGGCTTTCTCTATAAAATTATTAAGCACTACCGCACCTCTAATCTTACCATCATTCAAAACTAAACGAAGGGCGCGCGAACTATCCTCATCTACAAACTCTGAAATATCGTCTCCCTCCAAATCTCCGATAACCGATATTTTGTATCCGAAGCTTGTAATATTATAAGACATGATGAATTTAAAAGGAGCAAGATCGGAAGCAGTTTTTTGCATATTTTCTGCGGCAAGCCGGCCCGACAAAACAGCACCGGCCCAATTTCCTAAAATTTTATATTTGCAGAAATTTTCATCATAATATTCCGCAATATCCCCTGCTGCAAAAATATCCGGATTGCTCGTTCTTAAAAATTCGTCTGTAATTATTCCTTTATTTATTTTTAAAGCGCTAAAACCATCCAAATTTCGTGAAAGTCCGATACCGACGCCCGCAACACCCCACTTAGCAACCGGGTTGCTAAGTGAATTTTTATGTAAAATAATATTTTGCTTTGCAAAATTTTCTTCTAAAATTTTGCCTATCTTTTTTCCGAATACGTTTTCGCCAAAAAACTCTCCCCTTATCAAAGCATGAGTTTCGATACCGTACGTGCGGAAAATTTCTAAAAATTCGATCCCAATAAAAGACTCGCCGATTACCACTGCAGTACTCGTGCCGCTTGCGAGCATCTCTTTAATTAAGTCGGCGTCTTCTATTGTGTGCATACGGAACACCCCCCCTAGCCCCCCCTTATTAAGGGGGGGATCTAGAGCTAAATCTTTTGGCTTCCCTCCGGCAGCAATCAAAAGCTTATTGTATTGAAATTCTTCTTTTTTGCCGCCTTTTTCGACAAAAACTAAATGGCGCTCCGGTTCCAAATTTGAAACTGCCGTTTCCGAAAAAAATCGGATGTCGGCTGACTCGTAATCATCAAATTTTCTTAAAAAAAGTCTATCGCGCGTTATTTTGCCTTTTATATAAGAAGGGATAAGCACACGCGAATAAAGAGGATGCGGGCTCGCCTCCAAAATTGCGATCGAGCACTTCGCGTCTTTTTCCCGCAAAGTTTCAGCCGCAGTCGTGCCGGCGATTCCCCCGCCAACAATGAGATAATCAAATGCGCGCACAACTACTCGTTTTTATTTAGGCGGTTTTCAGAAAGTTCCCAAAAAGAAAGTATAGTAATCACAATTCCTGTAACAACCAAAACAAACTTATTCATATCCGGTCTTAAATTTAAATAAAGCAAAAAGATAAGAAGTATCCCCAATATTCCGTTTAGCCAATATTTCCACATGCTAACAAATTAACATATTTATTTAAAAAACAAAAATCCGAGTTTTATGGACTCGGAATGACTGCTTTAATGAATTAATTTTCTGGCCTTAATAGCGGCTCTTATGGATCGTGCGGTTGTTTGGCAAAACAGATTTTTAAGTGCACGATGGACACCTCGCGGTTTTTCACTCTTATCCACAACCACAACTATTATAGGCACCCATGGATTGCAGTATTGGTGATGAAGTTTTTCTTGAATTCTTTTGCGTTTCTTTTTTTCAATTTTTCTGCATATTTGTTCAGAGTGATTTACATTTGTGCAAGCGCACGTCTCTTTTTTAAGATGCCGCAATTTCACTTGCAGTGGTAATTGCACATCTTCCTCTTCAAACACGTTGTTAGGAAAGAAAATTCGTAAATAAATTATAAGATCGATTTTGCCAAACTGATCCAACTCACTATTTGGCAAAGAATGCCTGTATCCCATTACCTGGAATTTAACCCCGCTGCATTTCCTGACGCCACTAGAGATAAAAAAATCGCAAGCTTTTTTTACTATTTCTTCTCCGGCATTTGGAATAGGCACAGCGTTGCACCCCTTTCACTGGTTGAATTATAAAAATCTTTTTTTATCCTAGCTTTAAGCAAAAAAGTTGTCAAAAAAACGTTCAGTTACAATTATCTGTTTTCCACCTTAACAGAAGAAATTATCACTGGCTCGAGAGGTTTGTCGTTCGAATCGGTTTTTACGCTTGCAATTGCATCCACAACCTCTTGTCCGGAGACAACTTTTCCAAAAATTGTATAGTTATTCGGCAAAGGATAATCTTTATGCATGATGAAAAACTGGCTTCCATTTGTATTGGGCCCCGCATTTGCCATTGCAACCACTCCCCTTTTGTAACCAGCTTTGTAAGACTCGGCTTCGGGATTTAGTTCGTCTTCAAAAGAGTATCCCGGGCCTCCCGCACCAGTACCTGTCGGATCTCCGCCTTGAATCATAAAATCTTTAATCACTCGATGAAATGTTACGTTATTATAAAAACCTTTTTCTGCCAAAGTAATAAAATTTTTGACCGTTTTGGGAGCATCGCTATCATATGTTTCAAAAACAATGTCTCCGAAATTTGTTTTTAAAGTTATCATGTGTTTTTCTGCTTTGTTAATTTGATTAGTAATATCTTTCGAGGGCTCCACATTTCCTCCGCCGATTGGCGGCAGATCAATCGGCAGCTCCGCTTTGCCGCTTTCTTTCGGGTTGAATTTATTATAAAACGCCAGTGCCCCGACTATTATTAATAAGACGACAGCCGTCAAAGTTAAAATTAAATACCCAGTTTTTGTCATAATTTAAGATATTACCAAGCTCCCTGCCATTTTGGCAAATACACAGTATTGGCACAAGGAAGACGCGGAAGGAGATTCGTCGCTATCCAAACATTTTTTCGCCTTAAGAATTACCCCCTCAATCCACTTATCGCCACCTTTATAAGGAAGAATCTGCACTTCAAACTCAAGCCGCGCGTCAAATGCTTCCCTATCGGTCCTTCCGTTTACGTAAACAAAATATCCCATGTCCGATACTTTATAGCCGTTTTGGCGCAGAAGCCATTGATAAATTTCCATCTGTCGCTTGTATCCTTGCCTATACTCCGCGTCCAGCGTAATTTCTTTTGTTGTGCTTGTTGCTTTATAATCAACCACAATAAATTCCTGTTTTTTATTCACCCAAATATCATCAACCGCTCCGAAGATGATAAAATTCGTCGGTTCGTGCATATATTGAACGCCTACGAAATTTTCGCGCCAGCGGCCCATATTTTCGTGCGCCAAAGGAATCGCATCAATTTTATATTTTTTCATTAAAGGATGCGCTGTCCCTTTTGCGCGATGGATATCGAATTCTTTTTTTAAAAGTTGGTCCACTGCTTTGTTTAACGTAAACGGAAATCCTTCAGGCCGAGAAATTCCCAATCTCCGATCCAAATAAAAGCACCGCGGGCATTCAATAAAAAGCTCAAGCTTTGACCTGCTAAGTTTAAACTCGCCCCCATCGGGGTTGTACAAATTTTTGCGGCGTATTATCATGTAAATATTATTAGCTTTAGCGTATCATGGTATGGAAAATATAAAAAATTTGTCGGTTCTTTTAATAATCAGTGCTCTTTTATTTTCAGTTTCTGGGCTTCCCGCAACAAAAGCGGCTGCGGAAAGAAAAATCGTAGTATTTAATGAAAATGTGTCTGATTCTGAAAAAGACCAAGTTTTGAGCAAATTTGCTGACAGAAAAATCAAACGTCTAAGCGGCGCAAATGCCGATGTTTTAGAAAATATAAATCCGAATGAGGCCGCTAAAATTTTACAAAATCCAAAAATTAAACGGGTAGATCCGGACGTAGTTGTGCAAATACAAGCGCAAACTTTGCCTTGGGGAGTTGACCGAATCGAAGCCGATCTAGTGTGGCCTACTGGAAACTACGCCAATTACGTAAAAGTTGGAGTAATCGACACTGGAATTTCTTCATCTCATCCCGACTTAATCGGAAACATTAAGGGAGGAGTAAATACAATCAACCCGAGAAAAAGTTGGAATGATGATAATGGCCACGGCTCGCATGTTGCGGGGATTATCGGCGCCTTAAATAACACAATAGGAGTTGTTGGTGCAGCTCCAGAAGTGGACCTTTACGCAATTAAAGTTTTGGGCGCAAGCGGATCAGGTTATCTTTCAGATATTATCGAAGGGATCGATTGGGCTATCGCGCGCAATTTACAAATTATAAATATGAGTCTAGGAACAAGCGTTGATGTACTTTCGATGCATGAGGCGGTAGTGCGCGCACGAAATGCAGGAATTACGCAAATCGCAGCCGCCGGAAATAGCGAAGGTGCCGTAATTTATCCGGCCGCTTATCCAGAAGTTATCGCAGTCGCTGCAACTGACTCGGGCAACAACATTGCATCATTTTCAAGCCGCGGTCCGGAAGTTGATCTTGCGGCGCCCGGTGTCTCAATTTACTCGACGTACAAAGGAAAAAATTACGCAACATTAAGCGGAACGTCCATGGCAGCTCCCCACGTAACAGGCGCGGCAGCGCTGGTTATGAATACATTGATTGCATCTTCAACGGATGTAAATGTTAACGGCAAGTGGGATCCGGAAGAAGTTCAAAATAAACTACAATCGACAGCAACAGATTTGGGATCCGAGGGATGGGATTCTATTTCCGGCTGGGGTTTGGTGAATGCATACTTGGGAGTACAATAAGTTGAAATAAAAAAAACATGCCACTGCCGGCATGCTGATGTTCTCAATTTACTTTTAGAATGCGACTTCAATTTCTAATTGTCTGGTTTTTTCTGACCAAATTACCCTCCTCACTTCAAATTCCAAAAAACGTCCTCCGAAATGGCCTGTTTTTGGGGGCACTTTTATCTCCAAAAACATCCCGCTACGCACATTTGAAGGCACATCCATCTGTTTGCAAAAACGCCATTCACCACTTTCATAGTTCGCAATTGTTCCGTAAACAACTGCTCTTATAAAATTTTTACTATTCTGTTTCTGAACTTTTTTCATAATAATATTCTCTCCTTTCTATCGGGAATATAACATAAGAAAATCTTCTTGTAAACAAACACCCCGACTTAAGTCGGGGTGTTTGTTTTGAGACTATCCTGTTTTTTAGTAACGGTCGCCTCTGCTAAAACCTCCTCTTCCGCCGAATTCTCTTCGGGGAGGCCTCTCGCTCATTGGACGAGCTTCATTGACGGACAATTTCCTGCCATCGAGCTCTTTTCCGTTGAACATTTCGATAGCCTTTTCTGCATCTGAGTCGTTTGACATTTCAACGAAACCAAATCCGCGACTACGTCCGGACATTTTGTCCATGATGATGTTCGCGGAATCAACTGCTCCAGCTTGTGAAAAAGCATCTTTCAACGTCTGCTCTGTGGTGGAATATGAAAGCCCACCAACATATAACTTTTTTGCCATTTAAATTTACTATTTGACTAATATTTGCGTAGGGCGACCACTTATTATTTTTAAAAACTTAAAAACGTCTAAGACCTACAATGTTAACCATTATACACGAATTAAAATAAAAAGCAAGAGTGCGTTCTAGCTCATAAAAAATAACATAAAATAAAAGAAAAAACACCTCGTTTGAATGAAGCGCTTTTTCTTTTCTAATATTCAAAACTTATTACATCATCGTAGACTGTGAACCGCACATCCGGCAATTTTTGCTATGCGAAACAACTTCCCAAACCGCTGAAAGCCCAACTAAAACATAAAGCACTGTTGGAAGCCATGATTGCGCCAAAACATTTCCCAGCCACATAACCAAGTCCCACTGAAAAAGCCCGACCAAAAGCCAATTTAGGCCTCCAATTATTAACAAAGTAAAAGTGACGTAATGCAAACCTTTCATTTGATTATAAATTAAGCATAAAATCGTTAAAACGACCTTTTATTTATTATACCATACCTTTTTCATGAAGATTCTAGGAGGCTGTGGATGCAATCTCCAACCAAAGCGGACGGTTTTTTAAAAAAACTTGTTCGTGACGCAGAGGTGCCGGAAAATTTGTTACTTGTTATCGTACAAGTAATATTGAGTCAACAGGCATGGGTAATGTGCAAGCACATTACCTCCAACCCTTTACAAATTAGCAAAGATATACTAGTATCTCGATAGAATCTAACTCAGGAGGAATGCTATGGATATATTGACGGTAAGTGTCCTCGCTCTTTGTATTTTATCTCTTTATGTCCAGAATAGTCGCCACAAGGCAGAAAAACTAAGACTGGCGCGAGAAATCCGTAAACACGAGCTCCAGCTCAAGGCCTATCATAGAGCTGCTATGCATGATTTAAGCTGGCGCCAAACAAAGGAGCTTGTTGATATGGCGTACTTTTATTACAGTTGCGATTCTGAACAGGAAAGATTAAAGCTCGAAGCAGCCGCGGATACCGCCGTACTCAACGCATTCCACGAATGGCGTGAGCGTTCTGCGGAAATCTACTGAGCTTTTCTTCTCACCGGCTTGCGAGTTCACTCGCGAGCTTTTTTCTTTGTCCTCATTGCCCGTGGCACTTCTTATCCCGTCATCCGACAGGATTGCGAGATGTCATCTTCCGTGACATCTCTACGCTTTATTGACTAGCACACACGGTTTTGATATCTTCATTGTAGAACCTTTGCCTTAAACAGGAGGAAACGATGGGAAAGCAGATCAAGAAGCGACGCCGTGTTGCAAAAAGGAAAAATCGATTGTTTCCAGAACCAGAACAAGAGAACCGATCTACCTTTACCGATTATCGCGAACAAATTTGCGATAAATGTGGCACTTATGCATGGACTGACCAGAACAAGCATTATTGCGGCGGTAATCTGCTCTGATCGTTATATCATGTGGCACTTCTTATCCTCCTTCGCTAAAGCTACGGAAGGATTGCGAGATGTCACTTCCCGTGACATCTCTTATATTTTTTACCTAGACAGCATAAGGATTGACAGCTCAACCATACCTGTGTTAACCTAGTTTCAGTTCAAAGTAGCTGAGGAGGACTTACCATGCCACAATACTGGCTACGTTATCAAAGTCTCGCCCCGCTTTACCTCGATGACCCTTGGGTTGATGAGACTATTCTGACGGTCGAAACACAAGAAGCACAACGAATCGCCGATCAAAAGAGTAGTGAAACGGGACTATATTACGGGATCAAAGAAGTCGAGTAAGTTCGCCTAAATCTCTGCCACCGAGCTCAAGCTCCGTGGCACTTTTTATCCTCCTTCGCTAAAGCTACGGAAGGATTGCGAGATGTCACTTCCCGTGACATCTCATACACTTCTCCTAGTAACCATTTTGTCACAGGGATTTTCTTCTTGATATTATGTAAAATACTTGCTATACAATCTTCAGTACACAATATGGAGGAAACAACATGGCTGAGAATAAAAGCGACGGAACTGGGTGTTGTATTATTATACTTCTGTTAATCATAATTCTAATTCTTTTGAACTCTTAGCTATATCCATGAGATGGAAAATGAGTGTAGGTACGCTCTTTACAAAAACCGCACTGTTCGCAATCCAAGCATATCGACAAACGTTTTCTCCCGACCACGGCCCTCTACGTAATATCATTCCATTCAAAGTGTGTAGATTTAGCCCAACCTGTTCTGAATGCTTTTACCTAGAAATAGGTAGGCGAGGAATAATAGCGGGAATATGTGCAGGCCTGAAACAGCTTGTACGGTGTCACCCATTCTATAAAAGCCGTTGAATATTTCTTTCGAGGACCGTCAGGACGGTCCTTTTTCTTATCCCTGCGCCCCATGACACTTCTTATACTTCTTTCCTGATCCGCACCAACAGGGGTCGTTGCGGCCTAGTTCATTTTTGCCTTTTTTCTTTCTGACATTTTCTACTTCATTTTGCCCCATGATTTTTTGATTATCGCTACATGTTGCATTTTTTAACTTTTGTTTAATTATTATCCCGACAGCACGACGATTCATATTTTATTTTTTATTAAAAGGTTGAATGCTTAAATCTTTACAAATTTTTCTTGCAAGAAAATTATTGATCTCTTTGTGGCGTGGAACAGTCGAAATCCGCTCTTCTAGAGGATTAATAAAAACAGAGTGCCTCTTTCCTTCACGGATTAAGAGGCATCCTTTTTCATAAAGATATTTTATAAAATCAATTCGCTTCACAAAAATTAAACAGGAACTGCTATGCGCAAAGATTCCCGACGAGCATCAATACCTCGACCTTCTGAAAGGCTTCGATTGGTTTCGAGAACTAATTGCAAGGCTTCTTTTAAATTTTCACGTGCTTCATTTATCGTCCTTCCTTGCGTATTTGCTCCGGGAACTTCCTCAACCCAAGCAACCAGCCATTTTCCTTTTTTTTGATATACGGCGGTAAACTCACGTTTATTCATAATTTTATTATATCTATTAAAATGAAGTTTACAAGGTTTTTTTCGCCAACTCAACTGACCTACTGTTTCCCATGACACTTCTGCTTTTTCAATAACCAACCGCAGGGATTTTCTTTATTTTAAGCCATTTTCCCGTCTGTTGCACTACAGGATTTACTAAAATATAGAAAATGTCATGCGGACTTGCTCTTGTTTTTATTTTATAATTACGCTAATATGATCTCAGTACATCTATCATAGGAGGTATAAGAATGTCACGAAAATTCGGAGCACTTCCCCCGCCTGGAATGGAATGGCAAATTGGGAAGACGGCGGCGTCAATTCGTTTCGTAAACGATACGGAAAGATTTCTTGAAACATGTCAGGATACCCACAAAGCTGAATTACTTCGAGAGGCGATTCGTCAGGTTAAGAATGGTGGGTTGGTGCTTAGTAGCTGGATCAGCCCCGAAGAATATCTTGACCAACATGCTTCTTAAGCGTTTCCACGTCTATACCATCTGGCAAATACCGGATGGTCTTTTTTTACTCTCACGCCCCATGGCACTTCTTATATTTCTTTCCTGATCCGCACCAACAGGGGTCGTTGCGGCCTAGTTCATTTTTGTCCGACCTTTTGTCCGACATCGGATGTTGGACATTTTCATTGTGGTTGTTCAACACCGAGTGTTGAACAATTTTAGTTGATTGAGGCGCCGCACCGATTTTTAAAATTAGATTAGCGATGTATGCGTTGATATGTCCATCAAGCTCCTTAAACATTCTCGCGCCTTCATTTTTATATTCAACTAAGGGATCCCGCTGGCCATACGCACGTAATCGCACGGACGATCTCATGTGCTCCATTGCTTCAAGATGCTCCATCCATAAAAGATCAACAGCTCGAAGCATTGTTAATTTAACTCGTGAAAAAAATTCCTGCTCGTTAATTTCGTCTTTTCTTAGTCTGAAACTGATTTCAAGATATTTTTTTGCAAATTCAACTAATTCATTTTTATCTGTTAAGTTATTGATTTTATTTTCTAGTTCGGCGTAATCAGATACCCCGTATCTCACTAAATAATCCTGAGACAGAGTCTTTAAATTCTCAATAATTTCTTTTCTATTCCAATTGTCCGCGTATTCAGACGCGGCATGAAATTCAACTATTTTTTCCGCAGTTTCGGAAATTATCCGCAGTGCTTCGTTTTCTATCACTCCTTTGTTCCCAAAAAGAATCCGACGTCTCCTCTCATAAATCGCTGTACGCTGTTTATTCATTACGTCGTCGTATTCCAAAATGTGCTTTCTTGCATCAAAGTTAAATCCTTCGATTTTCCCCTGCGCGGATTCAATCGACCGCGAAACCATTTTGTTCTCAATCGGCTCGTCTTCGGGCACGCCAAATCTCCCCATCAGATTTTTAATGCGCTCGCCTCCGAAAATCCTCATTAGATCGTCTTCCAAAGACACAAAAAATTGTGATTCTCCCGGATCTCCCTGACGCCCCGCCCTACCGCGAAGCTGATCGTCTATCCGCCTTGCTTCATGCCGCTCTGTACCGATAACCAAAAGCCCGCCGGCTTCTCGCACACGATCCGCGTCCTTTGGATCAGGAGGGTTTCCGCCCAATAAAATATCCACTCCCCTTCCTGCCATATTTGTAGCAACAGTCACCGCCCCGAATTTTCCCGCTTGCGCGATAATTGCGCCTTCTTCTTCATGGTTTTTTGCATTTAAAACTTTGTGGCGCACCCCTTCTCTATTTAACATTGCGGACAACTTTTCATTTTTTTCGATCGAAACTGTTCCGACTAAAATTGGCTGGCCTTTTTTATTTTTTTCTTTAATTTCTTTTATTAATGCTTTAAATTTTCCTGTATCCGTCTGGAAAATTTTATCCGTAAGATCTTTTCTGATCATGGTTTTATTCGTTGGAATAGATACTACCTCAAGTTTATATACTTTATAAAATTCCTCTGCAGAGCTGGAAGCGGTTCCGGTCATCCCCGCCAACTTTTTATAAAGTCTGAAATAATTTTGAAATGTAATTGTTGCTAAGGTTCTCGATTCCTTTTGCACCTCTACACTTTCTTTTGCTTCAATTGCCTGATGAAGCCCATCGGACCATCTCCTTCCCGGCATAAGGCGTCCGGTAAACTCATCTACTATAATTACCTCGCCTGTACGCACAACGTAATCGCGATCGCTTTGAAACAAAGCATGTGCCCTTAGCGCCTGCTCCAAATGATGAACATATCTTATTCCTTTTTCGGAATAAATATCCGAAATTCCTAAAATCGATTCAACTTTTTCTATCCCCGCTTCCGTAATGGTCGCGGCTTTCATTTTTTCGTCCACATTGTAATCAATGTTTTCTTTAAGCTTAGGCGCAATTTTCGAGAAAGTTTTATATAAATCTCCTGATTCCATATCAGGAGCAGAAATTATAAGCGGCGTGCGCGCCTCATCAATTAAAATTGAGTCAACTTCGTCCACAATTGCAAAATTGTGAACGCCTGATCTTTGGGCGATTTGCGATACATCCTGTGCCATGTTGTCACGCAAATAATCAAATCCATATTCATTGTTTGTCCCATACGTAATATCAGCCGAATATGCTTCCGCCCTTGAGCACGGGCGCAAAAATTCATGCACAACTTGGAAAGCGCCGAGCGTATCGCGGGTTTTGTCTTTTTCATTTTCATTGGAAATTGTAAATTGTGAATTGGAAACTCCATGCGTCGGGTCGTAAAGATAGGAAACCTCATGATTTAGAACCCCTACGGTGAGACCCAAAGCATGGTATATTTGTCCCATCCAGACAGCGTCTCTTCGCGCCAAATAGTCGTTAACAGTTATAACGTGAACTCCTTCTTCCGAGAGAGCATTTAAATAAACGGGGAGCGTTGCGACCAATGTTTTTCCTTCGCCAGTTTTCATTTCTGCAATTTGTCCGCGATGCAGTGCTATTCCTCCCATTAATTGCACGTCAAAATGCCTCTGCCCCAAAGTTCTTTTAGACGCTTCCCTTACCGCGGCAAAAGCATATGGCAAAATATCGTCGAGAGACTCACCGTCCTCAAGTTTTTTTTTAAACTCTTTTGTTTTACTCTTTAATTCTTCGTCGGTTAGTTTTTCATACCCGCTTTCAAGCGAGTTAATTTCTTCAACAACAATCTTCAGTTCATTTACAACCCTTTCATTCGCATCTCCGAAAATTTTGGTTAAAATTGACATGATGCCTATATTATACGAAAAATAGGCAAAAATAAAGAGCTTTATTTCCCTTTCACTTTTCTTGCCCCGCGCAACGCAAGCGAGCGCCGGCGTTCTTTGAATTTCTTAATTTCACGATCGAGTTCTCCTTCTAAAAGGTCGATCGCTTCATTTAAAGTTTCGCCTATTGCTTCCGCGCGAAGCAACTTTTTTCCAACGGACAAATTAGCTTCTGCGCGAAATATCTTTCCTTTTTTATGATGTTTTGTGGTTTTTTCCACTTCCACTTTTAAGAAAATCGCATCTCCATCGTTGCCTGTAAGCAATTTGTCAACAGTGCGAACAAGTTTTCTGTCAATATATTCTCTCGTCGACTCGAGTATTTCGATATCCGTTCCTTTTATAGAAAAATTCATATATTAATATAAATCAAATGGCGGTTGGTTGGTTTTGCGTTTGATTTGGGTTTTCAACAGTAGCGATTTGGTCATCGCAAATAAACACTGCGGCCGAAAATACGGTTGTCCAAAGACCTTCTTTGTTGCCTATTGCTGATTGCGTTATATTGGAAGTGCGGACAATTTTTCCGGAAACTTTAAAAAGTTGTTCTCTTTCGTCCCATGCGGTATCTGAATTAAATTCTATGCCCAGTGTAGAAGCTAGCATGCTTGCTGCCAAATCCTCCGCATATTCTCCCGCTTTTTCTTCCGTTTCGCCATAAGCATGGTGCTCCGAAAGATATCCATGCTGGTCAGGATCTGCCGGAATTGCAACACCAACAGATGCTGCAATCAAGCGGTTGGGTTCGTTTGTTGCTTCCCTGTCGTAAACACAAAAGACAATTTCTCCCGGGCGAATGTATTTTACTCCTTCTTCTTTTGATATTTTTTTGCAACCCGGCGGATAAATTGAAGAAACCAAAATTAAGTTGCAGTGGGCAATTCCCGCGTCGCGCAAAGCAAGCTCAAACGACGCAAGCCGTTCTTTATGAACTCCGACACCTTTCGTAAAAAAAATTTTTTTAGGAACCATGGTATTAATTTGAAATGCAAAATTAATCTGATAATTATTTAATTAAAAGTTAAAATAAAAAATATTGCAAGAGTTTTTCATGCTTCGTGTGTGGATAAATGCAAAATAACACGCTAACATAAAAACGTAATGAAAATTTTGTTATCTCAATACACAAATTTTAAGCTCGGTGGCGAGGCGAAGAATTTTTTAAATGCAGAAACTCAAAAAAGTTTTTTAAAGATTTTGCGTTCATTAAAAAAAAGCGATTCTTACTTCATATTAGGCGAAGGAACAAACGTGCTGGCCCATGATTCGGGATTTTCCGGAACTGTTATCAAAGTACGGTTCGGAAACATTAATGTAAGCGGAAACAAAATAGTGGCGGAGGCAGGAGCTAAATTGGAAGATTTAATTATGGTGGCAAACCGATTCGGGCTTAGCGGCCTCGAAACACTTGCCGGAATCCCCGGGACTGTCGGCGGGGCAGTTTATGGAAACGCTGGCGCGTATGGAAGAGAATTTTCGGATTGTATAAAAGAGGTGGCGATGTTTGACGGTAAAAAAGTTAAAATGATCTCTAAAGCGTCTTGCGAATTTGGATATAGAGATAGCGTTTTTAAAAAAGAAAAATGGGCCATTCTTGCCGCCACTCTCCAATTTGAACGCAAAAATCCAAATGAATTAATAGAAAAATCCAAAGAAATTATTTCTTTAAGAGAGGCCAAATATAAACCCGAGCTTTTGTGCGCCGGCAGCATATTTAAAAACATTCTGGTCGCTTCCGCTTCAGGAGCTAAACTTTTGCCCGTAGTTCCGCAAGAGCAAGTTATTGCTGGTAAAATTCCGGTCGGTTTTTTATTGGAAAGCATAGGAGCTAAAGGAATGAAAGAAGGTGGAATTTACGTGGCCGATTTTCACGGCAATTTGCTCATAAATAACGGCGGCGGAAAAGCGCTTGAAGCTAAAAAACTAATTGAAATTTTGAAAGCAAGGGTACTTGCAAAATACGGAATCACCCTCGAAGAAGAGGTTCAATATTTGGGATTTTAGAATTTCGCTCTTTAGGGGACCACGGAGGGTTGTACTCCAATTCTATGTCCTTATAGTGAGTGCCAGCTCAGTGATCCCCTAAAAAGCACAATATGTTTATGTTTTTATAGTAACACAAAACCCTCGAAAATCGAGGGCTTTGTGCAGACATAGATTGCAGCCACGACAATTAAGTCGGGCAACACTCACTTTATTATCTTAGCAAACCTACTAGGATTGTCAATCCCCTTAAATGTTGCTATTATGTGGATAATTCGCGTTATATAATAATGAAGCAAAAAATACTAATAGTAATAACCAAATCCAATTGGGGAGGCGCTCAACGTTATGTGTGGGATTTGGCAGTTAATTTACCGAAAGACAAGTTCGAGGTAAAAATTGCTTTAGGCGGAAACGGGGTTCTTGCGCAAAAATTAAACGAGGAAAGCATATCAGTTGTTAATATTCCATTTCTAGAAAGAGATGTCGGATTTTTAAAAGACGTTCGGGCATTTATTGCGTTTTGGAAACTTTTTAGAGACGAGGAGCCTGATAGCATACATTTAAACAGTTCGAAAACGGGAGCGCTGGGAGCACTCGCTGCTTTTTTGCTCTCGCATTATCCGTTTGACAAGAAATTTAAATCCATATTCACTGTACACGGCTGGGCGTTTAACGAAGACAGAAATTTTATGGAAAAGGCGTTAATTTTTTTTGTACAGTGGCTTACCGTCGCGCTTACCAATAAAACAATCGTTATTTCAAAGCAAGATTACAGACAAGCGTTAAAAATGCCGTTAATCCCAAAAAATAAATTCGAAATCATTCCACTAGGAATAAACATTTCAGAAGAAGGATACGCAAAAAGAAAAGCGCGTGACATTTTGATTAAAAGCAACATTGTGTTTGATCCTGAAACAATTTTGGCAGGAACAGTGGCCGAACTGACAAAAAATAAGGGGCTCGATTATTTTATCCAAGCTATATACGGATTAAAAAAACGCGGCGGAAATATTAAAGCCGTGATAATAGGAGAAGGAGAAGACGAAAATAAACTTAAAGAGCTGGTTCGCCGGCTGGGTTTGGAAAGTGATATTTTATTTGCCGGATTTATAGCAGACGCATGGAAACTTTTAAGGAGTTTTGATATATTTGTTTTGCCTTCGTTAAAGGAGGGATTGCCATATACGATTTTGGAGGCAATGGCAGAAGGAATTCCTGTAATTGCGGCGAGTACCGGCGGCATCCCAGATTTAATTCAAAATGAAAAAAATGGGATTCTTGTGCCGGCAAAAAATTCGTTAGCTTTAGAAAACGCGCTTTTTGAGCTTATGTCCAAAAAAACAAAAAGAGATAGTTTCAGGAAAGCGGCAAAACAAACGCTTTTAGAAAAATTCGAATTAAAAGAGATGATTTTAAAAACCGCGGGTGTCTACCAATGATAAAAATAAAAACATCTTTAATATTAATCGGAGACTTAATAATTCTTTATGTCTCACTTTACGTCGGTCTAATTTTAAGATATTCGACAGAAATTAATCCAATTCTTTTGCGGATGCATATAATTCCTTTCGGATTAAATTTTCTTTTGTGGTCTGCAATCTTTGCTGCTCTTGGGCTTTACGAGCCGCGTCTTATGAAAAACAGCAAATACTTCTTACTTAAACTTTTGCAAGCCATGACATTTAACGCTGGGGTAACCATTTTATTTTTTTATTTGTTTCCATTTTTTTACTTAGCTCCGCGCACAAATCTTTTTATTATATTGCTGATTTCTACAATATTGATTTTTGTATGGAGGTATATAATTAATCTTCTTATATTAAAAACCCCTGCTTCTAAACTCTTATTTTTCGGTCTCGGCAAAGAAACAAGGGATTTTTCGGAGTATTTGCTTTTAAATCCGCAATTTGGGCAAAAACCTATAGGATTTATTGCGTTGGAAACCGACAACAGCGCAAGCGCCCCCAGTTTGCCTGTTTTTTCTTTTAATGGCAACTTTGAAAAATTAATTTCCGATCTAAAACCAGATGCTCTAATTATTACTGGAGAACTGAAGCAAAACACCACTTTTACCAAAGTTTTATTTCAAGCAATACCACATGGAATATCGGTAATCGATTTTGCTTCGCTACATGAAATGATATTGGGTAAAATACCTCTTTCAATGATAGGAGAGGTGTGGTTTTTAGAAAATTTAGTAGGAATTAAAAAAGTTTTTTATGAGCCGACAAAAAGAATACTTGATTTGTTTATTGCAATTTTTTTTGGCGCAATTTCGCTATTAATTCTCCCTTTTATCGCTTTGGCAATTAAACTAGATTCTCCTGGCCCGGTTTTTTTTAAGCAGCTGCGGGTCGGCAAAAATGGCAGTCGTTTTTTGCTTTATAAATTTAGGTCAATGCATGAAAATTCTGATGTAATCGGCGGGCTAAAAGGATCGGCTCCGGACACACGCCACACAAGAGTGGGAATATTTTTAAGAAAAACTTACTTAGACGAAATCCCCCAAATCATAAACATCATCAAGGGTGAAATGTCATTTGTGGGCCCGCGGCCGGAACGCCCGGAATATGTGGAAAAATTAAAACAAATTGTTCCGTTTTATGAGATGCGGCTTTTGGGGCTTCCGGGAATCACCGGCTGGGCACAAATAAATATGCAAAATGACGCTTCTGTCGAAGATGCGCCTGAAAAAATGCAATACGATCTTTATTACATAAAAAATCGCTCATTTATTTTAGACCTGCTTATTGTAATTCGCACTGCTTTTATTCTTATTAGGCGCGAGGGTCGTTGATATTCCAACGCATGAAGCTTTTTTGTTTTCCTTTTATAAAACTTGCGTGGATGTTACACTCAAAAGAGAAAAGGATGCATCATGAAAACTGAAGATGAAAAAGTGGTAAACTTGCAAGATTTGAAGGAAAAAGCTATTTATCTCTATAAAAAAATATATATGTTAAAAACATTGCCAGGAAAAGAAAATGGCTTATTGGTAATTGAAAAAGTTTTAGAGACACTAAATATAGTTGAAGAGGGTTGTTTAATCTTAGAACAAGAACTAAACAGAATTGAAAAAGCGATTGACATAGTATTAAAAATCCCCCATTGAGGGGATTTTTATATTTCACTTTTTTGTTTTCAAATTATATTGTGATTTTTTTTAATTCGCAAATCCCATCTTCTAACTTTACGGTCGGGCGCCAGCCCAAAAGTTTTTTTGCGAGCGACCAATCAGCCAGCGTATTTCTAGATTCTCCGGGACGAGAAGAAACATGGACAGTGCGTCCGCCAATAGTACGAGCGATGAAATTTACACTATAACGCCTCCCGCATCCGATATTTATTACTTCTCCCCTGCCAACTTTTTTGGAAATCGCAGCCAAATAGTTTGCGCGCACAACATCGCGCACATGCGTATAATCGCGTGTCTGATTTCCGTCTCCGACAATCGTCATCGGTTTTTTATTTTTTCTTTGATGCAAAAATTTTGTAATTACTGTCGTATAAGATCCTACAAAAGTGTTTTTGGGCCCATAGACATTAAAATATCGTAGCGAGACTGTTTCAATCCCATAAATTTCCGCAAAAATCTTCATCCACTGCTCTCCGTCGAGTTTTGTTTTTGCATAAGGATTTAAAGGATTGGGGCACATGTTCTCTTTTGAAGGAATAGGATTTAATCCGTAAGCAGATGACGAAGCAGAATAAATAACCCTACTTGCCCGGCAATTTTTTGCGGCACGCAAAACATTTAAAGTGCCTAAAGAATTTACCTCCAAATATTTTTGTGGATCGGCAATCGAAGGCTGAATACGCGCGAGCGCGGCTACATGGAACACAAAAAGTGGTTTTATTTTTGCGAATATCTTGTTTAGTTTTTCATAACTGCGGATATCGCATTTTAAGTAATGCGCTTTTTTATTCAGCCGCTCACTCGGTTTATTGCCCCAAAAGGCGTGGTAGTTATCTACCGAAAAAACATTGAAATTTTTTTGAACTAGCAAATCCACCAAATGTGTTCCTATGAATCCAGCCCCTCCTGTGACAATTATGTTATTTTTTGTTTTCATTTTTTTTCATCTTTTTTTTAACCCATTCCGCATCATGCACGCTCACATCTTCGGGCATTAGATTTTGTCTTCGTAAAATTTCTTTATTGAATTCAACATCCCCGGAAATAAGTTTGGCTGCAAAATGTAATTTTTTTTCTTTTAAATGGTAAATAAGCGCATCCGTATCTTTTGTAAAGCAATATCCTCCAAATCCTCTATAGCCGTGATAATTTACGTCCAGATGAGAAGAATTGATTCTCGGATCCGCGCAAAGGCCCGATTTTATATTTTCATAATTTGCATTGTGCGCCGAAGCCAGTTCGTAAATGGCGTTAGCAAATGTAACTTTTCTTGTTAAAAATACATTAGCCGCGTATTTTATAATTTCTGCCTCAGTTGCTGTTAGAGTATATTTTTTTGAAGGAGATGAAATTTTTGCTTTCGGAAGCAAAGCCAGAACCGTTTTTGCCGATTCTTTGCTCATTTTCGTATATCCAACTAATTGCCGATCGGGATTAAGCATATCTTTCCATGCATTTGCTTCTGTTAAAAATTCCGGATTAAAAAGAATTTTGTGATGCGGATACATCTTCTGGAAAAATTCAGTCGTTCCAGGAGGTACTGTAGATTTAATAACAACAATTTTCTTGCCCGAAATATTTTTAAACGCGCTCTTCAAATATCCAATGCCCGCAGATCCGTTTTTCATTCTCGGAGTAGGAACACAAAGAAACAACACATCTGCTTTATCAATATCGTCATTAAATCCTTTCTTTGCATCCGTATCGAATAAAAATAAATTTTTCCCCCGCTTAAAATTCTTAACGGAAACCAAGTAACGCAGTAAAGATCCTCCGACCATTCCAACGCCAATTATGCCGACCTTTATATTCTTCATAATATAAAGAAAACTACCCACGTGCGGGGTAGTTTTCGCCATATCAGAATTTTAGCTTACTTCATGAGTTCCTGCAGTTTTAGCAAAGTCATAGGCCCCACTCTTCCAACTTGCGAGATCCCGTATTTAGCTTGAAACCTGCGGACAGCTTGTACAGTTAAGTTTCCATAATAACCTGTCGCCAGTCCCTCCGGATAAACCTCAGTGTCTTTTGCCAAAAATTCCTGAAGAGCTTTGACGTCGGATCCTTCGGAACCACGCTCAAGTTCGCGCGTAAGCCCCATAGCATATGGAGTTGCGGGAGTTGGCACTGCTGATGGCGTATTTCCAGCTCCGAATATTTCTGCTAGTTTTGCGCGCGTTGCCGGACCTACCCTTCCTACGGTAGGAAGTCCGTGCTTCGCCTGGAATTTTTTAACAGCCTTTTGCGTTAATGCCCCGAAGTAGCCGGTTACCTTACCTTCGGGATAAATATCCAAATCGTTTGCCAAAAGTTGCTGAAGGCGCATAACGTCATCGTTCTCACTTCCAAAACTCAAGTCTTGATTAAATACCGGAGACACGATTTGAGCAACAGGAGATGGATTTGCTACTACCAGAGCAGGAGTTACGGGAGCTACTGGAGCAGGTGCTGGAGATGGAGTCTCAAATGATCCTCCTCCGCCTCCACCGCCACCACCAGATGATCCGGTGCTTCCAGGAGAACCATTACCGCCGGAAGCCCCGCCGGTCGCACACGCGGTTGCGTCTTGGCTAACAGTAAAAGTAACTGTGACTCCGCCATTAGGATTCGTAAACGTGTAAGTGCTTTGTGATGAATTACATGTTGATGTTATCTGTATGGAGCCGATTTGCGTCATACTTAATTTAATGCGGTCTGTGGAAACCAATTTTATTTCTTGGTTCTGCGACATTGTCAACGAAAAATCCGTCCCATTTACGGCTATGGAATCAAGCACCGCATCGCTTCCCGTAACCGTCCAGCTGTACCCATTTACGGAAAGAACTGTTTCGGTCGTACTTAGTGTCACATCACCCACCGCCAAAGCAACGCTTACCGGCGCCAAAAGAATGCTCAACAAAGTTATTAAATAAATTTTCATAAGTAATTTGTTTTTATTTTAGATATTACTTATTTGCAAGAACCCGATTCAACCTGCAAAACCGTGGTGTCGTAATTATTAAGCGTTGTCGTACCGACTGAAATCCTAAATACGCCGCCGTCATGTGATCGAACAAGCTCAATACAACTGCCTTTTTTCGTTCCGCTAGAGTGCAAATACATAGTTGTTGTAGCAGTTCCCAGTGCTGATAATTCGGCCACCGGAGTCGATGTGCCTCCCGCTCCAATAAAGCCTTGCGTTGCAAAATATCCGTTTGAAGCAGTTGTCGTAGCGTTGCCTCCAACCCAAAGAGCATTAGACACAGACGCTTGAGTTGTAGACGCGTTTACAAGCGTTGTAAGACCCGTCACATCCAAAGTACTACTCATTGTCACTGCACCAGTCAGTGTGCTCGCCCCAGAAACCGTGAGAGAACCCCCGGTGTTTACATTAGTGCTAATAGTGGTTGCGGAATATGTAATTCCTACAACAAGCAAAATGGAGGCGGCGCTCGCTATGGCAATAGTAAGATGCTGTCTCTTTTGCACAAGAAAATTATTCATAAAAGCTCGTCTTCTTATTTCTAATAAAAAAATTAATAATAAACACTTACTAAAAAATTCGACTTTTTAGTTATCTTTATAATACACTAGATAAAATTTTCTAAATATATTTTAGTTGTGGATAACCCAAAACTAAGGATTTCTTCCAGCTTTGATTTCATTTATGAAATACTCTCCTTGCTCTTTAAACTTTGGATCTATTCCAATTGCTTTTTCAAGCTCTTTAATTGCCGATTTACGATCATTAAGCTGCATATAAGTTGCCGCTAAATTGACATAATATTGTGCATTTTGAGGATCCGCCTCGATTATTAATTTCCAAATTTCAGCAACTCTTTTATAATTGCCTACTCGCGCATATGCGGCTATTAATTGCTGATCCGGTATTACCTCTTTGCCGTGCGATTCTTTAAGAATGCGTAGAGCATAGGGCTCGTCGTTTGCTAAAATGGCTACCAGCGCCAAATTCCGACCAGCCTCGAAGTAAGTTTTGTCCAAGTCATAAGCTTTCTGCAAAACCTTAAGCGCCTCGCCCATTTGGCCTGCGCCTATATATAAATCCGCTGTTAAAAAATAAATTTGCTGTTTTTGAGGTGCGTTCTCAAGTGCCTTTTTTGCTGTGTCCAATGCTTCTTGTCCTTTACCAATTCTCGCGTATAGAGCCGATAAAAACATAATCTCTCTGGCATCTTTCGGAGAAGCTGCCACCTGAAGCTCCATCTCAGAAACAGCCCGATTTAAAACTTTTAACTTTTGTTCATTAGGTAAATTCGAACCTCCAATATTATTTGCATAACCAGACAACTGCTCTCTTGATTCCATTGTTCCAAATGTCCGATAGGATATTGCTCGATCGAAATCGGACAAAATTAAATCCGGATTTTGCGAGTTAATGGACATGTCCTTTAACGCAGTGAGAAGTGCTCGAGATGCCAACATTGGCTTAATATTTGCAAAATAAAATATAAATATAAACGCAACCAACAAAATACCCGAAACTGAATACCCGATTGCCAAATTAATCGGTTTTCCTGCCATTTCCCGTTCTGTGTTTTTTTGAGCAAAAATATATTTAGAATGCAGATACGCGAGAACCGAAAAAAATAGAAAATACGAAGTCAAATTATCAAAAACAAAAAAGTTGTGGAAAAAATAAGCGGCAAATAAAGATGTAAATACCGCCTTTTCGGTGTTTGAGCCAAATTTCCAAAGACTATAAAGAGCGGCCGCAAAAATGCTTAAATATGCTCCGAGCCCCAATATTCCTCCGGTAGTAAGCCAGTCCAAAATCACATTATGCGACCTATCAAACCACGGCTCCTGCCGCCAAAGAGTAGGGCTATAATATTTATTAAACAGCAAGTTAAAATTTTCAGGTCCCCATCCCAAAACTGGATTCTCTTTTAAGCCGTCTAAAGCCATACCCCAAATAGTAAAACGCGAAGTGACCGTTCTTTCACTAAAAGAAATGTCAGCAAAACGTTTTAAAACATAATTTTTGTGTATAAAAGAAGTATTCCTTAAAGAAAAGAAAAGAGCAACAACCAACAAAACCGCGCACCC
Organism: uncultured Candidatus Saccharibacteria bacterium; assembly: GCA_964464405.1. GTDB lineage: Bacteria > Patescibacteriota > Minisyncoccia > UBA11713 > 2-01-FULL-45-33 > CAYXFX01. The sequence continues at coordinate 23,080 of CAYXFX010000009.1, forward strand.
TATCCCAATTGCAGTCCGCCGGACATATTTTCTTTTGTCTTTCCATATCATTATACCTGCGAATATAACCGCCCCTCCTAAAAGTCCTAAAATAGCTCCCCTTGTGGCTGTGAAAAAAACGATTGGCAGCTCAAATAAAAATAGCGCCACAAAAGCGAATTTCAGCCATTTTTGTTCCTCTTTTAAAGCAAAATAAGCAATTAAAAACAGATGAAACACAATATATATAGCCAGATATGTTGCATTGCCCAGCGTAGCATCAAGACGTTCGTTGGACTGATGGATTTCTAGCTGCCCGAAATACTGTAAATATGAATAAATACTCATTATAAAACTTACAAAAATCGTGGAGTAAAAAAATCTATGCCAGTCTATTTCAGTTTTAAGTACGCTAATCAGCATTAGAAAATAGAAAAATAAGTGTATATGCCCTATTAGCCCCTCCATTCTCTCATAATTTGACCAAAAACTGCGATACGGATTTTCACCAAAAATAGTTGATAAAATTAAAACGAGCAGTGTCGCAAGAACTGCCCAAAAGATAGGAGAAATTTTTGGCCTGTATTTTTTTTCAAAAACCGCAAGCACACCCCAAAAAACCAGCAGCACCTCCACAATTATCCGAAAAAAGAAATTTTTTCCCGTAATAAACGGGAAAAACATATCACCCACTCCCGGCATAAATATTTTGCTAAAAGTGTTGCCGGAAACAATAAGTGCAGCGAAAGGCAAAATATAAAGTCCGATCTTTACAGCCCACGAAACATAGTTTAAAATTTTTTGCTGCATAGGACTATGATACAGAAAAGTTTTAAAAATGCAAGAAAGAAACGTCCTATAATTTATATTTGATCGCAATCTTGCCGGGTTTTTTGGAATAAAAATATCGCGGTTTATTATTGGAATCTATGAAACAAATTGAGCGAAGCGGGCGGCGGATTTCTACATGATCTTCTACGCTAATTTTTTGCTCTTCGAAAATATATTTTCTTTCTAAAATAAAATCATCGCACTGCTCTCCGAGCCGCGATGACGGAACAATCTTATAAAATGCTTCTTGAAAGTTAACTTCCGATTTCACATAGGCGCTCCATTGCGTGGAAAGGGCCGGCGAAAAAGCAGCAAACATTCGCTTTAAAAAATGTGAAAAAAGTAAATGCCAAAAAGCGCGCGCGTTGCCCGCGCGAAGCTCAACAAACATATAAAATATGTGGCTTTTAAAATCGTGCCGTTCTTTTTTAATAAACCTGACAGCATGCTTGATTCTTTGCTGAAACGAACTTTTGGGCTTAGCGAGCCAGCCTTTTTCTCCTTTTCCACTTTCACGTTCACCATGCCGCTCTTGATATTCGTTCTGAAATACATTTGATTTTCTTCCAAAATACAAAATACCTCCTCCGCCGTAGCCGGAGCCCCAGCTTAATGTAGGGTGAAATGTTTTTCCGCGCAATGTTATCAAATACTCCGGCGTTCCTATGCGTAAAATGTCAGCTTTAGAAAAATAAGAATATTCTTGCTCCCACTCGCTATCTTTTTCCGGCAACATCCGCCATACCCTAGCTGCCCAAGCTGTTTGGCATGTCCAAAAATTTTTGCATTGGAAATTTTCGGCGCAATTTTCCGCAGCCGTAATCCAGCCGTTTTTACTTTGTTCTTTTTGTAAACGGTTCCAAAGAATACGCGCGTAAGAAGCAAAAAGAGCGTTTCCCGAATATGCGCTCCATTTTAAAAGAGCGTAAAGGTCAAAAGAATAGCTTGCCACCTCGTATGTAGAATGCCAATACCAGCGCTTCGCTTCTGTCTTCATACTTTTTAATCCGTCTCTTCCTAAAAGTCCGATTAAAGCATAAACTCCCTTTTCTAATGATTGTTTATAGTTACCATAATCAACACCTAGCCGATCTAAGGAGTAGAGAATAAATCCCACGTGCCGTGAGTGGTAAAAAGGTGAAATATCGCGCGACCCTTCCGGCATATCGGATACCGCAGGAAACGGATGATAAGAAAAAAAACCATCTTCCCACTGTTCTTCTAGGGCGCGCGAAATCCCTTTCAAAGCAGCTGTTTTCCATATCTCTTCGTGAAAAAGTCCGTAGGCGGCAGAAAGTCCCGTAGAAGCCCAGAGTCTTTGGTTTGTAATCGGCTTATCAACCGCGGCATCAATAAGATAAGAAGATGCAATTTTTTTTACTGCGTTTCGATATTTTTCTTCAGTTTCTGTACGTAATTTACTTTTGGGATTTTCAATTAAACAAACAAGCGCGTCAACTGCGGATCCGGCGTCTAAACTAGTGTTTGACATATTGTATCTTGAGTAATTGCCCGGCCATACTATCCAATGCTTTTTTGAAAGGTCGGGTTTTATTTTTGAAAATACGAACTCCGCATAAATTTTCGCGCGATTTAAATACTTTATGTCTTCAGTCGCATCAAAAAGTTCCAAGTTTAGTATCACCGCGTACGCAATTTTGCCCGTATGGTCAACTCTGTGTTTTTTGCAAATAATTCCGCCGTTTTCTTTAGTTGCGTGCCATAATCCGTCCGAAGCGCGTTTAAGGAAATCCGGAATTTTATCCATTTTCTTTTTTTAAAAAAAATAATTGTATTTTCGCATATTTTTTCCAAATCGGACGCGGTAATATTTTTGAAAAAAAATCCATTACTTTTACCAAAATCTTAAAAACCAGCGGTGTAGAAAAGCTATAATAAGGAGTCAGCTCTTCTATTGATGGAAATAAAAATAAACATTCCCTCGCTTCAATACAAAATCCAGCTTTTTCCAATTCTTTTACCACCCACGCCAGATTAATCGGTTTAAACGGAGCAACCATTTGCGGCGTCATTACAGGAAAACGAATTTCTTTTTTTCGCCGCGCTTTGAACTTATGAAGAGGCAAAAAATACGAAGATTTATTGCACGCCCCGAAAATCAAAGTGCCGCCTGGCCTTACCAAAGACGCCGCGTCTTTGAGAATTTTTTTGTGAAAATCCGCGGGATATGCCTCAAGACGGAAAAGACAGGAAACTACATCGGCAATTCCGTCCGCACCAGCGAAATCGTACTGCGAATATTGAATTTCTTTTCCATTACTCACTTTCAAAGCCCTTTCGATTGAAAAACGCGCAAGCTGGTCTCCTATTTCAAAAATTTTAAAAGAAGCTCTAGGAAAAAGTTGCACGAGCCCTTCGAGGTAAGCGCCCGTGGAAGGCAAAAAATCAATCCACTCTTTCACATCTGCAGATACGCGAGCTTTGATTGTATTTATAACTGCAAAAAATTCTTCATTGAGATACGGCTTATATTTTGCCCCGCTCAAAACTCTAAATTCTTGAAAGGTTTTCAATTTTGCGATTGGCCAGTCATCCGGATCTCCTGAAAGCGGCAGATCTCTCGTTTCATCATAAAAATTTAAATGCAAAAATTCACCCTGCGTGCGCCTTTTTGGGGGCAACGGCTTTTTGTCCGGCCAGCCGAACATAACCAGCGCAAGAATTTCGCGGCGATCCGGTATTTTTAAAATCCTCCGCACATCTTTTTCTTTTCCAACACTCGCCGCCCAATATGAACCGAGTCCCAAACTTTCCGCCATAAGAAGCATGTTTTCTATGGCAGCGGCACCAGATTGAATATTCGAATGGTATTCTTGGCTGAATCTTTTGTCGTAAGTTACCAAAAAAAGCACGGGCGCCCTTTCGGCATGCCCAGCGGATTTTGCTTCCCTAACAAGCTTTTGCTTAAGCAAGGGATCATCTACGCGAATTATTCCCAAAAGCTGCATATTGCATGAACTAGGAGCCCAGCTTGCCGCTTCAAGAATTTTCGTTACGAATTCTTCAGGCACCGGTTTGTCGGAAAAATGCCGCTGCGTCCGGCGCGACCTTATCACATCCAACACTGCATTTGCGCGTTCATTTGTGTCCATAAAAACTGTTAATTATTTTAGCTTAGCGTACAAGTCTTTTCGTAAATAGACAAACTCGTGAAAATCAATATCAGGTGTCGGAGAGAGATATCTCTTAAAAAGCACGTAGTTGCTAAACCTCTTGTCATTTGAAATTTTTTCAGCTTCTTTGCCGTAATCGAGCTTGTCTTTATTCATACTCGTAAAAACGACGCTCGCCGGATTTTTTGAAAAGAAATAATCTATGCGTTCTTTCTCCGATAAATTTTCTCTTGCTAATTTAGCGTCATTCAACCCTCCAAAATCCATTGATTTTAATTTTGAAAAATAAGGCATTGCTCCGGCGTCCATATAAACCACCAGCCATTCATCAGCAGGAATTTTTTCGCGCAAAAACTTTCCTATTGCGTTGTGCATCGCTTCTTGATGTTCTTGCTGGGCTTTAACAAATGTCAGTTCTTCTTTTAATTTAAAAACATTAAATATTATTTGATAAAACATGGCAACAAAAAAAGCTCCCAGCACCAGATAATGCCGGATGGGTTTTTCTCTTTTGTGCTCCGGCAAAGCTGAGAATCCTATATGCAAAAAAACCGCGAGCCCCACCCAAAAAACCGGTAATAAAGGAATATAGAAACGTCCTGAATAATTCATTGTAAGATGTGATTGCATTAAAAATATTGCAAGAACAAAAACAAAACCCAAAACCGCAGTTGATGCCGCCTCTAACCTTGGATGCAAAGGCAAAGTTTTACTTTTAAATTTTGCCCACAACCAATCAGTTTCGATGGCAAGGAGCATTAAAAACGCTATAAACGGCACCGCGAAAAGTCTCCGCATGAAACGCAATAAATCCATTAAATTTCCAGAATAGAAACCGCCGGTAGATTTAATATAAAAAGTATTCGGTAAGAGAGCGCCGTAATAGTCCACCCTCCAAATAAAATAAATCAAAGCGGGCAGCAAATAAAATAAAATAAAATAAATACCGAAAGAAAAAAGTTCGTTGCGATGATAACGGTAAATAACATAAAACGCTGCCGCAATTATAAATCCTGCAAATGCAGCACCTTCCGGCCGAACGAGACTCGCCCACAATAAAACAATAAACAAAAAAATCGGTTTCCAGTGGTAATGAGGACGGTCTTTCTCCCCCAAACTCATTAAAAATGCATAAATGCCTAGAAGAATTGCGGACATGAAAAGCATAGTTTCTAATCCGCTTGTCGCGTGAGTAAAAAGAACAGGGGTTGTTGCAAACATTAAAAGTACGATTGCGGAAATAAATTTGTGAACTTTAAGTCTGCGAAAAATAAAATATAAAATTATCTCGCTTAGAAAAAAAGAAAAAATACCTATTGTGCGGCTGGCCGTTACCGGAGAAACGCCGGCTTTTATAAATCCTGATAAAATCACTGGCAACGCAACTCCGGTATATCCTTCCACAGGAGTTTCTCCAACATTCCAATTTAACTCGCCATGAATAGCAAGATTTTCCGCATAACGAAAAGTAATATAAGCATCATCAACCGCCCACCTCGGAAAAATAGCCATCACAACTGCCGCATATAATACAGACGTGACGATTAATAAAATCCCGATTTTCTTTAAAAACATTTTATTAATATATCATACTGGCCGCGTCTTGTATGCTGGCAATATCTTTTGCGTATTTTTTAATTTTTTCCGTTTCTAGTTCCAGCATTTCAAGAACTGTTTTGCTTCTGCCGGAAGGAATGCTATCCCAAGGGAATTTTATTCCGTGCATAATAATTTTGCCCGACCAATTTTGAACCATCACCTGCTTAACCAGCGCAAGATAAGCCCTAAGCATATGATATTCAGAGACCGCGACTAAAATCGCGGACCAATTTTTTTCTTTGGCAATGCGAATTATATTTTCTGCCTGATCCCGCGAATTCATTGATTTGTCTTCGATCATAATATTCTTGGCCGGGACCCCGTGATCAATTAAATATTTTTTTAAAACATCAAGCCCGAAATCGTTTTCATCCGGACGGGTATCAGCGCCGATCAAAACATTGTTACCGGTGATCATAACAAGATCAGAAAACCCATCGCGATATAAAGACGCCGTGGCTTCCGCCCGGTCCAATTGGTCTCCCTGTAAAAACACGATCGCGTCGGCTCGAGCCGGCTTTTGTTTGGATAATGCATTGAATAGCTCGCTGGCTTGGCGCCCCAATTTGCTTTCTACAACGTTTTCAGCTTTATTTGCTTCTTCCATTTATATAAATTAAACTTTACAATATTACCAATGTTTCAAAAATTTAATCAAGATACAAAAACTTATCTGTCCGAACCTGTATTAAAGGACTCATTTAAAGCCGTCTACGAAATACTGAAAGAAAACGGCGTATTAAGCGTGCTTGACATCGGCTGCGCCGCGGGAGATTTTTTAAATTTTCTTCCAACAGAAATAAAGGGCACAGGAATCGATGTTTCGCCTCTGCTTATCGATGAAGCAAAAAAAAGAGTTCGAAAAAAAAATATCGGATTTATAGAAGCCGATATTTTAAATCCTGAACAAAATTTTTTCGAAAATCTGAAAAAAAAATTCGATGCAGTAACTATATTGGGCACAATGCATACTTTTTTGGATTTTGAACCGGTCCTTGAACGCGCGATTAAAATTCAGCCCCAATTCATTTATGTTCACTCACCTTTTAATGACGCGCCCATTGATACCCGGCATTTCCATAAAAAAAATGACGAAATCGATTATCAATGCGCCTATAGTATTTTTTCAAAAGAAACAATCAGCCGTTATCTGAAAAGCAAATCAATAAACAATTTTCGTTTTATCCCATTTGAAATGCAGAGCGATCTTATAAAAAATAATGCGGAACCCTTAAGAAATTACCATATAAAGCTGGGCACTGGCGAACGATTCATTACAAACGGAATCGGAATTATTTTTAAAGAATACATTCTAGAGATTAGGTTAGGAAACTAAATCCCAAGACATGGGTGTGGCCGCCTCTATGTTCCTGGAAGCTTTTTTGCCTAAGATCTCCGGCCAATGCATGGAGTGAAGGCCGGACGATGGGCGGGCTACGCGGGTATTTTCTTTTGAAAAAATTTCTCCTGCTTTCATGTCCTTTTTAACCCACAAGGTCGGCCGGAAAAATTCATTTTCTTTTTCTTGTTCGCTTGCCGCACCGTACTGAACGCGTCCAACCGCTTTATCTCTGTCTGCTTCGCTGATTATGGAATCTATGGCGCCGGGGCCCTCTTTTTCAACCCGCCGGATAATGTCAACCATTTCTTTTAATTCTCGCGGCTCAATTGAAAAACGTGCGTCCGGCCCACCGCTTTTTCTATCCAAAATAAAATGTTTCTCTACAATAGAGGCCCCAGCTGCAACCGCCAAAACAGGTATCTCTACGCCGGCATTGTTGTCTGAAAAACCGGCCACGACACCGAATCGATTTTTGATATCTTCGATTGTCTTCAAATTGGATTCTTCAAATTTTGGTTTATCAGAATATGCGGTTATGCAATGAAGCACGGCGATATCCCCACATCCATTTTTGCGAAGTGTTTCCACCGCAAGCGTTACCTCATCCAAAGAAGCAAAACCGATAGACATAATAACCGGCTTTTTAGTTTTAGCGACCTTCTCCAATAACGGAATATGAATCGCTTCGTAAGATGCGATCTTGTAACACGGCACATCAATTTTTTCCAAAAAATCCACGGCCGTGTCGTCAAAAGGAGAAGAAAATAAAATAATCCCAATTTCGTCAGCCAACTTTTTCAATTTCGGCTGCCAATCCCAGGGAGTATTGCCCTTTGTGTATAAATCGTAGAGCGTGCGTTTTTTCCAAAGATCAGGCTGGTCTTTGCCTTTTACAATAAACCAATCCTTGTCCGAATTTAGCGTAATGGTATCGGCCGTATAAGTTTGGAGCTTAACGGCGTCCGCCCCCGCTTCTTTCGCCGCCTTCACCAGCGCAACCGCTTCATCATAATTTTGATGATGATTACCGGAAAGCTCCGCAACTACAAAACACGGATGTCCCTCCCCCACTAAACGGCCGCCTATTTTAACTTCGTTTTTCATTTTTGTTCTCCTTGTTATTCATCTTAAGAAAGAATAACAAATCTCAAATTATTGTCAATTTCGCATTTTAAATCTTCAAAAAATTTTCTAAAAGTTTGAGGCCGTTTTTTTGGCTTTTTTCCGGATGAAATTGCGTGCCGAAAATATTATCTTTTTTAATCGCCGCGACAAACTCCTCGCCATAATCGCAAATGGCTGAAATTATATTTTTGTTTTCCGGCACAAAGTGATAGCTATGTACAAAATAAAAAACAGGATTTATTATGCCGTCCCACAGTTTATCATTTTTTTTAATTGAAACGTCATTCCATCCGATATGGGGTATTCTGAACTTATTCTCATCCAGAATAAATTTGCGCACTTTCCCTGAAATCCATCCGAGCCCTAGCTCTCCTTCATTTTCTTCTCCGGCACTGGCGAGCAACTGCATGCCTAAGCATATTCCTAAAAATGGTTTTTTCTTTATTAAAACTTCTTCTTTTAACGGTTCAATCAGCCCTAAGGCGCGCAAATTTTTCATTCCGTCCGGGAATGATCCCACACCCGGCAAAATAATTTGATCAGCGTTTTTTAAATCTTCGGGGTCAGAAGAAATTTTAACGTCCGCATTTAGAAATTTCAGCGCATTTGAAACAGAAAACAAATTCCCCATTCCGTAATCAATGATTACGACCATATTGCTTCTCCATAATTCTGATATTTTTTTATAACATTCCCAAATTCGTCGCGGAGGAGTTTCCCTTTTTGATCCGTCATAAAAAGAGACTTATCAGTAAAAGAGTCTAAAACATTTCGAAATTCTTTCTCGCTCATTCCTGAAAATTTAAGAAAGGCGCGCATCCCCTTTTCGGGAAACTTTCCGTCATATTTTTTAACAATTTTTACCGCTTCGTTTCTTGTCATTAAACCGTTGCGCACGTCTATACAAGCATGGTCGGTAGCACGGCAAAATCCGAATTTTAAAAATTTCAGGTAATCGTGCACGGATTGAAACGCTTCATCTAAATTTTCATAGTTAGTATAAGTACCTTCTACTGGCCCGTCTTCTTTTACTGAAAATCCATACTGTTTCATGAGTTCTAATTGTTTTCTGAAATCCCATTTGAAATAATAACCCAAAAAGATTCCTTGTATTCCGGCGTTTTTAAGTTCGTCGTCAGACGGGTAAGTATAAGAAATAAGATCCTCTTTTTTTAAACCTTCGGCGCCTATCACATCTTCGACCCTCAAGCCAAGAAGTCCCCCGAATTCTTCCAGCCATCTGCGGTCCAACACATTGCTCATTCTTGCGGCCTTCGGCCCGCCATATTCAAGCTGAGAATTTTCACCCCAGATAATCAGAGGAATTTTCATCTGCACGGCTAAACGCACCGGCACCGTAAAAATTCCCAAGTGATTAGGCCAAAACTCATCTCCAACTCTTTTAAATCCCTCGACTGACATTTTACGGTATACTTCTGGATTTTTTTCAAAAACAATTAAATCGCACCCGAATGCGCGCTTAACATTTTCTAAATTTTTTCTTCCCAATTGCGTGCGCATGGAAGATTCGAAACTTACAAGAAGCGGATTCATTTTGTAAACTTCTTTTACTAAATATGTTTGGTAGTGGCTGTCTTTCCCGCCGCTTACAGGGATAATGCAGTCATAATTGCTCGGATTTTTGCCGCGATATTTTTCTATCAATTCATCAAATTCTTTTTTTCTTGTCTCCCAATCAATTTTTTTATGCTTTTCTTCTGCAGACTTGCATGCATCGCAAATCCCTTTTTCGTCAAAAAAAAGGTCCGGCTTTGTGTTTGGCATTACGCACGTTTTGCAATATTGGAAATCCATACTGTTAAAAGTTTAAAAATTTAAAGATTTATAAATATTTAATTAAATTCTCACCGGAATTCCGCTTTCCGAAAGATGCCGTTTTACATTCATGGGCGTAATTTGCGTATATTGAAAGATGCTGGCCGCTCCAGCCGCGGAAACCCCGCTTCCTATTATAACGCTTGAAAAATGTTCTAAGTTCCCGGCTCCTCCAGCCGCAATAACGGGGATTCTAACAATATCGGCTACACGTTTAGCAAGCTCCACATCATATCCTTCCATTGTGCCATCTTTATCAATAGATGTTAAAAGAATTTCGCCGGCGCCTCTTCTTTCTGCTTCTACCACCCAATCCGAGACTCGCATTCCTGAATTAAAAGAACCATTCGCTCCGAACGCAAAATATTCATCTCCAATTTTTTTTGCATCAATAGAAACGACAACGCACTGCGATCCGAATTGGCGCGAAGCTTCGTTTATAAAATCCGGGCGTCGAAGAGCTTCGGAATTTATCGCAACTTTATCAGCACCGATTGAAAGAAGCTCTCTAATACCCTTCAAAGATTTTACGCCACCGCCTATTGTAAGCGGCATAAAGCATTCTTTGGTAATTTCCGAAAGCAATTCTTTTTTTATTCCTGTTTTACCGGCATCCAAGTCCAAAAAAATCAATTCGTCCACATCTCTTAAGTTAAAAACACGAACTGCCGCTATGTAGCTTCCGATATTCCTATGATCGAAAAATTGAATGCTTTTTACCAGCTTTAAATCTTTTATGGTTAGAACTGGAATTACCCTAGTTTTTAGCATAAAAATCGTAAAGTGTTTTTATTACTTTATCCTGGTCCTCGCGTGCAAGTGAAGGATAAAGCGGAATAGAAAGCGCTGAATTGTAATATAAAACTGAATTCGGGCAGCTTTCATTTTTATAGCCAAGTGCGCGGTAGTACGGCTGGTGATGCACAGGAATGTAATGTATCTGAACTCCTATTCCATTTGCCTGCAAATGATCGTAAAGTGGACGGCGCTTGGCCGAATCTTTCAAACGCAACACGAAAAGATGCCAGCTGTGTTTTATGTTTTCTGCCTTTGCTGGAAGAACTATTTCATTTAAATTTTTTAATTTTTCAAAATAGTAATCTGCCCGTTCCTCCCGCGCTTTTTGAAAACGTTCAAGTTTTTTTAGTTGCGAGAGCCCCAGCGCGCATTGAATATCGGTAACTCTATTATTAAATCCCAAATCAACCATTTCATAAAACCATTTGCCGACCGTATCGGATTTTTGAGGGTCTTTAATTATCCCATGATTTCGGTGTTTTAACATTTCTTTATAAAAATTTTCGTTGTTAGTTAAAATGGCTCCTCCCTCACCGGCAGTAATCGGCTTTACCGGATGAAAACTAAAAACAGACATATCGCTAACTCCGCCAATGCGTTTTCCTTTATATTCCGAGCCTATTGCATGGCATGCGTCTTCAATAATTAATAAATTGTGCTGTTTCGCAATTTCAGAAATTTTGTCCATTTCACACGGATGCCCGGCGAAATGCACTGGAACTATCGCCCGTGTTTTTTTTGTAATTAAGCTTTTTATTTTTTCTTCATCAATATTATAAGTATCAAGCCTTATGTCGCAAAAAACCGGCCGCGCACCACAAGCAATCGCCATGTTGGAAGTGGCAACAAAAGTATTTGGTGTTGTTATTATTTCATCTCCTTCCTTAAGCCCCGCCGCTCGATAAGCAAGATATAAGGCCGCAGTTCCATTTGGAGCAGCAACTGCGTATTTGGCGCCTGTGTACTCCGCAAGCGCTTTTTCAAAAGCCAAAACATTCGGCCCTTGCGTAAGCCAGTCGGATTTCAAAACATCAACAACTGCTTTAATATCATCTTCGTCTATATATTGGCGGCTATAAGGTATCATATATTTAATAATAATCTATATTCCAAATATTCCATTTGTCGTATGGGAAGCGGATATCGTCATTTTTGCTTTCTTCTAGTGTTGAGGAAGAAAAGAAAATAACCCGCGTGTTGTCTTCCAAGCTCATAAAACCATTGGCACAATTCGCGGGAATCCACAAAACCCTTGGCTTTGCCGCAGATAAAGTAAATTTTTGTATTTCTTCTGTTTCAAGATCCACCACCCCAATTAATGCGCTCCCGGAAATTACATAGACATATTTATTTTCTTGTTTGTGCCCGTGCCATGCGCGAATGTGCCCCCGCGCAAAACTTCCAACTTCATAAAATCTTTTAACGCCATTGAAGTCAAAATCGTTGACGAATTTTACAATACCTCTTTCGTCTACGCTTATATCTCCATTTATAACATGTGCCATGTTTTATTTTTTAATTTATAATTATAAAACTTTATTTTTTAAATAAGCTGCGTTTGAATACAAAATATTTTTTGGTTCCTTGATTCTTCCTGCAGTGAGCATTTTATGTATTTCGTTAATTCCATAAGTTAAATCGTATTTTGGCTCCCATCCGTATGCTTTATATTTTGCGGCCGATACTCTGTAATTCCTAAGATCTTCAAATTTTAAATTGCCGTATTCAACTCTTGTGGAAGGTATCAGATTTTGAATTTCTTCCGCTATGTCGCAGATTTTATAATTTTTATTGCTTAAATTATAAAGTCCGGTGATATTATTTTCTATTCCGAAAAGAATTGCTTCCGCAACATCTTTTACGTGCAAAAGCGGCCGCCATTGCCCTCCGCCGAAAACCGAAAGATGTTCGCCCGAAACAGCTTTTTCAACAAGAGTATTTACAACCAAATCGAGCCGAATTCTCGAATGCGCGTCCCCTATCCCAAAAAGAGTTCCCAATCTGAAAATAAGATAGTCTTGCGAGTTTTTTATAATTTCTTGCTCAGCAGCATATTTTGTAGAAGCATATTGCGAAAGCGGATTTACCGCGGCGGATTCATCTATTAAGCTATTGTTTATTCCGTATACGGAGCAAGTTGATGTATAAACTATTTTGCCTTTATAATTTTTTGTAAGCCATTCTATTGCAGATAAATTAATTTCGGTAGTTAAAGAAGGATTTATCGCGCAAGCTCCGTCCCCCACAATTGCGGCAAGCCAAACGACAATATCAAACTCACTGATGACGCGCCCAAGTTTTTCTTTATCCCTTATATCGCCAAATATAAAATTAATATTTTTTAAATAACGATCCTCATATGTAAGATTATCATAAACCGCAACTTTATATCCCTTGTTCGCCAAAAGATCCGTCAAATGACCGCCGACATAACCCGCCCCACCGCAAACCAATATTTTCTCCTTTGCGTTTTCCATGTAATTTCTATTTTCTTTACTTTCTTTATTTATTTCTATAACTATTATTTAAGTAGTGCGGTTACTCGTTCATCAAACCCTAAATGTGAGAATTTATGCATATCTTTAATCTAACTAAGTGTTCGGATTCAAAGGTAAATTGAGAATTAAAGGCTAGACAAACTGGCTATAATTTGCTACACCTAAGGCAGTAAATTGCACTTCAAAACGGAATTTTGGAAGGAGGAACATTGAAAAGGGGCTATTTTTTATGAGGTAAGCCCTTCTTCGCTAAAGCTACGAAGGGTAAAACGCACTGACAAAATGCGCTTTGCCTGCCATATCCTTTGGCGACGGCGGGCTTACCTCATGTCGAGGCGGGCCGCAACAGTCCCGATGCGAAATCGGGACAAATCAAAAGGAGGTTGTCACCATGACGACTCACATCGTCGCAGACGACACTCT
>CAYXFX010000010.1:0-34964 GCA_964464405.1 uncultured Candidatus Saccharibacteria bacterium
GTATTCAAACAGTTAGTGCAAGTAAGTCCGTCAGCAAGGGTGAATGCAAGAGGCGAAGTAGTTGTGCCTGAAATAATTTGTCCTCCATTGCCGACAAGCAATCCGCTAACTGTTGTCGTTCCGTTTAATGCGATTACTCCAGTTGATGAATTGTATGAAAGAGGAACTGTTGCAGAAAGACTTGAGGAACCAATCTTATTGTTAAACATCGTCCAATCAATTGAAGACAGGTAACCATCTTGTCCTCCGTTTGATTGGTTTATCGAAAGTCCGTTAGCAAGAGAAAATACCAAAGGAGAAGAAGTTGTTGCTGTTACAATCTGCCCTCCTCCTCCTGCCAAGAGCCCCGTAAGAGTAGTAGAACCTGTCCCTCCATTGGCTACTGTGAGAGCGCTAGACAAAGTAAGTGTCCCAGTCGCGGTTAAATTTGCGACGGAAAGATTTCCGGAAATTAAACTGTTCCCTTGGACTGAAAGAAGTGAAGCTGGAGAAGTCGTCCCTATTCCAACATTTAATCCAGTTATGTTAAAACCATTCGCGCTTGTTGTTAAAGTTGTAGTTGCTAATCCTGTTCCAAGTCTGATATCTCCTCCTGTTACTGAGATATCTCCTCCATGAACTGTGAGTTTGTCCCAAGGATCCGTCGTCCCGATGCCGACGTTGCCGTCATTTTGAATAACCATTTTCGCATTACTATATAATGTTGGGCTTGTTGTAAGACCACCAGAACCAACTACCCCAAATACCAGCTGATCCATAGAATTGTTGCCATAATGATAAATAGCCGATGCGCGAGCATCAGTATCACTAGCCCAATAACGTGACATTATTATTGTGCCTCGCGGTGTATTTAAATCATTCGTTCCAGCAACATGGAGTTGAGCCCCAGGCCCCGCCGTCCCAATCCCCACTCTTCCTAAATTATTCACAAAAAGTCCAGATGATCCTCCGGCATTAAATCCTCCTGCAAACGTCGAAGTCGCAGTTGTTGAAGTTGCAAAGTAAGCCGCGGCGGTCGGTGACGATGTTGAGACGAGTTGTGAAGAAGAGTTGAGAGCGGTTAGCATGTCTACCCCCAAAATATTTGATGTCAAAGTTAACGTGCCAGTTGCTGTGATTCCGCTAACAGAAAGATTTCCGGAAATTAAACTGTTTCCTTGAACTGAAAAATTAAATGCTGGAGAAGTTGTTGCAATTCCAACGTTTGTATTTTGAGCAATAAATAAAGTTGAAGTTCCGGAAAGAGTTGTTCCGTCCGAATTGTAAAAGGCAAATTGTCCCTGCGTTCCAGAATTTACCGAACCTGATCCCGTTCCTGCGCAAACTCCGTTAACAGAAAAACATCCGGCACTTAAATTAATTCCATTTGCAAATGTTGATGTTGCAGAGCCAGTAGAAGCAAAAGCTGTGCCGGATAAAATTAGTCCGGAAGATTCTATTACACCTACGGTTGTTGTAGCAAGTCCGATTCCTAAGCCGCCGGTTAAATAACCGTTTCCTCCTACTGAAAATAATTGTGCAGGAGTTGTTGATCCAATTCCAATAAATTGCGAAGTGGAAATTGTCAGAGTAGAGGTTGCTGAAAGAGTTGTGCCATCGGCCGCATAATATGGGATTTGTCCCAAAAGTCCAGTTCCCACATCTCCTGATCCTGATGAGCCACAGCCAGTACAGCTGTCAACCGTAAGAGTTCCGGTAATTGTAGCGTCACCGTTAACTTGTAAACTGTTATTTGCGGTTATTGTTTTGCCGGAAATATTTCCACCGGTCGAAATTCCGTTTGAAAAATCTCCGTAAGCAGCAGATACGCCCGAAACAACTTGTGGAGATTCGGTTCGGTAAATAGGCCCCGAAGAACTTGTGTTAAACACCACTGGATTTTGCGCTTTTTGCGGGATTCTTGTTTCAAATGAATTTAAAGCCGCTTGAACATTTGCTAAAATTGACGTATTAAGCTCGGCAAGCCGCTCGTCCAAACTTTCAGAAGCAATTCCGGGTATTCCTGTTAATTTTTGATTTGTGATATAGTCAACTTTTGTCTCTAAAACAGAAAGGCGCGCCATAATGCTTTGCGCGATTTTATTTGAAATTCCGTCTATTTTTGTGATTATTCCTGGTGGTCCGCCCTGGCTTGGCGAGGAGCGACCTCCTTCTTTTTCAATAGTTTTTTCGAAAACTACCATTTTTGAACCCTCTTTTGGCGGCGGTTCTTCGTTTTTGTAGCTAAAACGGCTGAAAATGTCCCAAACCATATTTTTTGCGGCTTTACCGGCCATAATCAATGCATTAGCAGCATCTTTAGCTAATGAAAATGTCATTTCTGCGCTATTTTTTATGCCTGAATAGGCGGTCTTCGGCGCATCATTTAGGGAGTTATTCACATTTTTTAAAGCGTATGGAACATCTATAAAGTCAGGATTTGTTAAAGATGCCACAGATTTATCCAGCGCTGAATAAAAAGACTCCTTAAAAGAAACTAATATTTTTCTGGCATTTAGGTCGCTAGCTTCTAGTGTACGCAAAGATTGGAAAGCTAAACTTACTTTTTTATAAATCAACATCGAGCCTTTTTCCACACTAGATCCATTTATGGCAATGAAAACAAAAAGGATTGCGATAACCGAACCGATTACTGGCCTTAAACCCAGAACATTACTAAAGCTTTCAAACTTTCTTGTTCGAGATTTTGTCTGAAAAATAGCAGTTCCCTGAAACATTTCGCGAGATTGCCGAGATGTCCGAGATTCACGAGAAAACGTGAGTAATTTTTTGAACGGAACGAGTGCTGTTTTCGTGAAAACTTTAAATAACGAGAATATGCCAGTTGCCAGATTTTTAAAAATAAAAAATACTGCAACAATTGTCCCAAAAAGTCCGCGGACAAAATAGCTAGCAATGCGAGATCCGATAGCAATAATTTCGTCCGTATCGTTGCTGTGTCTCGCATCCAAATTTGCTTGTGCGATTGATTCCTTTTTTGTTTCGGGAGATAATTCAACTAGAGCTTCGCCAGTTAAATTTGTAAAAGTATTTTCCTGAGAGCCTCCAGCAATGGTAATGCCCTTTTGATAATTTTTTAAACTAGCTTGTGATACAAACCAGTCTCTCCCAACTCTTCTACATTTTAATTTTCCTCCGCGGCAAAGCTGGCCAACATAGTCTTTGGTGTAGTGTCCGATTTCAGCAGCTTGTTTTGACGAGATGTATTTCTCGCCGTCAAAATATATCTCGGGTAAATTACGCATAAAATCTCGCGAATCTCGTTTTAACGAAATTAAAAATCCTCTATACTTTTAGTATATCTGTATAAGAAAAATTCTGTTAGAAAAATCTGTGGATAAGTCAAAAAATTTTGACAAATTATTTTGAAAAATATTTTGCGACAATAATATTTTAATTTTTTTAATTTTTATTTAAAGTTTTGAATTTTAAAAATAAAAATATTGATAGTAAACCTTACTAGACATTAATAGTAGTTAAAGCTAAAATAGTTATTAAATTCGTATGGTTAAATCTGACATAAAAGCATTTATAGATTTCTTTTTCGATGCCTCTCAGAGAATTAGAAAAGTTAAACCCGTATTTATCCGTGGAAAGGACGGTAAATTAGTTGAGCGCGCACTAAAGATATTTTCCCGAAGCCAGCTTGAAATGCTTGCTGTATGGTTTTTAGAAAAAAAGCCCGCGCTCTCTCCTACCGTTGGAGCAATGCTTTCAAATGCTGTGCTTGATGAATTAAAACAACAAATTATTCGTTCAGAATTTTGGAGCGACTTAGATAAGATATATGATAAGTACTATCGTTCGCAGCTAGAAAAATCCGCAGTTGCGGAGCTTAGGAAAACATTAATAAACAAATATAAGAATTATTAATATCATAAATAAAGTATTAAGGTTTATATATGTTAAATAAGGAAATAGTTCAAAAAAATAACACTATTTTAAGACAAGATGCGAAGCTGGTTTCTGATCCTAAATCACCTGAAATTAAAAGCATCATAAAAGATATGGCTCGTGCTCTATTCAATGAGCCTGATGGCATTGGTTTAGCTGCTCCGCAAATTGGGGTAAGCCTCACAATATTTATCGTAAGTAACGATGTGTTTGAACCAGAAAAAATTAAAGATCGCACCAACACATCCAAACTAGAAAACATTGGATATACTGTTTTTGTAAACCCATCGATAATTAAAATATCCAGCAAAAAAATAAAGGATGTGGAAGGATGTTTGTCGGTAAGGGGTTTTTATGGGGACGTAATCCGTCCGGAAAAACTTACAGTTAGATATTTAGACGAAAACGGTAAAAAATTAACTCGCGGCACCTCCGGTTTACTTGCACGAGTTATTCAACACGAAATGGATCATCTGCAGGGAATATTATTTATTGATAAGGCGACAAACATAAACCGTGTATCGCAAAATACGAAACATGAAACATCTTAAAATTATTTTTTTTGGAGGATCTAAATATTCAAATTTCTATCTCGATGCTTTGAAAAAAAAGTTTGACAATGTTCATTCGTTTTCAAAACTTCCGCCAGAAGAAGAACTAAAAATAATAAATTCTGATTTAGGAGTTATAGCCTACTTCGGTGAAATCGTTCCTAAAAATATTTTAGAAATTCCACGCCTAGGATTTATAAATGTCCACTACTCGCTTCTTCCCCGCTGGAGGGGCGCTGCTCCTATTCAATATGCCTTGCTTGCCGGAGATAAAGAAATCGGAGTTACAATTCTTGTCGCAACTCCGAAGGTTGATGCTGGGCCTATTTTAGCGATCAAAAAAATTCCAATTAGTCCGGATGACACTTACCTATTATTAGAAGAAAAGTTGATTGCCATCGGCTCCGAGCTTCTTTTGGAGACTATCCCAAAATATTTAAACGGTAAAATTATACCGCAAACACAAAATGAATCTTGGGCAACTTACGCGAAAAAATTCAACAAGGAAGACGGCGAAATTGATTGGCAAAGAGATGCTGTATATATAGAAGCTATGGTGAGAGCGCTTAACCCATGGCCGGGCGTTTATACTAATTTACAATTTTCAACTCACAATTTTCAATTAAAAATTAAAAAGGCAAAAATAATCAAACCCTCCGCCGATTTAAATCCAGGAGAATTTTTTGAGATAAATGATGGATTTCCAGCAATTCAGTGCGGAAATGGGGCCATAAAACTTTTAATAGTTCAACCGGAAGGCAAAAAAGACATGTCCGGATCAGATTTTCTGCGGGGCCACAGATCTATTTTAAACAGCGATTAGCACCAAATCTACATATTTTTACTTTTCCATACATATAACATATATCTATATACTTAATGACGGTCGTTCATATGTGTATAGTCTAGTTAATTTGTACTTACTATAGCCATCAATCAGTTGTTATTCTGTTTGTAATGTCCCCGATTTACTAATTCCTACTATATGAACACCGCTGCGAATATTTAAATAATCCAAATCTTCAATAAATGAGGCGGGAAGAGGGCCCTTACCGATCCAAACGCTTTTTTGTAAAGCAGTAAATCCATAATTTGACAACTCAATTCTCAACCACGCTCTCTTTTTACGTTCTTTTTCTGGTATATCAAAGGCCACAATCATATTCGTTTTCTTTTGGTCTTCCAATCCTTTTTCTTTAAATTTAATTTTGTTTGCAAAAGTTTTGCCAAAATTAGTTAGATTCCATTTGCCGCTGCTAGAATCTTTATCAATTAATCCTTGTTTTTTGAGTCTCGCTAATGAACAAGACAAGGTCTGGCGCGAATATTTTGCGTCATTGTCTATGCCTAAAAAAATTCTCCACATTCTTGCTTGGGGATAATTTTTAGGAAAAAAAGAATTAACTGTAACATGGCCAACATCTGCCGCCACCTTGAGAATCAAAGTAGTCAGGTTTAGAGACCGGTTTAGCAGTCGACGGCTTCGCACACAGTCTTTTCTACTTTTGGCACCCATATTCTCATCCTATATATTTATGAACGATCGTCAATAAGTGTATAGGGCTTATCGTTGCATTGTATTATATATTGCATTTTTTGTTTTGTATTGTTTTTTTGCCCAATTGCGATCGTTTTCTGTTAAATATTGTTTTCTTAATCTAACGCTTTTGGGAGTAATTTCTAAATACTCATCTTCGGACATAATTTCAAGCCCTCGTTCAATTGTTAGCTCAAAAGGAGGCGTAAGTTCGATTGCGTCATCGGAACTTTTGGAACGCATATTTGTAAGCTCTTTTCCTTTTGTGGGATTTACCGGCATATCGTCTCCTTTTGCTGTATTGCCTATCACCATGCCTTCGTATACTTCAATATTCGGCCCAATATAAAGTGTTCCTCTCTCTTGCAAATTCCAAAGAGCGTATCCTAGAGCCCTTCCTTTTGTCATTGAAATCATTGCGCCGACATTTCTTTTTTTGATTTCTCCTTTGTAACTTTGAAAACCCGTTACTCTTCTGGATATGATGCCTTCGCCTCTGGTATCTACCGTAAATTGGTTTTTAAAACCCAAAAGCCCTCTTGTGGGGCCTTCAAAAAATAAGCGCAAAGAAGCCGCGTGCACCTGCATGTTTTGTAAAACAAATCCCCTACTTCCAAGCCGCTCGATAACAATGCCCTGATGTTCCTGCGAGATGTCAATTATGACTTCCTCAAAAGGCTCAAGCGTAAGCCCGTTTTCTTTCCGCAAAATAACTTGCGGTTGAGAAACCTGGAGTTCGTAGCCTTCTCTCCGCATGTTTTCCAGTAAAATGGAAATATGAAGCTCTCCTCTCCCAGAAATATTAAAAACATCATTAGTAGAAAAATCAACACGAAGACCAACGTTAACTTCTTTTTCGCGCAAAAGCCGTTCGCGTATTTGCCGTGACGTAACAAATTTACCTTCGCGCCCGGCAAATGGCGAATTGTTCACAAAAAAATTTAAAACTATCGTAGGATCATCAACTGCAATCGCAGGAAGTGCTTTCGCCGCTTCGTTTTCTAAAACCGATTCCCCGATATCAATATCCGGAAGTCCTGCAAGCATAACAATATCTCCCGTTTCGACAGATTTAACCTCTTCCCGTTTTAGCCCCTTGAAAGTAAATATTTTCGAAATCGCGCCTTTTCTTAACTCGCCTTCCGGTTTTTTAATATAAACATTTTGGCCGCTTCGTATTTTACCGCTATAAATTCTTCCGATAGCAAGCCTACCTAGATAGTTGTCATATCCTAAATTAAACGGCTGAAATTTTAGTTCCTCATTTATTTTAGTCTGCTCCGAAGTGCGGACATTTTCTAAGACACAATCTAAAAGCGGTGTAAGATCATTTGATTCGTCATTTAAGTTCAGTTTTGCAATGCCCGCTTTTCCGTTAGAGTAAACAACAGGAAAATTCGATTGTTCATCGTTTGCGCCCAATTCCATAAATAGCATTAAAACATCTTCCTCGGCTTTTTTGGGATTAGCGGCTGGTTTATCAATTTTATTAATTACGACAATTGGTCGCATACCCAATTCAAGAGATTTGCGAAGGACAAAACGTGTCTGCGGCATCGGTCCTTCCTGAGCATCTACCACCAGTAAAACTGAATCTACCGCACGAAGAACCCGTTCAACCTCCGAACCAAAATCGGCATGTCCCGGAGTATCCACAATATTAATTTTAGTGTTTTTATACACTATTGATGCATTTTTTGAATAAATAGTAATTCCGCGCTCCTGTTCGAGCGTGTTCGAATCCATCGTTACGCCTTCTTCTGCTGCGCCTGTTTGCCTTAAAATTGCATCTGTCAGCGTGGTTTTCCCGTGGTCGACGTGCGCAATAATTGCAATATTTCTAATTTCCATTCTATTAAAAAGTAGTTATAAAAAAATTGCCTCGAGAGGCCATATAATAATATACCAAAACTATAAATAAATCAACTTTTGTTCTTGAATTTATGTTTTTTTAATACAAAAAACCATAAATAGAGTACGAGAAGAGTTAAAATGTTAGGTATAAAAATTTCGAGAGATGCCCACGGATAGCCGTTAATTTGAAAATCAGAAAATGGCCACAAAAAAGGAGTCGGGAAAAAAGCATACGAATGCGTAAAAATATCCAATAAAATATGAAATCCCCAAGCCAAAAATTCGAATACTGGCCGCTTAAAAATGAAATAAAGCAATAAAAATATTGCCGCAAAAATAATAAGGCTATGGGTTATACTATATATTTGGTACACAAAGCTCGGAATTTGATCCGGAACATTTGGAGGTTCTTCTATCCGAAATTTTGGCCAAGGACGCAAGCTCAAAAAGATGAGCACAAAAAACGGCCCAAAAGAGAGCAAATCTGGCAAAATACCGAAAAGAAACGAGAGCCAGAATTTTTTCTTGTTTCTCCTTCCGAACGCGATTCCTCCCCATAATCCGTGAGATAAAATATCCACAAGAATTTGCGAGCTAGCCGCCCCGCTGCCAATTTAAAATAAATTGAAAAGGATATAAAAGCATGATTACATTTAGTGTGAGATTGTCTTTTATATAGTAGCCGACAAAAAGTTCCAAAAATATCGCAATAAATACTGTAAGCATTACCGGAAATTTGTATGCCATAAAGAAACCTAAAACCATAAATAAAACATCAAAAATAGAATTAATAATGCTATCTCCGTAATAATCAAATGAAATTGTAGTTTCTCTATATCTATTAATAACGAAATCGGTATTTTCAAAAAGTTCCCAGGACATTTCTAGTATTAAAGAAAGTAAAAAAGCAATTCCCAGCGACCATTTAAAACGTCGTCCTAGTTTTCTAAAAATCCAGTAAAAAATAAATCCGTGGATAATATGAGAAAAAGAATACCAATCAGATAAATGCTGAGAGTTTTCTGAGCTCAAAACTACTCCATGCCACAGTTTAATGTAACCGCATTTGCAGATTGATACTTGCCCCATGAAATAAAGGGCCAAAGCAAATAGTATAAACAAAAAGACAGTTAAAAGCGCGTAACGCATTTTTTAATTGTAACACGTTTTTTGGTTTATTTTACTTCTACGTAAATTGAATAAGGTTTACGTACATTACTGTTTGGCCAATATGGCGTGATGGTAAACGATTTTACTGCGGTAAATGTTACTGATTTCATTTCTCCCGGCTTTATTGTTCCGGTATTAATTACTGAACTTTTAAACTCTAGCCCTCCAGTATCCATGCTTCCGCTTTCGAGTTTAAAAGTCAATGTTACTTTATCTCCGCTACTCACCGAAATTTTTTCGGTGCTTACCCCGCTATTGCTAATAACAATTGTGTGGCTAACAGACGGTGACATCGTATTTTCTTCATTTTCTTCCGGAGATACAAATGTTCTTCCTTCGTTGGCATCATTCGTATTTTGTGGCGAAATATAGTATGATGGATTTGTGAAATAAAGCACTGCTCCTGAAAAAAGAAGAATCACGATGACTATTAGCAAAACCGTTGTTGAATTTGTCATGTAAACTAAATAATCAATGAGTGTGAGATATTTATGACAAATTTAGTGAGCAACTTGAATATGTATTAATGCGCCTCCAATTAAATTATTTGATTGGTCGCGCACTTCAAATTCAAGCGGGTAAATGTTCGATGGTATCCAATTCCAATCCGAAAAACCAATCCATGCATGCTTAAAGCTTTTTGTGAGAGGATCCGTGTCTAAATTAAAAAATTGCCCGTCCCCCGTTCTCCATCCGATATTATATGTATTTATATCAAGTCCGTCTACTACTGCTTGTATTTCTTTTATCCCGCCCACTAATTCATTGTCTTGCAGAGTTATTATTCTGATCGGATAAATTTTTCCAGGTTCCGGTGGACCGGGAGGTGTACCTATAGTAAACTCGAATGAATCGTTATTCCAAAGAAAAAGCTTGCCCCAATCGGACGAAAAAATTCCTGTTTTTACTACATATCTTCCTTCAACAACCGGAAGATTTAAATTCCAAACTGAGGAAAAAATTTGATTTTTTAGCAGGTTTGCCGGAACAACGTTTTGAGCAAATTTGTTTCCGTTCATGTCAAAAATTTCAGTATCGATAATTAAACTGCTTGCATCTCCTGTTGAGGAAACTTGCGTAGTTAAGGCAGATGACGATCCTGCGGGAAATACTGAATTCGGAAGATCTGCACGTGCTATAAACGTGGGCATATCAGTCACCTCCTCAATCAAAATTTGAGCGGCACTATCGTTCCAATAAAATAAATTAGACCAATCTTCTGAAAAAACTCCTATCTTAAATGTGTACAATCCCGGCTGGTATCCACCTGACAGCGACCATGTAATTTGTTCGATGTTGCCGGCTGTAAGATTTGTTACCGTAAAATACTGATTTATCTTTGTGTCTTGCCAAATTTCGACATCAATTAAAGCATTTGCTAAATCTTTATTTGAAATAACTTTGTTAGTAAATACGACTTCGTCCGACAGGTTATATGTGCTTTTATCCGTCAAAACTTGCGCATTAATTTCAAGGTCTGAAGGGGGCGGAATATCTGCAATATTAGGATAAATGAAAACACTTTTTGTTGCAGCAAGTCCCGCACTATTTTTTGCAGTTAATACAAATTCGTATGCTGTATCTGGTGATGATTCTTCCGAATCAGAAATAATAAATGTGCCGCTTTTCATGCCAGTAAAGATTGTCGGCGAATGGGTGTGGGTATTATGATGAAAAACTATTGCCCATTCAAATGCGCTATCCGTCAACTGTCCGTCTTGCGGGTCATTAGCCGACCCCGAAAAAAATATACTGTCTCCCACATTATATTTAGAATTAGCTATCGGATTTGATATTTCAACCGAGGGCGGGAAATATCCTGCCCAAATTTTAAGCGAGGCGAATGCTGACCCAGCGGAGTTTGTAACCGTGAGTTTAACATCATAAATTCCCTTCTCGGAATACGAATGCGATGGATTTGGCAGTGAACTTGAAGAGCCATCTCCGAAATCCCAATTGTACGATAAAACTCCGCCAAGCGGATCAATAGATCCTGCGCTTGAAAAATTTACATTTAGTGGCAAAGTGCCGAATGATTTGTCCGATGAAGCAACGGCATTCGGAGGCGCATTGAAAGAACCATAACAAACACGATGAAAACTGCCTGGAAAAATTACAATATAGTAAAGGCAACCGTCAGGCCCAAAATCAATATTGGCCAAAGCGCCGAGACCCGAATCAAATTCGGAAACACTTCCGACATTGCCGTCTACATTAAAGCTGAGTTTCTTAATTGTGCCCTGAACAAAATCTCCTATAAACCATCCGTCTGCAAATTCCGAAGGGAAATTAGTACCTCGATTCTGTGCTCCACCTACTATTGCTGATCCAGCACCGTTATGCGGATTTACAAAAATAGGAGCTGTCACACCTCCGCAATTCGGTCTGCAGTCTCCCTCGAAATTCGGCCAGCCGAAGTTGGCACCGGGAGCCGCTCTTACAAGTTTTTCCCACAAAGTTTCTCCTACATCTCCAAGAATCGCTTTTCCGTTTGAATCAAAATTAAAACGCCACGGATTTCTGAAACCCAAAGCAAAAATTGCAGGGTTAGCAAGCGGTGTATTTTTATATGGATTGTCTCCAGGAATTGATCCATCCGTATTAATGCGCACCAATTTTCCGTCCAGCGATGTTAAATCTTGGGCAACAGTTCCGCCTCCATTAGAACCGAAACTCGCATATAATTTGCCGTCTGGGCTGATATTAACTTCTCCTGCATTTAAGAATCCTCCCCATAAACTTGCGTTTTCAATTAATATTTTTTTTCTTGTATAATCTATAATATCCGACCCAGGATTAAATGAAAAACGCGAAACTCTTTGATGAAGTGAAGGAGATGTAAAAAATAAATATATGTAGCTGTTCGAAGAGAAATTAGGATCAACAGCAATACTTAGCAACCCGCGGTCTCCTCCTGCGCCTACAGCAATCGTTAGCGCCGGATTGTCAAGCAGGCTTCCGTTTTTAAAAACCCTTATTCTTCCTCCTTGTTCAGTAATCAAAATTCTTCCATCATGGAGAAATGCGCTGTCCGTTGGGAACGAAAGTCCAGACGAAATTAAGGCTTGGTTTATAAAACCGGAAGGCAAAGCAAAAGCACTGTTTGCAGACAGGATAAAAATAAAACAACTTAAAATAGTTGAGTATTTGAAGGTTTCATTCATAAAAATTTAATGAATACATTCCGCCATCATTAAATGAAAAATAAATGATGTCATAATTTCATGTTTTCTTTATTGATTTTATGCCAAGCTTGATAAATGAAAAATAAATTAGTCATAATTCTTTCATTATCATTTTTTGCGGCCGGTCTTTTTGTTTTAACACCAGCTTACGCATCCGTTCCCGATTGGCAGAAAGGAGTTACTATTTATCCGCGATGGAACACTGACTTTGAAAGTTCAACGTTTCAGGAGTCAGTTAAAAAAGCGAAAGCAACAGGCATAAATTATATTACTTTGCATATAACAATTTACCAATCAAATATTCATTCGACTGATATTCAAAGCGGTTGGAATACTCCAACAGATGAAGCGCTTCGCGCCGGAATTAATTTTATACATGGCGAAGGTTTGAAGGTTATGTTGAAATTTCAAGTCGTTCCTTACGACGGAAATTGGAGCGCGCTTATAAATCCAGGCGACCGAACAGGGTGGTTTACTAACTACGGCAATCTTTTGATAAAATATGCAAAAATTGCGCAAGAAACAGGAGTTGAACAAATATGTTTGGGTACCGAGCTAATAAACATGACTTCTAAATACTCTCATTGGCAAAATACGCAAAACTGGCTTGACCTAATTGGAAAAGTTAGAAGCAACTTTAGCGGGAAACTAACTTATAGCGCCAACTGGGGCGGAAGTTTTTTTGCAAAAGAAACAACTCAAATTGATTTCTGGTCGGCTCTCGATTATCTAGGTATTGCAGCTTACTACAGCCTAAGTGGCGACGGATCTGTTTCTTCTCTGGTAGACAGCTGGAATTTTTGGAATAGGACGGATATTTCGTTGTTCCAAAAAAAATGGGAGAAACCGATTCTTTTTACTGAAATAGGATATAAAAATATTTATGATAGCTACAACCATCCATGGATGTGGTTCGAAAGCGGGTCTCCAGCGCCAGAGCAGCAAGCGAGAGACTATGAAGCACTTTTTCTTTATTGGGATTCTCAGCCGGAAATGGCAGGAGTACATTTTTGGAACTGGTCTTCAGATCCGAACGCGGGCGGCAGCGGGGACATAGATTATACCCCCCAAAATAAGCTGGCCGAAATTACAATGGGAACTTGGTTTACAAAAACCGGCGGGGTTCCGCCTCCGGCACCTCCTCCCACAGGTATACCGGTTTACACTGCTTCTGCCAGCATGAGCCCTTCATCGCTTGTGCCAGGAGCAAATGCGTCATTCAATGTGAGTATTTCAAACACCAACGGAGTTGCCGCTTCAGATATAATAGATATCGAAATTTATAATTCCGGCGGAGTGCAAGTGTTTCAAAAAATATTTGATGGCGAGCAATTTACCTCAAATTCTACGAAAAACTATTCTGCTTCATGGATCGCTGGAGATACAGGAACATACACATTGAAGGTTGGGGTTTTTAGTACCGGATGGACACAGTTATATTTTTGGGGCGACGGAGTTTTGCCTTTTAATGTCGGCGCAGCTACACCGCCCCCTGAGCCACCTCTGCCTTCGTCCGGCACAATAGATATCTGGTGGCCGACGGACGGAATTGTCGTTTCGGGTGTTCTTCCGTTTAAAGCCATGCTGCAAGATTTGGCTGTTGAAAATTACAATATGTTTTGGCAAGTTGATAGCGGAGGTTTAGTTCCAATGCTATCCGAATACACAGACTATCCTCACAAAGAAGCATCGGTAGATGTTTCGGGGTGGAACTGGAAAGATTCCGGCTCATATATTATAAATTTTGTAGCACAAAACATGAGTGGGCAAACACTCTCACAAAAATCGATAAATATTAATGTGGCAAGATAAATAAACCAATCATCCAAACCACGACCTAAGGCCGGGAAAACGCGAACAAATTGGAAGACGAGAGCACCATACTTCTAATCCCCAATACCTTCCGGCTCGAATTGCTGCAAAAAAGAATAATATTAAGGCGTAAATAATGTGATCATCCACAATAATCGAGTTTGCACTAGGATACGGAAATCCTAGAGGAAAATAATATAAAAGCATCAATACGCCGCCTAATGTTGCTGAGAGTCTTACGCCGACTCCTAAAATCAGTGAAATGCCTAAAAAAGTAAGCCCCCACTCATTTAAGAAGTTCACTACAGGCAAAATACCCGGAGACATCAGCCAGTTATAAAAACCGGTAAACGTTTTCGCGCCTTTCATATAGCCAACCGCAGACCATCCTGGTTTTATAAGCTTTGAGTAACCCGCATAAAACATAAGCCAGCCCATCGAGATTCGAAGCAAAAATAGCCAAAATTTTTGAGGTATTGTCATATTGAAAAATAATATTTAAACAAGCCAATAATAGTCTTTAAATGGGCCTCGACCGATCCTCTATTTAGAGCTTTGCCCTTTTTAATATTATAGCATTATTACTTTTTATGCCTATACTCCGCATCCCGAGCTTTTTTGTTTTTCGTGCGCCGATGTTTCAACACCGCATCCTCCTCCGCTTCCGGACGGGATAGTATCAATTTTTTTCAAAATATTTTGATAACCCATCATGCTTGAATAGTTAATTCCAAGAATTTCTTTCGGATCTGCTTTATCCCAGGAAATGCCTTTCTGATTCATATATTGCCTTATGGCCGCATATTCGTCTGGGAACCAAAACTCATTAACACGCAAAGCCACTTTCCACATTTCTTCTTCACTCAAACCCTGGGAAGCCATAAGTTCAAGAAGCCCCAACATCGCCATACCATGATTGCAATCAGGAAAATGCGTGGAGTTTCCGCAACATGGCCGATATATCCCGCTGGAAATTTTATCAACCAACGCCTGCTGTTCTTTCGTTAGATCAAAAAATTTGTGAGTCGAATAATGATCCATAGGATTGCCTTTGGATATAGTCCATCCTCCGGTTGAAGCAAAACCGGCGGCTCCACCATATAGTGGATTTTGCATTTCGCCGGATTCTAAAATTTCATTTTTTTGTGCAAGACCCAAGGCCCATAAAAGATTAAGAATCGTGCGAGAATTATTCTCGGAAATTATAAGTTTTTTATCCTTTGCGCCGTACAGCAATTCTTTTGTTTCTTGATCAAGATTGTTTTCGTAGAGCGCTTCGAATTTTTTTGCGTCAATTACGCCAGTGCTTATAAGTTTTGCTCCCAAATCGTCCCATAAGACAGGCAGTTCAAACGAAGAACTTCCGTCTTCATTTGATGATAAGACCTGGTTAGCACGCGGATTTTTCAAAGTTTCAATATATATCCAGGCCCCCGCTAATATTAATGCCGCGATAATTATGCTGGGATATAATTTATAATTTTTTTGTTCGACATTATCTTTATCGTTTTCCATAATAATTTTTATAGTTAATAATTTTTTAACAGCAATTTTTCATCTCCTTTTCAAGCATAGCAGTTGTTTTATTTTCCCCCTCTCCATTATCTTTTTTTACAAAAAGATAAAAAGCAAAAAAAGCCAAAATTGTAATTTCAACAATTATTATCGGCGCGCTGATATTTGTAACAAAAATAAATGCGAGCGGCATTCCACAAATAATAACAACGGCCTTCCAGAAAAAAGATTTTTTTTGATACGCAATCCCGACAACGCTTCCGCCCATAAGAAGCGCTGTAAATGTTATCCAGTTTGGAGAAACTAAAATTTTTTGCCAAATGGCTATTGTAAGAAGAATCCACGCCAACGAAACCGATGCGCAAATTTTACATATTTTAATTTTCATATCAGCAATATTATGATGCCCAATAACACCATCGCAATGCCTCCATACAGCCGCATCTTTCCGCTCTCATTTTTTTGCCAGATCCTTACCTTATCTAACAACGATTTTTCGCTTGCGATAAAAAGAATAATGAGTAAAGGAATAATGAAAATTAAATTGTAAAACAAAAGATAGAGTATGCCTTTTGCGTAAGTGCTTTGATCATGTAGCAGTCCCAAAACCATAAGATACGGCCCGCCTGTACACGGAAACTCGCAAAGCCCGACTAGGGCGCCAAGCAAAAATGCCGTAGGAAGAGAAGCTCCTTGCATAAGTTCAGCCATTTTTTTGTGTGCTACGTCCGGAATTTTTAATTTAATCGGAAACGCTGGAAAAAATTGCCCCAATAAGTTGATTGTTCCAAGTACTATTAGCAATATTGCTCCGACTCGCGCCATAAAATGCGGAGTGGAAAAAATATGCAGCGCTTGCAAAATACCGAGGCCAATCAACATATACACGACAAAGATTCCTAAAACATATATTAGCCCTACTCCTAAAATTCCGGATCTTAATTTACCGATGCTGAAAAGGAAAGCGATGGTTAAGAGCAAAATAGAAAAAGCGCACGGATTGATACTGTCAATAAGCGCGGCAAAACCGACTAAAGGCAAAAGTTTTGTTCCTTCATTGCTTATTTTCCAAAGCAATTTAGTTCCGGCGCTATTTTGAGCCAAATAAACGCCCGAAACTAAAACAACTGCGACCGCAACTAAAATATAGAATTTCTTATTCATACATTTATGGAGTTACATTTGCAGAAATAAGGAGCTCGAGCAAATTTTTACCGCCATTTTCAAGATAAATAGCCCTGTCAATTTTCCCTACACCCGCAGGACCGTGCGCTGCCGGATCAAATACTACTTCGATTTCTCCTGACTCGCCTGCTTCTAAGGATTGTCTAAGGCTTGGCACAAAAGCGTGCCCGGGCATTCCAAATGGCCCGAATTTTTCTCCGTTTTTAATAAGAGAAGCTTCTGTGCACATGCAAGACGTGTACATTTTTTCAATCTCTAAAGCGACATTTCCTTCATTTTTAATTTGAAATTTATGGCTTACTTTTCCGTTGGTCATTGAAATGCCGCCGAAATCGTAAAAAGCCTCCGTAGCGATTAATTTACCGGAGCCGGTATTTATTACATTATTTTTTTCGCCGTTGCTGGAAGATTTTGATAGCCAAAAAATTCCTGCGATAAGCGCGACAACTGCTAAAAAACCAATTAATTTTGATGTTTTCATGACTCGTTTTAATTAAAGCTTATAACTCTACTGTGGGTTTTCTAGAGCCTTAATTGACGAGTGATTTTAAAAATTTTAGTATTTAATTCCGGTTCCAAACGAGCAACTAAAATTTTTTTTTGCGCGTTAAAAAGCAAAATTTGCCAAGCGATAGAAAATAACAAAATTAACGAGGCAAGCACTAAATTTAAGATAAAAATGGCGGTCGAAAACGACTTAAATGCGTTTATGTGAAAATTGGCCAAATCTAGTTGCCCCATCAAAGAGCAAGCGAATTTAAAAATAGATACGGCAAGGCATCCGTTGTGCCTTCCTAATTCATTGTGTCCCATTGCTAAAAATCCAAAAACCGCAGTTCCGGAAAAAGCTAAAATTAACGTCAAAAACAACATTTTTCTCATTGGTTTTATCATAGCACACATGTCAAACATTTAAAACAATGATGAGTTCATGAAATAAATTTGACATTCATTTTTTTCATTGATACGATGCCGCCGTCGGTATTATTCACTAAAATATCATTAAATAATTATGAAGAATGCAAAAACGTATTTCGTCTTGCTGTTTGCAGCGGTGTATTTAATTGCTCCTTTATCAACATCTGCAGTTGATTCGAACCTAAAAAATTTATCCGACAGTTTAAAAAGCTCCGGACTTAACGCAAATGTAGAAGTATATGAAACAGCAAACGCCAATAGTATTGCAATTTATATCCCCCAAATTCACCTTAGCCCCGGATCGTCACCGAACGATAGGGAAAACGATGATGCGGTGTTGTCGCAAAGCGAGATTTATAAAATTGCGGATTATTTAACTAAAAAAAATGAAATTAAAATTGTCATGGTCGAGGGGCTTATTTATGGTGAGTCAGCGGATTTAAAAGTCAAAAACATAAGAAGCAAAATTGCGGCGCATAAATCAAACCGTGAAATTATGCTTGACGGCGCAATTTATAAATTAAAAGCGGATGGCGGAAACTTTAAAATTTATGGCTCGGAAAATAAAGAGACGTATGAAAAAAGTGCCGCGCTTGTAAGAGATAGAATTTACTTAAAAGACAGAATAAACACTCTTGGGTCTAGAGCAAATATTGTTCCGCCGCAAAGGCAAAATAATCCGTATAAAAAAGAAACGAATATGCTTCTGCTACAAAGCAAATTGAAACAATCCGATATTCAAATTTCTTCGATAATAATTGATCAAAGAAATAAAGAAACTGCTGACAATTTTGCTAGAGCCCTAAAACAAGAAGACGTAAATATCGGTGTTTTACAATTTGGCGCCGGACATAAAGAAGGGCTAATAAAAGAACTTCAAAAACAAAATTTGTCCGTGATTGTTATTGATCCGAAAATTGACCAAACTAGCAAAATACTTCCGCAAACCTCGCCGAACGATTTCAAAATCATTTTAAGAAACGAATTATTCAAGTTGCTTCTTTCAAGAAAGGCCACAATAAGTAAAAAGATGGCTATTTTTAAATAGCCATCTTTTTATAAATTTCACACCAGATTATCTACCTGAAAAGCTGGTCTAAAATGAACAAATCACCAAGATTTGCCTGTCCTCCGCCGCCGAACAATCGGTTAAGAACGAATAAATCTCCGAGCGAACTTGCTCCCCCACCGAAAAGATTATTATTATCCATCACGATTCCGCCATTGTCAAATATGGTATCGTTTCCGAAAAGCTGATCTAAGATAAACAAATCTCCCAAATTAGTTCTGTGGTTGCCAAAGATATCGGTGTTTCTATTAAACAATCTGTCCAAAATGAACAATTGCCCCAAATCCGTTGTGCTATTTCCCCAAATTGGTGGCACATCTCCAACAGCGGACGTAGACACATCAGCCGCAATTGCCGGAACCGCT
Source organism: uncultured Candidatus Saccharibacteria bacterium (assembly GCA_964464405.1). Lineage (GTDB taxonomy): Bacteria > Patescibacteriota > Minisyncoccia > UBA11713 > 2-01-FULL-45-33 > CAYXFX01. The sequence goes on from CAYXFX010000010.1 coordinate 19,056, forward strand.
CCGGAAAGAGCAACCATCGCAGTAATTCCTAAAGTGCTGATTATTTTTACAATTTTTTCTTTCATAACTTATATCTCTTTTTATTTGGTAAGTTACGCGTTACGACGCGCGCGCGACCTTTACTTTTTAAAAAAGAACAATTTAATTATTACTTCACTGATGTGATGTTTCTCTGAAATAAATGATGAAAAATATTTTATCTTTGAAGAACTTCTTTCAATTTACTATGTGTTGCAAAGTCATATTTTCCTGAAGCCGTCAAATTATTCTCGGCCTGAAATTTTTTAAGCGCATTTTCCGTAAGTTGCCCAAAATATCCCGTATCTAATCCTGATGCAAGTAACTTAAGCGAAATCAAAGCTCTTTGCAGCACTTTCACGGCTTCCCCGCTATTTCCTTTCAAAAGACCGCCAGAAGTATTTACTGAGTTTTGCGAAGTGGATGTGCTCATATTTGATTTCGGCACCGTTCCAGAACCTTGAGACTGATTCATTTGAGCGACCTCTTTCATTTTTTCATACGTAGCGCGATCAAGTATGCCATTTACACTAATAGAATGATCGGTTTGAAATTTTCGTAAAGCACTTTCGGTAAGCGAGCCAAAATAACCCGTATCCAACCCTTGTCTTAGATAACTTTCTCCGATTAAAAAACGCTGAAGCACTTTTACTTCTTCTCCTTGACTGCCTTTCGATAAAGCAACATCTTGAGACTGGGCTAGAGCTAAATTAAAGCTGCCCGGGAAAAAAGTTAAAACCAAAAATATCGATGCTAATGATTTATTCATATCACTATGTAATTAATTAATAATGTTTCTAAACGTAATAGCACGCCGTGAAAGCTACGTGAAAAAAATTAGAAACAAATTAGAGTTTGGAAACAAGAAAACTCGAAGGAAATCAATAGATGGATTCGTCGTAAATATCGCTTATGCGATACGAGCATTAAAATGCTCCCCATCCAAAATTCCTTCGAGTTTTCGTTATTTTAGAATTTAATATGAAGGTGAATTATAAATGAATTTAATTTAAAAATTTTCATGAATCTAAGATATTTCACCAGCAAAGCTGGGGGACCTGGATTCGAACCAGGATACCATCCTCCAAAGGGATGTGTCCTACCGTTAGACGATCCCCCAACTTTACCGGCGACGTATTTATGCTTTTAAAATTATTTTACTTTAAAATTTAGCCTTTAGCAACCGGCTGATTACCAAATGTGGCAATTTTTATTAGAGCAAGTTCTAGAGGCACTGCAGATATTTCATCGTCAACTCTATATTGAGATGATCCCAAAAGTTCGCGTACTGCATTTTCTAAAAATTTTATTCCGCCCAAAGAGTATTTTTTTAATAAATCTAGCTCGTCTTTTGAAAATTCATTTATTAAAATCCGTTCCGAACTGCCATCGAGCGCTAAAAAATAAGCAGCGCGGAAATTCCGAAGTAAAAGCTTAGTAAAAAGTTCGGGGTCTTTACCGCTTTCTAAAATTTTGTCTAAAGTTTCTAAAGTTGGCCCTATTTTTTTATCAACCAAAGCTTCAATAATCTTATTTACAGATTCTTCGTCGGGCACCCCTAAAATCAACCGAACATCAGGTTCTGTAATATGCTGCGCGGCGCTTGATACTTGCAGAAGTATATTTTCAGCGTCCCTTAAAGACCCTTGTGAAAAAAAGGCGATAAGTTTTAAGGCATCGTCGTCCGCAGCAAATCCTTCGGATTTAGAAATGCTTGCAAGCTCCTTAACAATTGCTGGAATGCTTATTTTATAAAATTTAAAATGCTGCGTTCTTGATATAATCGTGTCCGGAACTTTTTCAAGATCCGTGGTAGCCAAAATAAATATTATATGTTTTGGAGGCTCTTCCAATGTTTTAAGAAGCGCGTTAAAAGCTTCTTTGGTCAACATATGGACCTCGTCTATAATGTAAACTTTATACGGCGAATTTAGAGGAATAATAAAAACCGCTTCGCGAAGCGCCCGCGCTTCATCAATTCCGCGGGAAGACGCAGCGTCAATTTCTATTACGTCTTCATCGCTGCAACCTACCGATCGCGCTAAAATACGCGCCGTAGTAGTTTTCCCGGTCCCGCGCGGACCAGAAAATAAATATGCATGCGCCACTCTTTTTTGCTTAACGGCATTCTCTAAAATTTTTATAATATGCTCCTGTCCTGCAACATCTTTAAATTCTTTAGGGCGATATTTTCTATAAAACACTACATGGTCGGTCACAATTTTTTTTCGCGAAACGCGATAAATTTAAAGCCGATAAAATTCCAAATAATGACGACGGCGGAGGCAGCAATTTTTGCGATATTTAACCATCGCTCCTGGGAAATAGATGTGGAAATGGGAATATAAGTGGTAAGAAGCACTATAACCGCACTGTTTAATACCAGTCCGATTGCTGCAACAATAAAAAATTTTGGAAAATCCTCCCAAACTTTTGCGTTCTCCGTATTCCTATTATTAAAAACCCAGAGTTTATTCCAAAGATATCCGTTAAAAACGGCAACCGCAAACCCAGGCATATTGATCCATCCGATTGTAAGCCCAGCGGTTATGCCGGTTACGTAGCTCACGTAGTTTAAAACTCCAAAATCAATTGCGGTGCTTAAAAAACCGGCCGCAGCATATTTTCCAAATTGAGCAAAAAATGGCATCCATTTGGAAAGAAACCCTCCAAACCAAACTCCAAACGCAAGTGCAATCGGAAGCATAACAAGTAAAGCCAGCTTTTCATAAGGAAATGAAAAACTCAAACGAAAAATGATAAATAAAACAAGTACGCCTGTGACTAAACCTATCAAGGCGCCAAGCCAATAATCTTTTGTTGTAATCATAGAATTTATTATATTTTAAAAATTAAATTAATTCTAGAGCACCTGATGACGCCGCCTAATCTCTTCTTCAACTTCTGTTCGAGGGCGGGAAAATTTTCGGCGGCTTAGGTCTTTTATAAAATTAGATGCTTCTTTGTCCCCATTTTGATATAAAGGTGTTTTGATATTAAATGGCTTTGATGTTTGCCCGTCTATCAATAATTTTATATATGCATTCAAATTATCAAGATTCAACAAATCTTGCGTAGAAAAAACGGGCGCAAATTGATGCTCCATATATTCCACATCATCGGTTCCTATACGAAACGACAATATTGTCCCGACGTTTCCGAACACAGCTTCTTTAATTTCTTTTTCGAGCTGCCCAATAAATTGGTGCACAATAGTCATGCCTAGCTTATATTTCCTTGCTTCTGAAAGAATTGTGGCAATAGATTTTGTCGTTACGTTTTGAAACTCATCAATATACAAATAAAAATCTTTTCTTTCCGACTGACCTATATTTACACGAGATAACGCAGCCATTAAAATTTTTCCTACCATTATAAGACCCAGTAAACTAGAATTTAATTCGCCCAATTTTCCTTTTGAAAGATTTAGAAAAATAATTTTACGTCCGTCCATAATGTCTCGTATATTAAAAGCTGACTTCTCCTGCAAAATTATCGGCCGCATGATATCGTTGGAAAGAAAAACATCAAACTTGCTCACAACATACGCCGCCATATTTGCGAGCGACTGCTCGCCTGTAGATTTTTCCGCAATACCTTTCCAAAATGTCTCAACTACCACATTTTTGCATTTAGAAAGTTTATAATCCCTGAAATCTTTATCGCTAAAAACTCGTCTGATATCCAAAAGGGTGTTGCCCGACTCCGGATCTTCCATCACAAGCGCCGCGGCATTTCTAAAATATTGCTCAAATTGCGGGCCGCCTGCGATCGACATGTTGAATAGCTTATTAAATATTTCGATAAGTTCGTTTATAATAAGGCTCTTCTGTTCAGGAAATCTTGGGTCAAATTCCAGCATATTAAGCCCTATTGGATACTCTATGTCGCCAGGGTCAAAATAAATAATATCCTCAAATCTGCTTTGTGGAACAAGCGGCAAGATAGATTCAATTAAGTCTCCGTGTGGATCAATTACTGCAACACCTTCGCCGTTTTTTATATCTTGGACGATCATATTGTGCAGAAGAGCAGATTTTCCGGTTCCGGTCTGACCTATTACGTAAAAATGGCGTTGTCTGTCGTCTTTTTTAATGCGAACGTCGTTTTCTTCTCCTCTAAAATAGCTTCTACCAATAAAGAGCCCCTCTTTCGATAAATTAATCGGCGGAGTAGCTTCTTTGGATTTTAGCATTCGCACAGCAGGGGCAGCTTTTTTACTAAACGGAAAATGATACATGCTTGCAATTTCTTCGACACTTAGCCAAATAGAATATTTTTTATCAAGCATTCGGAACGAAAAGTTTTCAACTAATTTTCTTAAAGATTTGCCGGATAATTTTTTAATTTTTAGTTTATTGCCCTCAGGACTTTGGAATTGCAAAAACGGCGCCTCCAAATCGTTTAAAATCCTATCTGTTTCCGCAGTAGTTTTAGAAGAAGATAAAATGCGGATATTACATTCGTAAATAACTTTTCCTGCTTTTGCTTCGATTAATTTTGCAAATTCTTCATCGTACGATCCTGATTTTGGAGTTGTGGACTTTGATTTTAATGTATCTTTAAAAATATCCCAGAAACTAGCCTGTCCCAAAACATCTTTTCTAGAATTTCCCTCTTTGGCACGCGACAAAGCTTTATGCGCGTTTTTCGTTAAGTTATTATCCGCACGCCGCAACATAATTTGTATAGATGCTCCCTCGCCAAATTCGTCTAATTTTGAAAACGCGGAAGTGGTGGTTTCTAATGGGTCAGAAGCCAAATCGCGGTAAGTTCTGATCGGTAAAAGATGCGAATCCCCAGCTACTACTACCGCTCCGGCTGTTGCCCCTTCCGGATTAAAAATATTATAATCCGGAACGCTTTCGATTTTAGCGTCAGGAAATGTTCCGTGCAATTGCTTTTCTAGCACTGTTTTATAAATTCGCGGAAAAGCAATATAGAAAAAAATTTCGGTTCCTCTGTTGTGAGCTGAAATTTCCAAAGCCAGTGAAGGCGGACCCCAGAGGCGCTCCGAGAAAGAAGAATTGCGCAAAATCAATCCGCTTAAAAACTGCTCCATTTGATATATAAAATTTTTGAGATTTTCTTTTGGGTCTCCGTTTTCTTTACCGCTTGCTTGTTCGGGAATTGTTACCAAAAAAAGCTCGAGCCCCAAACCAGCGCTCACTTCGCGCGTTTTTTTGGATTTTAAATAAAAATATAAAGACGAAATCCAAACAACTATCGCAATCCCAAAAAATCCTGAAATATAAAAAATGAGCACACTCATTTTAATTTGCGCGAGTCTAAAAGTTTTTGGTAATATTTATCAGCAAGCGTATCGTGCAGCTCGTCTAAAAGATGTGGGTTTTGCATTTTATTTGCAATATTAATTGCGTGCGTTATACCTTTTGCAAAAGCAACATTTACGAGCTCCTGAATAATTTCCTCATGTTCTTTTTCTTCAAGTTCCGCTGCTTTCTTCTTGGCATCATCGTCAGTTGCTGTTCCAATGTTAGGCGCAGAAGAATATATATTAGAAACAACTTCCTTAATTGTATCTCTTAGAACTTCCTTTTCCTCTTTTTGAACCCCCCCTGAAGCCAGTGCCTCCTGCTTTTTTGCTTCTAATTGCGCTTCAAGCCACTTAATTTCGTCATGCAATGAATTCTGTTCCATCTCTTAATAATACCAAATACAGCGATTTATCGAAAATCACAGGCAAAGAATTTTATTTTTATACTTCTTTAGTTAATTCTTTAAACGCTTCCTCAATAAATTGATCTGCGGTCTGCATCTGATTTTTTGCCAGATTGTCCCACCTTGCCTGCTGATCGGCATCGAAACGCATGAGTTCCGTGGATAATTCTTCTCCAGCAACTCTTTCTCTGCTTAAAGACCCTAAAATCCAATCTAAAATATCGTCGTCGTAGTTTTTAAGATTTTTCTTGATTGCTTTTTGGACATTTTCGGCCAAAAGCGACGATTCAAGCATTTCTAAAATAATTTTTATTTTTTCTTCGTTTTTCATAATTTAAAAAAGTGACGTTAGGGATTTAATCCAATCAATATTTTTCATAACATCTCCATAGTCCAGCATCGTATCTACAGACAATTGGGTATCAAGAGGAGCTCCGGCTTTTTCCCAAATTTTAACTCCGAAACCGTTTGTGTGTGATAAAATTTTATCTGCTGCCATAATTTGCTGGTCAGTTGGATCTGGAATGCCAGCATCTTGTTGTAACCATAGTTTTGTTGTAGTCCAGGGATCTTTTACAATTTTAACCATTCTTCTCATTTTAATAACTTCCCGCGCAATTTGCACCGTTTCTTTCGCGCCCTCCTGGACAGCTGTAGAAATCGAAGATGTAAAAATTAATTTTATTCCCCCGATCGCAAGAAGCGCTTCAATTCCACCGTAAACATAACGCCTCCAGTGTATAGGATCTAGATTACTTCTGATAATTTTTGCGAACTCTTTGGCGTCTGCTTCGACAGCTCCGTTTTGCAGTGTAAGCAATTTTTCTCTTAATTCCGTTATCATCGCTGCAATTTTTTTGGGGTCATTATGAACCTCATTTCCGCCCGCATCTTTATAGCTAAACCACTTCCCGCCCTTATATCCCCTTAAGCGATTCTCGAGATTTCTGCGTGCGTCATTAATAATATCTTCAACGAGAAGTTCGTTTCTTGCTCGTTTTTCAGCACTTATAGCATTTGAAAGTTTTTCATAATTTTCCGATTTAGCGCCCGCCCCTTCTTTCATCCCTTCTTGTGCAAGCCCCGCCTGAATTCTCTCCGCTTCCGCCCAAGCATCTTCTAGCGACAACTGTGTTATGGGATTTATTCGTTCGCTTAATCTTTCAACATCTCTGCTCACTTTTTTTGCAGAACTTCTAAACTTTTCCGCCTGATGAATTTCCCACCAGCCGATTGTAAAAAATCCCTTAATTCTTTCCTTAGAAGATTTCCAAAACCAAGGCTCTTTTTTTACGAAGCTTCCTGTTTTTTCTTTATCATTTTCTTCTATGGATAGATTATCAGATTTTTCCGGTATATAATGTGCTTCGGGTTCTTTAGCAGTTTTCTTTTCTTTCTTTTTTGGACCGAATAATTTTATAACTAAGGATTCCTTCCAGTTTCTTAGCCTCTCTTTAATGGTCAGCGGACGTTCCCTGCTTTCTTTTGCAGGAAACTGCTCTCCGTTTTTCGGCGCATCATATAAATTTACCGTCACATTTACCACATTTTCTTCCTCTTTCTTTGGCTCGCCCATTTGAAGACCTTTGTCATAAAACTCTGCCATTTTTTCAGCTTCAGCATCTCTTTCTGCTTTCTCTTTTGCTGCCATTAATTCTTCTTCCATCTCTTTGCGTGCTTTTTCAATAAATTCCGCCCCCTTCTCGTTTTCGTTCATAAGCAGATGATCGCTTTTTAGTTCAACGTTTTCGCCTTTTTCATTTTGTACGACATCCCCTTCCAAAGCTTTCTCTGCTTTTCCACTTCTCAACGCTGCGCTTGACGTAGTTGCGCGTTCTTGAATCAATTTTCTTTTTTCTTCGGGAGTATACGAAACATCCGGCAACTGTTCAGCCGGTTTTTCCTCCGTTTTTTTTACTACACTTGGAACATTATAATCGTCTTTATGCTCTTCCGGAACCCACTTAGAGAGCATTTCTTTTGCTATTTCATCGGTTTCTTTTTTTTCTTCGGGGCTTAGTTCTGATTGTGGAAATTCTTTCATATAATTTCATGATAGGATTAGTTCATGTCCAAAAACAAGGTGATTGTGTGTATAACTTTAATAATGCTTGTTGGCATTTTTTTTAGAATTTGGGACATAAAAAACACGCCTCCGGGCCTTTGGTCGGACGAAGCGATGAATGGTGTAAATGCTATTGAAGCATTAGAAAATAAGGATTGGAAAATCTTTTATCCGGAAAATTTTGGGAGAGAAGGTTTATTTATAAATATTCAGTCTGTTTTTATTAAATTCTTAGGAACAGAACCGTGGGTTTTGAGGCTTCCAAGTGCTATTTTTGGGATTTTTACAGTTCTCGGACTTTTTTTAATGACGAAAGAATTATTCTCCGCTCGCATTGCATTATTTGCTTCTTTCTTTCTTGCAACATCTTTTTGGCATATAAACTTTTCGCGCATCGGTTTTCGCGCGATAATGGCGCCATTTTTCCTTGTTTGGAGCTTTTATTTTTTATTTAGAGCCATCAATAAGGACACGTCTCAAAATTTGCGAGATTTTCGCCCCGAATTACTAATGGCCGTAGCAGGTCTTTTTTTCGGGCTCGGAGTGCATTCTTACATCGCTTATCGCATAGCACCAATCATTGCACTTTTCCCGCTTTGGAAATGGCTGATAGAAGTTCGACTTCCATCAGAATCTGATGGAAGTCGAACTTCTATCAATTGCGCGCCATGCCTAATTGGCCTTTTTATCTTTACAGCTTTCGTAGCAGCCCTTCCGCTTCTTTGGTATTACGCCCAAAACCCCTTAGATTTTATGGGGCGAACTACCGCCGTGTCTATCTTTAATTCAAAAGAACCGTTGGGGCAGCTTTCTGAAAATATTGTAAAAACACTCCAAATGTTTAACTTTTTTGGAGACTTTAACTGGCGACATAATTATGCCGGATCTCCTCAACTTTGGTGGCCAATTGGACTCTTGTTTTTAATGGGCATATGGTATTCAGTTAAAAAGAGTTTTGAAAATTGGAAACTAGAAATTAAAAATTCGCTAAACAAATTTTCTTATAGATTTGTTCTTTTATGGTTTACTATTATGCTTCTTCCGGTTGTGATATCAAATGAGGGCCTGCCTCATGCACTGCGAGCAATAATTCTGATTCCCCCCGCAATGATTTTTGCAGCCCTAGGCTTTGAGTGGATAATTTTGCATACGCAAAATAAATTTAAACTATGGATTTTACAATATCCGCAATATTCAAATCAATTAATGAGAATCCAGAAAGAACTAATCATTCTTCTCATGGTTTTTCTCTTTGCTGCAACCACGCACGCCTTTAACCAGTATTTTTTAAGATGGGCGCAAAATCCTAAAGTTGCTGAAGCATTTCAAACTGATTTAACAGAAAAAGCGCGTTGGATTAAAAACCAGCCAAAAAATATTAAAAAAATTGTAGTAACCGGAGAAACAGATCAAATTGATTTAAGAGGATCTCCCATGTCTATAGAGCCAATCGTTTTTATTACGAATGCTTTTTTTGCAAACGATCGTCTTAATAAAAATATATTTTATAAAAGCTCCAAAGAAATTTCCTCCTCCGACTGTTCTGAATCATGCATAATTATCCCGCTTGAATCCGACGCTAGGCTTTACGGCGCAATCAAATCAACTATTCCAAACATTAAAGTAGAGAAAAACTCTGGTTTTGTTGTTTTTAGAAAATAGCTTACTATATCGATATGAATAAATTTGGAAATACTGTTGCACTTCTAATGCTTACGATAATGTTTTTTTTGCTCGTTACTTCTTCATGGAACGATTCAGCCACATTTGACGAAATTGCGCATATCCCTGCGGGCTACACTTATTTAAAATATCAGGACGGCAGACTCAACCCCGAGCACCCTCCGCTTTTAAAATCTTTTGCAGCTCTCCCGCTTTTAATTTTAAGGCCGTTTGAAAATTTAACCGCGGAGCCTTTTTGGAATAAAGAAAATGTAAACGACAGACAATGGGATTCCGGCAATTATTTGCTCTACGAAGCTGCTTCCCCCGCTGCGATTTATCCCCCGCTAAAAAATAACCCGGACGAAATACTTTTTTGGTCCCGTTTCCCAATAATGCTTTTATCGATTATTTTCGGATGGATGCTTTACAAATGGGTGCGCAACCGTTACGGGATACGCGTCGCCCTCTTAACTTTATTTTTTTATGCGACTTCGCCGACAGTACTTGCCCATTCAAGATTTGTCACAACCGATATCGGTGCGGCGTTTGGATTTTTTCTAGGAATGATATTTTTCCTACGCTTCCTTGAGCATAGAGACAAAAAATCATTAATATATTGCGGATTAATTTTCGGCGTAATCAACTTATTTAAATTTTCTTTAGTTCTCTTGATTCCAGTTTATTTCATTTTGGCAATTTTTTGGATTTATCTTAAAACTTCCAATGAAAATACTAGCTGGGATGAAATTGGGGCAAGTTCTGTCAAAATTCGTTATAGTTTTCTTTTTGATTTATCAAAAATTATTTTTCAATTAATTTTTATCGGTCTTATCGGCCTTGCAGTAATTTATGCCGTAAATATATGGCAAATTTGGAATTATCCATACGATCAGCATGTGGCAGATGTTAAATATATTTTAGGTGACTATAAAGTGGCTCCCCTAGCAAAAGCTGGAGTCTGGCTTGTAGAAAATAAAGTGACACGCCCCATGGGACATTACGTTTACGGGCTTTTAATGATGGCACGAAGATCAGCAGGAGGAAACACTGCTTATTTTATGGGTGAAGTTTCATCAAAAGGATGGTGGTCTTTTTTTCCAACCTTAGCTCTTCTTAAGGAGCAACTTGCTTTTTACATTTTGGCACTTATGCTCCTTTGTTGGACTTTAATTCAAATAAAAAACGGCGAGAAATCTTTTAGCACTGTTAAGGACTGGATTTCTGAAAATTTTACTCTTTTTGCAAGCATATTTTTTCTCTTATTTTATTGGACCTCATCAATCATAAACCCATTAAATATAGGGGTGCGCCATGTATTGCCAACATTTCCGTTTATATTCCTGCTTGTAGCGCGAGCTACGGTAAGATGGCTTCGTCCGATTACGATCGACGAACCTTCCACGATTTTCGAGTGGCTGAAAACAATTTACGAAACATTTTTGCGTCCGATTCCAAAATATATTTTCTTAAGCATTATTATGCTTTGGATGATTCTCGAAATAATTTTGGCATTTCCGTATTATCTTTCTTATTACAATATTTTAGGCGGAGGAATTAAAAACGGATATACAATCGCGACGGATTCAAATTACGACTGGGGCCAAGATTTAAAACGTCTTGCAATATGGGCAAACAAGAATCATGCGGAAAAAATTTATCTGGACTATTTTGGTGGCGGGTCGCCAACATACTATTTAGGAGATAAATATCAAGGATGGTGGTCACCCTTCGGGCCGCCTCCGACAGGTTCGTATTTTGCAATATCTCTGAATTCTCTAACAGGCAACCAGGCTCGCCCTGTCGGAGACGTAAAAATAAAACAGGAAGATACATACCCATGGTTAAAAAACAAAACCCCAATTTCTCGAGGCGGTATGTCGATTTTGATTTTTAAATTTTAATTTAAATCATTTAAATTTATAAAAAGCTTTGTTTTGAAAACGCATATCAATATATTCTAAATCTTTTCGGCGGTTGTCGATTTTTTGGTCAAACAACAGCATCAAATTATTAAATAGTTTTTCGGGTTCAAGTTTTACTGAAGTATAAAGATACCACCCTTCTTTTGAATAAATTTTTATTTCATCTTCTTTAAGTAGTTCAATTTTTGACATTCTGATCTCGTTTTTTAAATATTGGCTCTCCCCTTCAAGTAAAAATTTTACACTTGCTCGCTCAAGAACTGCTTCGCCTAATTTTTTATCAATATTTAAAACCAACTCAGGAATGGGTTTTTCACTGAAAAATGGCGCCCTTTCGGTAATAACCCCCGCTTTATCTATAAAAAAACAGTCTTCCTGAGTTTTACAATAAATCAGCCAAGGTGCTCCGCTTTTTACAAACTCGATTTTTAAAGTATTCGGAAATTTTTTTTTGACGTTAGAAAGTCCAAAACCATTTTTTAAAAGCAATGCGGAAACATTGGCTTCAGAAAAAAGAACGTAACTGCTTTTAGGTATGATTTTATAAATTTTTTCTACAAGTAGCTCATTAAGAATATTAGCAACTTCATCCTTTTTGACATCTCCGAAAATTTCCAACTGAGATATCCTCAACTGGGGCAACAAAAGAAAAATGGCACCGAAAATTAATATAATTAAAAAAGAAATCAAAGCAAAATAAAAAAAATTCAAGAAAGCGGTACGCTTTTTTTTCAAATATCTCTCGGATAAGTCTACCATTTTTCTTTTTAAATAAGTTTGTCGTATCCTAAATATTTTTGCAGTGCTTCTGGAACTTTAACTTTACCGTCTGGCATCTGATGGTTTTCCAAAAAAATCGCCAAAAAACGAGGCGTAGCAAGCGCTGTATTATTTAAAGAATGAACGAATTTCAATTTGCCTTCCGCGTCGCGATATTTGATGTTTAATCTTCTTGTTTGAAAATCATGAAAATACGACGCAGAGTGCGTTTCTCTAAATCGCTTTTCTGATGGAAGCCATCCTTCGATATCATATTTTTTAACTTGCCCCAGTCCCAAGTCTGCTCCGCAGTTTAAAACCACTCTGTAAGGAATTTCTAATGCTTGCATAATTTCTTCCGAATTTTTGGTAAGCTCTTCGTGCCATCCGACGGATTCCTGGTGGTCCGCGCGGCAGAGCACAACCTGCTCAACTTTAAAAAATTCGTGCACCCTAAAAATCCCTTTAGTATCTTTTCCGTAGCTTCCTATTTCTCTTCTAAAACAAGGCGAAAATGCGATGTATTTTTTTGGCAACTCATCCTCTGCCAAAATTTCATCTCTGTGATATCCCATTACAGAAACTTCTGATGTGCCTGATAAAAAAATATCGTCTTGAGTTTTATATACATCTTCTTCAGTCGAATTTTGAGAGCCCATCCATCCCGTACCAACCAAATTTTCTCTTCTAACAAGCGATGGCGCAATCATTGGAGTAAAACCTTTATTTATTAAAAAATCAAAAACAAATTGCCACAAAGCCATCGAAAGCCGCGCAGCGCCGTTTTTAAGAAAATACCCGCGAAAACCAGAAACCTTGACCCCCCTTTCAAGATCCGCCATATCCAAATTTTTCATTATTGAAAGATAATCAGTCGACATTTCTTTTGTTTCTCCCCATCTTTTTATCTCGACATTATCAGCGTCAGACTCACCTTCTGGCACAGACGGATCCGGCACGTTCGGCACATCGAGCATTAACGCATCAAATTCTTCTTCAATAGTTTTTGATTCAAATTCTTTATGCGAAATTTTATCTTTTTTTTCTTTTAGCTTAGATATGTACCCTTCTCGCTCTTCTCCTGACATGCCAGATGTTAATTCTGACGCTTCTTTATGCTCTCTTCTTAAACCGTCAACCTCCTTTATCAATTTTCGACGTTTTTCATCAACCGCTAAAAGACGATCCAAATCAAACTTTATGTGTTTTTTTCTGGCCGCTTCTCTTATTAAATCTGAATTTTCGATAATAAAGTTAATATCCAGCATTTTTTTATGTTATCACATGTGTTAAAATAATTTAAGTATGCCAGACCTTATCCGATACATTACAAAAACATTAGTAAATCCGGGCAATATTAAATGGCAGAATATTTTCGTGATAAGTCTTACCGCGGCATTTCTCGTTGCTTCCAGCTACTATCTTCTTTTCCCGGTATTGAAAAACTCCGAAACAAATGTCGAAAATCTTCAAAACAACGCGGCGGCAAGTGCTAGAGAACTTTTGACATTGTTTATAAATTTGACATTTGAAGACTTGGTTAGTTTTGGCCAACAGTTGCAAGATGAGCCGGATAAATCCGAGAAATTGTCCAGTCATTTTCTTGAAAGCCGAAAAGATTTTATAAATGTTGCTGTTTTGAGTCCAGATGGAAAAAACATTGGGAAAATAGGCAAAAATAGTTTAACGCTTTTGACATTTGAAATTACCTCCAGTGCTCCTTTCTTTAAAAACGCGCTTCAAGACAAAAAATATATAAGCCCCATTTTTTTTACTGGAGAAGGTCCTATACTCCAAATTGCCGCTCCCATTAAACAAAATGATAAAATTTCAGCCATTGTCAGCGCGGAAATCGATCTTTCGCTTTTATGGCGATCCGTTGAAAAATCCCAAATTAGTGACGGAAAAATTTACGTAGTGGATGACCGCGGTTATCTAATTGCCGATCCAGATCCGCAAAAATCCAGAGCCGGAGAAAACTTAAGATATCGTGAAATAGTTAATGATTTGATTGAAAATAAACCCTTATCTCATCACCATTATAAAAATGAAAACGGAATCGAAGTGGTTGCCACTGGTATTAAAATGCCAGAAACAAATTGGAGCATAATTGTTGAACAGGATGCTTCGAAAGCTTTAATTCAAAAAAATCAGACATTGTTTTTAGGAATAATTTTTGCGGCAATTAGTGCACTCTTAATTTTTTTGATAGCGCGCACAACCGTGAGTATCACGCGCTCGTATCTCGAAGTGCAAAAAATAAGAGAAGAAATTGAACGTATTTTGGAATATATGCCAAACGGAGTTATCGAATATACGGGCGAAAATGAAATTATTTCAATTAATCCTTCTGCTAAAGAATATTTAAATATAGAAGGGCAGCTGCCGCCGAACATTAAAATCCTGCAAAATTCTCCTTTATCAGTAAACTACGATAAATTGTGGTCAATTTTTTATCAGAAAGACCGTTTACAAGAAGGAGGCCAAGCAAAAAGTTTTGAAATCACATTTACCGAGCCGACTCGCAGAGTTTTAAAAGTAATAACAGTTTATGTAAAAGGAATCGGAGAACCGTCCGAACAGCGCTACCTCAAAATTTTACATGATATAACCCTAGAAAGACCGGAATAATAATTTTGTTATTTTTGGTATAGTAGCAATAATGAAATGCGATTAGCTTATTGCTAGTCAGTTTAACATATTAGGTAATAAAAATCAACGGTCGGCAAGTCTCATCGGCTCGAACCGCCGCGTAGCGGCGGGAATTCTTTTGGCGGAATTCAAAACCCCCTGGAATTTCTTGGCGGAAACCACTGCCGAGGCGCGAAGCCCCGAGGCAACTTCTTCGGCAAATCAAATTTGGTGGTCTATTCTTAAAGTAGTTCGGACGCATTTCGCCGCCTGCGGCGGCGAGGGTTTGGCCAAAAATTCCGAACCGAAATTCTGAACCTTGACAATTTCAAGTTTTTCTTTGGCGACAGATTTTGTGAAAAATGAACCTATCCTCTCCAAATCTTTCAATTCGATAATTGCGCACCAGCTTGCTCTACGAAAGTTTATTTAATGAAAGTCAGAATTGATTACGTGCCTATTTTTTGACGAGATAAATACAGCTAATATAAACCCAAGGACTAATCCAACCAATGGTGCAATAGCCAAAAAAAGTATATCGGCCTCTCCTCTGTATGGTTGACACAACCCTAACTTATATAATCCTAATTTGTTTTCACACCCGGCTAAGACAAGCAACGGCGCTAAGGTTCCAAATATTATTCCAACGGAGGGCATTTTCCAAAAAACTCCTTTTTTAGTTTTTTGAGAAATATATTTGCGAGAAAAATAAATCATTGCTAACACGAGTGGTGCAAAAAATAAAATCAATTCAGATAACACACCGATACTATTAAGGCGAGGTAGTTGTCTGAAAAACATATAGACCGTCGCGTATAGTAAAAGTCCTACGAAAATATACCTTGTTTTATTTGGCATAAATTTTTCTAAATAAAGAATGAGTGAGCCATCCTAAAATGAAACCTATAATCACTACTAATACTTCCACCAATACATCATCTAGATCATTAAATGTATACAATGATCTCAAAAAAGAAGGACAGTGACCAAAGCACGCTATCGCGTTTATTAGATAAAATGCGATCAAAGCCCCAACATATGAACCCCACATTCTAAATGCATTATAGTTTTTCATAAATTATTATAGCAAGATTGATAATTTCGACTTTATGCAAAATTTTCTTTTCCCAAAATTAAAATGCAGTTCGAGCCGATATTTTTACAGGT
>CAYXFX010000011.1:0-31956 GCA_964464405.1 uncultured Candidatus Saccharibacteria bacterium
TAAGTGATAAGCGCTGAAAGCATCTAAGCGCGAAGCACGCCCCAAGATTAGGAATCTTTGAGATCCGTGGAAGACTACCACGTTGATAGGCTCTATGTGTAAGATCCGTAAGGATTTTAGCAGAGGAGTACTAATGATCGAATTCGCGCGTAGCGCGATGTAACTATAAATAAAAAATGTACTTACGAAAAAAAATTAAATCTTTTCATTTGGTGGCTCGACGCCATGGAACTACCCGTTCTTCCGCCATAGGCGGATTACGATTTGTAATCAAAATTTAAAAATTATATTTTAAATTTTGAACAAATCGGGAACATTCTTCACCCCCACACCAATTGAAAACATAATTGATCATTCTTTTTCGGTGACTTAACGCTATGGAACTACCCGTTCTCATTCCGAACACGGTCGTAGAACATAGTAGTGCCGATGATACTCGCTTTGCGGGGAAAGTAGGTAGTCGCCGGTAAAGAGTGATTAATCATTGGTGTGGGGGCGGACACGGTCGTAAAACATGGTAGTGCCGACCTGCCCGCAGTCGCCTGGAGCGACAGCGACTGGCAGGCGGGTGATACTCGCTTTGCGGGGAAAGTAGGTAGTCGCCGGTTGAAAGAATTTAATTATATGCTATAATGAGTTTATAATTGTCAGATCTTTGATTTGGCAGTTGCGATCCGCACAATTTGTGTAAGTCGGAATCGCAAACTGCCTTGCGCGGTTGAGTTTGGGCAACGCCCAGCTCTTCCGCTTAGGCCTTCGGAGCGTGAAAGCGCCGCGGCTCATGGATGGTTCCTCCTTTACCGTCCGGCTGCAACAAAGGACAACTTTCCGCTCCGTTGGCCGACCAATTTTTTTATTTATAGCTCCCATTGAGGGGCTTGTTTTTTTACCCCTAACCCCAGCCCCTTCCCCTTTTGTAAGGGGGAAGGGGAACAATATTTCTCGGGTTGCCCCTTAGGAAGGGGAAATGTTAAAGGGGTTTTTCAAAATAATTTTTTACTCCCCAAAACGTTTGAATTGCCATCTGGCGAAGTGTTTGTGAGCGAGTGTCTTTATTATAAATTCGCGGCTCATAAATGTAGCTATATTCTATTAAAATAGATGCGCCTTCCCTTGATCCATTTGATCCAATTGCGATCAGTTCTTGATCCGGTATCACCATTTCTTTTTCTTTGGGATAATTGCTTGCGGGCTCAATTGCCAGCAAATAGTTGCGCACGGATTCCGCAATTTCTTTACTTGCTCTATGATTTGGGAGCTGCGATTCCGGCACGTAAATAGAAAAACCTTGATATTTGCCCGGCATATCATATTTTCGTCCGGGATAGTCGTTAAAATGTATATGGAGCACCAAATCAATTTTATTTTCATTTGCCCATTTGTTAATGCCGTAGAGTATTTTTGAGGTATTATCCGCCGCAGGATTATGAAAAACTTTTGTTTCTTTTTTTACTTTGCCTTCTCGGATTGCTGAGGCAAAAATATTTTTTAGAGAAGTTTTAAAATTTTCAATTGCCGAATTTTGTTCGCTTACATAACTTAAAAGCCAATCATTTATTTCTCCAGTATTTTTATTTGTAATAAAGATAGTAAATTTTTTATCATTTCTGAAATAATCATAAAGATAAATTCCCAACTCCGTATTAAGAGACGATTCAGTTACTCCGCGATATTGTGCGCCGTAGCTCTTGTTGTCGTGCCCGGGGACTATTAATATTTTGATTTCCCCGTTTTTATATTTTTCGCGTAAGTTTTCAGGTGAAATTTTTTCTTCGTAAAAAAGTCCTGCGGCAAATGGTGAGACAAATTTTGCATTTGTCGAAAAATAAAATAAAGAAAAGAAAAATAACCCCGACATTATTACGAACCGCAAAGCTTTAAGGTGCATTCCTTAATTATAACACGACTAATATAACAAATTTTGCCAATTGATAGAAGTCGAACTTCTATCAAAGCTAACGAACGGCGCACTCTTTACAAGGGGAGGGTTGGGAAGGGTATACTGAATTCATGCCAATATCTTGGTCCGCAAAAAAACAACTTTCTATTTTGGCTATATTTGGAGCAATTATTGTATTAATTGTTATCGGTTTTATTTACTATTTTATTCCGGAGCCGACATGTTTTGATAATAGAAAAAATCAGGACGAAGAAGAAGCCGATTGCGGAGGTTCATGCATACCTTGTTCAAAAAATATCAAAGACCTAACGATTTTGTGGTCCCGCGCTTTTCCGGTAAGAGACGGAATTTATGACGCGGCAGCTTTTTTGGAAAATCAAAATCAATTTTTAGAGACAAAAGAATTTACTTACGCCGTTAAGCTTTATGATAAATCGAATATTTTAATTGCAATACGCGAAAATTCCACTTTTATTTTGCCTGGAGAAAGATTTATTATTTTTGAACCAAATATCGCTACGCTAAACCGTGTACCGGCAAAAGCGATTTTGGAAACAAGATCGGTAAAATGGGTAAAAAAGAATCCAGAACCATTAAAAATAAATGTACAAAAAATTTCTAAATTTATCGAAGACGAAAGCACCTCTCCTCGAGTGGAGGCGGAAGTAAAAAATGCTGGTACGGAAGATTACCAAAATATCGAAGCGGTGGCCATCTTAAGAAGTTCAAGCGACGAGGTTTTGGGGGTTTCTAAAACGATTTTGGACAATTTAAATATTAATGAGGAAAAAACTCTTACGTTTACTTGGCCGAATAGTATCTTGGGCGTAGATAAGGTTGAAATTTTATTAAGAAGGGTTCCTAAATGATAGCTAAATTTATTCGCTCAATTGATTGGGTTTTGGTAATAAGCGCCTTGCTTTTGGTTTTTTTGGGTCTTAGCACCATGAAATCGTTTGGGCCAAATGCTTATCTGACCGATTTGCTAAACGCAACTGATTATTTTTTTTATCGGCAAATTTATTGGCTATTAATAAGCATTGCATTATTTTTTACGACCGCATGGATCAACTGGCATTTTTTAAAAACAAACAGTATTTTTTTGCTTTTACCATATTTATTTGTGGTGGTGCTTTTGGTTTTTTTATTGGCGCGTGGCTCCGCTGTAAGGGGCGCTGCTAGCTGGCTTACTGTTTTTTCTTTGCGAATCGAGCCTGTTGAAATTTTAAAATTAATATTAATTCTGGTTCTTGCAAAATATTTTTCAAGAAGGCACATAGAAATTGCACGCTTTCACACTCTTCTAATCTCGGGGCTTTATGTGGCCTTGCCTATGCTTCTTGTAATTATGCAGCCGGACTTGGGCTCGGCGATTGTTTTGGGAGCCATTTGGCTAGGCATGTCGCTTGTGGGAGGAATTAAAGTAAGGCATCTGTTTATGCTTGGAATTTTTGCTCTTCTATTTTTTATAATAGCTTGGACTTTCTTTTTGTATCCTTATCAGAAATCACGAATCATATCTTTTGTAAGCCCTGAAGCGGACTTGAAGGGGTCAGGGTATCACGCGTTTCAGTCAATGATTGCGGCGGGGTCAGGCCAGATTTTGGGAAAAGGAATCGGTTTCGGAACGCAATCGCGCCTTGCTTTTTTGCCGGAACATGAAACTGATTTTATATTTGCAGCTTATGCAGAAGAATGGGGGTTCGTTGGTGTTTTGGCCGTCTTTTTGTTTTTTGGCATAGTTCTTTGGCGAATTCTAAGAAGCGGAATATATGGGGAATCTAATTTTGAAAAATTATTTGCGGCAGGATTTGCCATTTTTCTTTTTTTTCAGGCGTCAATCCATGTGGGCATGAATATAGGGCTTTTGCCGATAACAGGTTTGGGAATGCCGTTTTTAAGCTACGGAGGCTCAAGCTTGGCGAGTATTTTCATCGGACTTGGCATACTCGAAAGTTTTTCTTTTCATAAAAAGGGTATCTTTTTGGGTTCCGAAGAACGTTTCAAAGAGGGGATCTTCGGAACTTAAGGAGGGGTTGACATGTTTTATTAAACATTGTTACTATGGAGTTGACGGAATTTTATAAGCTTGCTAGCATGAAAAAGTCATGAATAATGTTTTGCCAATTCATCCGGAGGAAGTTACAACTAAACTTTTTGGAATTTTGCCAAAAAGGACTAAAGACATGCTCGAAATGCGTTTCGGCCTTGGAAAAAATGTGAATCGCATGACTTTGGAGGCAATTGGTAAAAAATATGGAATAACTCGCGAAAGAGTGCGCCAAGTAGAAGCAGATGGCATAACAAGAATACGCAAATCTGTGGCAATGAAAGAGATGGCTGCCGTATTTGAATCCTTAGAGAATTATTTTGTAGAAAATGGCAGAGTAATGCATGAATCTACAGTTTTAAAAAATTTGGCGCCGCACCCTAAACATGAAAACCATGTTTATTTTTTGCTTACTCTTTCAGATCCGATTCTGCGTTTTCACGAAACGGATGAATTAAAAGATCGCTGGGCGATGGGGAAAGAGGCGGAGCAGAATGCGCGGAAAACTTTGGAGCATGCAAGCGAAGAATTGCGCAAAGTAGGCCGCCCTATATCGGAGGGGCAGTTATATGATATTCTTAGCGCTTCCACAAAAAATGTAGTTGGCAACGAAGAAGGAAAACATGTTTTAGTAAACTGGATTTCGCTGTCCAAACTAATTTCAAAAAATTATTTTGACGAATGGGGTTTAAATGAGTTTTCATCTATCAAACCGAGAGGCGTGCGAGATCTTTCATATATGGTGCTTGGAAAGAGGGGTTCTCCGCTCCATTTTTCCGGAGTTGCTACTGAAATTGGAAAATTGATAGGAAAATCTGTACACGTTCAGACGGTACACAACGAGCTAATTAAAGATCCGCGTTTTGTTTTGGTCGGAAGAGGCCTTTACGCATTAAATGAATGGGGGTACCAGCCGGGTATTGTGCGGGACGTAATTTCGGATTTGCTTCGCGAACATGGTCCGTTATCTAAAGAAAAAATAATTTCACATGTTTTGGAGCGTAGATTTGTTAAACCAAACACGGTATTAATTAATTTGGAGAATAAAAAATACTTCAAAAAATTGCCTAATGGCAGCTATACCACTCTTCGTTAATCAAATTATAGATCAGACGCTGGAATTTTTCGGCGCCACTTGGTTTTTATGGGCGCCAATCGTTCTTTATTTTGTATTTTGGGAAACATGGGTTGCGTATGTGCGGGCAAATTTTATTTCAAATCTTAAATGGATGCTCCTTGAAATAAAAATTCCGAAAGAAGTCGCAAAAAGCCCGAAAGCTATGGAAAATTTTCTTGCCGGCATTCACGGATCTGGTAAGGGCGGAAACTTGCTCGAAAAATATTGGGATGGCTGGCTGACTCCCTGGTTTTCTTTGGAAATTGTCGGTGACAGAACAGGCGTCCACTTTTATATATGGTGCCAGAAATTTTTTAAAAGAATGATAGAGTCCCAGGTTTACGCGCAATATCCGGCAAGCGAAATAAAAGAAGTTGAAGATTATACAAGAGATGTCCCGAGCCTTCCTGTCGAAGGCTGGAATATGTGGGGAACGGAATTTATTCTAACCAAACCAGATGCTTATCCAATCAGAACTTATGAAGATTTTCCAATTGAAGACATAAGCGCGAAAGAAGAAGAAAGAAAAATTGATCCATTATCTTCGTTAATTGAATATTTCGGTACGCTTAGAAATAGCGAGCGCCTTTGGCTACAAATAGTTATCCAGCCAATGGGAGACAAATGGAAAAAAGAAGGGGAAGCTTTGGTGGCGAAGCTTGCTGGAAAAGAAGTAAAGCCCCCAACACCTCCTTTTGTGATTCGGATGATCGGAGTTTTTTTTGATACTGTGGCAACTTTGCTCGGCCTGCCTACCGCAGCATCTTCCAAAAAGCAAGAAAACCAATTCAGAATGTTAAACATGTCTCCCGGCGAGATCAACACAATTAAAGCCATTGAAAATAATATTACTAAGTTCGGATTGGAAACTGGAATTAGGTGGATGTATATTGCAAAAAAAGAAGATTATAACACTCTCTCAATTCCTTCCATGTTCGGAATTTTTAGACAATTTTCTTCACAAACTTTAAACGGTTTTAAGCCGAACGGGGAGAGAACCACAAGCGCGGACTATTTTTTTGTAAACACGAGAGTAAATATGAGAAAGAACTGGCTTTTTAACGCTTATCAATTGCGATCTTTTTTTCATCCACCATATAAAAGCGATACGATTGTACTTTCGAGCACCGAGCTTGCTACAATTTACCATTTTCCGGGAATGGTGGCGGGAGCCCCAAGCATGGAAAGAATCGAGGCGAAACGCGGAGCACCTCCCCCGAATTTGCCAGTATAGTTGTTGACAAACGCCTATTTTTACGTTAAAGTAAGATAAATAGTGTATAATAAAAAGACACATGAATGACGACCAAAAAATCACATATTTTGGAGAAGCCAACTTTAGAAACACAAAGAGTCGTTTTGGAATAAAAAACATAGATCGCAGAAAACATTTCTACATCGTTGGAAAAACTGGAATGGGCAAAACCACGCTTTTGGAAAACATGGCGATGCAAGATATCCAATCGGGCGAGGGAATGGCGTTTATCGATCCGCACGGAGAAACTGCCTTTAAACTTTTGGATTTTGTTCCGCCAGAAAGAAAAAACGATGTGATTTATTTCGATCCGGCTGATACCCAATTTCCGATCGGATTTAATATTATGGAAAGTGTCGATCCGGAACGAAGGCATTTTGTGGCGTCCGGGCTTATGGGCGTTTTTAAAAAAATATTTGGGCCAGATGTATGGTCTGCTCGTATGGAATATATTTTAGGAAACACAGTTTTAGCACTTTTGGAATATCCCGAGTCGACTTTACTTTCCATTAATCCAATGCTTGCAGTAAAAGAATATCGAAAAAAAGTTGTTGAAAATATAACTGATCCGGTTGTTAAAGCATTTTGGACGCAAGAATTTGCAAAATATACCGAGCGTTTCGCTGCGGAGGCTACTCCAGCAATTCAAAACAAGGTTGGCCAATTTACTTCAAACGCTTTGATAAGAAATATTGTAGGTCAGCCAAAATCGACATTTGATTTCAGGCGTGCCATGGACGATAAAAAAATAATAATAATTAATCTTGCTAAAGGTAGGGTGGGCGAAGATACAGCGCGCCTTTTGGGAGGAATGATTGTCACCAAGCTTTATTTAGCAGCGATGTCTCGCGTGGATATTCCGAGCGAGGCGGATCGCAAAGATTTTTTCATTTACGTGGATGAGTTTCAAAACTTTGCTACTGAATCCTTTGCGGATATTTTGTCTGAAGCTCGGAAGTACCGGTTATCTTTGACACTCGCTCATCAATTTATGGCTCAACTTGCGGAAGAAGTCAGAGATGCGGTGATCGGCAACGTTGGCACAATGGTTACGTTTAGAGTCGGAGCCGAAGACGCTGAATTTTTAGAAAAGGAATTTTCACCGGAATTTGTCGCAAACGATATTGTGAATTTGGGATTTGCGCAGGTTTATGTAAAATTGATGATTGATGGCGCGACTTCCCGTCCTTTTTCAGCAACCACGCTTCCCCCGATTGCGATTTCGCACGAATCTTTTAAAGCGGAAATAATTGAACTTTCTAGAAAACAGTTTGGAACATCGCGCGAAAAAGTAAATGAACAAATTCACGCATGGTCCGAAAGTATTGCTGCAGAAAATGGCGAGAAAAAGATTTTTAGCGGAGAACCGCTTCGTCAAAATGAAAACAGCTTGAGCTCGGGTAATTTTTCGCGTCCGCAGACGCAGCTCTATGACGCAATTTGCGCAATTTGCGGGAAGCGAACGCAGGTTCCTTTTCCTCCGGACCCCGCGCGTCCAGTCTTTTGCAAAGAGCATATTGGCATGGCGGGTGAATACAAGGCGCGCATAGCGGAGAGGCGCCCTGCAGTGGCGGACCATAGGCCACCGAGAATTCCTCCTCAGTTAAGTCCAAGGGAAGGAGAGCCGGCTGTTCGGGAACCGCAAAGAAATTCTGAGCAAAGACCCGTTTCTCTAAGAGAACTTGAAAGAAGGCCAACCAATCGGGATGCAAGATATAGCAAGCCGAGGTTTGGGCCTTCGCGCCCGCCAATTGGCGGGCAGGCAGTTGGGCAGCCTTTTAAAAAGCCCGACAATCTGCAGGCGCTCCGCGATGCTCTAAAAAAATCAATGCAGTCCGCAAATAATCAAACTCCACCGGCTCCTTCGGAAAAAAGAAATGAGACGGAAGAGGTTCAAGAGAAAAACTCATCTCCTGCTTCTTCAAATTCAAAAAATGGAACAATTCGTCCAGGCGAAAGAATCGAGCTATAGACAAAAACATCTCCTTTGCTAAGCTGTTTTTAGAATAAATACGGAGGTGTTTTGTCATGTTAGAAACATTTTTGCAGGAAATGGAAATGGAGATTGATGTTTTCTTTGCAGAATGGCAGACCATTGCTGAAAAAATGGCTAGAGATAATCAACCATTGAACGCTAACCACAATTTGTTTGAACGTATGCAGATAGAATTAACAGAACGGCTTCGCGAAAATTTGGATAGAATTTCTTATCGCAAAAAGTCCTGAAACAACGGGGCTTTTATTTTTTTTCCGCTCGTTCGACGTAATCTCCTGTTTCGGTGTTTACGCGAATTATGTCGCCTTCATTTATGAACATAGGAACGTTCATCATAAGCCCGTTTTCAAGTTTTACGGTTTTCGATCCGCCGGTTGCGGTGTCTCCTTTATATGATGGGGGAGCTTCTACAACTTTATAATCAATTTTTACGGGAAGTTCCACGTTAATTATTTTCTCTTTAAATTTATACGCGGTAACTTCGGTGT
This sequence comes from uncultured Candidatus Saccharibacteria bacterium, assembly GCA_964464405.1. GTDB lineage: Bacteria > Patescibacteriota > Minisyncoccia > UBA11713 > 2-01-FULL-45-33 > CAYXFX01. The sequence continues at coordinate 8,807 of CAYXFX010000011.1, forward strand.
TCGGTTTTAAAAAGCGCGATTGATCTCCCATATTTTCTTCTTTTAATGAAAATCTGTTTTTGGGGTTTCCTTTTTCACAAAACCAAAATTCTCCGCGGTTTGCGTAAAGAAATGAAATCGGCTCTTTTTCTATTTCAGCTTCAGGAAAAGCGTCGCTCCCTTGGAAAGATTTTGCAACAATTTTACCTGTTATTAAATTTTTTAATTTAGTTTGAACAGTCGGCTTTCTTTGCTGCATTCTTAAAAAAGTATACTCCAAAACAAGATAGGGTTCTTCGTCCATTTCAAAAATTGTTCCTTTTGTTAAATCAGTGTATGAAAGCATTGAAAATAGTTTATCACTAGGCTAAAATTAAGGCAAGAAAAGCAAATTTTTGCTTAAAATTATGACAGAATACAAACTAACAATCGGTCTTGAAGTTCACGCTGAGCTTCGCACAAAATCGAAAATGTTTTGCCCGTGCAAAAATGATCCGGATGAAAAACATCCAAATATTAATATTTGTCCGGTTTGCATGGGGCACCCAGGGACTTTGCCCGTAATAAACGAAGAAGCAGTGAGGCTTCTTCAGCGCGTAGGGCGCGCGCTTGGAGGAGAGCTTCAAAAAAACTCACGTTTTGACCGCAAAAATTATTTTTATCCCGATATTCCGAAAGGTTATCAAATTTCGCAATATAAATTCCCGCTTGTTTTGGGCGGGACGCTTAAAGATATTCGAATCACCAGGGTGCATTTGGAAGAAGATACCGCTAGATTGGTGCATTTCACCAATCTCGCAGAAAAAACCGGACTTAACGCAGAAACACGCAGAACCGATCAGCGTAATTCTGCGTCAAATCAGCGCGAGTCTGCGACGTTAGTAGATTTTAACAGAGCAGGCATTCCTTTGATGGAATTGGTTACTGAACCGGATTTACATAACGCAAAAGAGGCGAGGGAGTTCGCTGAAGAATTACAGCTCGTTTTTCAGTATTTGGGTGCCTCTGAAGCGAACATGGAAAAAGGTGAAATGAGGTGTGAAGCAAATATATCCGTTTCGGATCAGCAAAATATTGAGCCGAAACTTCCTTTAGGAACTAAAGTCGAAGTAAAAAATCTCAACTCTTTTCGTGCTGTTGAAAGAGCGATCGAATATGAATTTAAAAGGCAAGTTGATCTTTTAGAAAGCGGAGGAAAAGTTGTGCAAGAGACAAGAGGGTGGGACGAAAATAAAGAAATAACTTTTTCACAGCGTTCTAAGGAATCCGCACACGATTATCGTTATTTTCCGGAGCCGGATTTGCCTCCAATGGAGTTTTCCGACGAATATTTTGAAACTTTGTCGGTTCCAGAATTACCCGAACAAAAAAGAAAAAGATTATTGGAAGAATATAAGCTAGAAAAAAATACGGTTGAAATTTTAATACGCGATCGGACACTCTCTGCTTTTTGGGAGGGTGCCGTATCAGAACTAAAACAGTGGTTAAATGATGGAAAAGACGAAAATAAATTTTTTGAGGCCTCAACACTTGCTGTAAATTATATAACCGTTGATTTGGCAGGCTTAATGAAAGACAAAGAAATACCTTCCGCATCAGATTTGCTAATTGACCCTGAAAATTTTGCAGAACTAATTAAAATGATTTTAAATAAAGAAATAACATCCCGTGTTGCAAAAGATGTATTAAGAGAGATGGTTGAAAAAGGGGGAGATCCTTCAAATATTATTGAGGAGAAAGGACTAAAGCAAATGGGGGACGGAGCGGCTTTAGAAGAAATAGTAAAAAAAATAATTGAAGCAAATACCAACGCGGTTGCCGATTTTAAAAAAGGAAAACAGCAATCACTTCAATTTTTAGTCGGGCAAGTAATGAAAGAAACAAAAGGCGCTGCGAATCCAGCAATCATAAAGGAATTACTTGCAAAACTAATAAAATGAGCTGGTAATTGGTAAGCAATTTAAATCCGTTTAGGAGCTATCCAGCGGATTTTTTTATTTCGTTTAAAGTATGTCATTTGGCGCTTTGCATATTTATTGATTTCGGATTCCAATGTTTCCAACATTTCTATTCGGGTTAATTTTTTTCGTAGATAAAGCGAAGCATATCGGTATTCAAGCCCTAGATCGTACATGCGTTTCCAGCTCAGGCCGTTTTTTCGAAGTCTTTTTGTTTCGGATGTTATTCGCGGTAGTCTTCTCAGAAGTCGGTCGCGAATTCGTTTTTTCAGTTCTTCCGGATTTCGTTTAATACCAAGCCAGACTATTCGTTTATTTGAAAATTTTCGAATCGGCGAGAGCTTCTCGGTTCGCGTATGCGTGTCGGAGCCCCCCGAAGCTTCTGAGGGAGGGTTAAGCGCTAGCGAACTGAGAAGCTTGAGCGAGGAATTTTCAAATTCTGCTTTCGCAATCTCAATTGCTCGTATAAGCCGCACAGGATTTTTGGCGTCAATTGTTTTCGCACGTTCTGGATCTAGCTTGGTTAAGTGGTTAAATAGTTTAATAGTTGAATAGTTTTTTAGTTTTTTTCGAAGCTTCTGGTTAGGCGGAACGCCAGAAAGATTTATTCGTCCGAGTGCGGCATCAATATAAAAACCGGTACCCCCTACAATTATCGGTGTTTTTCCACGCGATAAAATATCTAAAATCGCGCTTTGGGCGCATTTTTGAAAGTCATAAGCGCTGAAAACTTTCTTAGGATCTGCGATATCAATGCAATAGTGCGGGACATTTTTGTAAACGAAAACTTTTCCGCAGCTTTTATTTAAAGTTATATTATGTAGCCGCGGAAAAAGAAAGGAACCCCTCATGTCTTCTCGGCTACTTTTTTTTAAAATTCGAAGCCGAGAATAACTTTTCCATTTCCCCTCAACTTTTCCTGATCCGATATTTAAGCCGCGATAAATTTGCCGAGAATCTGCGGAAATAATTTCTCCATTTACTTTGCTGGCGATCTTAACTCCCAACTCCGATTTTCCGGAAGCATTCGGCCCTACAATCACATAGATTGACTTTTTCATAAACAAATGCTAGCATTTTTTTAGGTTTAGTCAAAAAAATGAGGAGGAAAACAATGGAAAGCGTAGCGCCTGAAACGCACACAAACGAAATAAATTTAGAAAAATTAGTCGAGAGTTACGATACTATTATAAAATTTATAGTGATGTCCAGAGCGAAACAGCTTTTTGGAGAAAATTGGGAAAACTGTCCAACGGTAATTTTCGAAGATAGAAAAGGCAATTTAAAAAATGAAAAGTGTCTATATTTGGGCGATAACCTCGATATCAACGATATTATCACGACAAATTTTGACGAAACGGCAGTTTTGGTTAATACAACAAAATGGCTAAATGTGTGCTTGATTTTTTGTCAAATTGGCCTTTTTATCTACGAATTTGCAAAAACTGAAGTTGCGGACTACAAATTTATAGAAGCTCCTCCGGGAAGTTTCGTTGCTTTTGGTCAAGCAATTTTAAAAGCCATAGATAAAGCCACAAAAAAACAATCCCCAGACGATTAGTCGTCCAGGGTTTTTTTATCTTCGGAGTCTTTTTGGTTTTTTTCTTTTCCCGATTCTATGCGTTCCAGATTTTTTCTTTTTTTTAAACCTCGCAAAAGCATTTGCCTCTGCTTTACGAGGTGCGGAGTAATTCGCCGCCTTTCCTTTTTTTGCGTATTTACTGGGTCAATATTGGGAGTCGGCGGTTTGTAAGAGATTATTTGCTGATATATATCGGCGGGAGGGTAGTAGGGAGAAATAGCTATGATTAAATTGTCGTGATATGGGAGCTCAAGCTCCGAAAATAAACTTCTTTCAGTTTTGTTGAATTCTTTTTCATATGCTTTTTTAAACCAGCATTTTTCGTCCGAATTTAATTTGAAATCTTTGCCAAAAAGCAGTATTAAAACATCTCTTAACGTAATTCGTTTTCTGCTTTTAAGATCAATTTCTTCAGATAGAATGGATCTCGTTTTTGTACGTACGACAATTATTCTCAAGTTACACCCCCAGTTTTTTAAGGAACTCTTCTTGCGACATGCTTCCCAAATCTCCTTTTCCTCTTTCGCGTACCGATATTTTGTTTTCGTTCATTTCTTTTTCGCCTATTACCAAAATGTATGGAATTTTTTGAAGCTCCGCTTCTCTTATTTTTTTACCGATTGATTCATTTCTTAAGTCTAATTCTGCCCGAATATTTTTTTCTTGAAGTTTCGCGGCTATTTTTTTTGCATATTCCAAAATTTTTTCGTTAATTGTAAGAATTGAAACTTGAATGGGAGATAGCCAAAAAGGAAGCGCTCCGTCGAAATGTTCGAGCAATATTCCGATAAATCTTTCAAATGACCCGAAAATTGCCCGATGAATAACCATCGGTTTTCTTTTTTCTCCATTTTCATCGATGTAAAAAAGTTCAAATTTTTCAGGCAGCATCATAAGATCTAGCTGTACCGTTCCTAACTGCCAGTCTCTTTCTTGAGAGTCTTTAACATGTACTTCAATTTTTGGCCCGTAAAATGCGCCTTCGCCTTTTGCAATTTCAAATTTAATTCCGCTTTTTTCCAAAGCATCTTCCAAAGCTTTTTCTGCGGTTTCCCACATTTTTTTATCTCCCAAAGCTTTTTCTGGGCGGGTTGCCAAGAAGTATGTTGCTTGAAAGCCGAGATCTTTATAAAAAGAATTAATAATATTTAAAGTTTTGCCTATTTCTGCTTCGGCTTGGTCGGGCCGCACAAAAATATGCGCATCATCCATTGTTATTTGTCGCACTCGGAACATTCCTCCCAAAGTTCCGGAAAGTTCGTTTCGGTGCAATCTTCCGATTTCAGCGAACCGCAAAGGCAAGTCTTTATAGCTTCTTATTTTAGAACTGTAAATATACGTTGATTCCGGGCAGTTCATGGGTTTAATAACCAGTGTTTCATTTTCGTCCATCGGATTTTTAAACCAAAACATATTATCTCGGTAGTGATCCCAATGCCCGGATTTTTCGAACACTTCCTTTTTTACCATTATAGGAGTTGAAATTTCGTCATATCCGTGGATGTCATTTAGTTCGCGCGCTTTTTTTTCAAGTGCGCGAAAAATTATCATCCCTTTCGGATGCCAAAAAGGTGCGCCTGGCGCAATTTCATGGAAAGAAAACAAATCCATTTCTTGGCCGAGCTCTCTGTGATCACGGTGCTTCTGGATTTCTGACATAGTTTTATGTTAACATTTTATGGGACAAATTCAAAAGAAAGAGGAGAACAGAATGGCAAAAAGATCCGAAGCAACAAAAATAGGGTCGGTTATTTCAATTTATTTAAGACCCAAAAGAGATGAAAATTCGTTTGTTACGGTAATGAATTTTGGGGATTTGAATCGGTTTCGCGTAGGAGCTACTTTTAAAATTGGCGAAACGCTTGTAAGAACAACAGAAGAAAATGCTACTGCTGAAGGATTAAAAAAACCAGAATTTAGTTTAAAAGATTTTGGAACCATGACCAAAGTTCCAGTTTTCTTTTTAAACGGGTCTCCCATTGATCAAATCAAATGCGGGGATAAAATAACAGTAGTTTAAGCAGAGATAAAATCTCTGCTTTTAAATTTGTTTAATTTCTTCAGCAATTATTGAAGGGGAGCCGTTGCGTTCGGAATATTTTCCGCGGACCAAAACGCACGCGTTTTCAATTATAAAATGACCGTATTCTTTTAGCGTTCTCGGAAAAATAACCGCTTCTATTTCATCTGCTAAATCCTCAAGTTTTAAAAACATCATTGGTTCTCCTTTTTTGGTAATAATTCTGCGCATTTGCGCAATCATTACTGGAGTTGTGAAGTTTGCTCGCGGTTTTTTTTCTTTTAGTGTGCGAATAGCCATAGAATCTTTTTTATCTAAATTTTCCATCGCTTTCTCAAGGGGATGCCCCGAAACGTAAAGTCCAAGAAGCTCTTTCTCCCAAGAAAGTTTTTTTTCTAGCTCCGCTGGGGGCGCGTTTTGTAATCTTAGCGGGGGAATAGATGAATCGTCCCGCATTACGCTAAAAAGTGAAGATTGCTGTTGTTTTTTGGTTGAAGAAGATATGCGGACGTATTCTAAAATTCTTTCTATGTTTTTGAGAATTATATTTCTTTCCGAAATCGAGTCCAATGCTCCCGCTTTCGCAAAAGATTCAATCGATTTTTTGTTTAAATCTTTTGAGTCAACTCTTTCTAAAAAATCTGCCAGAGTTTTATATTTTCCATTTAATTCCCGTTCTTTAATAACAGCTTCAACGATTCCCGCGCCAACATTTTTTATGGAAAGCAGTCCGAATCGGATCTCATCTTTTGGCACATCCGGTATTTCGGGAAGAGTTTTAATAATTGTAAAATCTTTAAACGAACTATTTATGTCCGGAGATAAAACCGGAATACCCATTCGTTTACATTCGGAAATGATTTCGGAAATACGTTCTGTGTCTCCCGATTCGGCGGTAAGTACTGCACACATATATTCCGCGGGAAAGTTTGCTTTCATGTAAGCTGTTTGGTATGCGACTCTTCCGTAGCATGCCGCGTGCGCTTTGTTAAATCCGTAACCTTGAAATGGCTCAAATAGATTCCAAATTGCTTCCGCTTCGCTTTTTGTCATTTTGCTTGTTTCTTGGCATCCCGCTACGAAAATTTCGTGCTGGCGCGCCATTTCCGCTGGGATTTTTTTTCCTACAGCTTTTCTAAATTTGTCTACCGATTCCCAGTTGTACCCGGCAAGTTCAATTGCTGTAAACAGTAAGTCGTCCTGGTAGACTAAAATTCCATATGATTTGTCTAGAAAATCTGCAACTTTTGGGTGGAAATACGTTATTGGGCTTTTTCCATGTTTTCTTGCAATATATTCCGGAATATTGTTCATCGGCCCGGGACGGTATAGGGCAATCATTGCGTTAATGTCGTGAATTGTATTCGGTTTTAGTTCCATCAAATGCTTTGTCATCCCTGTGCCGTTTAATTGAAAGAGGCCTTCTGTTTCGCCTTTTGCTAGCATTTCAAAAACTTTTTTATCATCAAATGGTATGTGTTCGATATCGATTGTTATGTTTAAATGTGTTTTAACAAGTTGCACTGCGTTTTCTAAAATTGCGAGATTTCGTATTCCCAAAAAGTCCATTTTTGTAAGACCTACTCCGTCTTCGCCGACGTTATACATATCGTACTGTGTAATAATATTATCTATTCCTTTAGGGTCCAGCTGTATCGGCACGTATTCGGAAAGAGGGCGGGGGGCGATAACGACTCCTGCAGCGTGGACTGAAACATGGCGCACTGTTCCTTCAAGTTTTGTTGCCGTATCTAAAATCTCTTTAGCTTCCTGGTTTTCTGTATAAAGTTTTTTAAGTTCAGGTTCAAGTTCCATAGCGTGTCCTATCGTCATAGGGAATCCTTGCGAGCCCATTGGGATGAGCCGAGCAATTCTGTCGCCAGTTTCATACGATTTTCCTGTTGCCCGCGCCACGTCTCTTACGGCGCCACGCGCCATCATTGTTCCGAATGTCCCGATTTGGGCGACTTTATCTTCGCCATATTTCTTTTTTGCATAATCGATTACTTCTTGGCGTCTGTTATCAGCGAAGTCCATGTCTATATCCGGAGCGGACGGACGGAACGGATTTAGAAAACGCTCAAACGGAAGCTGAAATTCGAGGGGATTAATATTTGTGATGCCCGAAAGAAAAGCGACCAGAGATCCCGCAGCCGAACCGCGCACAGTATTATAAATATTAGATTCTCTAGCGAAACGGATGAGATCTGCTACAACAAGAAAATATTGGGAATAGTTTTTATCGCGGATAATATCGAGCTCGAACCGCCTTCTTGTTTCAGCTTCGTGATTATTATCCATTCCGTGTTCTTTTCTTCCTTTTAAAGTAAGCTCGTCCAACATTTGGTCGGCAGTTTTTCCATTCTCAAGCGTAAAATCAGGAAAAATAAATTTGCCCAGCGTTAAATTGACATCGCACATGTCCGCAATATGCTCTGTATTTGCGACCGCTTCCGGAATATCCTTAAAATTTTCGAGAGCTTCTTCTGTTGAAATGAAGTGGTATTTGCCGTTTCCGGAAAAAATCGCGGTGTCCGCGATATCTGTATTTGTTGATATCGCAATCAATGTTTTATGCGCGAGCGCGTCGTCATCATTTAAATAATGAGAGTCCTGTGTTGCAACAAGCGGAATGCCGAGTTTTTTAGATAAACCGATGAGAGATTTTTTCCAATTTTCATAATTTTCGACATCCGGATGATGCATAATTTCAAGGTAATAATTTTCCGAACCGAAAATTGATTGATATTCCTTTGCAATCTCTTCAGATTTTTCTAAATCTTTGGCGTAAATTGCGCGACCGAGTTCTCCGGCTGGGCAACCAGAAAGCGCAATTAACCCTTCCGAATGTTTCCGCAGGAGCTCCTTGTCTATTCTGGGTTTATAATAATATCCCTCCAAATGCGCGGCGGTCGTCAGTTTAATAAGGTTTTGATAACCTGCGTGATTTTTAGCAAGAAGCGTCAAGTGATAACGTTTGTTGTCTATTTGAGGTTCTTTTTGAAATCTTGAACGGTTTGCGATATATGCTTCAACGCCTATAATCGGTTTTATCCCGTTTTTTTTGCATTTTGAGTAAAATTCTATTACTCCATACATCGCGCCGTGATCTGTAATTGCAATAGCCGGCATCTCATGTTTTTTGGCGGCCTTAACCAAGCCGTCAATTTTTGACAAGCCATCTAAAAGGGAATAGTGCGAGTGGGTATGCAGGTGAATAAAAGACATAAATTAATTTTAATGTATCATATTATTGTGGCAAAAAAAATTATTGTGGGAATAGATGAGGTTGGCAGGGGCCCTTTGGCTGGGCCTGTCACTGTCGCCGCTATTGCGGCGACAGAAAATTTTAATTTCCAATTTCCAATTTCCAAACGTGGATTAAGAGATTCCAAAAAATTATCTCATAAACAACGTAACGAATGGCTGAAAACTTTTAAAAATTATGCAAACAAGGGAAATACTTTATATTTTGCCACATCATCTGTTGGGCATCATATCATTGATCAAATCGGTATTACTGCTGCTGCAAGACTGGCAGTGAGCCGTGTTTTAAAAAAAATAAGTTGTTATGTGCCTGGTGTTTCGAGTTCTGTGATTTTGTTAGACGGCAGTTTATACGCTCCTCGCAAATATTTATTTCAAAAAACTATTATTCGCGGAGACGAAAATGTGCCTGTTATCGCGGCGGCTTCCGTAATAGCCAAAGTTTGCCGTGATAAAAAAATGATCAGGTTGAGCAAGAAATTTCCGCAATACAGTTTTGATTTGCATAAAGGATATGGCACAAAAAAACATAGTAATGCTATAGAAAAATACGGACTTTCCCAGGCTCACCGTCGGTCCTTTTGCAAAAAATTTATAAAAGTGCTATAATTAAACTTATGACGGTAAGAATGAGGCATACGCCTTCACACACAAAAAATAGGCGCTCACACCACGCAATCGAGGCGTCTCTTGCGATTCATTGCGCAAAATGCGGTGCAGCAGCTTTGGCGCACACTGTTTGCGCAAACTGCGGATTTTATAAAGGAAGGGAAGTGGTAGATGTTCTTAAAAAACTTACCAAAAAGGAGAGAAAGCAAAAAGAAAAAGAATTAGCAGCTAAAGAAGAAGTTAAATAGTTTAATGGTTGAATAGTTAAATAGTTTTTTTAAACTACTCAACTACTCAACTACTCAACTAATATGGCTAACCGGCACCTTTCAAGATCAATTGCCATGCAATCGCTTTTCGAATGGGACTTTCATGGCAAAAAAAATAAAGAGTTGGAAACGATACTTGCCCGCAATATCGCTGAATTTGGTCCGGGAATTGACGATGGCAAATTTGCTGAAAAATTATTAAAAGGCGTTTTAAAGCACGAAAAAGAAATAGACGATATTATACAAAAAGCTGCACCGGAGTGGCCCTTACTTCAAATTGCGCCTGTTGATAGAAACGTACTAAGAGTCGGGCTTTATGAACTGATTTTCAGTGACAGAAAAGAAGTTCCTCCGAAGGTTGCTATAAATGAAGCCATTGAGCTGGCAAAATCTTTCGGCGGAGAATCTTCCGGAAGGTTTGTAAATGGTGTATTGGGCACGATTTATAGGGAACTAGGCGAGCCGGGAAAAGATGAAACTGGCAAAAAAAATTATACGCTGGATTTGGAAAAGCTTCCAAAAGAGGAGTTGGGAGGGGGTGTTGTAGTAAGAAAGAACGGAAAAAAAATATTATTTGCGTTGGTGCATGATGTCTTCGGCTTTTGGACTTTTTCTAAAGGGCATTTGGAAAAAGGCGAAGAAATTGAGGAGGGGACTTCGCGAAAAATAAAAGAAGAATTCGGAATAAAAAATATAAAACTTATTCAAAAAATCGGAGAAAATGAATACATTGCTTCCGACCCGGAAACGGGCCCCACAAGAAGGCATGTAAATTATTTTTTGGCAGAAACTATTGATGAAAAATTAAAAGTGGAAAGGTCAGGCGGTTTAGACGATGCGGCCTGGTTTAGCTTAGAAGAAGTGCGGGAGCTTAAAATGTACGACGACATTAAACCGATTTTGGAATCGGCTTTGAAAGTCCTTAAATTATGATTGATTTAACAAAATTTGAAGAAGCGTTAGAAATTTCTTTTAAAGACAAAGATCTTCTTAGGCTTTCTTTAACCCACAGGTCTTATATCAACGAAAATCCTTCAACAAAAGGAGGGCACAATGAGAGATTGGAATTTTTGGGGGACGCCGTGCTTGAGCTCGTAATAACAGAATATTTGTATGATAAATTTCCGGAAAAGCCGGAAGGGGAGCTTACAAGCTTGCGCGCTTCTTTGGTAAACGCGAATATTTTAGGAAAGATCGCAAGTGAGGTAGGATTTAACGATTTTTTATTGCTTTCAAGAGGCGAGTCCAAGGACGTTGGAAGGGCTAGACAATATATTTTAGCAAATGCGTTTGAAGCGGTTACGGGCGCCATTTATTTGGATCGAGGTTACGATGTCGTAAAAGAATTTATTTTACGAATTCTTACTACGAAAATTCCTGAAATACTTGATAAAAAACTTTATAGAGACGCAAAGAGCTTATTTCAGGAAGAAGCGCAAGATAGGGTCGGGGTAACTCCGACTTATGACGTTGTTAAAGAATGGGGGCCGGATCACGACAAACATTTTATTGTCGGAGTTTATTTAAAAAAGGAACTGATTGCAGAAGGCGAAGGGCCGTCTAAACAGGAGGCCCAGCAATCGGCGGCTGAAAACGCGCTTCGGATAAAAAAGTGGTAATAAAATTTTTTATAAAAAAACCGGAAGCTCTTTGGCTACCGGCTTAAAGGGGTCACGGATTTAATAATCGCTTCCCAATCAGTTTCAATCGGGCTATGATCGGACGCGTGACGGTCGGATTTTAATTCTTTTGATGCCACATTGGTGCTGGCACAAAAATTTGATTTTAAAGCCGCAAGAGCTGATTGAAGACATTTTGTTTCTTTGTCTTCTTTACTTTCACTCATCAGCAACTCTAGCGCCGTAGTCAGATATTTCATATGCGAGAAATGAAATGGCAGTTTTTTTTCTCGCTTGTCATAGCGGGGCGTGAGATTTTCAATCTCGACCCACTTCGGCAATGAAATTGTCGATTTGCATGGATTTGTCCTCAGTTCACCTTCCGTTTTATTAATAAGATAGATAAACCGAGGATAAACCATTTCTGGATTATCACGGTTTTTTCCTTCGAAATCTTTTTGTATCAGCCTTTTCTTTTTAAGGATAAGTCCCGTTTCCTGCATTAGCTCATCTGCTAAAGTGACGTTTGCGGATTTAAGAAGTCGTTCTGGATCGGCCAATACAGCCAATCCGACGTTTTTTAAAAATTGCTCTTGCTTCGGAGTAAGAACTAATTTTTCACTGCCTGATCTTTTGCTCTTTTTTTCGTCATTTTCTTCATGCTGAATGCCTAGCGCACAAAATTCTTCCTGAAGATCTTTATTCCCCTGCCAAAAAGCGATTTTACCGCTTCCGGCAAGCTCCCATTTGCCAGCTTTTTCTAAAATTCCACGTTCTATAAGTTTTCTTCTTACGAACCGTCTGTTTTCCCAAGTATCTGGCAATTTTTGTTTTTGCAAAGCATTATCAATTTGCATTTCCTGCTTGAGGTTTTGAACCAGCAGGACATACATTTTTTCCATTATCGGTTTTATAGCTATGGAACAAACCCAGCCAATATTGTAAGGATCAACATTAGACATTTTCGGTACCTCCTATTTAAAATTTTAGCACTAATTTACTTTTTGTCAAATCAGTGTATGAGGCCTCTCATTTTTGCATTCCTCGCCCAAATTATCAGTTTGTAGTTGTTGCTTTAAATTCTAAAAGTCTAATTCTGGAGCCGGCGGAGGGATTTGAACCCACGACCTACGGTTTACAAAACCGTTGCTCTACCACTGAGCTACGCCGGCATAAATTGTGGCGGTTTATAATGAATTATATATAAAATCAGATTTATCGCAATTTTCAGGTTGATTGCTATAATTAAAATATGGTTTACGAAGTTGTCATTGTGGGGGGAGGAACTGGAGGCGTGCGTGCGGCTAAGATTCTGTCTCGTTGGGGGCGCGATGTCCACATTACTGTAATTGATAAAAATCATTATCATATTTTTTATTCGGCACTTTACGAAGTGTCTACCGCAATTCTTCCGGAATCTTTTTCACATATGCCGATAAATTTTTTTGATCTAAAATCAACGGCTGCAATTAATTTTGACGACATTTTTTTAGATGACCTAAATATTACTTTTTTACAAGACGAGGTTTTGGGAATCGATTTTAACAAGCGTGAAGTTAAGCTTAAAAGTTCGAAAACAAATAAAAATTACGATTACCTTATTCTTGGAATCGGAAGCGAGACCAATTATTTTAATAATACTGGACTTCTTGCTCATTCTTTTTCTCTTAAAACCGTTGATGATGCTCTAAATGTAAGGAATGCAATAGACGAAGCGTTTGCTAAATTGCCGAAAAATCAAATTATTAAAGTTGTTGTGGGCGGAGGAGGATTTACGGGGTGTGAATTTGCAGGAGAAGTTGTTGGATATTTAAAAAAACTTTCAAAAATCCACGGAAGGCCAGAATTTTATGCAGAATGTTTGGTTGTGGAAGGATCATCCGTTTTGCTGGGAGGCGCGGGAGATTATGTTCAAAAGAGGGCGAGAGGGAGATTAGAAAAACTTGGAGTAAAAATCAAATTTAACAGCATGATAAAAACCGTGGAGAACCATAATTTAATTTTAAAAGACGAATCTAAAATTCCATTCGATGTTTTGGTGTGGACTGCCGGAGTAAAAAGTGCTTCGTTTCAGGAAAATCCGGAGGGCGTAGAAACAGAGAAAAACAGATGCCTTAAAGTAAATGAATATTTGCAGGTTAAGCCGTATGAAAATGTTTTTGGAATAGGGGATATGGCCAACTATACTGATAAAAAATCTGGCAAAGCCCTTCCTATGACGGCGTCTGTTGCAATCCGCGAAGCAAAATGCGCCGCAAAAAATATTATGAGATCCATTTGTAAAAAACCTTTGGTGAATTTTAAACCACACCATGCCGGATTTATTGTTCCTTTGGGGGGCAGATTTGCGTTAGTTGAAACGAACGGCTTTTGTGTTTCTGGGCATATTGCTTGGTTAATTAAACAGATGGTAGCGCTTCATTATTTCCAAACGCTTTTGGGTTTTAGACGCGCATATCGCTTATGGCAGAAAGGATTGCAGATATTTGCAAAGAATGATTAATTGACCGCATACTATTTTGGGCGTAAAATTACAGATTCATATGAAAAAAAGAGTGTACTTAGATCATGCCGCCACAACTCCGCTGGATCTGCGCGTTCTGCGTGCGATGGCGCCTTTTTGGCGCGAGGACTTCGGAAATGCTGGAGGGCTTTATAAAGAGGGAAGGCGCGCAAAAGAAGCATTAAACAAATCACGAGAAACAATTGCAAAAATAATCGGTGCAAGGCCGGATGAAATAATATTTACATCCGGGGGCACGGAGTCGGATAATTTAGCGGTAATTGGTGTTGCAAGTGCGGTTTTATCCGGGAAGAAGTTCGACTTCTCTAAAGATTTGAAGTCGGACTTCGAGGAGGATAAAACTGCTAAACCGCACATAATAACAACAAAAATCGAGCATCACGCGGTTTTAAATCCCTGCGAACAGCTGGCGAGAGAAGGTTTTGACGTAACTTTTTTAGATGTTGGCAAGGATGGAATTGTAAATCCTGAAGATGTCCAGAGAGCGCTTCGGCCCGAAACAGTTTTGGTTTCGATAATGTATGCTAACAACGAAATCGGAACCATCCAGCCGATTGCGGAAATTGGGAAAATTATTAAAGAATTTAAAATATCGAAGGGCGAAACGGAAAATGCTCGCTTTGGTAAGAGTTACCCATATTTTCACACAGACGCATGCCAAGCGGCGGGGTATCTGGATTTAAATGTAAATAATTTAGGAGTTGATCTAATGACCATTAACGGATCTAAAATTTACGGGCCGAAAGGGATTGGGTTTCTTTATAAAAAAACAGGCGTAAAAATTAAGCCGCAAATTATCGGCGGTGGGCAAGAAATGCGGATGCGTTCAGGAACGGAATCTATTCCATTGGTTGTGGGGTTTGCGAAAGCGCTGGAAATAGCCAATGCGGAAAAAGAAAAAGAAACTAAGCGGCTCATCACGCTAAGAGATTATTTTATTGATAAATTAATTAAAAAAATTCCTAAAACAATTTTAAATGGTCATCCAATAAAACGACTTCCGAATAATATTAATGTTTCGATTTTGGATATAGAAGGCGAGGCGCTAGTTCTTTATATGGATGCAAAAGGGGTTTCTTTTTCAACGGGTTCGGCGTGCACTTCTGAGTCGCTTGATCCTTCTCATGTAATTTTGGCTTTGGGTAAGCCATATGAGTTTGCACACTCATCTATGCGTTTTACAATGGGGAGATCCACAACAAAAAAAGATTTAGACTATGTTTTAAAAGTGCTCCCCGAAACTGTAGAATGGTTAAGAAGGATTTCTCCAATATCAATTGATCCTAAGGCAGAATCCATGTCGCACCCGGAGGTATTTGCGGGGCAGAATTTAAAAGTTAAAGCAAAAAGTAAAAATTATAAATGAGTAAAAAAAAGATAGATGTCATAAACCAGCACACCGGAGAAACTTGGTACTATTCCGATGTTGTAAAAGACCATTTTTTTAATCCGCGCAATTTGCTTTGGGAGGATCCAAAAGATAATAATGAATACGACGCCGCAGGCATGGTAGGTTCGCCAGCATGCGGGGACATGATGAAGATGTGGATGAAAATAGAAGTTAAAAATCAAAGTGAAAGAATAAAAGAGCTTAAATGGAAAACATTCGGGTGCGCGAGCGCGATCGCCGCGACTTCGATGTTTTCGGTAATGCTTACGGAAAATGGGGGTATGACTTTGAGCGAAGCTTTAAAGGTTCGTCCGCGGGATGTCATGATGCGATTGGGAGGGCTTCCCAACAGGAAAATCCATTGTTCCGTGCTTGCTGATAAAGCTTTTCAGAAAACGGCAAATGACTATTTCAGGAAAACCTCACAGTTTGGTAGAATGGTAGTAGAGGGAACAAGGGTAATAGACACCAATTTAAACATTACCGAAAAAGACATTGAAGAGGCGGTTTTGGAAGGCGCACAAACATTAGAAGAAGTGCAAAAAAAATTAAAAGTCGCCGTTGGGGCGACCGAGGAAATCAAAACAGAAGTCGAACAATTAATAAGGTTTTATATTGAAAAATATTACGGATAAAAATTAGTATTATAAACCATGAAAGAAATTAAACCATTAAAATACACCTCACTTGACGGTTTATCCGAAAAGCAATTAAGCGAACACCACGATGTGCTTTATGCGGGATATGTTAAAAAATCCGTGGAGATTGAAGAGAAATTAAAAGATGTGGATTTATCTTCCGCTAATGCGACGTACTCTGATTTGCGGGAATTAAAATTAGAGGAAACATTCGCATTAAACGGCGTCAAACTGCACGAGGGGTATTTTGATAATATGGCTTTCGGTGCCGGAAAAAATAGGCCTTCTGGCAAAATCCTTGAAATGATGGAGCGCGATTTTGGATCGTATGAAAATTGGGAACACGAATTTCAAGCAATGGGGCTTTGCGCACGCGGGTGGGTGGTTTTGGGGTATGATTTGGAAGAAAAAAAATTGCGCAATGTTCTTTGCGATGTGCACAATCAAGGAGGAGTATGGAATATGCTATCTTTGCTCGTAATGGATGTTTACGAACACGCCTACTTTATAGATTATGCAACAGCACGAAAGGCATATATAGAAGCATTCTTTAAAAATATTGATTGGCAATTCGTTGATCATAGAATTTCGGAATATAGCCTATTTTTTCTCAAAAAATAAAACATTTTAATTTTTCGTGCGTATATATTAATATAAGAAAATGGAAGATATGACCAAACATCAGCTCGTATTACTTGTGCTTTTGGTTAGTTTTGTTACGGCTCTTGTAACAGGGATCGTTACTGTTTCTTTAATGAATCAAGTACCTCAGCCGCTAACACAAACGATTCAAAAGGTAGTTGAGAGGGTTGTTGATAAATCCACGGGAGTTGTTACCGAGCCGCTTAAAAATGAGGAAAAACAAGATTTGGAATTAAGTGCCCAGGCACGCGACGTATTAATACAAGACATAGCAAATCGAGTTTCGCCCGCTGTTGTCAGCGTGATTGCTTCGAAGGATGTGCCTGTGATAGAGCAATATTATGTGGATCCTCTTCCTCAAGACGACTTTTTCCGGCAATTTATCCCGGAGCTTCAGATTCCGCAATACCGCCAAAAAGGAACCGTTAAACAGCAGGTTTCTTCGGGCACAGGATTTTTTGTTGCGGAAGATGGAACGCTTATCACCAATCGGCACGTTGTTGAAGATAAAGATGCGGAGTATACAATTTTAACAAACGACGGCAAAAAAATAAAAGCAAAAGTTATTGCCAGAGACCCGTTAAACGACATGGCTGTTCTAAAAGCAGAAGAAGGCAGTAAATTTCCTATTATCCAATTGGGGGATTCAAGCGCCGTCAAAATTGGGCAAACTGTTATTGCGATCGGCAATGCGTTAGGAGAATTTCAAAATACTGTTTCTGTCGGCGTGATATCGGGGCTTAAAAGAAATATTACGGCTTCGGGTGCGAAATCCGGCCCCGAAGAACTTTCCGAAGTTATCCAAACGGATGCAGCAATTAATCCGGGCAATTCCGGCGGCCCGCTCTTAAATTTAAAAGGTGAGGCGATTGCGCTAAATACTGCGATTGCGGAGGGCGCGCAAAATGTTGGTTTTTCAATTCCGATAAATCAGATTAAAAGATCTTTAAAAGAGGCACAAAAATTAGGAAAAATTTCTTACCCATATTTAGGAGTAAGATACATAATAATAACGCCGGAAATAAAAGAAAAATATAAATTAAACAGCGACTACGGTGCTTATATTGTAGATGGGCAGGGAGTTAACGAACCCGGAGTTCTTTTAAATTCACCTGCTTCGAAAGCCGGACTCACAAAAGGAGACATTATTTTGGAGTTTAGCGGAATTAAGGTCACAAAAGACAATCCGTTAAATAAATTAATTCAGGAAAAACAGGTGGGGGATAAAATTTCAGTGAAATACAAAAGAGATGGTCATGAAAATACGATAGAAATTGCATTAGAAGAAAGGCGAGAATATTAAAAGCCCAATGTCATTGGGCTTTGCAGTAGGCGCTCTTAATTATTTTTTCGGCCGCTTCCGATATTGAGTTTACGATGATTTTTGTATTTTCTGGATATACGGCGATTGCCAAAAATAGTAATATAAATCCTAGTATTTTAAAAATAATGTAAACAAATGTAAAAATCTTCAATCATACCTCCTCAAAAATAGAAATCGGGTCATCTTTTAAATTCGTCAAATTCACCCCTGTTTCACCTGTCAGTAAGATAATGCTTGATACAACAAGAAACCAGACAAAAAGAACAAGATAAAAACTTTTTGGCAGGTCAAAAAATTCAACAGAATAATTTTGAGGAGTATCGGAAGTTTTTTGGTTCGAATATAGACCATTGAATGCAATCAAAGACGCCATGAGTCTGTCCATGAGCCCGCCTTTCATCAGATTTGATTTCGTCTAAAATTTATGCTATCATTACAATTATTAACAGTCAATTTATTATTACTTTTGAATTTTGATTTTTAACTTTTGATTTATTAATTATGCCTCCATTTTCACAATTTACAATCAAAGCGCAAGAAGCATTAAAAAAGGCACATGAGTTGGCGATAGAAAGAGGGTCGAGCCAGATTGACGCAATGCATCTTTTGGCGGCTCTAATTTTACAGGACGACGGCGTAGTGCCAGCACTTTTAGACAAGCTCGAGATTGATCAGACGAACTTGATTGATCTGGTTTTAAATGAGCTTGACACAACACTGCGCACTAACATTTTATCTCCTTCGCACCAAATTTATCTAACACCAGAACTCGCGCGTGTTTTAGAGGAAGCGCATAAAGCCGCCGCTTACCTAAAGGATGATTTTATTTCAACCGAACATTTGTTTATGGGAATTTTAGAGGCTCCTTCCAAAGCCAGAGAAATTCTTTCTAGGTTTGCATTAAATAAAGAAGCAATCTTAATCGCGCTTGCAGATATTAGGGGATCTCAAAGAGTAACGGACATAGAACCAGAAAATAAATATCAAGCTTTGGAAAAATATGCCAGAAGCCTTACTCGGTTAGCCAGAGAAGATAAATTGGACCCGGTTGTCGGCAGAGATGAAGAAATCCGGCGAGTGATGCAAGTGCTTTCAAGACGTACAAAAAATAATCCTGTCTTAATAGGTGAAGCAGGGGTTGGCAAAACCGCTATTGTTGAAGGTTTAGCTCAACGAATTGCGGCAAGTGATGTTCCGGAAGCTTTAAAAAATAAAGAGCTAATTTCACTTGACTTAGGCGCTTTGGTTGCAGGGACAAAATATCGCGGCGAATTCGAAGAAAGATTAAAGGCGGTTATGAAAGAGCTTGAGCGTGCTGCTGGGAAAGTGCTTTTATTTATCGATGAGGTCCATACGCTTGTGGGGGCCGGAGCTGCTGAAGGGGCAATAGATGCTTCAAATATGTTAAAGCCGGCTTTAGCCCGTGGAGAGCTTCATGCAATTGGAGCTACAACAATTAAAGAATATCAAAAATACATTGAAAGAGACGCTGCTTTGGCACGCAGATTCCAACCGGTTTATGTTGAAGAACCCTCTGTCGATGATACAATCGCAATTTTGCGTGGAATAAAAAATAAATACGAAATACATCACGGTATTAAAATTACGGATGCGTCAATAGTTTCGGCAGTCAACCTTTCTGCAAGGTATATCACAGACCGTTTTCTTCCTGATAAAGCCATTGATCTTATTGATGAAGCGGCTTCTTCGATGCGCCTTCAAATGGAAAGCATGCCGAATGAGCTGGAAAATACCAGAAGGGAAATTATGAAATTGGAAATTGAAAAGGAGGCGCTAAAGAAAGAAACTGATTCTGAGTCGAAACAAAAAATTAAAAAAATCCAGAAAGAAATTGAAGATTTAAGAGAAACTACCGCGGGGCTGGAACTCCGATGGAAAAATGAAAAAGAAACAATTGATATAATCAGACAATTAAAAAAAGATTTGGAAATTTTGCGAAGTGAATCGGATTTGGCCGAACGCAAGGGCGATTTCACCAAAGTTGCGGAAATACGTTACGGAAGAATTCCGGAAGCCGAAAAAAAACTTTTTATAGAAGAAGGAAAATTACGCAAACTCCAATCTTCAAGCCGGATTTTAAAAGAAGAAATTACGGAAGATGACATTGCTGATATTGTGGCGCGCTGGACGGGTATTCCGGTTAAGAAAATGCTTGAGTCCGAAGCCAATAAATTAATGCGCATGGAGGAAGGTTTGCACTCGCGCGTTGTAGGGCAAGATGAAGCAATTAAAAAAGTGGCTTCTGCAATACGGAGATCGCGCGCAGGAATTGCGGACGAAAAGCGGCCGATCGGATCCTTCATGTTTTTGGGCCCCACCGGAGTGGGAAAAACCGAGTTAGCGTTGGCTCTTGCTGAATTTTTATTTAACGATGAAAAATCGCTTGTTCGTGTAGACATGTCTGAATACATGGAAAAACACGCAGTTTCAAAATTTATTGGGTCTCCCCCTGGATATATCGGATACGAAGAAGGAGGGCATCTTACGGAAATTGTTAGGCATAGGCCTTATTCTGTTCTTCTTTTTGATGAAATAGAAAAGGCTCATCCGGAGGTATTTAATATTATGCTTCAGGTTTTAGATAACGGCACGCTGACTGACGCAAAAGGAAGGGCGGTAAATTTCAAAAATACTGTAATTATTATGACTTCAAATATCGGAGGTGAATTTATCCGCGAAATGGAAAGTTTGGGTTTTTTGGCAGTGGACGACACAAAAGCAAAAAGAGAAGAGGAATTAAAAAATAAAATTCAAAAATCTTTGGAGCACCACTTCAGGCCTGAATTTTTAAATCGTTTGGATGAAATTGTAATATTTAACAGTCTCGATACGGACGCGCTTAAACAAATAGCAAAAATTCAGCTCGAGCGCTTAATGCAACGGATAAAAAACAGGAATATCTCGATTTCTATTGCACCGTCAGCGGAGGAAGCTTTATCAAAAGAGGGATATGATCCTCACTACGGCGCGCGCCCTTTGCGCAGATTAATTCAAAGCAAAATTTTAAATCCACTAGCTGAGCAAATAATCGGAGGAAAAATTAAGGAAGAGGACAGCGTTCTGGTTGATTACAACGGAAAAGAATTTGTAATAATTCTAAAAAATACCAAAAAAACTTTGGCTAAACCCAAAGCAAAGAAACTTAAAGTAATTGCGAAATAAAATTGTTCAGTATTCTTGATTAGTGCGAACCCCAGTAGTAAAGCAAAGCTTACTACGGGGCGCGGCGCATTTTGCCCCGACTGCGGTCGCGAATCCTCGATTTCTATATTAAATTTATTAATGAAAATCGGAACAAGTTTTTCCCTGCCTGCCGGCAGGCAGGTTTGGCGGCATTCAATTCAGAATTCGCAAAGCGAATACAAATACATTATATGAAAAATAATGAGATAAATCAAAAAAGAAAGGGCCCCACTCGCAGTTGTCTGCGGGGAGCCTTTGATATTGCGTCCACGACCGATGTTCGTTCAGGCGGCGGCCAAGAACTTTTCGAACTTGGACTTCCACTTGATGCTGACCTGCCACTCGTAGCCCTTGGAGGGCAACACTGCGGCAACCTCTGTAATCTCTGTCGGCTTGATCTTTTCCGCTAGAGTGGCTAGCAGTTCCGGAAATCGTTTCTTGAGAGCCGGAATGACGCACTCACGCATCACTTGGTCAAAGCCAGTGATGGAGTAGTAGTTAACTCCCGGAAACAAGGCCTCGACGAGCGGCATAACTCCTTCGATCGTCTGCTCCTTTTTGTTGAGCGAGGGGTGGGGCTCGCCATTCATGCACGACCAGATCAGCGCTTTCTTGAACTTCATCTTTTACCTCCCGTTTTTGGTTTGGGAATATGTCATCGAGCCAACATGGCCCGATTACTAAGCCGACATAAACATAGCATATCTACTCGTGTAAGTCAAGGGCAACAAAAAATCAGCATCTCCGCTGTTTTTACGGTCAGACTTTTCTGATGAATTATTGGATTAAAAAATTTTCTTCCCCCAAAATTAAAACATGGTTCCTTCCTCCGCTAAAGCTTCGGATGGGCACAGCAAGCCGATGTTCGGTATTATTTTCCGCTTCTGATACCAGCTTTTTTCTCTAACAGTGAAATGCGCGCTAAAGCGTATTCAAATTCGTCCCGCTAGACATAATGAGTTTTGATTTCATATATATCTTTGCTCATAGTGGCAAGAGTGTCACTTGTTGCAATAACAGCTCCTTCAATTTTATAAACTCTATTTTCTAGTTTACTTAATCTACCCCCAGTTTCATCAAAGCCACCCTTTACCATTCGCGCTAGATCATCAATCGTTGTTTTTTTCTTAACCATATATTTAAAGTGTAATATGTGTATTATTTATCTGCAATGCCCGCGCGGTATTCTTGAATTAGTCCGAACCCTAGCAGTAAAGCAAAGCTTACTACGGGGCGTGGCGCATTTTGCCCCGACTGCGGTCGCGAATCCTCGATTTCTTTTTTAATTTATAGATGAAAATCGGGACAAGTTTTTCCCTGCCTGCCGGCAGGCAGGTTTGGCGGCAGATTGAAAACTTGCTCAGCACTTTGACATACTAGATGATTAAGAACAGGATTCTTGATTTATTAAAATAATAAAGATCACTAAATTGCTCCGGGATAATATGTTCTGATAGGATATTTTTCTTTATTTGTGTTCTCCAGAGAATTTACTATTTTCGGCAGTACCGTGAATATACCATCTTCAATTTCTCTAATCAGAACTCTCTCTTCTTGGGGCACATTTTGCAACACTTTTTTATTTTTCACAAATCTAAAATCTATGACTAAATTCCTCTGATTATCAAATACCCTGTAACCGTAACCCCTTTGTATTCCCAGTCCCAAAGAATCCTCAATGTCTAAATCATCCTTTTGTGAGTAAACATCAAGATTGTTTTTTGAAAGACTTACATCTTTTATGTAGTCAGGCTGCAAATCCTTAGTTCGATCTTGTCCTTGTGGAACCACTGATACTGCTAACCGAAAACCAATTGATTTAGTTTGATAATTCATTAGTTCTCCTTCCCAAAAATAATCTTTGGGGCAACCTTCGACGCAAGGATCATATTCACCACGGGGATTAAGTATCACCGGGCCCACTTTATCAGGATACTTTAAGCTGAGACCATATTCCTTAACTAAAAATGTTTTCCAATTTGCAGTTTCATTTATCGGTGTAGGAGAGGATTGCTGTGAGGTTGGAGTTTGTGTGGTTGTGGGCGGTGGTGTTGTCGGTTGAGTCATTGGTTCATTCTTTTTTACCAATGCAAAATATCCGCCGCCAGCTACGATGGCAACGATT
>CAYXFX010000012.1:0-30722 GCA_964464405.1 uncultured Candidatus Saccharibacteria bacterium
TTCTTCTGCAAATATTTTGTGGAACACAAACGAGATGTCTACGCACCAAGTCGAGTATGGGATTACCACAAGCTACGGAAATTCCACTGCTGAAAACGCAACTGTAATGACGACACATTCCGAACCGCTTTCAAATCTTTCTAGTGGAGCAACTTATCACTTCCGCGTAAAGTCCAAAGATGCCGCAGGAAATCTTGCTGTTTCGTTAGACAATACTTTCACAACTTTGCCTGCTCCTGACACACAAGGTCCTTCCACAATTTCCAATTTGCAATTTTCAAACGTGCAAACGAATTCAACAGACCTTTCGTGGTCTGCGCCTTCAGATCCTCCTTCTGGCGGATCTGCGGCTTCATATGACATAAGATATTCTCTCTCGCCAATTACTGCCTCAAACTTCTTACTTGCCATAGAAGTAGCAGGTGAGCCTACGCCTTCAAATCCAGGAACAAACCAAACATATATTCTTGCGGGGCTCGCTCCCTCAACTTCATACTACGCAGCAATTATTTCGAAAGATGCGGCAGGAAATTCTTCCTCAATATCAAATGTAGTAACATTTACAACCTCCGCTCCGGCTGACACAACCGCCCCAACAATTTCTTCTCTAACAGCATCAAGCATTACATTTAACTCCGCAACGATTTCCTGGACAACAGATGAATCATCCGATTCTCAAGTTGAATATGGGTTAACTTCTGCTTATGGAAACGCGTCAACTCTTAACTCTTCACTTATCACTTCCCACTCAACCATTCTTTCCGGTCTCTCTTCTAACACTCTTTATCATTATCGTGTCAAATCAAAAGATAGCGCAGGCAATCTGGCGGTCTCTTCAGACAACACATTTACCACCTTGCCTCTGCCGGATACCACGGCCCCCGCAACTGTAACTACGCTCTCGTCTCAAGCAACATCTAATTCCGTTACTCTTTCTTGGACTGCAACGGGAGATGACGGAGTTTCGGGAACCGCTTCGTCTTACGAACTTAGATACTCGACTTCTACAATTACTTCATCTAATTTCTCCGCAACTACCTTGGTGTCCAATTTGCCTGCACCTAAAGTTTCCGGTTCTTCAGAATCCGTAACAGTAGGAAGTCTCAACCCTGACACGATTTACTATTTCGGTCTCGTAGTAAAAGATGAAGTTCCCAATTCATCTGGGCTTGCAACGATAAGTCAAAAAACTTCTATAATACTGATCCCTGACACAACAGCTCCTGTGATCTCGAACATAAATGCGACAGTAACATCTTCTAATAGCGCTATAGTTACATGGATTACAAACGAGCCGGCTGATTCCGTAGTAATGTATGGCACATCACTGTCCTTAATCAACAAATCGGTTATTCTGTCAAATCTTTCAACTGCGCATTCCGTTGAGCTAATCGGTCTTACAAGAAGAACTTTATACTACTACCAAGTATCATCAAAAGACGCAGCGGGGAATCAATCAACTTCAACAGTGCTCACGTTCTACACATTATCAGGTAAGCCAAAATCTGTTCAAAACCTTCAGGCAAAAGAAGGTTCCGTAATCCTTTCGTGGGACAAACCAACAGATGATTCATTTATTGATAAATATGCAGTTTATCGCGGAACTTCAACTTATCCAACTTCTTCCGATTTAACTTCCAAATTAGGAGAAACAGCGAATTTGAGACAAACGACTTACGTTGATACAAAAACTTCGCCTTCAACAAAATACTTCTACTCCGTATTTACATTAGATTCCGATGGAAACATTTCCGATCCAGCGCAAGTAGAATTTACAACAAAATCCCTGCCCACTCCTGCCGTTCAAGCACAACCACCACAAACCGTTTCTCAGCAAAGCGGAAACAGCCCCTCAACAAGCACAGGGTCTCCTGCCTCGCCGGCAGGCGGATCGGGCGGAAGTAGTGGTGGAGGCGGCTTCAGCACTTCTTCAAGTGATAGCCCTCAAACAACAACTCCGGAGTCCGTTAATTTCCAAGCAAGAGGCGCTGAAAATCAGGTGCTACTTACATGGTCTAACCCCAAAAACTCCAACTTTGTTCGGGCAAAAATTGTAAGAAAAGAAGGTGCTGCTCCTATATCAATTAACGACGGCACTGTTATATATGAAGGAGACAAAGAAGAATTTACTGACACGTCAATGGGCCAATCAAAGCTAGAATATGGAAAAAAATACTTTTACAAAGTTTTCGCGCTAGATAGAAATCTGACGCCCTCATTACTCGCAGAAGCAAGTACACAACTGGGGCAAAGTACGAATCAAGCCGTTTCTGAAGCCAGATCAGCTGAACTTAACGCAGGAAAACTTGGAACCAGCATTGGTCAAACTGCAGCCAGATTTGGCAAACTCTCGCGCCAATTATTTATCGGAGTTAGGCATAATGATGTAAAAACATTGCAAGAAATGCTTTCGCAAGATCATGCAATTTATCCCGAAGCGATAGTTACCGGATACTTCGGCACTCTTACTAGAAAAGCAGTAGTGGCGTTCCAGAAAAAACACGGAATACTTACAACCGGAAATGTGGGGCCTTTGACACTTGCTAAATTAAATGAACTTTATGGAAATTCAGAAATTGAAAATTCATTGAAAATTGAAAATTTGAAATTGGAAATTTTGAAAGGACCGTTTTCAACCGGTATGCGCGCCGAACACGTAAAACTTCTCCAGCAATATCTTGCAAGCGACCCGTCAATCTATCCCGAAGCATTGGTTACGGGATACTACGGCCCACTAACAACACAGGCAGTCAAACGCTTCCAGAAAAAATACGGAATTGAACAAACAGGAGTCGCGGGACCTCTTACGAGAAAAAGGCTGAACGAAATTTACTCTTCACAATAAAGATCATATAATCAGCTTATGTTTGAGTTCGATAAGAGCGGTTTTTCGTTTTTGATAAAATTTATTCTAATTACAGCTATGGTTTTTGCTAGTGCCAACTTTTTTTCCAAAAATGTTTACAAAGAATCAAATTTGGCAAGCTTAACCGATATTCGCCAGACAAATCGCGAAGATAAAAATACTTCCATTCGAATCGGATTTGTCGGAGACATAATGCTAGACCGCGGAGTTGAAGCGCAAATATTTAGAAGGGGAGGAGGTTCTTATAAATATCCGTTCGAAAAAATCGCCGAAGAACTTAAATCGTACGACATTCTTTTTGGAAATTTAGAAGGGCCTATTTCGAATAAAGGTCGAGATCACGGATCGTTGTATTCATTTCGTTTTAAACCAAAAGCTGTGGCAGGACTCGCATATGCAGGTTTTGACATACTTTCATTGTCAAATAACCACATAGGGGATTGGGGAGAAGAAGCTTTAGAAGACACATCGGATAATTTAAAGTCTTCCGGAATTTTATATGTTGGCGCAGGAAAAAATAAAGAAGAAGCGGAAAACTTTAAATTAATCACCCTAGGCGACACAAAAATTTCTTTTTTATCTTTCAGTGAACACGCAGGATCATATAAGATCTCTGAAAATGGAAAAATGGCAATGATAAATGACAAATTTGCAGAAAAAATAAAAAATGCGAAAACAAATTCAGATATTGTAGTTGTTCATTTTCACTACGGAGAAGAATATGTTAAAGCGCCTACGGAATTTCAGATTAAAACAAGCAGGGCGGCGATTGACGCTGGAGCATCTTTGGTAGTCGGAACCCATCCGCACGTTGTTCTTCCTTTGGAAGAATATAATGGAGGATATATTGCCTATAGTTTAGGAAATTTTGTTTTTGACCAAAATTTCTCCGAAGAAACTATGGAAGGTTCCTTGCTCGAAGCAGAAATTAAAAATAAGAACATAATCGGCATCAATTTGCGGCGTGTTTTAATAAATGACTATTTTCAACCCATATTAGACACTAATTAGAATATATTAGCAAAATTGCGTTTTTTTACAGATTGCCATAAATTTTAATTATGGCTGCTTTTTTAATCAAGGGAGGAAAAAAACTTGAAGGTGAAATTGCTCTATCCGGATCCAAAAATGCGGCAACAAAAATGATGATTGCTTCGCTTTTGACGGATGAGAAATGCATACTTGATAACTTTCCATCAATTGGAGATACGGATATTACTCGAGAAATTTGTGTCATTATCGGAAAAAAAATCCACATACGGGAAAATGTGTGTGAAATCGAAGCAGGAACCATAAAAAATACGAAAGTTGCCGGTTTAAGCAAACGAAACCGCATACCAATTTTAGTCTTAGGCCCACTACTTGCCCGAGCTGGGGAAGCAGAAATTCCTATTTTGGGCGGTGATAAAATCGGACCCCGCCCGGTAGATATCCATTTAGACGCACTCAGGAAGATGGGAGCAAAAATCAGTGAAATAGAATCCGGATATGCCGCCAAAGCACCAAACGGCCTTTTGGGGTGCGCCTTAAATTTTAGATATCCAAGCGTTGGGGCTACCGAGAATACGATTCTCGCGGCGGTTTTAGCGAAAGGAAGAACTATAATTTCTAATTCGGCTGTTGAGCCGGAGATAATTGAACTAATCAAAATGCTGCAAAAAATGGGAGCAATAATAGAGTTGGGCACCAACAGAACTATATATATAGAAGGCGTGCCCAAGCTTTACGGCGCGACGCATAAAATTTTATCCGATCGTAACGAAGCCGTTTCTTTTGCGTCTTTGGCGGTTGCTTCAGAGGGAAAAGTCAAGGTGTTAGGAGCGGCACAAGACCACTTGATTACTTTTTTAAATGCTTTGCGCAGAATCGGCGGCAAATACGCGATAGAAGACGACGGTATTACTTTTTTCGGAAATGGAAAATTAAACTTCGCTGAAATCGAAACGGATACTCATCCGGGATACATGACGGATTGGCAGCAGCCGTTTGCAGTACTTCTTACGCAAGCTGACGGTGTTTCCGCAGTTCACGAAACCGTATATGAAGACCGCTTCGGCTATACCAACGAATTAAACGCTATGGGAGCCAATATCAAGCTTTTTACCAAATGTTTAGGAAATCTTTCATGCAGATTTTTGGACCAAAATAATTACCATAGCGCGATAATTGAAGGGCCCACAAAACTGCATGGGATTGAACTTAATGTCCGCGATTTAAGAGCCGGAATCGCGCATATTATTGCGGCAATAATTGCAGAAGGAGAGTCTAAAATTTGCGGAATAGAAGAGATTGACAGAGGATACGAAAATATTGATATAAGACTCCGTGCTATTGGCGCTGATATTAAAAGAGTATAAAATGAGATTCTAAATATGGTTTCTTTCTTTATAAAAAAAATTGGAATTGATTTGGGCACCGCAAACACCTTAGTTTATCTTCCACAAAAGGGAATATTGCTTAACGAGCCTTCCGTTGTTGCAGTTTCGATACCGGAAAACAAAATACTTGCCGTTGGGAATGAAGCGAAAGTAATGATAGGCCGCACTCCCGAAAGCATAATTGCGTACCGCCCAATGAAAGACGGCGTGATAGCGGATTACCGCGTTACGGAAGCAATGCTTAGATACTTTATTAAAAAGTCTGCTGGAAATTGGAATTTATTAAAACCGGAAGTTTTGGTTTCAGTACCGGCAGGAGTCACATCGACAGAAAGGAGATCCGTTGTAGAAGCTGCGATTAAAGCAGGAGCTAAAGCGGCTTATGTAGTAAAAGAACCGATACTTGCCGCAATTGGCGCGGGGATTCCGATTCACGAACCAAAAGGGCACATGGTTGTAGATATCGGTGGAGGCACGACGGACGCCGCCGTAATTTCATTGGGAGGAATTGTGGCATCACAATCTGTTAAAGTTGCTGGAAATAAAATAGACCAAGCAATTGCTGATTACATAAAAAGACAATTTAATTTGGCGATAGGAGACAGCACCGCAGAAGAAATTAAAATTTCGATAGGATCTGCAATTCCGTTGGAAGACGAAATATCATTAACCACCAAGGGGCGGGATATTTTGACCGGCCTGCCGCGCGCAATCGAAATAAAAACAAATGATATAGTAAAAGCAATTGAGCCAGAATTACGCGATATGACAAAAGCGATTAAACAAGTGCTTCACCATACGCCGCCAGAGCTTGCATCAGATATCATTGAGAACGGCATTATTATGACCGGAGGCGGGTCGCTCCTTCGCAACCTCAACGTGCTTGTCTCAAGATCCACGGGCGTACCGGTTACCGTCGCAAAAGATTCGCTTTTTTGCGTGGCGCGGGGAACAGGAATAGCGCTTGAACATTTAGAAGTTTATAAAAAAAGTATAATTGCCAAAAGATAAAAAAGGAAAATGGCACAACTGGATATTTTAAAAATTCAGCTTAAAAAAGGCATTTTCCCGCACGCTTATTTATTTTTAGGCAATAGCGAGGAATTGAAGAATGAAGCAATTGAATTAGTAGCTTTATTTTTTTTAGGAAAAAACTACAAGCTATCTCCAGATTTTCATGAAATTAACAAAAAAGTTATTATAATTGACGACATGCGTTACTTCAAAAATATCGCCTCATCGACTCCTTTAGAAAATGCGAAAAACATCTTTTTGATTCGCGAAATTCAATCTTTGAGCAGAGATGCCGCCCCCTCATTGCTTAAATTTCTTGAAGAGCCGGCGCCCAATTCAATAATTTTAGCAACAACTAAAAACAAAAACATAATACCAAAAACCATTCTTTCCCGCTTTTCAAAACTAAGACTAGTAAGATATGAAAAAGAAGAAGAAACCGCGCAAATTAGTAAAATTAAAAAACTTTCATTAAAAGAACGTTTCTTAATGGCAGAAAAAATAGTTGAAAGCGGCGAGTTTGACTTATATTTAAAAAACGCCATTTTGGGCACAAGAAGGGCGATAAAAGAAAAAGGGCTTTATGAAGAAACACAAAGATTGGAAAATTTTCTTAAAATAAAAACAGCATTTCTCGATCCTACTGTAAATAAACGCATGCTTTGGGAATATTTTGCGGCAATCATATGATACGGGCGCTAAGATTAATATTTGCAATATTATTACTAGGATTTGCAATTTCTGTTGTGCGTATTCTTCTTAATTTTGATTTTACTGTGTTATCATTAACTATATGATAGATTTTTTAGCGGAAGAAAAAGAGTGTTCAAATTTACTAAAAAAATTTGAAGAAGACTTAAAAAATCTTCGCACGGGAAGAGCCAGTGTGTCGTTTTTGGATAATGTTACTGTAAATATTTACGGCAACATCATGAAAATAGAGCACATTGCCTCTTTACATGTACAAGATGCGAAAACAATAATGATTGAACCTTGGGACAAATCCAACATGCCTGCTATTGAAGATGCTATCCAAAAATCAAATCTTGGTGTTGCCCCAATTTCGGAATCGGGTAGAATAAGAATCAGTTTGCCGATTTTAACAGAAGAAAGAAGAAAAGAGTTAGTAAAAATATTGAAAAAGAAAGCAGAAGATCTTCGAATTTTAATTAGACATAGGCGCGACGATATCTGGAAAACAATCCAAGACGAAGAAAAGGCAAAAAATATTTCGGAAACTCAAAAGTTCTTGGAAAAAGAAAAAATGGAAAAAATGATCGAAAACCAAAATAAAAAAGTGGAAGAAATTGTAGAAAAAAAAGAAAAAGAAATTATGGAAATTTAGCACAAAATGATTTTAACTGCCATATTTTTTTTAATAATGCTGTTAGTGCTCGTTTTGTCGCACGAAGCTGGGCATTTTTTTTCTGCTAAATATTTCGGCATAAAAGTGGAAGAATTCGGTTTTGGCCTTCCGCCTCGAATGTTGGGGTTCAAAAAAGGAGAAACTGTTTATTCCATAAATTGGCTCCCGTTCGGAGGATTTGTAAAAATTTTTGGAGAAGACAGCTCTCCTGCCGCCGATACGAACAAGGCGGCATTAGACATCAGAAATTTTGGCCACAAACCTCCTTGGGTTCGTTCTATCGTTCTTTTAAGCGGAGTAATAGCAAACATTTTGCTCGCTTTTATTTTGCTTACAATAATTAGCTTCGGCGGAATCCCAGAACAAATATCTAATACGGATGCGGCGCCTCTGGATGCTGCGATTACAATTACTGAAATTGCCGGAGGATCACCTGCATCGGAGTCAGATTTAAAGATCGGAGATGAAATTAAAGGACTGAAATTTGACACCGAATCTTTGAAGCCGTCATCAATAGAAAACGTGCAAAGTTTTATAAAAACTCATCAAGGACAAGATATAATTCTTGTAATCTCGAGAGGTGGGATCGAATTGGAAAAAACCGTCCACGCAAGAGAAAATCCTCCCTTGGGAGAAGGCTCGCTGGGTATTGCGTTATCTTTAATCGGCATGAAAGATATCCCGTGGTATAGGGCACCTATAGAAGGAGCAAAAATGACATGGACAATTTTAAAAGGGACAATTTTAGGTTTCTGGACATTATTAATTTCGCTAATTTTTGGCACCAGTGTGCCAATAGAAGTAGCGGGACCAGTAGGAATTTTTAATTTAACAGCTGAAGCGCAGAGTTTGGGAATTTCGTCTTTTCTCATATTTATGGCTATTCTTTCAATCAATCTGGCAATCATTAACATACTTCCCGTCCCCGGATTAGACGGGGGGCGGTTTTTATTTGTGCTGATCGAAAAAATACGAGGGAGGCGTATTTCGGAAAAATTAAGCTCGATAGTACATGGTGCCGGACTTGCCTTTTTGATAATTATGATGCTTCTTATTACTTTTTATGATATTTCAAAAGTTTTTTAAAATTGCTCTCCACAAATAATTTGCCATAAAACGCCGCGCAAGCTAACATTTCAATATGCGGCAATCGGAATTATTTGTAAAAACCTCAAAAACTCCGCCCAAAGACGAAGAAAGCACAAATGCGCGTCTTTTGGAACAAGCCGGATTCGTTCACAAACTGATGTCCGGGGTTTATTCTTTTTTGCCTTTGGGACTTAGGGTATTAAATAAAATTGAGAACATTATAAGAGAAGAAATAAACGCAATCGGAGGAAAAGAAATTTTAATGCCGGCTTTACACCCAAAGGAAAATTGGGAAAAAACTCGAAGATGGAACTCTTTTGACGCTCTTTTTAAATTAAAAAGCCGTTTGGGATCCGATTACGCATTGGGAGCTACGCACGAAGAAGTAATTTTTCCGCTTCTTGTTCATCACATTTCTTCATATAAAGATTTGCCTTTTTTTGTTTATCAAATTCAAACTAAATTCCGCGATGAAACGCGTGCTAAATCCGGTCTTCTGCGCGGAAGGGAATTTCGAATGAAAGACCTTTATAGTTTCCACGAAACCGAGGGAGAGCGAAACCAGTACTATGAAAAAGTAAAAGAAGCGTATGAAAAAATTTTTTCAAGAATAGGAATTAATGCGCTTCCAACAGATGCCGGCGGGGGAACTTTTTCCGACCTTTCTATGGAATTCCAAGTTCCCACTTCTGCCGGAGAAGATAATATTTTAGTTTGCGAAAAATGCAATTATGCAAAAAATAATGATATCGCAAAAAATTACAAAAAATGTGCAAAATGCGGCGGAAAAATAAGTAATAAAAAATCTATTGAGGTAGGAAACATTTTTCCTCTTAAAACACAATTTGCAGAAGATTTTAATTTGAAATTTAAAGATCGCGATGGAAAATCGCAACTTGTATCTGCGGGGTGTTACGGCATCGGAACTTCGCGAATTTTAGGTGCTGTCGTAGAAGTCACGCACGACGAGAAAGGAATAATTTGGCCTGCTTCAATTGCCCCTTTTAAAGTACACTTAATTGATTTATATTCGAAAATCGAAACAGATAAAATTTATGATATGCTTTTAAAACACGGAGTTGAAGTTTTATTTGACAACCGCGAAGAAAGTACTCCGGGAGAAAAATTTATAGATGCAGATTTAATCGGAATTCCTTTTAGGATTGTGGTAAGTAAAAAAACTTTGGCAAAAAACAGCTTAGAAATTAAAAAAAGAAATGAAAAAGATGCAAAATTAATAAAAATTCCAGATTTTTCTTCATTCATTAAAGAAATCTTGCAATAATACGTATGTTTAGCAAAGTTTTTGGCATATTTTCAAAAGATTTGGGGATTGACTTAGGAACAGCCAACACTCTTGTTTATATAAGAGGCGAGGGAATTATTATCAATGAACCGTCCGTTGTGGCTTTAAACAAAAAAACCGACCAAGTTGTTGCTATAGGCAACGAAGCAAAAAAAATGGTTGGACGCACTCCTGGGCATATCGTCGCAGTGCGCCCATTGGTAGAAGGCGTAATTTCGGATTTCGAAGTAACGGCAGAAATGCTAAGTTATTTTATAAAAAAAGTTCACGGATCAGCTTCCCAATTATTTGCCCGGCCGAGAGTCGTAATTGGCATACCGTCCAGCGTTACCGAAGTAGAAAGACGCGCCGTAAGAGATGCGGCAGTAAACGCAGGGGCAAGAGAAGTTTACTTGGTTGAAGAACCCATGGCCGCGGCAATCGGAGTCCGTCTTCCTGTGCAAGAACCGATTGGAAGCATGGTAATCGATATCGGTGGAGGAACCACGGACATAGCCGTAATTTCTCTTGGGGGGATTGTTGCGTCAAGAAACTTAAGAATCGCCGGCGACAAATTTAACGACGATATTATTTCGTATGCGCGAGAAGAATTTAAACTCCTAGTGGGTGAAAGGACTGCCGAAGACATCAAAATCGCAATCGGATCGGTATGGAAAACAGGAGAAGCGCTTGAAGGCATTTTAAGAGGAAGAGACTTGGTAACCGGCCTTCCCAGAGAAGTCCTCGTAACAGACGCCGACGTAAGATTGGCGCTTTCAAAATCTATTAGGTCAATAGTGGATGCCACAAAAAATACAATAGAAGATACCCCTCCGGAGCTTGTAAGCGATATTATGCATAGAGGCATACTTTTGGTTGGAGGAGGTGCGCTCCTTCGAGGATTGGATAAAATTTTAGAAAGAGAGACAAAAATTCCAGTGACATTGTCCGAAGATCCGCTAACAGCTGTGGTTCGTGGGACAGGAATTATACTTGAAGATATTGACTCATTAAAAGATGTGCTTGTCGAAGACGACTATGATTTACCGCCGGCATAACAATGGCACTTCTTGGACAATTTTAACTTTGATTTTGGTTTTATTGACCATTGTTTTTTTTGAACAAAAGATTCAGCCGCTCGAAAATTCTATAATTAATCTTGCGTCTGTCTTAGTTCGTAACCAAAACGGCTCTGACGAAAAAACTGCCAATATAATTCTCGGAAATGAATACTTATTTTCTGATACTTTAATTATTGATCAAGGAAACTCCGACAACATAAATATAGGGGAGGCCGTAATTGCCGAAAATTTTATTGCGATCGGAATCATTGAGAAAGTCGGGAACGATTGGGCAAGAATTAGGCCCTTTTCTCAACTTGATTTTAAAACTACAGCTCGCGCAGGCATAGAAAAAAGTTCTGTTTTAGAAATATCCGGAATCGGCGGAGGTGAAATGAAAGCAATAGTTCCGTTTGAATTTCCGATCCAAGCCGGAGATGCCATTTGGTGGGGAGAAAATCCTGATTACATAATCGGCTTAGTTAACAGCGTTAGCCAACAAGAAGGGAATAATCTTAAAGAAATATTTATTAACGCGCCGCTGTCACTTCATTCATTAGCCAACGTCACAATAGACAGAAATGAATAAAATAAATATTTTATTCATTTCTGTGATATTTACATGGATTATTTTTTGGAGGACTATCGAAACTTCGAGCTTACAATTATTTTATATAATACCGATCATCATTTTAACTTTTACTTTTTATCTGCTGCCTTTTATGTTTCCGTTTTTAAACATGTTTCTTTCTTATCTTTTTGCGTTTATTTTTATGTATTCATGGGCTCTTATAAAAAGCCGCAGTTTTATTTCGATAAGTTTTTTATTTCACATAGCTATATACTTATTAATATATTCGATAATTCTTTTTTTAATCTATGCAGTGGCATCGAAAACGAAAAAATAGAGAAAATATAGAAATAGACGAAATTTTTTTAGATTCGAGAAACACTCCCGGTTTTAATAAGGAGGGGCTTGAGGGTTCTATAGAAAATCCAATAAAAGAAAAATCTCTGATAATAATCGGATTTGTGTTTTTATTTGTGGGTTTTGTGTTTTCGGCGCGGATTATATATTTGCAAATCGTAAACGGGAAAAATTTTTCTGAGCGTGCAGAAAATAATTATTTGAAAATACGTCCAATCACACCACAAAGAGGAAGTATTTACGACAGAAATGGTGAAATTTTAGCTGGCTTAAACCAAGAAGAAGGGGGATGGCGGCGCACTTATGAAAAGAATGGCTTCTTGCATGTTTTGGGATTTTTAAAAAAAGACGAAACAGGAGAAATTTTAACAGGCGCAAGCGGCCTTGAGGCAGCGTACGACGCGATATTAACCGGAGTTCCCGGAAAACAAATAGATGAAATCGATGCTAAAGGAAAAATTTTAAGTTCCGGAGTTGGCGAAAAAAGCACTGCGGGAAAAGATTTATATACCTCGATTTCAAAGGGCCTACAAATCAAACTATCAGAAGCTATCAGTAAAACCGCCCAAAATAGGGGATTCAATGGAGGGGCGGGAATTTTTATGGACATCAAGTCCGGAGAAATTCTTGCGCTATCCAGCATACCAGAATTTGACCCCAATATACTCTTAGCAAGTTCTTCGTCTAAAACTATTTCTTCGCTGTTAACTGACAAGAAAAAACCATTTTTTAACAGGGCGGTAAACGGACTTTACCCGCCCGGCTCAATTGTAAAGCCGGCCGTTGCCGCAGGAGCTTTGGCAGAAAAAATAATTGATCCATCCAAACAAATTTATAGTGCCGGATTCATTTCTCTTCCCAACCCATATTTTCCAGATAAACCGAGTATCTTTAAAGATTGGAAGGCGCTGGGCTGGGTAGATATGAGACGAGCGCTTGCCATGTCAAGTGATGTTTATTTTTATACTATCGGAGGTGGTTACGAGGATCAGAAAGGACTAGGTATTATGAATTTAAAAAAATATATGTCTTTATTCGGATTCGATGAATTAACGGGAATTGATTTGCCGGGAGAAAAAAGGGGTTCTTTGCCAAATCCGGATAAAGATCGAGACGGAAGAAATTGGTCTATAGGCGATACTTATAATTCATCTATCGGACAAGGAGATATATTAGTTACCCCCATAGAAATGGTGGCATACGCCGCTACAATAGCATCATCCGGAATTATGCCTTATCCGCATATAGTGCGCGCATTTGGGAATGACAAGATAGAAAAATTATCATATATCCCGCGACGAACCAATGTTTTATCTGAAGACATTTATAAAATAATACACGAAGGAATGAGGGATTCGGTGCTTTTCGGCACCGCATCCGGACTCGGCGGTTTTTCTACCAAAATCGCCGCTAAAACAGGAACAGCCGAGATCGGGAAAACAGGCAGAGTTCATTCATGGATTATGGGCTATTTCCCATATGAAAAACCGGAAATTGCATTTGTTATATTAATGGATAACGGTTCTGCAACAAATCTTATTGGAGCAACATTCGTGGCGTCAGAAGTTATGCGCTGGATAGAAGAAACCGGCTTTCTTTCTAAATTAAATTATGATAATATAAACCAATGAATAATGATTCGCAATATTTTAGCAAAGCAGGGCTTGAACAGCTCAAAAAAGAGCTTGAGTTGTTAAAAACCCTTAAAAGAAAGGAGATCGCGGAGCGCTTGGAATTTGCAAAAAGCCTAGGCGATCTTTCTGAAAACGCGGAATATTCCGAAGCAAAAGAAGCGCAAATGTTAAACGAATCCAAAATTGCTGAATTGGAAGATTTATTAAGGCGGGCAGTATTGGTAGGGGAAGATATAGGAAAAGAGAAAGTTGACATCGGCTCAAAAGTTGTATTATCAGATGGCAATGGAAACCAAACCTTCACGGTTGTAGGATCTAAAGAATCTGCGCCGCAAGAAAATAAAATATCGAATGAATCTCCTTTGGGAGCTGCTATTTTGGGACACAAAAAAACTGAAACAGTTGTCGTAGAAACCCCAAAAGGAAAAAGGGAATACAAAATCATTGAAATATTGTAAAATATGCCATCGTCTCTTGATGAGATAATTAACATCAGAATAAAAAAACTCGCAAGATTAAAAGAGTTAAATATTAACCCGTATCCTTCGCGTTCTTCTTTTGAGCTTGCGGAAATAAAAAAAATCAAAGAAAAATTTGACTCTCTATTAAACACTGAAAAACAAATTGCGGTGGCTGGACGCATACTAGCAAAAAGAGAACACGGGGGATCGGCGTTTGTTGATTTATTTGAAGGAGAAACCTTGCAAATTTTTTTTGGAAAAGACAAAATCGGAGCCAGTTCTTACGCAATTTTTATCGAAACAATTGATGTGGGGGATTTTATTGCTGTGTCAGGAAAGCCGTTTTATACCAAAAAAAAAGAGCCAACTATTGAAGCTTCAAATTGGGAAATTTTGTCGAAATCACTACGTCCGTTACCGGAAAAATGGCACGGGCTTCAAGATAAAGAAGAAACACTTCGCAAAAGATACCTCGATATTTTATTTAATGAAGAGTCACGCGAGTTAGTGCGCAAGCGTTCTGTCTTCTGGGATGCGGTGCGCGAATTTCATAAAAATAACGGTTTTCTTGAAGTAGAAACGCCGACTCTAGAAATAACCACAGGCGGAGCAGACGCGCGGCCATTCGAAACATACCACAACGCACTAGACATGAATTTATATTTGCGAATTTCCGCCGGAGAACTTTGGCAAAAACGGCTTATGGTTGCCGGGTTTTCAAAAACATTCGAGATTGGAAGAATATTTCGTAACGAAGGAATTTCTGCTGAGCATGCGCAAGATTATACTCAGTGCGAAGCTTACTGGGCTTATGCTGATTTTCAAAATATGCATAACTTTTTGCGCGAGTGCTACCAATTCGTTGCAGAAAAAACATTCGGCACTTTAAAATTTCAAATAGGTGAATACGACATCGATCTATCCGGTAAATGGCCGTTAATTGATTATTCAAAAGAAATAGAAATAAATACGGGAATAAACATCTGGAAAGACGATGACAAAAAAATTAGCGGTAAAATAAACGAACTCGATATCGAATGTAGTACAAAAAATCGAGCCAGAATGATTGACGCATTATGGAAATTTTGCCGAAAAAAAATCGGAGGACCTGCAATTCTAATAAATGAGCCGAAAACGACCTCTCCACTTGCAAAAATTTCACCACATAATCCGAATATTACGGAACGATTCCATTTTATAATTGCAGGATCAGAAATTGGGCAAGGGTACAGCGAATTAAACGACCCCTTAGACCAGAAAGAGAGATTCGAGTTACAAAACAAAATGAGAGAAGAAGGCGACAAAGAAGCGCAAATGGCAGATTATGAATTTATTGAAGCTTTAGAATATGGCATGCCTCCAACCGCAGGGCATGGGTTTTCGGAGCGCCTTTTTAGCTTTCTCATGAATAAACCCATACGCGAAACTCAGATTTTCCCTTTAATGAAACCCAAATAAACTTTGTGGATAACATGTGACTAAAAAAGCTAAGTTAGCTTAAAAAAAGCCCTTTCGGGCTTTTTTGTTTCACTTGCATATGTTTCATTGGTGGGATAACATAATAATGTAGTGGTAAATTGTGGATAATTTTGTGGATATGTGGATAACCCCTACAAACAACCATGCTTATAGGTGAATACACACATTCAATAGACCAAAAAAACCGATTATCGGTTCCTTCAAAATTTAGAAAAGAACTTGGAAAAACCGTGGTAGCAACAAAAGGCCTAGACCAATGTCTCTTTCTTTATTCAGTCGAAGCGTGGAAAATCGAAGCAGACAAATTGGTACGCCTTTCGATAGGCAGATCGGAAAACCGTAGCTTTGTAAGAAACATGATAGCCGGCGCCACAGATTTGGAAATCGATTCATTGGGAAGAATTCTTCTGCCGGACTATTTAAAAAAATATGCAAACGTTTCGAACGAAGCAGTAATTGTGGGGTTATATAGTAGAGTTGAAATTTGGAAACCAGAAATTTGGAATAAATATGCCGAGGGGGCAAAAAATAATGCGGAAGTCATTGCTGAAAAATTAGGAGAAACAGGATTATATTAAATGCAGAAAATTCACATTCCAGTTTTGGTAAAAGAAATTCTTGATCTTTTAAATTTAAAAAGGGGAGATATGGCGATAGATGCAACATTAGATGGCGGTGGGCACGCCAAAGAGATTCTTAAAATAATCTCGCCTGAAGGAAAGCTTTTAGGAATCGAGCAAGATCCGGATATGATAAATTATTTAACAGATGAAATTAAAGAAAGTGGAGAAGATTGTTGGAAAAGTTTATCGATAGAGTGCGGCAACTTCAAAAATATAGAAGATATTGCAAGAAAAAATAACTTTACTGAAATTCGTGCGATTTTATATGACCTTGGAATGTCGACATTTCATTTAAAAGAAAGCGGGCGCGGGTTTTCATTTGAACAAGGGCAAGAACCGATTTTAATGAGTATGGGAAAGAACGCAGAAAAAACAGCTTCTCATATTTTAAATTCCTACAAGAAAGATGACTTAAAAATAATTTTTATTGAATATGGAGAATTTAAAGCATCATTCGCAAACAAAATGGCTGGGAAAATAGTGGAAGCACGCAAAAACAAAAAAATTATTTCGGTAAACGATCTTTTAAATACAGTAGAAATTAGAGATAAAAAAGTTTTGGCCAGAATATTTCAGGCGTTAAGAATAGAAGTAAATGATGAAATGAACGCCTTAAAAGAATCGTTAAAAAAAGCTTTCGAAATTATTTCGCCCGGAGGAAAAATTGCGGTAATTTCGTACCAATCGCTAGAAGACAGAATTGTAAAAAACTTTTTTAGAGAAAAAAAGAATTTAAAATTATCCGAAACTTTGACAAAAAAACCAATAACAGCAAGTGAGGAAGAAATTTTATCAAACCCGAGCGCCCGAAGCGCAAAACTTAGAGTTTTAACAAAAATTTAATATGCAAGTTTTAAGCTTAAATTTACATATATGCGAAAACAAAATGCCTTTAACACATGAGCAAAAAAAAGGCATTTTAAAAGCCGGCATTTTTTCGTTGATTTTGTTAACTATCTTTTATTTGTATTTAACCGGTTCTATTTATGAAATGCGAAAAAACCTTGATCAAACATCAAAAAATTTAGAAATTGCACTTCTTGAAAAAAGTGCACTAGAAAAACAATGGATAAAAGACAATAATGAGCTGGTAATTACGAATTTACTTTTAAACGGATACCAAACGCCACAAAATCTTGTAGTTGTTAAGAAAAATATAAATGTCGCGACCGAAAAGAGATCTATCTACTAAACGGCTTAATATTATAATTTTAATCGTGATTGGAGCCGGAACACTTATAGCATTTCGGATTTTTTTCCTACAAATTATTAAATATAAAACGTACAGAGAAGCTGCGTATAGGCAGCAAAATTCGGCAAATGCTTTTAAACAAGAACGCGGTAAAATTTATTTTAAAAAGAAGGACGGTTCACAAATTACTGCCGCAACAACAGAAACTGGATATATTCTCTACTTAAATACAAAAAAACTTGAAAATTCTGAAGATGCATTAAAACGAATCAGTGAAATAACAGAAGTTGATACGGAACTCTTTCAAAAAATATCAGAAAAAAAAGACGATCCATACGAAATTTTAAAAAACAGACTCAGCATCGAAGAGGGCGAAAAAATAAAAGCATTAAAATTGCCCGGAGTTGAAGTTGCTTCGGAAAAATGGCGCTTTTATCCAAATGGATCGTTGGGAAGCCACGTACTAGGATTCGTCCCCACTATTTCAGGAAAAATCGATGGAGAATACGGAGCAGAAAAACAATTTAACGCCAAACTTAGAAACGAGAACCTTTTTTTGGCCAATGACATAAATTTGACAATTGAACCATTGCTGCAAGAACTGGCAGAAAGCGAGTTAAAAAAAATAGTTACAAAATGGAAAGCCAAAAGCGCTGGCATGATAATTGTTGAACCAGAAAACGGAAAAATACGCGCAATGGCAGCCATTCCAAATTTTGACCCAAATAATTATCAAAAAGAAAAA
The DNA here is from genome assembly GCA_964464405.1 of uncultured Candidatus Saccharibacteria bacterium. GTDB lineage: Bacteria > Patescibacteriota > Minisyncoccia > UBA11713 > 2-01-FULL-45-33 > CAYXFX01. Next base: position 18,122 of record CAYXFX010000012.1, read on the forward strand.
AAATTGGAAATTTTTTTAAATCCATTTGTAGAAAAAATTTTTGAAATGGGTTCTGTATTTAAACCATTAACAATAGTTTCTGCAATAGACACAGGAGCAATAACTCCGGAGACAACGTACATCGACAAAGGAGAAATAAAAATCGGTATCGCAACAATAAAAAATTTCGACGGAAAAGCAAGAGGTAAGGTTGATATGCTGCATGTTCTTGAAGAATCTTTAAACACAGGCGCGGTATTCGCAATGCAGAAGTTGGGAGGAGAAAATTTAAAAGATTATTTTTATAAATTCGGGCTTGGAGAAAAATTGGGAATCGAGCTTCCAGGCGAACTCCGCGGAAATCTTTCCAATCTTAATTCAGGCAGAGAAATCGAATTTGCAACTGCATCTTTCGGACAGGGGATAGCCGTAACTCCGCTAGAGCTTACGATGGCTTTGGGAACACTTGCGAACAAAGGAAAATTAATGCGACCATTGATATTGGATTCGTCATCTCCGGAAGTTATACGCACGGCAGTAAAGCCCGAAAGCGCTGAAACTGTAACAAAAATGCTAGTAACCGTCGTAGATAAAGCATTGGCTGGAGGTAAAGCAAAAATGGATGGCTATAGTATTGCAGCAAAAACAGGCACGGCGCAAATTCCCAAAAAAGACGGCGGAGGCTACGGGGACGAATACCTTCATACATTTTTCGGATATTTTCCTGCATATGAACCGAGGTTTCTTATCTTTATTTTTTTAGAGCAACCGCACGGCGTAAAATATGCTTCGCAATCATTAACAGACACTTTTTCAAATACAGTTAAATTTCTAATTAATTATTATATTATTCCTCCAGATAGATAAAATGTTAAAAAAAATTATTACTTCAATCATTGTTTGGGAAGCAAAAAGAGCAATTTCCAACCACTCTCCTAAAATCATCGGAATTACAGGTTCTGTAGGAAAATCTTCTACGAAGGATGCGATTGCAGCTGTTTTAGAAAATAGATTTAGCGTAAGAAAAAGCAAAAAAAGTTATAACAGCGAACTTGGATTGGCTTTAGCAATTTTGGGGCTTAGCACAGCATGGAAAAATCCTGCTAAGTGGCTCGACAACATATGGCTTGGTCTTAAAGAAATCAGAAATAAAAATTTCCCAAAATATTTAGTTTTGGAAATGGGTGTGGACAGACCTAAAGATATGGATAAATTGCTTTTAATTGCTAACCCTAAAGTTGCAGTCGAAACTGCGATCGGCGAGATACCTGTACATGTAGAATTTTTTTCAGGGCCAGAGGAAATTGCCCGAGAAAAATCAAAATTAGTAAAATCGCTCTCCGTAGATGGATTTGCTGTTTTAAATTTTGATGATTATATTGTTTTAGAAATGAAAGATAAAACAAAAGCGAGAGTCATAACATATGGGTTTGGAGAAGGAGCAGATATCAGAGCATCAAATTATAAAATATTGGAAGACGGAATTACTTTTAAGGTGGATTTTGAAAATGCAACGCTTCCTGTTAAATTAAAAAACGCATTTGGTAAACACAATATTTATCCCGCGCTTGCTGCGATCGCAGTTGGAAATATTTTTGATATAAATTTGGTTGAAGCTGTAGGCGCCCTTTCCCTATATGAACCTCCTCCGGGAAGGATGCGACTTTTAGAAGGAATCAAAAAAAGTAAAATTTTAGACGATTCATACAATGCTTCGCCTTTGGCAACACATGCGGCGCTGGATACTTTAGCGGAGCTTGAAGCAACAAGAAAAATAATAGTTTTTGGAGATATGCTGGAACTAGGTAAATTCACAATACCAGCCCATAAGGCTGTAGGGAAAAAAGCCGCAAGCATTGCTAATTATTTTATTGCAGTCGGCCCCAGGAGCAAATTTGCGGGAGAAGAAGCTGTAAATTGCGGGCTACCTAAAGAAAACGTAAAATATTTTTCGACATCCCGCGAAGCCGCATCCGGTGTTAAAGATTTAATTTTAGAAGGAGACCTGATTTTAGTAAAAGGCTCACAATCCATGCGCATGGAGCGCGTAACAGAAGAAATTATGGCTCATCCGGAAGATGCGAGCCGCCTTCTTCCAAGGCGTGATGAATATTGGAAAAATAAAGAATAAAATGAAAAAAAAATTTTTAATTGTTATATATCTACTAATTGCAACTTTGATAGGTATCTTTTCTTGGAATTTATATTTCAAATCAACCCCATTTGACGCTTCTAGAAAAAGCGTAGACACAGAAACAATTACAGAACTCCCGAAATTTCCATCTGCTCCGATTACACTTCTCTTCTTGGGCAAAAAAAAAGAAAATGAATACATCAAAAAAGTAGTTGATCACAAACTTACCACTTATCCACAAGTATCTTCACGCCCATATCGAATAGGAAAATTTACTTCGACAGGCATATTCGGTTCCTTTGAACCCACAGAAGATCAAATTGCGCAGCTTGCGCCGCATTACGATAATATTCTTTTTACCGCCTCACAAAAAGATCTTATTCCGCGTTTTAAGAAATATAATCCGGCTCTTTCATTTTTACTTTATATAGATAGTGGTTTAAACCCAGAATTTGCAAGATTAAAAGCAAAAGCAGATGTTGGTAGCATAGACGAGGAAGATGCATTTTGGATCGTTAAAAACCATTCTGACTGGCTACTAAAAGATGAAGCTGGAATTCCAATCCAAGCAGGGAAAGGAGGGCCTTCATATCCGGGAATGTATTTCCCTGACCCCGGCAATAAAGAGTGGCAAAATTTTTATGCGGAAAAGGTTAATAAGCTAATCCAAGAAACCGGCGGCAAGTGGAACGGAGTTCTTTTTGACCAGTTGCTCGGAACCGTTGACGGGCATGAAAGGTATTCTAATGCTCCGAGACAATCAAAATATAAAACAGATGAAGAATTTCAAAATATACAAATTAATTTTTTTGAAACCGTAAGAAAAAAAATAAAAGTTCCGATTATCGCAAACATTGACGGAATTGCCGTATCACAATATCCGGAATTTTTCGGGCGAATTGCAGTAGCCGCCGGCGGGGCCGAAAGCGAAACATTTCCGGAAGAGATGCCGATAGAAGATTTACAAGCATTTTTAAAAGTGGTTAATAAAATTCCAAAAGATAAGCATATACGCATAAACTCAAAACCTTCCCCGGAGTGGTCAGGAAATATAGATAAAACATTATTTGCTTATTATTCATATCTGCTTTTTGCCGATCGCGACCGCGAAGCATATTGGACTTTCAAAGAGGGAACTTCAGACATTCCGCATTACTGGTTTCGTGAGTTTGATTTAAATTTGGGAAATTCGCTCGGCGACATGAAGCAAACAGAAAATATATTTACGCGAGAATTTGAGAATGCGATTATAGTTGTAAACGGTGGAAACGATGAATCGGAATATAAATGGAACCCCAATATAACGTATTTTGATATAAAGAGGAAACGACTCACTTCTCCAATAGTACTACAGCCGCGTACTGCCATGTTAATAACAAAAAACCCACAAGATTTAATAAAATAAAAACTACGCCCCCGTCGGGATTTGAATTTCTTCTCGAAATTCCCTGGGCGTTCGCCAGCTCTCGCCCTTCAAATCCCTCCTTGTGCTACGCCCCCGTCGGGATTTGAACCCGAGTTGCGCGGATGAGAACCGCGTGTCCTGGACCAGGCTAGACGACAGGGGCAACGGCTAGATTATATCATCAAATGGTGTTATTTTTAAAGCATGAACAAATTTCGTATTTTTTTATTTTTATTTGTAATATTTTTATGTGCTATCGTTTGGTTCGTGCCCAATATTATACTTTTTTCATTTGATGCTCCGCGTAACTATGGTTCGCCCCTTACTTACTTGGAGTATGGTTGCGGGTGGAGAGGCTGCGTAAATATATTTTATCCAATTGCATTAATAGTTGACGCTGTTTTCCCAATAACACTTTTGGTTAGCGCTTATTTTATCGGGAGTAAATATAAAGAGGCACTTTTAAACAAAAAAATTCTTATATCTTCATTTTATATAATGATAATTTCAGTTGTCTCGGCTGTTTTAATTTTTGCTAATTACAGCAATTTCACCATATATAAAATTGACAGAGAATATGAAGATCCTAGAAAAGATGGATCGTTATGAGAAATTATTATTTTTTAAACATTTAAATATTTAAATATTCAAATATTTAAATATTTAAATGTTTAAATAAAAAATTAAAATGGCCACCATTAGACAATTTGAAGATTTGCTTTGCTGGAAAAAATCGCGCGAGCTTGTAAAAGAAATCTATGACATATTTAGAGATTGCCGCGACTTTGGCTTTAAAGACCAAATACAAAGGGCTAGTGTTTCAGTCATGTCCAATATAGCGGAAGGATTTGAATCCGGCACAAAACAAGAGTTTTTAAATTATCTTTACATAGCAAAGACTTCTGCTGGCGAAGTTCGAGCACAACTTTACGCCGCAAATGATATCGGTTATTTAAATATTGAAGCAACTGAATGTTCGCGACTAATCTCAAGTTTCATCGTGGCCGTAAAAGGATCAAAATTTAGCGGCTTGCAATCAAAACAAGTCGATCAAGACAAAAATTTCGATGAATGGCTAAAAACCATTCAGTAGCAGCATGTATTTAGAATATTTGTAAATACTGTGCTAAAATCTGTCTATGAGCGAGATAATTTCCATATTTGCGGCGGTATTGGGAGTAATTGTAAGTCTTGCTGTTTTATATTTTGTTGTTAAAAAAACCGGCGGAAAAGACACGGAGCAAGGGCACGCTTTCATTATGCTGCAAAACCAAATAAACGAACTTATGCGCGCGGTGGACCAAAAAATGGGAGAGTCTACAAAAATAATGCAAAGCCAGTTTGGGGAATCGGCAAAACTGGTTAGAGACGTCACAGAAAAACTTACTAAATTGGACGAAACAAACCGTCAAGTAATAAGCTTCACTGACCAGCTTCAGAATTTGCAGGATATTTTAAAAAATCCTAAACAGCGCGGAATTTTGGGCGAATATTATCTGGAAGCCGTTTTAAAAAATGTGCTTCCGCCCGGAAGCTATCAAATGCAGTACGGATTTTCCGACGGCACAATCGTTGACGCGGTAGTATTTATAAAAGATAAAATTATTCCGATTGATTCAAAATTTTCTTTGGAAAATTATAACCGCCTCGTTGAAGAAAAAGATGCCGCTGAAAGAGAGCGTTTAGAAAAAACTTTTAAACAAGACTTAAAACTTCGAATTGACGAAACCGCAAAATACGTAAAACCGGAGGAGGGAACAATGGATTTCGCTTTTATGTTTATTCCGCACGAAGCCATTTATTATGACCTTTTGGTAGCACAAGTCGGAGCCGTTAAAGTAAATACCAGAGATTTGGTAGAATATGCGTTTAAAGAAAAGAGGGTAATTATAGTTTCTCCAACGTCATTTTTGGCGTATTTGCAGACGGTCCTTCAAGGATTAAAGGCGCTTCAAATTGAAGAATCGGCAAAAGAAATTAGAAAGCGAGTAGAAGAGTTGGGAAAGCACCTTATAAGTTACGAGGACTTTATGAATAAAATCGGAAAAAATTTGAGTACAACGGTTTCGGCTTACAACGGCGCCCAGAAAGAATTTAAGAAAATAGACAAAGATGTTTTGCGGATAACAGGGAAAGGAATTGAAGCCGAAACCGTGCTTCTAGACAAGCCTGAAGAAGATGTGCTAGCATAATTCAATATGAAAATCGCAATTATAGAAACTGGAGGAAAACAATATTTAGTTTCTGAAGGGCAAAAAATTCAAGTAGAAAAATTATCGGCTGAAAAAGGCGCGGGTGTTGAATTTGATAAAGTACTGATGACTTCAGACAATGAAAAATTGGAGCTTGGCAAACCTTATCTTTCTCAAAAAATAGGCGCAGAAATAATAGAACAAAAACGTCTTCCAAAAGTAATTACTTTCAAATATCACTCAAAAAACCGTTACAGAAACAAAAAAGGCCACAGACAAAGTGTGACTATAGTAAAAATCGGCAAAATATAACTATTTCCTGTTGTCAAGGGCGTTTTTGAGAGTCATTTCATCGGCATATTCCAAATCTACTCCAGTAGACAAACCGCGCGCCAGGCGCGTAATTTTGAGTTTGGAGGAAGTTTTTGCAAAGAGTGGTTCCAGAACCTTTCCAATATAGTTGGCGGTAAATTCACCCATTTTTGTAGGGGAAAGAGCAAGAATAATTTCCTTCGTAGCCGAGGCGTCGGCTCCTTTGAATCGTTCATACAATTTCTTTATTCTATCCCTCACAACCGGATTTTCGTCTAAAGGATCAACGACACCGCCTAAAATAAAATACACTCCCTTATATACTCCTGTTTTTTCTATATTTAATAAATTGCTGTCGCGCTCCAAAACCATAATTTTGCTCTGATCGCGATGTGAAGAGTGGGAACAAAATGAACACGCAGTAGAAATTTCGTCTGTTGCATTTCTTTTTGTAAATATTCTAAAACACACGTCGCATTTTTTTAAATGCTGATCCAAATTCAAAATTAAATTTGAAAATTTTTTGCGTTCATCTGCGCTAAAATCAACCAAAGACCAAATAAAACGCGCGGCCTGCCTTGGCCCGATTCCCGGAAGTTTTTCAAAATATTTTTTTAATTCGCTAAAAAAATTGGCTTCCATTTTTATTAATAATTCTTTTCAAGCGGCGTGAAGCTGATCTGGTTTTGATTGAAAAATAGTTTTACAGCGCCAAGGGGGCCGTTTCTGTGTTTTTTTATCAGAATATCGGCTTGATTCGGCCTATCAGAATTTTCTTTTACGCGATCTTCCCGGTGAATAAACATTACCACATCAGCATCCTGCTCTATAGATCCGGAGTCGCGAAGATCGGAAAGCTGGGGCTGTTTATCCGGTCTGTGCTCTATTGAACGATTAAGCTGGGAAATCGCAAGTACAGGAACCTGCAATTCTCGTGCCAAGCCTTTAAGCGAACGCGAAATTTCCGTAATCTGCTGAACCATGCTGTCGGATTGCGTCCGTGGAAGCATAAGCTGTAAATAGTCTACGATTATAAGCCCCAATCCTTTTTCGGCCTGCAACCTTCTTGCCTTTGCCCGCATTTGGAGCACATTTACTGCCACCTCATCGTCAATATAAAGCGGTGCTTTTGAAAGGCGCTCCATAGCATCTCTAATTCTATCAAAATCATCGGAATTGCTGGAAAGACGCCCGGTTCTTAATCTCCAAGCATCAACGTTTGCTTCCGAGGCAATTAAACGGTCTATTAACTGATCAGAAGACATTTCGAGTGAAAACACTCCGACCGGTATATTTTCATGAACAGCAACATGCCTCGCGATGTCCATTGCCAAAGTCGTTTTTCCAAGAGAAGGGCGCGCAGCAAGCACAATAAAATCAGATTTTTGAAATCCCGATAAAATATTATCTAGGTCCGTAAACCCGGTTGAAAGCCCGCGAAGACCCGACCCTCCAGGATCTTTATGCAGCCGGTCAATCCTTTCCCACGCTTCTTCCAACGCGCCACTTACCGGCGAAAAACCTTTAATTAACGTTTTTTGTGAAATCGCAAATATTTTTTTCTCGGCTTGGTCTAAAGCATCGTCAACATCATCAGATTCCTGATATCCGAGTTGAGAAATATCTTGAGATACAGCGATCAACTCTCGCAAAACCTTCTTTTTACGTACAATTTCAGCGTAATAACCTGCACTTGAAGCTGTAGGCACACTGTTTACCAAACTTGTCAGATAACTATTTCCGCCAATCTCGTCAAAAACACCTTTTTCTTTAAGCATTGTAGACACAGAAAGAAAATCGATTGGCTTGCGTCCGGAAAAAAGCTCAAGCATCGTTTCAAATATGATTTTGTGTTCGCCTTTATAAAAATCGTCCCTGCTTAAAGTATCAGAGATTTTATCCATAACGTTCATTCCGTCAAGCAAAATAGATCCGAGTACCGAAATTTCTGCCTCTATGCTTTGGGGAGGCATACGCGTCGTTGTGAATGGAGAAAAAGCTTTTGCCATTAATTTAATTTTAAAACTAAAACATTCGAGAAGCAAAAGCCAAAAAAGTGCACAAGATGAGGAAAACTAGGCAAAAAGCAAACTTATGAATGTAAGTACTCTTTATAATTTTTTAAGCAGTGGCCCCTCCACCTTATCTTCAATTTGCCATCCCAATCTCGCTATTTCAGTACGCAATTCGTCGGCGTGCTTGAAATTCTTGTTTTTTCTTGCTTTTTCACGTTCGTTTAAAAGATCAATTACTTTTTTAGGAGGTTTAATTTCTTTAATTTCCTTTAAACCTAAACCCAACACTTCATCAAACTTATAAATAGTGTTTAAAATATATTTCGGGTTGTGTGTTGCAGGATTTTTATTATATGTGGAAATTAATTCCCATAAAACCGCGAGGGCTTTGGGAGTGTTTAGATCCTCTGAAATTGTCTTATTAAATTTGGTGGTAAAATAGGCAAATTTTTGAAACGCGCCTGCCTGCCGGTCAGGCAGGTCGGAGCTCTTTATGGTTAAACGCGAAAAAATTTGCTTATTTTGCCGCCTAAGTATAAAAATAAATTCCCGCAACCGTGCTAGCGAATTCGCCGCAGCATTTAGCGACTCCCATGTAAAATTTAATTGCGAGCGATAATGGGCGCCTAAAACAAAATATCGAAACGCAATAGGGTCCGCCCCGCGGTTTTCTAAATCGCGCAATGTAAAAATATTTCCTAAAGATTTCGACATTTTCTTACCCTCCACAAGCAAGTGCTCTCCTTCAATAAAATATTTAACAAATTTTTTCCCTGTCGCCCCTTCTGATTGCGCGATCTCATTTTCGTGGTGGGGAAATAAGAGATCGATTCCAGCAGAGTGGATATCGAAAGTGCTGCCTAAATATTTCATAGACATTGCAGAGCATTCAATGTGCCAGCCCGGACGCCCATCTCCCCAAGGCGAGCGCCAAAAGGGCTCTTTGGCTTTTTTAAATTTCCACAAAACAAAATCGCGCACTTCTTCTTTTGAATACTCATCCAAGTTAACCCTTGTGCCAGTTTTAATTTCAACTTTTTTTATTTTTGAAAGTTTTCCATAATTTTTAAAACGCGAAATATCAAAATAAATTCCGTCAGATGCTATATACGCAAGCTTTTTGATGAGAAGTCTTTTAATTAATTTAATAATTTCTGAAATATGTTTTGTCGCATACGGATATTTGTCGGCAGGCAATATGTTCAACTTTTTTAAATCGGTAAAAAAAGCTTTTGTATAAAAACTTGTGAACTCCTCCAAGGTCTTTCCCGCAATTTTTGCATCTCTAACTGTTTTATCATCTACATCGGTAATATTCATAATATGGTTAACTTTAAAGCCGTCCACCATAAGCGCTCGTTTTAATACATCTTCAAAAATATATGTCCGCAAATTTCCGATATGGGCAAAATTATACGCAGTGGGCCCGCAAGTATATAAACCAGCGCACCCACTTTTTAAGGGTTTAAAGTTTTCTATTTTGCGGGATAAATAGTTATAAAATCTGATTGCCATCTCTTGTACTATATCAAAAATTTTGGGATAATTACACCAATGCGAAATTTGAGAAAAATACAGCTAATTATTAGCTCTTTTTTAATACTTGGAGCCGTTTTTATATTTGGATTTTATTTAGGACTCAAAACTCCGGCCGAAAGCAAGGTACTGGGAATTTTAAATAAAGATGAGCCGGCACAAGTTCGCGAAGAAGTGGATTTTAATACATTTTGGCAGGCTTGGAGTGTTGCCGAACAAAAATATGTTGATATTGAAAAAGTAAACCGCCAAGAAATGGTTTATGGCGCGATATCCGGACTGCTTAAGTCCTTAGGTGATCCTTACAGCGTCTATTTTCCGCCAAAAGAAAATAAAGCATTTCAAGACGAAATCAGAGGGGCTTTTGAGGGTGTAGGAATGGAAATCGGAATAAGAAAAGGAATTCTGACAGTTGTTGCGCCTCTAAAAGACACGCCCGCAGAAAAGGCCGGAATTAAAGCGGGAGATAAAATTTTAAAAATTGATGAAAAACCTTCTGCAGAGCTTTCCGTAGAAGAAGCGGTCGGATTAATACGCGGCCCCAGAGATTCAAAAGTAAAATTAACTATAATTAGAAACGGGGACGATGAAAGCCGAGTGATTGAAGTTACGAGAGGTGTTATAAATATTCCAATAATTGATACGGCAACCAAAGAAACGGCGGCCAAAAAAGACATAAAAAATATAAACATCCCTCAAGACATATTCGTTCTAAAACTTTACAATTTTTCGGAAAATTCAGCGCAATACTTTAGAAACGCTCTAAGAGAAATGGTAATTTCCGGAAAAACTAAATTGGTACTCGACTTAAGAAATAATCCCGGCGGATTTTTGGAAGCTTCAGTCGACATTGCAAGCTGGTTTTTGCCTCAGGGCGAAGTGGTTGTAAAAGAAAATATGGGCAGGGGAGGAGAACGAATTCATAGAAGCAAAGGCTATAATATTTTTAAAGATTTGCCTATGGTTATCCTAATAAACCAAGGCTCGGCATCGGCTTCCGAAATATTGGCAGGCGCCCTGCGAGATCATGGTAAAGCCAAGCTTGTAGGGGAGAAAAGCTTCGGAAAAGGGTCTGTCCAGGAACTTGTACCACTAACTTCAAATACATCTATTAAAATTACGATTGCAAAGTGGCTAACTCCCAATGGAAACGCGATATCGGAAGTGGGTCTTCTGCCCGATGTAGAAGTAAAGCCTACAAAAGCAGATGAAGAGGCGGAGCGCGACGTTGTTTTAGAAAAAGCAATAAACATGCTTAAATAAATCCATGCAAGTTATACTTTTAAAAGATATTTACAAACTCGGGAAAAAGGGAGATATAAAAAATGTTTCGGACGGATATGCAAGAAATTTTTTAATTTTAAAAAATTTTGCAATTCCTGCCACTCCGATAAACATTAAAAGAGCAGAGGGCGAGATGACTAGAAAAAAAGAAGAAGAAGAAAAATTCCATGAAAAATTCCATCAGTTAAAAACGGCGCTTGCAGAAAGGGGAGTGGCTATTAAGAAAAAATCGGACGCTAAAGGAAAATTATACGCCGGAGTTTCCGGAGAAGAAATTCTGGAAGCTTTGAATGCGCTTGAATTTCCAGTTCCGAAAAATTTAGGGCCGGACAATATCCACATTGAAAAACCAATCAAAACAGCGGGTGCCCACGACGTGGTAATTGCATTAGGCAACGAAAAAATATCTCTAAAAATCGAAGTAAAAGCAGATAAAAATATAAAACCTTGAAAATTAAGATTGCCTCACAAAATCAAATAAAAGTGGAAGCGCCTAAAAAAGTTGTTGAATATATGCTCAATGAGGGATTAGACATGAATGATGCAGCCCATAGGGCTGGTTTTACACAAAACCCCAGAATCGGATCGGCAGAAGGATTGGTTGGAATAATGACTAAAGGAAGATTAACGAGAAAAGAATATACGAAAGAAGCAATAAGGACAGCATTGATCCACGTAGATACCGAATAAAATATAAGAGGTGTCATGGGGTTTAAAACGAGATAAAAATGTACAACATGGAACACGAGAAGTCACCAGAAAAAGAACCGGCAATAACTCTTCGAGAAACAACCGACGAAGATATTGATTTTGTTTTTAATCTCAACAAAATCAACATGCGGAAGTATGTCGAAGAGATAAGAGGCTGGAACGACGAATTTGAGCGAGAAGACATGAAAAAGAAGTTCACTCCTGGTATGGATAAGATAATTCAGATTGACGGAAAAGACGCAGGAATTATAAGGGTTTTGGAGACAGATGAGGGAATAAAGTTAGATCATATTGAATTACTTCCAGAACATCAGGGACACGGAATAGGGAGTAAGGTTATCAAGGAACTGATTGACAAGAATAAGCCGATAAGTTTACAGGTTCTTAAACAGAATCCTGCGGTGGAATTGTATAAAAAGCTTGGCTTTGAAATCGTAGGAGAAACCGACTTGAAATATCAAATGTTGCGCAAATAATGCCCGCATGACATTTTCTATATTCAGGCAAATTCGACAGCGACGTAGATGAAAAAACGGCTTAAAATAAGGAAAACCCCTGCGTGGCAGTATTAAAAACACAGAGGTGTCATGGGAGATAAAATCGTGAAATCTTATATATCGCCAAAAGTTGAAATCAGAGAAAGCAAACTCGGTGGAAAAGGATTGTTTGCGAAAGACAAAATCGGTAAGGATGAAGTTGTAGTGGATTATACCGGCGGCCCAGGGAAATTTATAAGCACGAAAGAAGCTGGTGAGTTATACGAGAAAGGAAATGATTATATGATTCAGGTTGATAATGATAGGTTTTTCGTGGCTACGAATGATAAAGAACTGGAAGAAGCTGATTTTTTGAATCATTCCTGCGATCCGAATTGTGGCATAAATGTAAGTTTGAAAATAGTGACAATGAGAGATATTGAGCCGGGAGAGGAACTGACATTCGACTATGCAATGACCGAATCCTCTGAATATTCGATGGTGGCAAGTACCCCATTTTTCAGACACTCTTTTTGCGAGTTTCGGTAAGATTTGGT
>CAYXFX010000013.1:0-22151 GCA_964464405.1 uncultured Candidatus Saccharibacteria bacterium
AGATTGCGAAGACCGTTCGCAAAAAGTGTACTTTCACATCTACGATAACTATGTGGATGCGAAGGTAAATGTTTATACGCAATAACTTTTGGTGGTTCATATAATTACAAATCAATGGAAATTGAATCAAAGCAACCCCATAGCAAAGCAAGCTTGCAACGGGGAATGCTTCCCACACAAAGTTCTTGGCGGTATCTCCCCAGCCGAGAAGCTTTTAGAGCATCGCATCCGCAACAAATAACATCCTTATAAACTTGAGAATGTAAGGATGATGTGTATAATGGGGTTATGGCGAAAACGAAGACGGCAAAACAAATGGAACGGCATTTGAAGGGGATGGCCAACCATCATCGAATCGAGATTTTATTATTTATCGCGGGCAATAACGGTGCAACGCTGGATGATATTGTCACAGCTCTCGGCGCAAACGAAAAGACTCTCGGCGAGCATACGCGGAGATTGTCTGTAGCTGGATTAGTGAATAAAAAATATTCCGGAAGATTCGTGGAGCATTCTCTGTCGCCGTACGGCAAGACGTTTGTCAGTTTCCTGCGATCATTCCAAAAGATTTAATACAACACCCTTATAAACTGGAGTTTATAAGGGTGTCGAAAAAACAAATTTATGAAGATTAATAACTTTTTAAAATTAGTGGCAGCAATAGCAGTTTCGGAAGCCGCAGGAGTGATTGGTTCTTTTTTCACTACTCCGTCAATCGCTGGCTGGTATGCCGGGATCGTCAAACCAACTCTCAATCCTCCGGCATGGGTGTTCGGTCCGGTCTGGACGGCACTATATGCTTTGATGGGCATCTCACTTTTCCTGATCTGGAAACAACATCCTTACATACTTGAGAATATAAGGATGTTGCGTTTGTGGAAATTGGGGATCGCACTATTTTTTATTCAACTGATTCTAAACACGCTCTGGTCAATTATTTTTTTTGGTCTGCACAGTCCCGGCGGTGCGTTTATTGAGATCATATTCCTCTGGCTTGCCATCCTCGCCACAATCATCGCTTTTGCAAAAATCTCTCGTCCGGCCGCTTGGCTTCTCGTGCCATATATTCTTTGGGTCAGTTTCGCGATGTATTTAAACTATTCAATTTGGATGCTAAATTAAAACGGAACAAATATGACGAGAATTTGGACTAAACACAAACAATTAAATACCACTCTTAAACCTAAAGTATTCGTGGCGATGTCCGGAGGTGTGGATTCGTCTGTTGCCGCCGCGCTTCTTAAAGATGAAGGGTACGATGTAACAGGAGTGCATATGATTTGCTGGGAGGGATGCGAAAATAACCAAGACAAGCAAGACGTAATGCGTGTTTGCGCTGTTTTGGGTATTCCTTTTTTGATTTGGGATTTTAAAAATGAATATAAAGAAGCCGTTTATGATTATATACTTCGCGAATATATGGAAGGGCGCACTCCAAATCCGGATGTTATGTGCAATAAAGAAATAAAATTTGGAATATTTTTAAAGCGCGCTTTACAAGAAGGGGCTGATTTTATTGCGACCGGACACTACATCCGGCGAGAGCCGGAATTTCCAATTTCCAATTTCCAATTTCCAAAAAGTGAAAATTCAAGCATCGAAGATTGTAGATTGAAAATTTCAAAGGATTTAAACAAAGATCAAAGTTATTTTTTGTGGACGCTTACGCAGGAGCAGTTAAAATATTGCTTATTCCCGGTAGGCGATTATTTAAAAAGCGAAGTAAGAGAACTTGCGCGCAAATTTGGTTTGCCGACTTCAGAAAAAAAAGATTCGCAAGGGCTTTGTTTTATTGGGAATATTGATTTTCAAGAATTTTTAAAAAGCAGATTGCCAAAAAAAACCGGCTTAGTTTTATTTGCAGACGGCAAAAAAATAGGTGAGCACGACGGAGCTCATTTTTACACTCTAGGCCAGCGGCACGGCCTCGGAATCGGAGGACAGAAAGAACCTATTTATATTGCCGAAAAAAATATTGAATCAAATACGATAACAGTAGCCGAGGGCGAAAAAGATCCGATATTGTTTAAAAATGAGCTTGTGGCTGGCGCTTTAAATTGGCTTTCGGGCGCACTGCCGGATTTCCCTTTACACTGCATGGCGCGCATCAGATATAGACAGCCGCTGCAGGATGCGATTATTTTTGAAGGCGGGCGTGTAACTTTTCTTAAGCCTCAGCGAGCTATAGCAACCGGACAGTCAATTGTTTTCTATCGAGGTGACGAAATGTTAGGAGGCGCTATAATAAAATAATGATTTATCTTTACACAGCGTTCTTGCATGGGTTGATGGCGATTTTGATTCTTCTTAGTCTTATTTATCTTTTTTATAGAAAAAAAGAAGTCGAAATGTCGGTCGTAGTCGTAGATAATTATTTTAATTGGTTTTTCTTTTATTTCTTTTATAATGTTTTTCTTGTGTTGCCTCTTGTGTTTTTTGACAGATTAAATTTGTTTGTGGGCTACAGTTATTATTTTGCCCTTATTTTCCAAGCGATTGCGGCTTGGTACGCGTTTAAGGCAGGAGTTGGTTTAATGTCAGTCAAAAAATCAACAGCTGATATTTTGTCATTTCTCTATATTACGGGAGTAATGGTAGCGGTGCTTTTGCATTTTCTTTACCCCGAAGTTCCAGCAGGAACCACAGATCAAAACTGGGTGCTCTGGTATTCTAACCAGCCGCGTTCGCTGCTTTATACATTTTTCATGTTTGTAGCCGGATGGACATTTGCTTTGGCGAACTTAAAAGGTTTTAATTCCATTTCTTTAGTTTCTTTAAAAATACGAGCTTGTTTTTTTATGCTCGCGGCGTTTACATTACCGTTTGCCGCTTTTTATTATTTTGGCGCAAGGAATGTGAACGATATTTATTTGGCTTTTGTTTTCGCGGTTTTGGGGTTATTGTTCTTTGCGGTTGGCAATGTGATTGTTAGATTTATATTAAAAGAAAATCAAGGTTGATAGTTTGTACATTATGTATGACATCTAAAGATGTAAGACAAAAATTTTTAAAATTTTTTGAGGAACGCGGGCATAAAATTGTTCCGTCTTCTTCGCTTTTGCCGGACGACCCGTCCGTACTTTTGACCACCTCAGGAATGCAGCAATTTAAACCTTATTTTTTAGGGCAAGTTGATCCTGAAAAAGATTTAGGCGCACGAAGAGCCGCTTCAATTCAGAAATGTTTTAGGACGTCCGATATAGATGAAGTGGGGGATGAATCGCATCTGACTTTTTTTGAAATGATGGGACATTTTTCTTTCGGAGACTACTTTAAAAAAGAAACAATCGAATGGACTTACGAGCTTTTGACAAAAGAATTTGGAATCCAGAAAGAAAGAATATCTGCAACTGTTTTTGAAGGTGACGAAAAAATTCCGTTCGACAAAGAATCATACGATGTATGGGCGAAGTTTTTGCCGGAGAAAAAAATTCGTAAGGGCAGCAGAAAGGATAACATTTGGGGTCCGCCCGGAGGCGCAGGAAGCGAGGGGCCTTGCGGCGCGGCAAATGAGGTTTATGTTGATGACTTGGAAGTAGCCACTTTGGTATTTATGGAATATAACTCGGCGCGCGATGGCGCTTTGTCTCCGCTTCCAAAAAAGGGAGTGGATGTCGGCTGGGGATTTGAAAGAATTGTAAAAATAATAGAAAACGAGCGTACTGTTTTTGACACGGATTTCGTTAAGCCATTTTTTGCGCTACTGCCGGAAAATTTGGATCTCAAAACAAAAAGAATTATCATCGATCACCTTCGGGGCTCAATGTTTTTAATTTCGGACGGAGTGCGTCCTTCCAACAAAGAGGCCGGATATATTTTGCGAAGGCTTTTGCGCAGGATCTTTGTTTACGAACACATAAATAAAATTCCGGAGCACGTTTTTCAAAGTTTAACCCATGATATGGCGCATGAATATGCGGAGTATTATCCGGATTTAACAAAAAATTCGGAAATAATAAAAAACGAAATAACAAGCGAGCGCGGTAAATTCATAAATACTCTAGAAAAAGGGATAAAGATGTTGGAGCGCGCGGAAAAAATTGATGCAGAATCGGCTTTTAATCTTTACGAGACATACGGTCTTCCTTACGAGATTATTAAAGAGTTAAGCGGTGAAAAAGCGAAATCTTTAAAAAGAGAAGAGTTTGACGAAGAATTTAAAAAACACCAGGAGATTTCGCGCGCCGGGCAAGAAAAAAAATTCGGCGGGCATGGATTAATCTTAAACACCGGAGAGCTTAAAGCTTCCGATGAAGAAGAATTAAAAAAAGTTACGAGGCTTCATACCGCCACACATCTTATGCAAGCGGCCTTAAGAAAGGTTTTGGGGGAGAGTGTCGCGCAAGCTGGCTCGGATGTTACAGCAGAGCGAACAAGATTTGATTTTACTTTTGAAAGAAAACTAACTGACGAAGAAATACAAAAAGTGGAGGATTTGGTAAATTTCGCCGTGCGCTCAAAATTCAAAGTAGAAATGAAAGAAATGCTATTCGAAGAAGCATTAAAATTGGGGGCGCTTCATTTTTTTAAAGAAAAATATCCAGCGCAAGTTAAAGTTTATTCGATCGGAAATTTCGAGGTTGATCCTCCAGAAATTTTTTCGCGCGAACTTTGCGGAGGGCCCCATGTAAAAAATACGTCGGAAATCGGGCATTTTAAAATTTTAAAACAAGAATCAGTCGGTGCCGGCCTGCGCCGCCTCCGCGCAACTATTGAGTAGAAAGTCAAAAAATTACTAAACTCAAATCTACAGTACTTTTGCGATAGCAAAAGTACTGTAGATTTGTTTTCGTTGCGTTATAAATTAAAATATCTTTTTACGTCCAACTCGTTGTCTAGGGTTTCTGCTAAAATAAAGCGTACGTAAGGACGAAGTAAAAAAAATTCAATAATAAAATCTATTTCATTTTTACATTCGAACGGATGGATAAAAACACTTTTTTGAAATTGGAAACAACCGGCTTTTTTTAATGCAAAACTTAGAGCATTTCTGGCCTTTTTGTGTTTTTCGGGAACATCGAAGAGGATTAGGCGCCATTTTTTGTCCCATTTTTTCATTTCCGGGATTCGTAGATTATCAATATCATAACGCAAGGCGATTTTTCTACCTTTTTCGCTCAATATCATAGTAACTGTACCGTCAGGATTATCTTTTGCTTTGATAAGTCTGGAAACATACAAATTTCTAATGGCTCTATGTAACGCATGACGGTTTATACGTTCCCAGTCTTTGGCTATATTGTTTAGAATTGTGAAATAATTTTTAGGAGAAGAGGATAATGCTAACGACAAACCTCCAAGCAAAAGCAATAAAACTTTTTGCGTGGTTGGTTTAAGTTGGATGCTTTTTTTGTCGAATTTTTTCATTCTTAAATATAATATTGCAAAATACTACTGAATAATGTAAATTCCACTTTTCCAATCTACAGTACTTTAACTATAGCAAAAGTACTGTAGATTGGAAAAGTTTAGCATTTTTAATTGACCAAAGAGCTGGTTATGCTACTTTTTAAGTAGAATTTGTGACATAAAGGAGCGACAAATGAAAAAATCGAGTTTTCCTGGTCCTAAAACAAGGTTGTTTTACGAGCGTATGCGAAGAGTAATGTTAAGTACAAGCGTTGTGGAAGATTTATCTCCTGTTTTTGAGCGCGGAGATCTTTGCTGGCTTACTGATATTGACGGCAACTCTTTTTTAGATTTTACTTCCCAAATCGGGCTTGTGAACACAGGCCATCGTCCTTCTGAAATTGTTAGCGCAATCAGGGAAGAATTAAATTATTTTACTGGGATGCTTGGCAATGATTTTCAGTTTTCGACCATGCACAAAAACGGTCCTCTTTTTGGTGAAGAAATATCTCAAGTGCGCCTTTGCGAAGTGCTTGCCGAAATTTCTCCCGTGCCTAATCCAAAAGTATTGCTTGAAGTCAGCGGGGCTGCTGCAACCAACGGTTCTGGAAAAGTTTGCCAGTATATCAATAGCAAAAAATTATGTTTTGCTGCATTTGTGAAGGCATTCCACGGAAGACATGGATTCAGTTTGGATCTTTCAAGCTCGAAGCCGATACACAAACTTCTTCACAGGATGGGTTACTGCGTAGCGCGTTTGCCGTTTCCAACAAAGGGTGTTTCTTTAAAAAGTTATTTTGATCATTTTATTTCGTCGCTTTCCGGTCATGAGCACACTGATTCTATTAACGCGATTTATGCAGAGGTTGTGCAGGGCGAGGGCGGAATAAATATATCGGATCTTGAAGCTTTTAATATGGTACGCAACATCGCGCATGCAAAAGGTATTCTTTTCGTGGTGGACGATATACAAACTGGTTTCGGCAGAACTGGCAAGATGTTTGCTTCTGAATATTTAGAACGGCCGCCGGATTTAATGGTGCTTTCTAAATCCTTGGGTGGGGGTCTTCCGTTAGGAGCAGTAATTGTAAACAACGATTTGATTCCCGGAGGAGATTTGCCAATGGGGGCTCACTCGGGAACTATGCCTGGGACGCCGCTTGCGATTGCAGCGGCACTCGCAAATATCAAAATTCTAAGAGACAAAAATCTTTGCGTAAGGTCACAAAGTCTGGGCGAATATATGGTTGACGGTTTAAAAAGACTTGAAAAGCAGCATAAGTATATCCTGGACGTAGATTCATTGGGAGGCCTTATGTGCCGGGTGCAGTTTGGGTCAAAGGATTTACGAAACCAAGTCATTAGAAAGTGCTTGGAGACTGACCCAGGTCTTCTCTTGGTTGGCGCAGGCACGGCTGTTATCCGTTTTATGCCTCCGTTGATTGTTACGCAAGAAGAAATTGATCTTGCGCTTCAAATTTTTGAATACGCTCTTCACACCCTGTGAGCACTCTGGGGTGTTTTTTATTGTATAATTAAACATATGATTTCTTGGCTATTTGTAGGAAAAGAAAAAAGTGCTTTAAAACTTCTTGCGATAGATATCGGAACAGCTTCAATTTCCGCAGCATTGGTAAACTGCTTTGAGGGGGGTGGAAACGAAAAAAGCTCATACGAGGTTGTTAAGATTTTGCGCTACCCGTTTAATTTAAAGGATTCACAACATACATTTCTTGACAAAATTAAGAAGCTGTTTGGCGAAGTTGCTTCTTCAAAATTTTATCCTGATAAAATTGTGTGCTCATTTTCCGACCCGTTTTATGTCGAAGAAAAAATTACAAAACAGTTTATAAGGCAAGAGCCGGAGAAAGAAATTGACAGCACGGAATTTCAGATGATTTTATCTGATATTGAGCAAGAAGCATGGAGCATCCAAACCCAAGCGCTTGTGCCTGTGCGCCGCCAAATAATATTCCAGAGCGTAAACGGATATTCGCTCTCAAGCTCGTTCGGATATAAAGGACGAGTTTTGGATATTTCTGTAAAATTTATCTTTATTCCGAAATATTTAAAAGAAAACATTGAGGAAATAAAAAGCGTTCTTTTCCCCGGAAGCGAAATTTCTTTTTTTTCCGACGCATTTATTTTATGGCGCGCATTAAAATTTGCGCATTCTTTTGAGCCCGCGATCGTAATAGATATCGGCGGAGAAATCACAAATTTATTTAAAATGGACTTAAACGAAGAAATTCACATAGAATCATTAAGTTTCGGGATACGCACGCTTGAAAGGAGAATTGCGTCATTTTTAAAATTGCGTGATTATCTGGAAGCCGAGTCGATATTGAGGCGTTACACAAGCAATTCTCTCGAAGAAGCTGCTGAGAAAAAACTTGCTACGCTTATTAAAACAGCGCTTGAAGATTGGTGGAAAGAATTTGACAAAGCTGTAAAAAATCTTGATGCGAAGAAGGGTCTTGTGTTTTTGCCTAAAAAAATTATTTTATCCGGTGGTGGTTCGGATTTTGGAGTTTTTTCATCTTTACTTAAAGAAAATTTAAAAAAGTATTATAATATGGATGTGATAATACAGAATCTTTCTTTAGATAAATTTAAAGAATTTTTTGTTTCTACGGCTTCTTTTTCTGGAGGAAGCGATGCGGTTTTGTTTTCCCTGGTTTTATTTAACGATTTTTAATAATTATGCAAAAAAGCAACAAAAAAATAATTTCAGATATCATTCCTTTAAAAAAAGAGGATGATTTTTTGCAAAAAAAAGAAACGCATCTAGACGCGCCAATTTCTTATCGCAGAGAACGCAAGGCTTTACCCAAAGATTCAGGAAAAATTCCTCCAATGAAAATAAACCGCGAAGAAAAAAAAAGAAGCTTTAAATTCTGGTTTCTATTTTTAATTTTAGCTTTGGGAATTATCGCATGGAAAACGATTTATGCTCGGATGGAAATTTCGATTTCTCCCAAAACCAAAAGTTTTAATGTAAACAAACAGCTAAATCTTTCAAAAGAAGGAATGCTAGATTCCATTTCTTTTGGCTACGTTTCAGTGCCCGTGGAAGAGGAGGGTATTTTTAATTCTTCATCAGAAAGGTCTGTTGAAAAATACGCGAAAGGAATAGCCACAATTTTTAATAAACAAAAAGACGCTCAAGTGCTTGTGGCTTCGACAAGGCTTGAGTCACCGGCGGGCAAAATATATAGAATTTCCAAAACGATTACCATTCCGGGGTCGCAATCAAAAAATGAGGAAGTTATTCCAGGTTCAAAAGAAGTCGAAGTGACTGCGGATAAACCAGGAGAAGAATATAATTCGGGGCTTACGGATTTTACTTTGCCGGCGCTTGCTGGTTCGCCTAAATTTAAAAATATATTCGGAAGATCAAAAACCGAAATTACCGGTGGGTCACAAGGTAAAAAAAACGTCGTTTCAAAAGATGACGTGGAGCGCGCATCTTCGGAACTTTTGCCGAAGGTAAAAGCGCGCGCGTTAGATATGTTAAAAAACAAAATTCCGGCAAAAGCTTTTTTACTCAATCCCACTGTTGAGTTTGCAGCGTTGGCAAACGAAACAAATCCGCCTGCTGGAGAGGTGGGAGAGCGTTTTACATTAAAGCTTAAAGGCGAAGCAAGAGGCGTCATATTAGACAGGAGGGAATTAGAAAAAGCGTTATATGAAGCGGGGTTGGAAAATTCTCTTTCAATAAAAAACTTGGACGCTCTATCTTTAAAGATAATTGACTATAAGTTTGGCTCGGAAAATTTCAAAGTCCAATTTAATGGAAAAGCCGAATCGGAAGCGGTACTTGACGCCGACGAAATTAAAACATTAATTCAGAAAAAACAATTAAAAGATCCGATTTCAATTTTAGCCGCACTTCCGGACGCTGTGCGCGCCGAAGTGCGTTTTAATCCCTTTTGGTACCGACGTATTCCTACCAAAGCCGAATCTATTGACATTGTTTTTCAGGTGCGCTAGCATGAAAATTACTTAAATTTAAATGCCTTCTTCGCCTAAAGAAAAGATTACCAAGGAAGGACAGGTTATTGAAGCATTGCCAAGCGCAATGTTTAAAGTTTTGCTTGAAAATGGAGAAGAAGTATTGGGCCATTTGTCAGGAAGAATGAGACTTCATTATATTAAGGTACTTGTGGGAGACAAAGTTATCCTAGAATTTAGCCCTTATGATGAAAAAAGGGGGCGGATTGTTAAAAGGCTTTAGTTTTTTAAATATTAAATGAGAGTACGAGCATCGGCAAAACCCAGATGTGATAAATGCAGAATAGTGCGGCGAAAAGGTCGTGTTTTTGTTATTTGTTCAAATCCTCGGCATAAACAGAGGCAGGGATAATACATATGGTTAGAATTGCAGGAGTAAATATACCAGATAATAAAAAAATACCAGTTTCTTTGGCATACATTTATGGTTTGGGGCAGCCATTGGCTACGCATATTTTGGAGGAAGCCAAAGTAGATAAAGACAAACGCGCCAAGGATTTAAGTCCTCAAGAAATTAACCGGCTGCGAGATATTATAGAAAAAAATTATAAAGTCGAAGGAGAATTACGTCGGGAGGTAATGATTAATGTTAAAAGATTAAAAGACATCAAATCTTACAGGGGCATGCGGCATCAACGAGGGCTTCCGTCGCGCGGGCAGCGCACAAGCACGAATTCACGGACACGAAGAGGCAATGTCAGAAGAACTATGATGTCTGGAAAAAGGAAGTTGGAGAAAAAATAGTTTATAAGTTAAATAGTTGAATTGTTAAATAGTTAAAATCAAAAATGGGGAAAAAGCGTATAATTCAAAAAAGTGAATCTGGGACTGATACCGGTGCAGTCAAAGTTTCTGTTTCTTCGAAGAAAAAATTAATGGAAGGAGTTGTGCATATTCAGTCTACTTATAATAATACTTTAATTGCTATTACCGATGACGCCGGAAATGTGGTGACTACTTCAAGTGCGGGGTCCCTAGGATTTAGCGGTGCCAAAAAAGGGACTCCCTACGCGGCAACTAAGGTTGCTGAATTTTTGGGCGAGAAAGCAAAAGCCATGGGTGTTAAAGATATAAAAATTTTTATGAAAGGAGTTGGTGCAGGAAGGGAGTCGGCACTTCGTTCGTTCGCTGCGCAAGGTTTTAATATAAACGCAATAAGAGATATAACACCCATTCCTCACAACGGTCCGCGTCCGCCTAAGCCAAGAAGAGTATAAATTTATGAGATCAGCTACAACATGTAAAACTTGCAGAAGGCTCGGGGTATCTGTATGCGGCAGAGAAAAATGCGCCATTAAAAGAAAGCCCTATCCTCCGGGTGTGCATGGAAGATCTTTTAGGCGCGGCGTTTCCGAATTTGGTTCACAGCTTCGTGAAAAACAGAAAGTAAAGTTTTCGTACGGATTAAGAGAACGTCAATTTAGAAATTACGTAGAAGCGGCTACAAGCCAAAAGAACATGGCAGCTGGGGACGCCTTGCTTGAACTTTTGGAATTGCGTTTGGATAACGTTGTTTATCGGCTGGGGCTAGCTCCAACTCGCGGAGCGGCGCGGCAAATGGTGGGCCATGGCCACATAATTGTAAACGGGAAGAGGGTGACAATTCCTTCTTTACGTTTAAAAGTTGGTGACGAGCTTGAAGTGCGTCAAAATAGTAAAACAGGAGGTCTTTTTTCAGATTTGGGAATTAAAATTAAAAAAATTACTACGCCTGCCTGGCTTACACTTGATAAGGAAAATTTTAAAGCAAAGGTTTCTTCAAGACCCGAAGTAATGGAACTTGGCAAAAATTATAATATAACTTCAATTATTGAATATTATTCACGATAAAATAAATTATTAATTATTAATTTATTAACTTTTTAAATATGGATTACGAAATTGTACTGCCTTCAGCAACAAGAATTGTTTCCGAAGAGGAAAATAAAGGAGTTTATGAAATAGACGGGCTTTATCCTGGCTACGGCCACACTTTGGGAAGTTCGCTCCGCAGAATTCTTTTATCTTCTCTGCCAGGAGCCGCGATTACAAAAGTAAAAATTGAAGGAGTAAACCACGAATTTTCAACGATTCCTGGCGTTATGGAGGACGTTGTTATGATTTTATTAAATTTAAAACAAATTCGTTTTAAACTTTTTGGGAACGAATTGCAACGGGCCACTCTTTCTTTAAAAGGAGCAAAAGAAGTAAAGGGGAAAGACATAAAATGTCCTTCGCAGCTTGAAGTAATAAATAAAGACCAGCATATCGCAACCCTAACAGATAAAAATGCAAATTTCGTTTTAGAATTGGCGGTAGAGCGCGGAATTGGATTTGTGCCGTCGGAAGAGTTAATAAAGGATAAAGTCGCTGTGGGAGAGATGTTGTTGGATGCCATATTCACTCCCATTAGAAAGGTAAATTACGAAGTTGAAAATATGCGCGTAGGAGATAGAACCGATTACAATCGCTTGAGATTAAATATTGAAACAGACGGAACTATTGCGCCGAAAGAAGCGCTTGAGAAGGCATTAGAAATTATGAAAAAGCAGATAGAAAGCATTTCGCATTTTGACGAAAGAGAAATAGACAGCGAAAATTTAATAATCGGGGCAGAAAAATCTGGGAATTTTGATTCTTTCGGTTTTTCAACAAGGACTCAAAACGCGCTATCAGCGGCAAATTTGGATTCTCTGGAAAAAATAAGCCAAAAAACTGAAAAAGAACTGCTGGACCTCGATGGTGTGGGCGCCAAAGCAATAACAGAAATTAAAAAAGCGCTAGTTAAAGAAGGGTTATCGTTAAAAGAAAAATAGTCTATCTTCTAATGTTATGAAGCATTTAAAAAAAGGAAGAAAATTGCATAGGGAGCGAGGGCAGAGGCAAGCGCTTCTTAAAAGTTTGGCGTCGAGTTTGATTTTAAAAAACAAAATAAAAACAACTCTTGCTAAAGCTAAAGAAGTCCGGCCGTTTGCCGAGAAGTTGGTAAGTGTTTCAAAAAAAAATAATTTTGGGCACAATGCTTTTAAAGAAGCAGAAAAATTTCTACCAAAAAGTATTGCAAAAAAATTGGTTAAAGATATAGCTCCGAAATACAAAGAAAGAAAAGGAGGGTATACAAGAATTACCAAACTATTGCCGAGAAAAACCGATTCGGCTAAGATGGCTTTTATAGAATTTATTTAATAGCAATGAAAGAAGTATTATTAGACGCAAAAGGCAAAAGATTAGGAAGAATGGCGACGCAAATCGCATCTATTTTGCGTGGAAAAAATTCAGTGGAATTCTTGCCGAATCGCATAGGCAATTCTAAAGTGGTTGTAAAAAACGCTGATTATATGGATTTAATTGAGAAAAAAATTAAAACTAGTTATTTCGCGAGGTATTCGGGGTATCCCGGAGGAAGAAAGGTGCGCACTGTTGCCGAGATAGCATCCAAAGACAAGCGAGAAGTTTTGCGCCTTACGGTTTGGGGGATGCTCCCAAAAAACAAATTAAGAAAACAAATGATTAAAAATTTAACGATATGCCATGGCGAAGACAGATAAAAAAACTATAGAAAAAAAACCCGCCGCAAGTCCAAGTAAATATTTTGAAGCGGTGGGAAGAAGAAAAACATCTATTGCGCGGACGCGCCTTTTAAAGGACGCAGAAGGAATACTAATTAATGAAAAACCTCTAAAAGAATATTTTAAAACTGCAGAACTTCAGAATATCGTAGAATCTCCTTTGAAAGTAGCAAGCTTAGAAAAAATTTATGGGGTTTCGGCTCGTTTAAAAGGCGGGGGAATCCACTCACAGGCTGAAGCATTGAGGCATGGTATCTCCAGAGCCATTCTAAAAATTGATTCGGAACAAAGAAAACCTCTCAAGGTCCGAGGATATTTAAAACGCGATCCTCGTGCCAAAGAGCGCAGAAAATTCGGTTTGAAAAAGGCCCGCAAAGCTCCTCAGTGGGCGAAGAGGTAAACTTTGCGGCGTAGCCGCTAAGTTGCGATTAGTCCTTTGGCTTCACTTAAATAAAAAGCCGCTCCTTAGTTGGGCGGGCGGCATTTTTAGTCTACGAATTTGATTTTCAAAACGCTTCGCGCTTCTTCAACGGAAATATTTCTAATTTCCGCGAAGTTTTTTATTGATTTTTCTACCGTTTTTTTAATTGCTTCTGAAATTTTTTTTATCTCTCTTTTTTCCCTCTCATCTAATTTTCTCATTTCTTCTCCTTTCTATATGCAAACTTCGTTATATTTTTCCAAAATCAATTTGCCATCTTTTCCAAGTTCGGGATAACCGCGGTACAGAGTAAAAGAGCAATTTTTAGGCGGGTTCGATTTATCCAAGACAAGAAATTCCTCAGGGCTCATTCTTTCCCTATTAGCCCAATCGGCCAAAATAGTTTGATGATGCGTGACTAATAAAACCCTTTTATCCGCGAATTCTCTAATAAGTGTGTCGTTAAATTTACGCAATCTAAGTCGTACATCTGGAATATTTTCGCCTTGCGGGAAGCGGTATTGATAATAGCCTTTCGAATCGTAAAGTTTTTTTTGCTCCGGGTGATAGACATAAAATATTCTCCAATGCAGATATAACCCACGGAGACCGACATCTCTTTCAGCAATAAATTCGTCTGTATAGAACTGAACACGGGACAATTCTGGCCAGCCAGTTTCAAGTCCTTTGAATGTTTGTCTGCATCTTAGGTAAGGAGATGTTATCACAACGTCAGGAATCTCGATTTGGTTTTTTAAGAATACGCCTGTTAACACCGCTTGTCGCAAACCCAGTGCTGTGAGGGGCGTATCATAATCTGAATACTGAAAAGGGAATTTTTCAAGCAATTCCCATGCCAGCGCTCTAGTCGTAACTGAATTTATATCTTTTTTATACTCTTTTAAAAATTTCGCCCAGAGTTTGTCTTGCTCTAACTCTTTTTTTAATTTATTAAATTCAGATTCTCCGTGCCTGACGACAGCAATATAAGTTGGCCACTTCATATTTTTCTCTCCTTCAAAGATCTTTGCGTAAAGTTTAGCATATCTTAATTTTTATTTCAAGAAACCAAATGAAATTAAAGATATTAGCACTCTTGACTTGAGAGTGCTAATTTGCTATTTTGGATATGAGAAATTAAATAATAGAAATTAGAACAATGAAATTAGAAAACAGAAAAGAGGATATATTGGAATTTGTTGTGCGTGATTATATAAAAACCGCTCAACCGGTTTCTTCCGGCCGCATCAGCCAAAAACGGAGCTCTTTTGGGAGCCCTGCAACTGTTAGAAATATTATGCTTGAGCTCGACGACGAGGGCTTTCTTTTCCAGCCGCACACATCCGCGGGGAGGGCGCCTACGGACAAGGGGTACAGATATTTTGTTAACGGGCTAAGCCATAAAAAATCGGACAATTTTCAACCATATGACACATTTTCATTTTTTGAAAGCTTCTTTGTAGAAATGGCAAATGAGCTTGAGATTTTTGTCGGAATTGTGTCTGAAAGCGAGAGCAAAGCACAAAAATTAGTTGGACTAAAAAATTTGCTATCCCGTCCCGAATTTCTGGAAGAGAGCATGTTTGAAGATTTCGGAGATATTATGGATGATTTTGAAGATGTGGTGGATGAATACCGCAACGCCTTACTTGAGCAAGATGAAATGTTTAATATCTGGATAGGAAAAGAAAATATATATCCCAAAGCAAAATGCGGAAGCACAATTGTAGCAAGGTTTTTACTGCCCGATGAAGAAAAAGTTACATTGTTTACGTTCGGGCCCAAAAGAATGGATTACGAGACGGCAATCAATAAAATTAACAGCTTAATAAATAAAAATGGAAAATCAAAACGATGACGATATTATTTTAGACGAAGAAGCGGCGGGGGATGAGCAGGTTCGCGAGAAGCTTAAAAAAATAAAAGAAGAGTTAAAGATTTGCCAAAAAGATCGCGCAGAATATTTAGCGGGGTGGCAGAGGGCAAAAGCAGATTTTATAAACGCGAGGCGCGATGAAGAAAAAAATAGAACAGAATTTGCAAAATTTGCTAGTGAACAGGTACTTAAAGAAATTTTGTCTGTTGTTGATTCATTGGAGCTGTTGATAAAAAGTAACAGTGGCGGGCAAGGAGGGGTAGATGTGGTTTATCGTCAGTTTGCCGAGATTTTAAAAAAATTCGGAGTGGAGGAGATTGAATCCAAAGACAAGGAGTTTGACCCAATGTATCACGAAGCAATCGAGCAAATAGAAACGCAGGACGAAGGACAAGATGGTATGATTTTAGAATTAATGCAAAAAGGATATAAAATTTACGATAAAGTTTTACGTCCCGCAAAAGTAAAAGTAGGACATTATAAACACAATGCCAATATACGAATGGATACTAATGAAACAAATTAAGATTCGTATAATTAGCATGAATTAACAGATTAGTATCGAAAAAAAATATGACAAAAATAATTGGAATAGACTTAGGAACAACAAATTCGGCGATGGCAATTGTAGAAGGCGGAACGCCGAAAATATTGGAAAACGCGGAAGGCGTACGCACCACTCCTTCTATGGTGGCATTTTCTAAATCTGGCGAGCGTTTAGTCGGGCTTCTTGCAAAAAGGCAGGCAGTTACAAACCCGCGAAACACCATATTTTCGGTAAAACGGCTAATTGGCCGCAAGTTTACCGATTCGGAAGTAAGGCGCGATAAGGCTCTGCTTCCATATGAAATAAAAGAAGGAGCAAACGGAGGCGTTGAGGTTAAAATCAACGAAAAATGGTACCGCCCGGAAGAAGTTTCTGCTATGATTTTGGGGAAACTTAAAGCAGACGCAGAAGCAAAAACTGGAGAAAAAATCGAAGAAGCAATTATTACTGTACCGGCTTATTTTGACGATTCCCAGCGGCAGGCAACCAAAGCTGCGGGGGAAATTGCCGGCTTTAAGGTTCGAAGGATTATTAACGAGCCCACGGCCGCGGCTTTAGCATATGGGCTTAATAAAAAGAAAAACGAAAAAATTGTTGTGTATGATTTCGGCGGAGGAACTTTTGACCTTTCAGTTTTAGAAATAGGGGACGACACAATAGAAGTTCGTGCAACAGGCGGAGATACGCATTTAGGGGGAGATGATATAGACCAGAAGGTTATTGAATATATTGCTGCGGAATATAAAAAAGAATCAGGGATCGACGTTACAAAAGATGTTTTAGCACTTCAGCGTTTAAAAGAAGCTGCAGAAAAAGCAAAGCACGAACTTTCTTCAGCTATCGAGACTGAGATAAACATCCCGTTTATTACTTCGGATGCATCCGGTCCGCGGCATCTTCTTATGAAATTTGCGCGCGCAAAATTAGAAGAGCTTGTCCGAGACTATCTTGATAAATCTTTTGAGATTACAAAAAGTGTCGTTGATGAATCCGGATTTAAAATGAATGAGATTGACGAGATTGTTTTGGTTGGTGGGCAAACAAGAATGCCTGCAATTTTGTCGGGAATTAAAAATCTTTTTGGAAAAGATCCGAATCTTTCGATTAATCCCGACGAAGTTGTTGCAATCGGAGCTGCGGTGCAAGGAGGAATTTTGCAGGGAGACGTAAAAGACGTTTTGCTTTTGGATGTCACGCCGCTTTCTTTAGGAATTGAAACTATGGGGGGAGTTATGACGAGAATTATTGATAAAAATACAACTGTTCCTGTTTCTAGGTCCCAAATTTTTTCAACTGCCGCCGATAACCAAACATCCGTTGAGGTTCACGTTTTGCAGGGAGAGCGCGAAATGGCCGAAGCTAATAAAACTTTAGGCAGGTTTATATTAGATGGTATTCCGCCTGCACCGCGAGGCATGCCACAAGTCGAAGTTACGTTTGATATTGATGCAAACGGAATACTTTCTGTAAAAGCGAAAGACAAAGCGACAAATAAAGAACAATCAATTCGTATAGAAGCATCCACCGGACTTTCAAAGGAAGAAATCGAAAGAATGAAGCGTGATGCGGAGCTGCACGCGGAGGACGATAAAAAAAAGAAAGATCTTGTTGAAGCAAGAAACCGCGCCGATGCTTTAATCTACACTGCCGAAAAATCGCTAAAAGATGCTGGGGACAAAATTGGCGAGGATATTAAAAAAGAAGTAACGGAAAAAATTGACGCAATTAAAAAAATAAAAGATACTGGAAGTATCGAAGAAATTCATTCCGCCGAGCAAGCACTTTCGCAAACTTTGCAAAAAATAGGTGAAGCGATGTACAAAAATCAGCCGGGACCTGCGCAGGAAGAGACGAAATCGAGTGATGAAAAGAGCGCGCAAGGCGATGCCAAAGACGCGGATTTTAAGGAAGGTGGCGAACAAGAAAATAAATGAGAAAAACTTTAAATTAGAAATGACTCCTAAAGAAATACTACTCTCGGTTTTGCTGGTTGTTTTCGGGTGGGCGGCGGGTTTTGTTTGGGAGCGGATTGTTAATGCCCCGTATCTAGCGCTGTTGCTTTTGCTCTACGCGGTAATTTTAGGACTTTTTCTGCTTATTGTAAAAAATAAAATTGCGTTCTGGACTTTTCCCGTTATTTCTTTAGTTGCCTTTTCATTATCCTTTCCTAAAAATAGATTTTTATTTTACGGTGTTGTTTTGGGTGTTGTTGTTTTAATCGGCGCGGAAGATGAAGCAAGAAAAGAAATAGAAAGATCGCTTAAAATTTTTGTGAAGATGGTGTTGGGCAAGTCCATAAAGCTTTTTTTTACGGGCGTTGCAATAGTGCTAGCATTTTCTTATTATGGAGAAATCTACGATAAAAAAGAGAATCTGGAACTGATTTTGCCACAGCGAGTATTTGAAACAACTTTAAAATTTTTGGAACGTCCCTTGCAGGAAATCTGGCCCGGTTTTAGAAACGAGGCAACGGTTTCTGAAATATTTTCAACTCCGGAGCGTATCGAGTATGGCAAACAATTGGGAGCGCCGCTCCCGCCGGATAAAAAAATTTCGGAGGTTTTATATGACCTTTCTTTGGCGCGGATTGAGAGCTATGCTGGCCAATATGTTGAGTATGCCCCAATTATTGCCGCAGCAAGCTTTTTTTTCGCTCTTAAATTTGTGAGCATATTATTTTATTATTTATCGCTGATTTTAATATTTTTAATAATTAAAGCGCTGTTGGCGCTTGGTGCGATTAAAAAAGAATTTATTTCAGCGGAAAAAGAAATACTAACATGAAAGATTATTACGAAATTTTAGGAGTTTCAAAAAATGCGTCAAAGGACGAAATTAAGCGCGCGTATAGAAAGCTCGCTCATCAGCATCATCCTGACAAAAATGGCGGTAGTGATGATAAATTTAAGGAAATAAATGAAGCATATCAAATATTAAGCGATGATAGAAAAAGGCAACAGTACGATCAATTTGGGTCAACTTATTCTCAGCAAGGAGCGCCCGATTGGGGCTTTGGCGGTTTTGGTGGGGCGGGTGCGCCGGAGTGGGGCGATTTAGGAGATATTTTTGAAGATCTTTTTGGTGGTTTTGGTGGTGCTGCTCGCGGAAGGCGCGCAAGAGGCAGCGACATTTCAATTGAAATTGATATTTCTTTTGCCGAGTCTGTTTTTGGCGGATCCCGCAATGTTATTATAGAAAAAAATTCAGCATGCGAGCCGTGTAGAGGAACAGGAGCAGAGCACGGCACTTCGTTAAAAACATGCACTGTCTGCCAAGGTTCAGGTACTGTGCGCGAATCTCGAAGATCGATTTTCGGAAGCTTTACGTCTTTGCGAACTTGTACTGTGTGCGGCGGCAAAGGCGAAGTTCCGGAGAGGCCCTGCAAACAATGCGGAGGCAAGGGTGTAACCCATAAACAAGAAGGCATTAATATAAATATTCCCGCTGGCATCAGAAGCGGCGAAGCCATTAAATTAACGGGAATTGGGGAGGCTATTCCCGGGGGTTCGTCGGGAGATTTATATGTGAGGATAAGAGTCTTGCCGCATCCTATATTCGGGCGGTCTGGTACGGATCTCACGATGGAGCTTTCATTGCCGCTAACAAAATTGATGCTCGGATGCGAAGAAAGTATAGATACGCTCGACGGAAAAATTGTTTTACAGATTCCCGAGCTTTCAAAAACAGGCGATATTTTGCGCGTGCGTGGGAAAGGAATTCCAAAAGGAAGGGGCGGAAGAGGGGATTTGCTTATCACACTAAAAGCTAAACTCCCTAAAAAATTATCCCACAACGTAAAAAAATTGCTTTCTGATTTAGAGAAGGAAGGGCTTTAAATAATAAATTTTTAATAATTACAAAATTTATTGAAAATTGGAAATTGAAAATTTAGATGTTAATATTTTAACATGCCACAATATTTAAATGTGTTAAAAAATCCTTCGTGGGATATCGCGCTTTTTTTGGCGTTTTCCGCAATAATTTTTTTCTGGGGAATGTCTCGCGGAAAAAATAAAATAGGAATATCAATTCTGGCGCTTTATGTAATGAATGTCGTTTTTCCTTATATTCCGCTCGGTTTTTTAATTTCCGGAAGATCTATCCTAGAAATATTTATAATAAAATCTATATTATTTACGGTGCTTTTGCTTTTAATAGCTCTTCTACTGATAAGATCTTTTAAAAACGGATCAGCTGGATCAACTGGCAATTGGTGGCAAATCTTGATTTTGTGCATATTAATTGCGGGGTTTTTTATGGCTTCCGTTTTGCGCCTCGCTGATCCAGTACTCATTTCAAAAAACATAATTGGACTTTCCCCAGTTGCAATTAAATGGTTTTTTACAGAAAGAATAATTTGGTTTATTTTACCTATTTTAGGAGTGATGTTTATTTAAAACCATATTTCTTTTCCTCTCCCATTTGGCTAAAAACATAATTTACTGCGGTTAAAAGAAGGCTGAAAAGCAAAGCCCACCAAAAGTTGGCTATTTGAAATCCTGGGACTATCGAGCTTGCAAGAAGCAGCAATGCGGCATTAATAACAAAAGTGAAAAGTCCCAGTGTTAAGATATTAATAGGAAGCGTGAGCAACAAAAGAACTGGTCTAATAAACGCATTAATTAAACCGATTATGACGGCGGCAACAAGCGCCGCTGTTATACCGGAAACTTCGACGCCGGGCAAAAGATAAGCGACAATAATTATTGCAAGCGCAGAAATTATCCAATTTATTATTAAATTCATTGCTTTAAAATTATGCTTTTAAAGTCTGACCTTTGTAATATTGTTTTTTTATCTTTAGGCATGCTTCATCCAAAAACAGAGATGTGAGATTACTATGACATTGATTTTTATTAAGTGTCCAATATCCTAAAAATAGTTCGAGCGCATTTCGCGGCCGCCTGCCGCAAACCTGCCTGCCGGCAGGCAGGTTTCAAGTTTTTCTTGGCGGCAAGTAAATTAAGAAATTGTTATTTTGTTATTACTTCTTGTAATTTTTGCGCAATTTCAATTGGCAAAATAACTGGTTTTCGAATTTCTTCAGAAGTGTGTTCAATAACCATAAAGTATTTTGAAAAAATCGAAATCGATAGTCGCTCCCTTAAAGTTTCTAGTTTTCGGAAATTTTTAATTTTCTCTTTTGGTATAAATACTGATCCGGCCCCCAAAATAGAAATTCCCAATCCAGAATCATATATACTCCATTTTATGAAAAAACCATTTGCATAAAACCATCCTATTATTCCTCCGAAAAACCCACCACTCCTTTCTATCTGCGGTTTCACATTTGGCAGGGGGGAACGTCTATAGGAACCAAAAATGCTGTACTTCCATGGAAATGCGCATAAGTTAAAAAACATGAAAAGAGACACAAGCATAAAAGGCAATAAGAAGATGATGTATTTAGGAAAATAGTTTGGACCCGTCGAGATAAATTCAGGCGATGAAACAGTTATAATCTGTGCTTTCGATAAATGCCACAAATCATAAGAACCGCCTATTAGCCATGCGGAGAGAAAAATAACAAAAACTATTCTATAGATTATGTAATTGTGGTTCGGTTTAAGTTGACCAATCATAATGAAAAACGATTATAAACTGCAGTGATTAAACAAGCCGCTATATAAAATTCTAACGAATTTTAGCTTTGGCGGCAAGTTCTTTGAAATAGTAAAAATAGGATATTGGACAGTCTAGTAAAAGTCAACGAAAGTGTTGATTTTTAGAGCAATTTTTGCTACTGTCACGCGAGGTCTTATACCAATAAAATTGAATAGGAGGCTGTTATGAAAACGACGCTGGATTTGATTGCTGGCGTGGATACTTTCACACTTCTCGATCTTCTGCGGAAGGCCGCGGCTCACAAGGGCTTGAAGCTTTATGAGGGCGCATCGAAGGCATACTCTGAGCCGATTAAGGTGTACGCGCTGAATGACAAGTTGCTTGCCATGCTCGCGGAGCGAAACATCAAGCGGCAGGACCGTCCAGACTGCAGAAACGAAATCTTTACACTCGTGGACGAGAATTCCCAAGAGAAGATTCCGGGGCGTGCGTCCAGTAACTACTGGAACTTCAAGTTGCTTGAAGGCGACAAGAACAAGTTTGACCTTCGAGTTACGCTCTATGTCGGCTTCGGGCTCAACCTTGAGAAGCGTGGAATCGTGTTCGTTCCGCGGGCGCACGGGACGTTTCTTTCTCCAGCAGATTCGCTCCCTAACTTTCGGATGTTCAAAGCGCTGGTCGAAAGCGATGCGGACGCTCTCGCGGTTGCTAGGGAACTCGCTAGCGACGGAAGTATCGTGGTTTCGTGGACCGAACTCGGTCTCGGTGGTATCAGGATGGCGCGCACCCATTATGCTAGACACAGACTCAACGAGCTCTGGTAAGATGAAT
>CAYXFX010000014.1:0-20091 GCA_964464405.1 uncultured Candidatus Saccharibacteria bacterium
ACCAAATCTTACCGAAACTCGCAAAAAGAGTGTCTGAAAAATGGGGTACTTGCCAGTTTGCCGCCCGAAGCGAAACAGTCGCTCAACTCGGCAGAAATGGAGAAGAAGTTTTCAATCCTGCACCGAACCCTCACTACCAGCAACCCGGCGATGAGTTATTCATCGCAGAGCCAGCGCAGCCGAAAGTCGTTCAGGTGTGGCGAACGCAACTCAATGAGTACCGTACTCATCTCGTTGCGTAACGCGCGAGCATCAACCGAGGGAGTACGCGAAAGCGGCTCCCTCATTTCTTTTTTGGTTTTTATCTGAATTAAATTCATAATTAAATTGCCGCCAAACCTGCCTGCCGGTAGGCAGGGAAAAACTTGTCACCGCTTTTGGCGGGATCCCGCCTTCTAAAATTTAAATATGTGACTGGCAAGTCCCCATTTTCTTAGACACTCTTTTTGCGAGTTTCGGTAACAGTTTTAATGATCTAGACCGATCCATTGCCTTTTACTAAAGTGTCCCCCGTGGAGGAATCGAACCTCCGACCTTCTCCTTAAAAGGGAGCTGCTCTACCAGCTGAGCTAACGGGGGATATAATTTTTTGAATTATAAAATATATTTTACATGGTTTTTGAAAAAAATCAAACATTTTTCAAGTAGAATTCCTAAGTCGGGACAAATTAAAAAATATCTGCTATACTCTCTTAAGATATAAGATAAGGGAGACAAAAGTGAATAAAGAACTTTTAAGTACAAGCTTGTTTGACATAATTATATGCGGGATGGAACGCGTTCAAAAGTTAGAAGGTCCGCTGATTGTTGTCGCCAATCACAAATCTATTTTCGATAGTCTTCTTTTTGCAGAAGCGATTTCTGTAAACCCAGGCCTTTTTCCTTTGGAGTTTTGCTTTCCGGAAAACGAAAAAGAAATGGAATCAGCACTTAAAATTTTAGAAAAAAGCGGAACGATTTTTATCTATCCGGAAGGCGAGATTTTCAAAAGAACTGGACTCAAGATTTTGAATGATTGCGCCGCTC
Source organism: uncultured Candidatus Saccharibacteria bacterium (assembly GCA_964464405.1). GTDB lineage: Bacteria > Patescibacteriota > Minisyncoccia > UBA11713 > 2-01-FULL-45-33 > CAYXFX01. The sequence goes on from CAYXFX010000014.1 coordinate 1,027, forward strand.
GTCTCGCCAAAGAGTCGAAAGTGCTTGTAATGCCGGCGGCTATTGTCGGATTCGAAAACTTTTCTCTTTTTTGGACTTTAGTAAACCCAAAGACATATTGGAAAGCATACCGAAGAGAAAAAAGAAAAATTTATATAGTGTTCGGCCCGGTATTTTACGCCGACCAAAATAAACCTGTCGATCGGATTACGGAAGATATACGCAACCGCATCCGCGACCTCTACATCAACCCCCGCATCGTGGGCTGATTTTTTTATTTTGTTTGACACCGCCGCGCCAAGCCCCAATGCTCGGCATTGGGGAATCAGAGCGGCCAAAGCAAGGGTGAGGAATAGTCCAATGATACAATCAGAACATGGCAGTAAAACACACCAGCCATGCAAGATACGACCTGTGGTACCACTTTGTTTGGTCAACGAAATATCGTAAAAAAGTTTTCAGTGTTCAACATACCCAAGAAAAAGTAAACGAGATATTCCGAACCGTTGCGAGCCACTACGACATAGAGCTCGGAGAGGTAAATTGCCAACCAGACCACATACACATGAGCGCGGGAGCCCCTCCGAGGATTGCTCCCTCAATAGTTCAAATCTTAAAAAGCAAGACTACGACGCTCCTCTTTGAAGAATTCCCATGGCTCCGAAACGAGTACTGGGGAGGAGAGATCTGGATAGCAGGCTATTTTGTAAGGAGCGTCGGTCCTGGAGTTACCAAAGAAACCATTGAAAAATATATTAGGGAGCAATCCGAGGAAATATAATCTTAATAATTCAGACCCCGATGCTTGCCATCGGGGTTTTCCGATGAGCTTGACACATTATATAAGCTATGCTACTATAAAAATACTAAAGATCAATCATCGTGCTACGATGTATATTATGATATTAGAAAGTCCCCAAATTTTTCGAAGTCAAAAAGAAGAGTTGAAGAATGTAAAAGTGATAGAAGCTTTTTACGGTGCACTTAAGGAACTTTTTTTTATTGAACATCCTAAAATCAAAAAAAATACATCAGAAGTACAAAAACTACTCGAGAATTATTTAAATAGTAATACGGCTAACAGCAATTGGATTTTTTATCCATGGAAAAATGTCGTTATTCATACTTTAACAGAAGAACTATATTTTAAAGTACGTACTGCACGTAACCGTAATATTATTACTGAAGAAGAACAACAACGCTACCGAAAATTTAAAGTTGGTATTGCTGGGCTCTCGGTTGGGTCGGCCGTGGCAGAAGCCCTGAGTAGTACGGGAGGGCCTAAAATTTTTAAATTAGCAGATCCTGATATAATCGAGCTAACTAACCTAAATAGAATAAAAGCAACGGTTCTTGATATTGGTTGCAAGAAAACGGATGTAGCTGCAAAACAAATATGGGAAGTCGACCCTTTCGCAGAGATTTATTTGTGGAGTAACGGACTTAACAAAAATAATATAGAAGAGTTTATTTTAGGTGAGCCCAAATTGGATGTTTTTATTGATGAAATGGACGATTTAGAAATTAAATTTTTATCAAGAATAATTTGTGCTAAAAACAGAATCCCTGTTGTAATGGCAACTGATAATGGAGACGGCACAATACTAGATATTGAACGCTATGATCTTGATCCTTCATATCTGCCTTTTCATGGGCTGTTAGGGAATTTAAAAATTGAAGATTTGGCTGGACTCGATAAAGAACAATGGGTTGCTACGGCTATGAAAATTATCGGAAGTGATTATTTGGTTGAAAGATTAAAGACATCTTTGCTGGAGATTGGAAAAACTCTTTCAGGAGTTTCTCAAATTGCTACAGGAGCAAAAATAAGCGGTGCAGGCGTAGCACATGCAGTTAGATTAATAGCTAACAAAGGAAGTTTAGCATCTGGTAAATATAAACTAAATCTAGAAGAATTATGCAAGATTACTATTTAGATAGAGTAAAAAGCTTATCGCGTCAACTTTCGAAGCCAGACTTTTTTTGCGAAACAGGCGGAGTTTCGTTTTATTTATATAAAGCTAAAAACTTACATAATCCCAAGTGGATTAATGAAAATTTATATAAAATAACTTTAATCTTACGACGTTCTTATTTTAGATATGGCAAAAGGACGTTAATTGACGAGTATGATAAAAAATCTGCTATTTACTTGGTTAGAGCACAAAAGGGGTCTTATGAAGAATGGTTAAGCTACAGATTTACTCCAAATAACGGGAAACCCATAGGCGGTGGCGAAATCGAAATATTTTCTTCAAATGGTATATCTTTGTCAGATATTGCAAGAAAAAAACTTTTCAAAGGACAAAAAAATTTTTGGAGATACATAGTTTCTACTTCACGAATGTGTGGTGTTCCATTGCGTACTCCTCATAAATACACAGGACTTTGTTTTGCAATAATATCTTACGTTTTTATTTTAGACAGTATTAAAAATAAATATCCGTTCAAATATACAACTGGAATTATTAATGAAAAACTTGTTAAAGACGCACTTACTGTTAGGAAAGGCCAAGTTAAATTATGCCCGCATTTTACTCCCTCTTATAAAACACTTCACATTAGTAAAAACTCTGTTAAAATAAATCGAAATATTTATACTTACAAATTTCCCACCTATTTCTTAAACAATACACAGCTTTTATCCACTTTAAAAAAATTGGTAAATAGCAAGGACCTACCAAAATCGGTATTAAATTTAGAAAAGTTTAGTGAATTTATTTCTAAAAATGGTAAGATAAGGGGGTCTAGACTTACTAGAGAAGAGTTAAGATCTATAATAGATAAAAATGTTAAGGATGGGCCGGAATTTAAACTAACAAAAATCCTTGACTGGAATAGATCAATTTTACGGTTTATTGATAAGATTGGAATAAAATCGGCTAGAATAAATATCTAAATATGCCTAAAGAAATCATAAATAATATTATTAAAGCAGCTGTACGCGCTCCTTCGGGGGACAACTCTCAGCCTTGGCGTTTTTCTTTGAAAAACGATAATACGCTCCTTGTTTTTAATATTCCAGATAAGGATAATCCAGTTTTTAATTTTCGTCAGCGCGGTTCATACGTAGCACACGGAGCACTTATTGAAAATATTAGTATTGCTGCAGAAAAATATGGATATTTAGCTCAAGTTTTGTTATTTCCAAATAATATAGATCCTAATTTAGTTGCTGAAATATCATTTAGTTCCATAACTCCGAAAGAAAATTCATTGTATTCTTATATTTTTACGCGTACAACTAATCGCAAACCTTACACAAACGCTAAGCTTAATGACGAACAAAAAAACATTTTAATTGAAATTGCTAATAAATTTGGAGTTAAATTTATTCTTGTAGAGGATAAGATTAAATGTGAGACTCTTGCTCGAGCAGTAAGTTTAGCGGAGCGTATAATTTTAGAACATCGTGCTTTACATAAATACTTTTTTAATCATATTCGTTGGACTGAAGAAGAGGAACTTCGCGAAAGATCAGGGCTATATATAAAAACTTTTGAAATTTCTTTGCCACAGTTAATTATATTTAAGATCTTACGTTTTTGGAGTGTATCTAGGATACTCAATACAATTGGTCTTTCGAAATTTATTGCAAAAGAAAATTCCAAAATTTATTCTTCATGCGCAGCGTTTGGTGCGATTATCACAGACGACAAGAATCAAGACTTTATAACAGCAGGGCGAGCATTTGAAAGAATGTGGCTGGAAAATACAAAAATGGGATTAAGCACGCATCCTTTTGCAGGGGTTATTTATCTGGCTCAACGTGTTTTTTCTGGCGATACGACAACACTTTCAAAAAAACATAACAACGCCATTAAAAAAGCTTTTTCAGAAATACAAAGTGCTTTGGATATCAAATCTGATACAGTCTCTATGCTTTTTAGAATTGGACAAGATGGTGAACCGAGCGCCCGTTCTTCTCGTTTAAATCCAGATATTGACTCATTTAAGGAAAATTAATGAGAGCGCTAGTAACACAGCTAAACATTTCTTCATTGGATCTCATTATTTTTCTTATTGCTATTGTTATTGATGCGCTTTTAATTATTTTAGTAAATCGCAGTAACCCTAAAAGTGCAACAAATAAAATTTTTGCTTTATTAAATTTATCTACAATATTGTGGCTTGCCATAACATATGCCGTGAGGTCTCCAGAACTTGTTTCAAATGTTCTTATTTTGTCACGACTAGGAATTTTTTTTGCTGCTCTTATGAGCGCATTATTTTTTATGCTCGCTCACACTTTTCCATCTGATAAAATAATGTTAAATAGACGTGCGCTTTTTGGAGTCAGTGTTTCCACTATTTTAATGATGGCTTTAAATATATCTCCATATGCTTTTGTTGGCGCCGATTTCAGCAACGGTGTGGCGCAGTTAAAATCAGGGATAGGACTGATTCCATTCGCCGTATTCTCAACGCTTTTTAGTATTCTGGCGGTATTTTATTTATTCAAAAAGTTGAGAAATTCTTCTGGCGAAGAAAAAAAACAACTTAAATTGGTTTGGACGGGAATGTTACTGATGCTTACTTTGATTATTGCTACTATACTTATTCCTATTATCTTTTTTAACTCAGGAAGATTTCTCTCTTTTGCTCCACTTTATACATTAATATTTTTCGGCATGACAGCTTATGCCGTTGTAAAACATCGCCTTTTTAATGCCAAAGTTTTTGCGGCAGAAGCAATAGTCGTAATTCTTTTGGTGGTTTTATTTTCTAATATTTTCGTTGCTCCGTCTTTGGGAGAAGCAGTAGTTGATATCTTTGTTTTTATAGTTACGGTTGTTTTTGGCATTTTATTAATAAGGAGCGTTTTGCAAGAAATCCGTTCTAAAGAAAAAATTGAGCGTTTAGCCACGGATCTTGAAAAAGCGAATGAGGAGTTAAAACGCCTGGATCAGGCAAAATCGGAATTTATTTCTATTGCGTCGCACCAGTTGCGTACACCTTTATCTATTATAAAAGGATATATTTCTATGATGCGCGAAGGCAGCTTCGGGATTTTAAGCGACGCATTGGCTAAAACAGTAAACAAAATTTATCTTTCAAACGAAAGATTGATTAAATTGGTAAATGACCTATTAGATCTTTCAAGAATGGAATCTGGCAAGCTTAAATACGAGTTTTTGGATATGGATTTAAAAGATCTTGTTTCTTCTATTGTTGACGAATTTCAGATTCCGGCAAAAGACAAAGGAATTAAAATTATGTGGCAAGAACCGAAAGAAGATTTGCCGCCTGTTTCCGGAGACGCTTGGAAATTGCGGCAGGTGTTTTTTAACTTATTGGACAATGGTTTAAAATATACGGACCAAGGCGGGGGAATAGAAATTAAATTAGAGAAAGCTGATAATTTTATAAAACTTTCCGTTCACGACAGTGGCGTAGGAATGTCTTCTGAAACGGCGGCTGCGGTTTTTCATAAGTTTGCAAGAGGTAAAGAAGGGGCGAGGGTAAATACCGCGGGAACGGGTTTGGGGCTTTATATTGCTAAAAAAATTATTGATGACCATCATGGGCGCATTTGGGCGGAGTCCGAAGGCGAAGGAAAGGGAAGCACATTTAATGTTATGCTTCCTATCAGCGCAAACGGGGCGCTTGCCAATCAATTTGCGAAAATTTTGGAGCATGTTTAATTTTGCCGTAGATTTGCTAGTATATTTGCATGAGAAAAATTTGGATTATTGACAGCGTAAAGCACGAAGGAGAGGAAATTGAACTTTACGGATGGGTGGATATAAGAAGAGACCACGGAAAACTAATTTTTTTTGAGCTTCGCGACAGATCCGGAAAAATCCAGCTTGTTGTTAATCCCAAAAATACGTCAGCACATCACCTTGCCGAAAGCGTGCGTTCCGAATGGATAATTTCAGCAAAAGGAAAAATTGTAAATCGTCCTGAGAATTTGGTAAATCCGGATCATCCCACTGGTAGTATTGAAATGCAAATTTCTGAGCTTACTATAATTTCCGAGGCAAATACTCCGCCGATAGACGTTTCAACTTCTGGCGAAGAAATAGGCGAGGAATCGCGCCTAAAATATAGGTATTTGGATTTACGCAGGCCTCGGCTTCAAAAAAATCTTATTGAGAGAGATAAAGTTTTAAGTTTCATTAGAAGTTATTTGCACAAACTTGATTTTGTTGAAATAGAAACTCCGATTTTAACAAAGTCTACGCCGGAAGGAGCGAGAGACTATGTCGTACCTTCACGAATTTATCCGGGCAAATTTTATGCGCTGCCGCAATCTCCCCAGCAGTATAAGCAGTTGTTGATGGTTGCGGGGTTTGAGCGTTATTTTCAGATCGCGCGATGTTTTCGAGATGAAGATACGAGAGGAGACCGCCAGCCTGAGTTTACACAGCTTGATTTAGAAATGAGTTTTGTTGAAGAAAACGACATTTTAGAAATTGTTGAAAAATTATTTACCGAAATTGTTGAAAAATTGTTTCCAGAAAAAAGAATTTTAACAAAACCTTTTCCGCGCATGACTTACAAAGAAGTCATGGAGCATTACGGCTCGGATAAGCCGGATTTGAGACAAAATAAAAACGACCCCAATGAACTAGCCTTTCTTTTTGTAGTTGATTTCCCGATGTTTGAATGGAAAGAAGAAGAGAAGCGGCTCGATGCGGTGCACCATCCTTTTACAAAAATAAGGGACGACGAAGCAAGAAAAAATCTAAAAAATCTTTCGAAAGAAGAGCTGCTTGCGCTTATTGCTTCGCAGTATGATTTTATTTTAAATGGGTATGAAATAGGCGGAGGATCGATCAGAGAGCATGACCCTAAAGTTTTGGCGGATGTTTTTGAAATAATGGGAAACAATCGCGAAAATATAGAACGGCAATTTGGACATATTTTAGAGGCTTTAGAGTACGGCGCACCTCCGCACGGAGGAATTGCGCCAGGAATAGATAGATTTATGATGCTTCTTATGGGCGAGCCAAATATTCGGGAAGTAATTGCGTTTCCGAAAACAGGCGATGGAAGAGACCTTATGATGGATTCTCCCTCGGAAATCGAAGACAAACAATTAAGAGAGCTTCACATAAAAAAAGAAGTCAAATAAAAAACCGTGTTATGTACGAAATTTCACTCGAAAAATTTAGCGGGCCGTTGGATTTACTTTTAAATTTGGTTCAGGAAGAAAAGCTCTCTATAAATGAAATATCGCTTGCGAAAGTGGCAGAGCAATATATTTCATACTTAAAAACATTAGAAGACATGCCAAAAGAGGAACTCGCTTCTTTTTTGGTTGTTGCATCAACTCTCATACTCATAAAATCCCGCTCCTTGATTCCCAATTTGGAGCTTTCGGTAGAAGAAAAAATTGATATCAGCGAGCTTGAAAGGAGGCTTAAAACTTATGAATTTTTCAAAAAGTTATCGGAGCATATTAAAACTTTAAACCAGAAAAAAAGGCATTTATTCGGGCGTGAAGCATATCTTGGCATGCAATCAGTATTTTTCCCGCCGGAAGGCATTTTGGCCCATGATTTAAAGAATATATTAGAAGAGCTTATTATTACTCTGCCTCAAAAGGAAAGTTTGCCGGAAGATATTATAGAAAAAGCGGTTTCGATCGAAGAAAAAATTAATGAGTTAAAAAGCCGTTTAGAGTCGGCTCTTGAGCTTTCGTTTCAAGACATAAGAGGAGGAAAAAAAGAAAAAGTTGAAGTAATTGTAAGCTTTCTTGCGGTGCTTGAACTTGTAAAGCAAGGATTTCTGATTTTGGATCAAAAAGAAACTTTTGGTAATATTAAGCTAAAGAAAAATGAGTGATTTATCAAAAAAAATTGAAGCGCTTTTGTTTGTCGCGGGAGAGGGGACAGCAATCTCGAGGATTGCAACGCTCCTTAAAAAAACCGATGAAGAAATAAAAGACGCAGTAAGCTCCCTAAAAGAGCATTTAGAAAGCGAGCATTTTCTTACAATACTATTTGACGGAGACCGCGTTTCTATCGTAACTTCGCCTGCGGTTTCAAAAATTGTCGAAGATTTTGCAAAAGAGGAGTTTGCGGGGGATCTTACGCGCGCGGCTTTAGAAACGCTTACGGTTATCGCGTACAAAGGCCCGATAAAAAGGTCAGAGATTGACTATATAAGAGGCGTTAATTCATCTTTCATGGTAAGAAATTTACTAATGCGGGGGCTTATAGAAAGGACAAGAGATCCTAAAGATACAAGGTCGTTTTATTACAAAGTTTCTGCGGATTTTCTGAAATTTTTAGGACTTTCATCGATTACAGATTTGCCGGAATACGGTGCGCTTGCCTCCAAGCTTGATGAATTTATTAAATCGGGCGAGCTCAAAGAAGAGCCGCCAAGTTAATCGGATATTTATGGCAGAAAATAATTCAAAAATTGTTGTTGCTATGGCCGCGCTTGCAGTTTTTGTTTATTTTATGCCGGCCCAAAAAATAAGCTCAATAAACCAAGCGGCGTCTATTTCTAATATTTTATTAGCCGAAACTAAAGAGCAGGAGATAAACGCGCCCCTTCCGCCAGAAATCGATGCAAAATCGGCGCTTGCCGAAGATTTTGTTACCGGTAAAATTTATTTTGCAAAAAATAAAGATCTTCTTTTGCCGCTAGCAAGTTTAACAAAAATTTTAACGGCGCTCGTTGCGCTAGATCGGTTAAGTTTGGACGAAGTAATTCAAATTTCAAAAACCGCCATAAATGCGCCGGAAACAAGTTTCCTTAAAATAGGAGAACATTTTTTGGCGCGCGATTTGCTTTCTATGGCCATGGTTGCCTCTTCAAACGATGCCATTGAAGCACTTTATGAAGCTGCCACTGACAGCGAAGGAATTTTGACGGAGTTCCGCAAAGAATGGTTTTTAAGCCTAATGAGGCAAAAAGCGGAATCTTTTGGAGCACGCGATATGGTGTTTAATAATACAACCGGTTACGATGTTTCGGAATCTCTTGCGGGCGGATATGGCAGCGCGGAAGATATTTTAAAAATTGCAAAAGGTTCGCTCGATTCTCCTATTTGGCAATTTGGAGGTGTGCGCGAAATTTATTCAAAAGAAAAAAGAAAACACATTTTAAAACCAACAAATGAATTATACGGAGAACTTCCAGAATTAATCGGCGCAAAAACCGGATTTACAGATTTAGCAGGCGGAAATCTTTTGGTTGTTGTTGAATATCCCTTGGGGCATCCTGTAGGGATAGTGGTATTGGGCTCAACGGAAGAGGGGAGATTTACTGACGTCAAAAAAATACTAAACTTGATAAAATCTAAATAGTAACACTATACAGATAGTAACGACCGTCATTATTTGTATATGTATAAAAAGCGGCAAAACGTTTGACAAGGGCGAAGGAGGGGATTTTAATAGAGCTTCTCCCCTTACGAAGGGGAGAGTTGAGAGGGGTTAAAAAAATGCTAGAATTAAAATAACCATGCAATCCGATTTAATTTTGGACGTCTACAAAGTTTTAGGGCTGGGAGGGGCGGCTTTTATTTTGGGGGTCGTTTTTACGCCGCTTCTTACGCACTATCTTTATAAATATAAAATGTGGCGAAAAGATGTTCGCACTTTGGCTGCCGATGGAGCAGATGCGCCTATCACAAATAAACTCGATTTTGTACGCGCCTCACGCGCGCCGCGAATGGGAGGAATTTTAATTTGGTCGACAACAATTTTAGTCGCACTGATTTTCCGCACGCTTCCAATTTTTTTTAATGATCCGCTATTTATTAAATTAAATTTTTTATCACGTGGACAGACATGGGTTCCTTTAGGAATTTTATTTTTGGGAGCAATGGTAGGGCTTCTAGATGACTATATGGTTGTAACGCAAAGCGGAACATATCGCGGAGGAGGGCTTACTTTAACAAGAAGGATTTTTTTAATTTCGCTTATTGCGGCGCTCGGCGCTTACTGGTTTTATTTTAAACTCGGAACGAACTCTATTTTTATTCCTGGGGCTGGCGATTTTTCTTTGGGAATTTTGTTTATCCCTTTTTTTATAATTGTAATGCTTGCTGTTTTTAGCGGTGGGGTGATTGATGGAATAGACGGGCTTTCTGGAGGAGTTTTTGCATCTATTTTTGCAGCTTACGGCGGAATTGCTTTTTTTCAGAATCAAATGAATATCGCCGCTTTTTGCGCGGTGATTGTAGGGGCTATTCTAGCATTTCTATGGTTTAATATTCCTCCCGCCAGATTTTATATGTCAGAAACAGGAATTATGGCGCTTACAACAACTTTAACTGTTGTGGCGTTTCTGACAAACGCGGTTTTGGTTTTGCCTATAATTGCCTTCCCGCTAGTTTTGGATTCGGCTTCCGTAATTATCCAGCTTACTTCAAAGCGTTTTTTCGGAAGAAAGGTTTTTTTAGTAGCTCCGGTTCACCACCATTTTGAGGCGATCGGGTGGTCCCCGGAAAAAGTTACAATGAGGTTTTGGATAATGTCTGCAGTTTTCGCGTCATTTGGCATGATTTTACATTTAATGAGCAGTGTCTAACTTTTAACTCCCCAAGGCTGTCTTTGTGCTCATTCTCTCAAATGCTATACTAAAAATATGGCATTTTATTCCATTTTAATTAGAAACGGAATCATTCTAGACGGCACGGGAAATAAGCCTTATCGCGCTGATATCGGCATCACGGAAGATAAAATTAAGGATATAGGTGATCTTTCAAATGCGACTGCGAATGAAATTATTAACGCAATGGATTATGTTGTTTGCCCCGGCTTTATTGATTTAACCAGCCATTCCGATACTTACGGGACTATTTTTTCTTCACTTGGACAGGAAAGCATGTTAAAGCAAGGTGTTACAACTATCCTAGTCGGAAACTGTGGAGAATCTTTAGCGCCGATTTTAAATAAAGATTCCTTGTCCAATCTTTCTTTATGGTCAAAAATTGGCGGTTTCAATATCAATTGGAATTCGATGGATGGGTATTATTCGGCTCTAGAAAAAAATGGAATTGGCACTAATTTTGGTTCACTGGTAGGAACAAATACTTTGTTAAAAAACAGCAAAAACATTGGAGAGGCCTCCCTGCTTCTTCGCCGATCTTTTGAAGAAGGCGCGTGGGGGCTTTCTAGTAATTTGTCGGTAAATGGTTCCGAAAACGGCTTTCGTGTCAATTTACTTGAGCTTTTAAGGGTTGTAAAAGAATGGAGCGGTGTTCATAAAGTGCATTTGGCGGATGAGGGAAGAAATTTGCTTCCTTCGGTTTCCGTTTTCATTTCAATTGCGCGTGAAAGCGGAGCAAAAACTGTGATATCTCATTTTAAAGCAATAGGCCGCGCAGCTTGGAAAGATTTTAACAAGGCCTTGCAGATGATTATGAGAGCAAAAGAAGAGGGTGTAGAAATTTATATAGATACGTTTCCATATTTAAGGACCGGCTCCATGCTTTTGTCTTTAATTCCCGGATGGGCAAAATCCGGAAGCCGAGAGGAAGTATTAAAAAATTTTGCGGATGCGGAATTTGTAAAGAAAATAATAACAAATCTCGAAAACATAACACTGCATCCAGAAAAAATTGTAATTGCTTCCGCTTTAAGAGATAAAAATATTGTTGGGCGGACACTTGCGGAAGTTTCGGAAGCTGCGGGAATAAGACCGGAAGAAATGATCATTGAAATTTTAAAAGTGAATGAACTTAACGTAAATATTTTTGGCCAGACTTTGCATGAAAAAAATTTATTTGAGCTTCTTAAAAATAAGGATGTTTTCATTTCCAGCGACGGAGCCGGTTATAATTTAGACTCTCAAAATTTCGGCGATCTGGTTCATCCGAGGTCGTTTGGTTCGTACGCCAGATTTTTTAGTAAAATTGGGAAAGAAGCGGAGCTTTCGCCGGAAGAAATTATAATGCGGTTTTCTTCAATGCCTGCCAAAGTTTTGGGGATTTCTGATAGGGGACAAATTAAAGAAAAATTTGTTGCGGACATTGCTATTTTTGATCCAGAGGCATTCAAAGATACAGCAACTTATAAAAACCCTTTTAGGTACGCGGAAGGCATGAAATTTGTAATTGTTGGCGGGAAAATTGCGTTAAGAGATGGAGAATTCGAAAACAAAAAAGCAGGAGCGGCGTTGAGAAAAAGAGGCAGTTCTCTTAAAAATGAGCAGATACGATAACACCTTTTTTCTGCTTTCGCTGGCGCTTTTAGTTGCTGGCCTTTTTATTTTATACTCTGCTTCGATAGGCATTTCAATTTCAAAATTCGGCCATCCGTATTATTTTTTATCACATCAGATTTTATACGGAGTTATTCCGGGGATTATTTTATTTTATTTTTCACTAAAAATTCCTTACCATTTTTGGCAAAAATTTTCTTTGCCTATTATGTTTTTCTCGATAGTGCTTATGTTTTTGGTATTTATCCCGAATGTGGGATTTTATCACGGTGGCGCAAGAAGGTGGATTTCTTTGGGCCCTATTTTTTTTCAGCCAGCAGAAATATTAAAATTTGCATACATAGTATATCTTGCGTCGTGGTTTGATAGTAAATCCAAACACCTAAACTCTTTTAAATTGGGTTTTTTGCCGTTTGGAATTATGAGTGCTTTTATCGCGTCTTTTTTGGTTCTTCAGCCCGATATCGGCACATTAGGAACTCTTATTGTTTCTGCGATTGCCCTATTTTTTTTAAGTGGAGGCAGAATTTCTCACATTGGTTTACTAACGTTAATTGGGATGATAATATTAGGAATATTGGTGTTTTTTGAGCCATACAGATTGAACAGAATTTCAGTTTTTTTTGATCCCTCCTACGATTTACAAGGAATTGGGTACCAGATGAATCAGGCCATGATCGCAATTGGTTCCGGGGGAATTTTTGGAAGGGGATTGGGGCTTTCCCAGCAAAAATTCAGTTTCTTGCCGGAACCGGTTGGGGATTCAGTTTTTGCCATATTTGCGGAAGAGATGGGTTTTTTAGGAAGTATTTTTATTTTAGTGCTGTTCCTTGCATTTTTTTGGCGCGGGCTTGAGATAGCGAAGCAGGCACCTGATTTATTTGCCAAATTGCTTGCATCCGGATTTTTGTTTTTAATTATTTTCCAAGCTTTTATAAATATCGCGGCAATTTCCGGCCTCCTGCCGCTTACTGGAATTCCGCTTTCTTTTGTAAGCTACGGCGGATCGGCGCTTGCAATTATGATAATGGAGATAGGAATAATTTTGAATATTTCTAGACGTAAATTATAAATCTTTATGAAAATTTTATTTACAGGCGGGGGATCCGGTGGTCATTTTTTTCCGATTATTTCGGTGGCACGTGCCATGCGTGCACTTGCCGAATCTGAACACATTGTTGATCTTAATTTTTTTTTGATAGGCAATGAAGTAATTGATTTGCAAATGCTTAAAAATGAAGACATCAAATTTATAAAAATATCTGCAGGAAAAATAAGAAGATATTTCTCTCCCAAATATTTCGTGGATTCCATTAAGCTTTTTTTGGGTGTAATTAAAGCTTTTTGGCGTGTGTATTTGCTTATGCCGGACGTTGTTTTTTCAAACGGAGGATACGCAAGTTTCCCTGGGCTATTTGCCGCAAAATGGCTCAAAATTCCGGTTGTTATCCATTCCGCGGATTTAGTCCCGGGGATTGTTGTTAAGTGGGCCGGAAATTGGGCTTCACGCATTGCCGTTTCGTTTCCAGAAAGCATAAAATATTTCGAGGGCAAAAATGTTGAGATTGTGGGAAATCCAATTCGTTCCCAAGTTGTAGGCGGAAATGAAAAAGAGGCCATAGAAACTTTTAAATTGGAAGAGGGGATACCTGTTTTATTAATTTTGGGCGGCTCGCAAGGATCGGAAAAAATTAATGATGTAATTTTGTCATTATTAAATGAGATTTTGTCCAAATATCAAATAATTCATCAAACAGGAGAAAATAATTATAGCGACATTATTTCGCGTACAGGCATTTCATTAAACAAAAACGAATTTAAATCACGCTATCATCCGAAAGCATTTTTGTCTGAAAGCGATTTAAGAAACGCATCTAAAGTTGCTTCGTTGGTTGTAATTCGCGCAGGAGCCGGATTGATATTCGAAGTTGCTGCATGGGGCGCGCCTTCGATACTTATTCCGCTAAAAAATTCAGCGCAAGACCACCAGCGGGAAAACGCTTATGCTTACGCTAGATCGGGAGCTTGCGAAGTAATTGAAGAAACTAATCTTGCTCCCCATTTGTTGTTTGCCGCGATAAGCAGGGTTTTGGAAGATAAAGCTAAAATTGAGCACATGCGCTCCGCTGCATTAAATTTTGCAAAGCCGAATGCGGCTGATAGAATAGCGTCTGAAATTATCAAATTGGGGTTGCATGATTAAATCAAAAAAAATTAAAACACGATTCGCTCCTTCTCCAACCGGTTTTTTGCATGTGGGAGGGTTAAGAACCGCTCTTTATAATTTTCTTTTTGCAAGGCAGAAAGGTGGCAGTTTCATATTACGGATCGAAGACACAGACCGCGTGCGTATTGCCGAGGGAGCAGAAGAAAATATATTGGAAACCTTAAAATTGTTCGGTTTAATTTTTGATGAAGGCCCATTTAAGCAGTCTGAACGCTTGGAAAAATATAGGGCATATTGTGACGAACTTTTAAAAAAAGAACTTGCTTATAAAGATGCGGACGCAGTTCGTTTCAAAATGGAAAAGAAAGGAACAACAAAATTTACGGACATAATCCGCGGCGAAATTGAGATAGAAAATAAATTACAGGAAGATTTTATTATTTTAAAGTCTGATGGATTCCCTACATACAATCTGGCGCATTTAATTGATGATCACGAGATGGGAATTACGCATGTTATCCGCGGAGAGGAGTTTATTTCCTCAATGCCTAAATATTTGGCGCTTCATTCCGCTTTTGGATGGGCGCCTCCTGAATATGCGCATTTACCGCTTCTTTTAAATAAAAATCGCACGAAACTATCGAAACGAGAGGGCGATCTTGCGGTTTTAGACTATCTAAACCAAGGATATTTAAAAGAAGCGTTGTTAAATTTTGTAGCTTTGTTAGGGTGGCATCCGAGTGGGTCGGAAAAAGAAATTTTTTCTTTGGAAGAATTAATTTCGGATTTTAAGCTTGAAAACGTTCAAAAAGCCGGCGCAATTTTTGATTTAGAAAAGCTTGACTGGATGAACGGAGAATATATTCGCACAAAACCCTTAGACGAACTTGTCGCATTATCAAAACCGTTTATGAAAGATTTTTTGCAATTTTCAATTTTTAATTTCCAATTTCCAAAAATTTTAAAATTAGAACAATTCAGGCTTAAAAAACTTTCGGATTTGCCTGAACTTACGAATTATTTTTTCAAAGAACCGGAATATGATAAAGAGCTTCTGCGTTGGAAAAAAATGAAAGACGACGAGATAGTAAATTCCTTGGGGACCGCAAAATTCGTTCTGCAGTCGGTAAGTGAAAACGATTTTACAAAAGAAAATCTGGAAAAACTGTTTTTAGAAAGCGCAAAAAATTTCGCGGATAGGGGAGAGCTATTATGGCCTTTGCGCGCTGCCTTAACAGGCAAAAAAGCATCCCCCGGCCCTTTTGAAATAATGGAAATTTTGGGAAAAAATAATTCTATTTCAAGATTATCCACAGCCATTTCTATGCTAAAATAAAGTAGTGAAGAGAAAGGAGATTTTTATGAAGATAATCTTGTCTTTGGCGTTTCTTGCGCTTTTTTGGAGTTTTTCGGCAAGTGCTGTTACGACTGGTGAGTTGCGTAGCCAAATTGAAGAAAAAAATAAGGAAATTCAGCAGTTAGAAAAAGAAATTCAAAAATTTCAAGACGGCATCGAGGCTTCGGGGGCAACCGCAAAGACGTTAAAAAGCGAAATACTACGCCTTGAACGCGAAATTAAGCAACTGAAATCGCAAATTTCTCTTACAGAAAAAAAAATTTCTAAAAAAACTTTGGAAATCGATGAATTAAATGGAGATATAGAAAGTACCAATGAGGCAATCGGTGTTCACAAGGCGACTCTAAAAGAGTCTTTGCGCAGTTTAAACGATCTGGAAAAAGAGAGTATGCTCGAAAATTTTTTGAAATACGCTGCGATATCGGATTTTTTTTCGGAAATTGAAAATACAAAACTTTTAAATGACAACATAAAACAAAGCTATAACAACCTAACTTTTTTAAAAGAAAAGCTGGAAAATACAAAAAAAGAAACTGAAGCAGCGAAAAATGAATTAAGCTCGCTTAAAAGCCAACTCTTGGGTCAAAAGATGGCGGAAGAAAACGGAAAAGCAGAAAAAAATAATCTTTTAAAAATTACAAAAAGTAAGGAAGCGGAATATCAAAAATTATTGCGCGATAGGGAACAAAAGCGCGCGCAAATTTATGCCGAAATCAGCAAAATTGAAACGGAATTACGGCGCCAGATTGATTATTCAACTCTGCCATCATTTGGCAAAGGAATCTTGCTTCTTCCAATAGACGGAGGCGCATTAACGCAGGGATTCGGCAAAACTGAATTTGCAAAAAATACGGATGCTTATGGAAATAATTTTCATAACGGGGTTGATTTCAGGGCTCCGCAAGGCACTGCCGTCAGATCAAGCGAAGCTGGGATTATAAAAGCAACCGGAAATTCGGATTTGATTTGTCCTAAAGGATCATACGGCAAATGGGTGTTAATTGAACACCAAAATAAATTGGCTACTCTTTATGCACACCTTTCCTTGATTCAAGTTTCGCAAGGGCAAAATATCGGAAAGGGTGATATAATAGGATATAGCGGAAGTACGGGGTATGTAACGGGTCCGCACCTGCATTTCACGGTCTATGATTCAAGGACAGTTCAGCTTAGACAAAGCAGGGTTTGTGGTATTTTGCCTTATGGAGGTTATTTAGACCCTCTGAATTATTTGTAAACGAAAATTATAACAACAATATGCAAAAATCAGGTTTTATTCAGCTAATATTGATATTAATTCTTTTAGTAATTATTTTAAGTTTACTTGGTGTTTCTTTAAGTTCACTTTTTTCAAATCCGGTTTTGAAAGAAAATTTTAGTCTGGTAGGGAATTGGATAATTAAATTATGGAATAGTTATTTGTGGGTGCCTTTTGAATTTCTATGGAACACGTGGGTAAGGCTTATTTGGAGGCCGTTTTTAGAAACAATAAATAAAATAATCTAAACGTCGCAAAAGGTACATTGCGCGACGTGTCTAAAATGTCTAAAACCCTCTATCCCCTCGGCCTTTTTTAAGCTATATTTTTTATATGCGAACTTCGTATTCGGCGCTTGAAACTTACAAACAGTGCCCGCAGAAATTTAAATTTGCAGTAATAGATAAAATAAAAGCTCCGAAATCAGTGGAAGCTGTTTTTGGCAGCTCTGTGCACGACGCATTAAGATTTATGTTTTCGCACGATCCCCTTTTTCCGACTTTAGAGGAGGTAATGCTTAAGTTTGAGGAAAATTGGCGGGCATCTGGAGACAAAATATTTCCTAAGCTTGCTCCCGAACTTTTAAATGTGTATGAAGAAAGCGGAAAAAATATGCTTAAGAGTTTTTATAAAAAAAATCCCCCATGGAATTTTTCCGTTGTAGATACCGAATCTCATTTTGAGGTTTTGCTCCCGGATGAATTTACAGGAAAAACACATGTGCTTGCTGGCATCATTGACCGGATTGATAAAACCGTTGAAGGAGAATATGAAATTATTGATTACAAAACGTCGCGCCGCCTTCCTTCGCAAAGCGCGGCTGACGAGAATTTGCAAATGTCGATTTATCACATGGCGATTTTGCGGAGATGGCCAAATGCGGATCCGTCTAAAGTTATTTTAAGTTTATATTTTCTAAAGCATAACGAAAAAATTTCTTCAAAAAGGAATATGGTTGCAACCGAAGCAACCAGAGAAACGGTTTTAAAAACGATACGCGATATCGAAATAAAAACTGCGGAGAACAAATTTCCTCCTATTACGTCTGTTTTGTGCGATTACTGCCCCTACAAAAAGATTTGTCCTGCGTGGAAACACTTATATAAAAAAGATGATTCTCCCGCTCCTGACGAAGAGTCTCTAAAGTCGGCGCTAAAAGAATATTTTGAAATTAAGGAAAAAGAGATTGTTGATGAAAAACGGAAAAAAGAGCTCCAAGGTGTAATAAGTAAATATATGGAAGCAAATAGTGTCGAGCGGGTGTTTGACGAGCGGGGTTATTATATTTCAAAAAAGCTTCAGCAGAGATTTAAATACAATTTTGATAAGGTTAAGGAAATTCTTGTTTTGGCCGGTTTGGAAGACAAGTGGCGCGCAATTTTAGAAGCGGATGATAAAAAGTTAAAAGCGGTTCTTACTACCCTCCCCCCTCACGTACGTTCTGCAATCGCTGAACAAAAACTTCTCACAAAAGAATTCTTTATTCTTGCCGCTTCAACAAAGCCGATAAAAAAATAAAGCGGCCGGGAATGAGTCTAAGGGCTTATTGATTTTTCGATGCCTCGATCCTAATTGGTTCTTTTTTAGGAGTTACTTGCCAAAGACGAAAAAGGCCAAAAAGGGCCAAAATTGTAAGAAAAATTATGGAAAACATGGCAATTTCGTAAAAATGAGCATTCCACCAATCCAATATTTTTTGAGAAATAGATTTGCGCTCATTTTGATTTTGTGCTAGCATTATTTCTATTATATCAGAAATTTTATAAAAAATGGCACATACAAAAGCCGGTGGGTCGGCAAAGAATCTAAGAGATTCAAAACCCAAATATTTAGGAATTAAACTTTATGACGGCGAACGCGCAAAAGCCGGTTACGTTTTGGTGCGTCAGCGCGGGACGAAGTTTATTCCCGGAGAAGGTGCAGACATTGGGAAAGACGATACAATTTTCGCGATGCGCGAAGGAATAGTTAAATATAAGCCCAAGCGCAAAACAAACTTCAATGGGTCAACAAAAACCGTAAATCTCGTTTCGGTTTTGACTCCAACGAAATAAATAATAAATTAAAGAAAATGCCACGCGGATACAAAAACTTGATACCGTGATAGTATATATGCTATGGCGCGCACCCATTATGCTAGACACAGACTCAACGAGCTCTGGTAAGATGAAT
>CAYXFX010000015.1:0-13681 GCA_964464405.1 uncultured Candidatus Saccharibacteria bacterium
TGCCTTATCCACGCCGCCAGCGTTCATCCTGAGCCAGGATCAAACTCTCAATAAAAAATTTTGCAAAGCAAAATTTTTGGGACAAAAGAAAAAATGCTCCTCGCCTTTTCGGCGAGCCCGCCGATGAGGCGGGAAGATTTATCTGACTTAATTTTTGCTTCTATCTTCGTCGCACACGAATCATAGAAGCAGGTGCTATCGATGCCGAAAGGCATCGATTTTAATTAATATGAAATTTTCAAAGTTCAGTTCTGTTTCTAAAACAGAACCACGATTATCTCCGTAAAGAAACAATCGTGGTTCAGCTTTTCTCGTTTCAAGCTTGCCTTACGTTGGGCCCATTATTGATAACCCGTGCAAAGCAATAACTTTACCTAACTAGTATACTCTCCCTTATAAACCCGTCAACCCCCTGTTTTGTGCATAACTTATATTTTTAAATTGTATCACAGCTCCCATAGCTCCTGCGAATTTGCCGAGTTTGGCTTTTTTGAATTTAACGCCCGGATATCCGGCTCTTAAAAGAGAGGCTAAATCTTTAAGAAAGTTTTTTCTTGCCATTACTCCCCCGCCAAAAACAACAATCTCCGGCTTATATTTAGAAATGTGTGTATTTAATTTACCTGCCAAATATTCGGCCAGATTCTTTTCTTTTCTTCTTCTCTGATATTCTTTTTCCCAATGCTCCGGATATTCAAATTTTTTAATTTTTAAAATTTTGCCGTCCTTGCCATACGCTCTTCCGATTCCAGTACCAATTGTAAAGAGCATCATACTTTTTGATCCGCGCCCTGCGCCTAATAAATATTCGGCATACGCAAATACTTTTGTGTCATTATCAACAAAAATTTTTTTACCGTCAAAGGCAGACATGAAATTATTAACCGGAACATGTTTTAAATATGATATATTTGGACAATAAATTTCTTTTTTATTTATGACACCGGGGATACCGACTCCAATATTGGGTTTAGGGTAGACGTTGCCTACTAAGTTCTGAATAAATTGCTGAAACCCCACCAAATTTTTTGGGGTCTTGTACTCTTTCTTTCGTAGAATCTTTTCCCCGCTCATCCAAACAACCTTCGTGTTAGTTCCTCCGATATCTATTCCTATCGATTGAATGTTTTTTTTGCGATTTCCCATATTGCAGGATCGTTGTTTTTAACTTTTAAAGCGTACCACCATTCAGCTCCCCAAAGCCAATATTCGTTAAAATTGGTTTTCTTTGCATACTCAAGCGTCTCTCTAAAATAGTCCGGCGAAAAAAGCTCCATTTGCTCTTCGTAAGAAATTCTGCTTAAACCTTTCGGTGTCCAAGGCTCTGCTTGAAGCTCGACAACGATAAACCTTTGATCTTTTTTTCCTGTAATCAATTTAATAATTTGTTCCTTTATTCTGAAATATTCCGGAGAAAGCGGATATTCGATCATTCCGAATACCGGACCGATAATTCTGGGGTAAACTCTTCGATACATTGTTGTACCGAATACGTCCCCGCTTTTTGCAGCACCCAGCCATGTGCCAAGCTCTCCTCCATCCGTCACTAAAATTTGCCTCGACGGATCAATCGATTTTACCAGCGCAACCTCTCTATCCAAAAAACCTTCTTCGCGTTGCGGACATTCTCCGAACATTAAAAACGGCTCATTCTCAATTTGCCAAAGAACAACAGAAGGGTTATCTTTATACTTTTCGATAACAACTCGGATATATTTTAAAAGTTGGTTTTCAAAAGCAATTCTATTTTCTTTTTTTGAAAATTGAGAATTGGAAATTGAAAATTGTTTTGCCCACTCCGGAATATGGCATTCGGGCCACCTCGGAACACGGAGCCCTAAAGCTAAAATAACATCCGTACCGGACTTTTGTGCTTCATCAATTTGCCAGTCGAGACTTGAAAAATCATATTTTCCTTTTTCTTTTTCAATCTCGTCCCAATACGCCACAAGGCGCAATCGGCGCGGTTTTAATTCATCTAAAATGGACCCTAGTGCTTCTTTTGAATTCAACCCTAAATCCCGAGCTGCACGTTCCGAAAAAGTAACTCCCCACGAAATATTTCTTGTTTTATCCGGTGGGCTTAAATTATTAGCGTAATTAATTAGTGCAAGAAATGTGATTCCTAAAACAGTGAGTGCCGTACCAAGTATTTTTAGCCAAAAATGCTTCCCTTTCAAAACTTCGCCCAAAAAAATCCGAGCTGCGATAAAAGTAACGACAAATTTCAAACTGCTTGTCGCATCCACGAGCGCTGGGTGCGAAAGCGAAATGGCAATTTGGGACAAAATATATCCCGAAGCAGCCAAACAGCGGTTTCCTATATAAACAAGTTTATGACTTATTGTATTTACTTTATAATTTTCAAACAAAGATTTACGGAAATTTCTTTGCAGTAAAAAAATCGCCACCGCAAAAAAAGATCCTACGCGCATCCATACAAACCCCGAGACAAACCCCGCACCATCGTAAACTACTTTTGAAAAAACATTTGAAAGCCCGTAAAAAACCGCCGAAAGAAAAACAAATAAAAATAACCGCGCCCTGAATTTTTTATTTTCAATTCCAATAAATGAAATGCCACCCAAAAAAAGCAAAACAAATGAAACTGTCTCCCAAAAACCTAAATCCGAACTTAAAAAAATAAAAGATGCAACCAAAGTAAAAAGTTGGGAGAAGCCGACTATAATCGGCTGAACCAATGAAGCCATACTTTGTTCCAAAGCCTTAAATAGAAAAAAGGCCGCAAGCGCAAATATGGCTCCAGCAAATAGTGAAAAAATTGTGGCTCCCAATGAAAGAAATTTGAAACCAAACGGTATAAAAATTAAACCCGCAAGTCCAAGTGTTTGAGACCAAAAAGTATATATTTTAGCGTCAAAATGACGATGTTTTAGCAAATACTTATCAAATGCAACAGAAAACCCCCAAATAATTTGCGCTAGCACCGCAATAATCAGCCAGTTAAATAACATTATATTATTATAACAAAAGTCCCGCGTTATCGGCAGGATTATTACAAACTTCCATTCACAAGTTTAAATTTCCAGTGAGTTATTTTCGCAGATTTTTTTGAATTCTTGCGCGCTCGGGCGGATTTTGCGCTCAAGTGTTTTGTAATCCACCTCAACAAGCCCGAAACGCGGCCAAAAGCCTTTGTCCCATTCAAAGTTATCCAAAAGCGACCAGTGGAAATACCCGTGAACTTCAATCCCTTCTTGAATTGCCTTCAAAATCCATTTCAAATGCTCTTTTATGAATTTTTCGCGATGAATATCTTTGACATCCGCGACTCCATTTTCAGTTATGTAAAGCGGAACTCCGTAGCATGCGACATCTTTTAGCACATGGTATATGCCTGACGGATATATTTCGTGTCCCCGATCGTCCATCCATTCATTTTCATTCCGATTTTTGATAAAAGCGCCGCCGCGACCTTTAACGTCGAACGAAAAAGATACTCTATCATGCGAGTAATAGTTGATGCCGACAAAATCTTGGAATCCACGTATTCGATTGAGAAAAAAACGATTTCTCAAGTACTGGTTTAGAGCAACCACAGCTCTATCGAACAGACTTCTAGAAGCCGGCTCAAGAAAACTGTTACTAGTGGCTATGCCTACTTGTGCATTTGGCAACACCGCGTGTAGCACACCATAAACCTGACAATGCATTTTCGTCAGCTGTCGCATTGCCCGAATACCGGCGGCAATACTATTTTTCTGCGGAGGATAAATATTTTTAAAATAGGCATATGAAGTAAAAACTTGCGGTTCATTGATAGTTATCCAAAATTTTACGTTCTCACCTAACGCTTCCGCTACTTTCTTTGTATATTTAGAAAAATATTCCGGGGATTTTTTATTTAATATCCCACCCTTTTTTGCAAGCCATGATGGTATTGTATAATGCCACAGCGTAACAAATGGTTCTATGCCGCGCTCGCGCAAAGCGCTAATAACTTCCCCATAATGCTGGATTTCTTTTTCGTCCCACTTTCCTTCTTCTGGTTCAATTCTGGACCACTCGACTGAAAACCGATGCGCGTTGTGCCCCAGATTTTTTGCAATATCAAAATCTTCGCGAAAACGGTTGTAGTGATCACAGGCGCGTCCTGAAATATAATTTTCTTTCTGCAATGGATTAGGATAATTTTTTAAAATCAAATCCGGCCAATTTTCTGACTTTGCATTTTGACTTTTGATTTTTGCATTTTCTAACTCCCATTCGCTCCAGTCGTTATAATTATTCCCTTCAACTTGATGAGCGGATGTCGCTGCGCCCCAGAGAAATCCGTCAGGAAAATTTAATTTCATTATTATATCTTAAACTATAAGGTTGAATTGGACAAATTACAATATTTGTGACATTATTTTACCGGAGGTGCGCATGAAAAAATTTGCTGTTATCGTTGTGATACACAGAAGCCGTATTTTTATTATTTTGCTGTATTAGTTTTTTGATTTTTCATCCGCCACTCGGCAATTTTTTTATGGTTCCCGGAAAGCAAAATTTTTGGCACAGAATATTTTTTATTTTTGAATATAAAAATTTCTGGACGAGTAAAAACGGGAACGCCCACCCCCAGTCGATTTTCCTCTAGCGATTTCTCTTTTCCTAAAACTCCTGGAATTCGGCGAGATATGGCATCCACAATAACCATTGCCGGCAATTCTCCGCCCGTTAACACATAAGGTCCGACAGACAATTCAATAATTTTTAATTTCCAATTTTCAATCAATTTTATAATTCTCTCGTCAACCCCTTCATAGTGCCCGCAAATAAAAATAATTCTATGATATTTTTTAGAAAAGTCAGCCGCTATTTTTGAACTGAACTGTTTGCCTGATGCTGAAAGTAAAATGATCAAAATGTTGGACTTAACGGACTTAGCAACCCGGTTGCTAAGTGAGCTATCTAAAAGTTTGTAGATACAGTTCGCAAGCGGTTCTATTTTAATAATCATCCCTGGCCCTCCTCCGAATTGTTTATCGTCAACTTTGTGATGTTTATTTCTAGTATATTTTCTTAAATCATGAATTCTTATTTCAATAAGTTTCTTATTTTGTGCGCGTTTAATAATCGATTCATTAAAATATGAATCAAAAACTTTTGGAAATATTGTTATAATATCGAACCTGATTTTTACTTGACTTTTCATAAACAACATGATAACAATAAATCAGAATTTTTGAAAGGAAAAGATAATGGATAAATGGATCGGAATTATCGGGGGAATAGTAATTGGTACCGTATCGGGATTTTTAATGTTTCCTGAATTGTTTAGAGTGCTTTTGAACATTTTAGGAATTAAATAAATTGAAAGAAAGGAGACAAACATGGCAAATAAGCTTGAGAGCGTTGACGATTTTGTAAAGCTGGCAAATGCATTCCGAAGCGAAGCCAGCACATGGAAGGAGTTTGTTGTTGCAGATTTCGGGTATTGTAGCTTTTGCGGATGCGTCAAAGAATATCAGACACTTTCGGAAACACAAATCAGATGTTGTAGTTGCTTGAATGATTTTTGGGTAAGAACAACCTCGCCCGTCGCCTTTCAAAGAATCGGACATTTTTATACACAAGCCGTGGATATTCCTCGCGATGAGCCATGGTTAAACAAACACATTTCGGAATTACTCTACACCGGAACTAAAGAATTTCAGAAAAAGTTTTTCCTGCACAAACTTTCTAACGAAATTAATTCGAGGCAAAATGTTTTACAAACATTACTTAAGGCCCTAGAAGATCTGTTAAATAGCTAACTTCTGTTAGCTTATTTTTTATTTGTAATCCGTCCAACTTTACGCGATCGCGTAAAGTTGGACTAAAGGCGAAAAGGCGGAAAGTTGGACCGAAAACAAAAACAGTTTCCATAAAGCAACCCCGCCCCTAGAAGGGGCGGGGTTGCGATTCAGTTCCGCCAACGGCGGAAACTAAATTAGAGTTTCAAATCGTCGACAACATCATCAACACTTCTTTCGCTTCTCGGAACACGAGTTGAACCTTCCGGTTCTTCGATTTTGAGGTTTACGCGTGCGTGGTTTTTCATTCCCACAACGCGCAAGAGCGTGCGAAGCGCTTTGGCGGTATTGCCTTGGCGGCCGATGAGCTTGCCTACATCTTCTTTGTCAACTTGGACAGATAAGAGTACGCCCATTTCATCAACCTTTCTGTCGGTTTTCACCGCGCTTGGGTTGTCAACAAGAGCTTTAACGACAAACTCCAAAAAATCTTGATCAGAGTTTGCAGATGCTGTTCTTGCCATTTTTTATTTGCTTCTTATATCTCTTCCTTATAATGAATGCCGAATTTCGACCTCTTCAGCTTTATCTTTTAATTATACTCCTTTTAATCTAAAAGTCAAGGGCTATTTCGCCTCTTCTTTTTGAACCACAGCTTCCTCTTTTTTTTGCAAAGGAGACCGCACAACATTAATTTTTTCACCATCTATAATTTTATTTGAAACAAACAAATTATGTACTGTGTCAGAAATTTGCACCCCGTGTTCAAGCCAATTTTTTATGCGGTCGGTTTTCAAATTAATATTTTTTGTTTTAGGATTGTATGAACCCAGTATCTCAAGAACAGCTCCGCTTTTAGGCGCCCGCTTTGATTCGATCAAAACTATTCTAAAATTTGGGTCGTTGGTTCGTCCTACTCTTTGTAATCTTATAATCAACATGGGCTTTAATTTAGCATAAACTCGTAGCTACCGCAAGTATTTAAATTTGTTGTTTTTATGCTCTTCAAATGTTCTAGCGTAATGTATTTTTCCGCCTTTATCCGATAAATAATACAGATAATCAGTTTTTTTGGGCCGCAGGGCAGCAATGATTGTATCTATCCCCGGATTTGATATTGGCGCTGGAGGCAACCCTCGATATTTATAAGTGTTGAAAAGAGAGTCAATAGCAAGATCATTTGCGGTTAGTTCGGCGCTCGTCTTCCCAATTACATAATTTAAGGCGGCGTCCACTTGCAAAAGCATGCCCAAATTAATGCGTTTCCATAAAATGCCGGCGATAATTTTTCTGTCCTCGTTATCGTGCGCCTCCTCCTCCAATAAAGACGCCATTATCACAATTTCATTTAATGTTTTTTGACTTTGCTCAATTTCGTTTAAAATTTGGGAATTTACTTTTTTATCAAAATTGCTGCGCATTTTATCTATCACGCCTTGCGGTGTCGCGTTTTTATAAAATCTATAAGTATCCGGAAATAAATAACCTTCATATTTTGAAGCACTTTTTACAAATGTATTTTTTGAAAAAATATTTTCTTTGGCGAATAAGTCGCCCATCTGGACTACTGTAAGGCCTTCCGGAATTGTTATTGTTGCCTCTTCAAGTTTTGTGTTTTGATTTTCGCGTCTTAAATAATTTATGAATTTGTTTAATACTAAAATGCCCGCCAAAACAAGAATAAGCACGCCTAATGTGATAAAAATCCGCTTTAGTTCAAAAAACATGTTACTTTTCATCATTACCTATCAAAGGAACAAACGCAAATCCCTCGTGTTCAGTTGATTTAAATTTTCCGCTGCGTGTTTTCCTATATTCAATTATGCTACTG
Source organism: uncultured Candidatus Saccharibacteria bacterium (assembly GCA_964464405.1). Classification (GTDB taxonomy): domain Bacteria; phylum Patescibacteriota; class Minisyncoccia; order UBA11713; family 2-01-FULL-45-33; genus CAYXFX01. Next base: position 7,573 of record CAYXFX010000015.1, read on the forward strand.
CCTACAGGCGCTATAATTTTTCCTCCGATACGCAACTGATCTTTCCACGCTTGAGGAACATCTATCTCGGATGCTGCGGCAGCAATGATTTTATCAAACCCTCCTACCTCTTCCGCGCTTACGGGCAGCCCCAGAGTTCCGTCCTGGCAGAAAAAAATAATTCTTCCGAAATCGTATTTTTGCTGGCTTAAAAACTTTTCTATATTCTTTTTGCCAAATTCACAAATCTTCGGAATTCTTTCAATTGCGTAAACATTGGATCCGCATTTTGCAAGCAATGTGGTTACCCATCCCGATCCGTATCCGATTTCCATAATATTTTCTACGGGCTTGGGATCCAAAATTTCAAGCATAAACGCCACCGTCCACGGCTGCGAAATTGTCTGCCCCTCGCCAATAGATAGCGCCTGGTCGTAATATGCTAATTCTTTTTCGGAATCTCTTACAAAATCCTTCCGGTCAACCGAATAAAATGCCTCGATCAAAAGAGGATTTTTAAGTACACCTTTTTTTATCAAATCATCTGCTAGAGCCATAATTCATTATAATAAAAACACCCCATGAAGTAGAGGTGCTTATTTAAACTGCGTTCGGAAAAAGTCTTTTCACGTCTATCGGCCAAGGTTTTTTCATGTATTCTTTCAGTTCGGCGAATCTCAAATGCACCTCCGTAATCGGTCCCCATGCTGGACCCTTTATCGGAAATCCGTGAATTGTAACGCAAACGCTGGTCAAACGATAATTGCCTTCTTCTCCATACGGATCGTCGAATGTATGACATCCGCCCGTTGTAAGATATCGATTCCTGGAAAATGTTGAAAAGCAATAATGTGAATGTCCAAAATGACTTACACTGTATTTTTGTCCGTGCGCTCTTCTCCTACCGCGCTTCGCGTCTTCACTTCTGATCACCCTGATTAAATCAGTATATTTGGAACCGCCCTGTGCGCCTTTATGCTTAGCAGCCATGCGATATTCCAAATATTTTTCACGTTCTTTGTATGGCAACTTGCTTAAAATTTCAGGCGAGATCTGTCCAAAAAGTCCTTCGGTTTTCGTACTTATTCCAATTGTTGGAGAGACTATTTCTTCGTGCAACCTTCCTGCGTTCCAAAGCTCTGGATGTGCCATTTTGACGGCCTTTTGGAAGTCCCCCATCATCATGCTTCCTTCTTTGATTTGCCGTCCCAACGCTTTGTTTTCCGTGTTTGCGACGTGATTTCCAGTCTCGCAAATTACCAGTCCGATATTATGTCCGAGAGTTGCAATCCCAGCGTTATGAGCTCTCTTAAGTGCCCGTGCTACGATTTCCGCTTCCAAAGGAAGACATTCTCGTTCCCATGATTCGCGCTGCAAATCAAGCGCGTCAATTCCGGAAAGAATTGCGTTTTCAGATATTTTGTTTCGGAAGTAAATATATTTTTCATTAAATGTCGTAGGAGCTTTTCCGCTTTCAAATTCGCGCAAAATACTTCTTAGGGCCGGGCCTTTGGACCTTAAAATCTCAAGAGCTCTCTCTTTTTCATTCGGCCAGAGGTCAACCGCCTCAATAAAACTTCGAACCTGGTCCGGCGTAAGCCATTTTTCGGGCTTTTGATATGACTTACCAGGAAAGTTGTGCCCAGTCCACTTATCACCCAAAAAATGAACCATGTGAATCGGCGGATCGTACTTTAAAATAAATTTCCATAGCGCATCAGTAAAAATCTGCGGTCCATCCGGAGTATCGTCAAAGTATGCTTGCCAATTTTGACCTCTATGCTCGCAACCGGAAACCAATTCGTAAAACATGTAATTGCCTTCAATCAATTCTTTTACAGCTTCCTGCGAACCCCAGAGTTCTTTATTTGATAAACACGTGTCTGTCCAGTAACGCACCATCGGAAAGCCATTAACCCAATTCATGTCGAATGCTCCGCCTGTAAAATCCCGTGAACGAATGAGCTTCGCTTGCCCACCGGCAGTTGTCGCGCCATAAATATCTTTAATTTTACCGCGCAAATATTCCGAAGGCATAATCGTGGGCGCAGTAATACTAAATGGAGCTCGCATGTCAGGGTTTGTAAACTCGCCTCTCGCCTGGTCAATTTCGCCACGCGTGAAAACAGGATTTAATCCTCCACCGACGGTGAGATCCGGAACATTTTCGCCCGCTGTCGCGCGAGTGCTAAACTCTCCTATCATCCTGCCTTCTAACGTGTCATTAGGAGATTCGGTTCCTTTTTGTTTTATCTCATTGAGCTGACTTCCGACTCTAATAAAAGATTCCCCGGTAGAAACAATCTCCAAGTTAGGAATCGTATCTTCGAGGCGAACGGCAATGTACTTTAAAGCTTTTTCGAAAAGATCTTTAATCTGCTTTCTCCAAATGCTCGTGGCTTTAAGCCTTTCACGAAGTCGAATTTCAATTGCACGAATTTCGGCTTTTATTCTGTTTGCCTCAAGATCGTCCCCGTTGTGAATTGCTTCTTTAAGTTCATATCGAAGCGAGTGCGTTAAGAGAACAAAATTCGCACGAGTAATTCCGACTTCAGCGTTCGCGCGCTCGTTTGCCATGTAATTTGCGATTTCTTCTTCTCTTCGTCCCAGGCATCCTAAAATTCTTCCGTTAAAAATAGGTTTTCCACCCGGCGCGAATATTTCTCTTACCACTCGAAGAGCCATCTCAAGTTTTTCTTTAAAAGTCAAAAAAACCATGGATCCTTCTTCGATCTGCCGCAAAACCCAATCATCTTCGATAACTTCGGGCACGAGCGGTATATCTTCAAGCAGTGACCTTTTTGCTGTGAGATTTGAATAACGAATTGTGTCCAAATATATAATATCACCGGTTAAAATCACAACATCTGGCTTGCCTTCAGTTAACCTTCTGGCTTCGGCTTCGCGAAGTGTATTTGAAATCGGAAGTTCGTAAGTATTGGAAGGTCTAGATAATCCGATAAACATCGACCCGATGAATTTTATACTCTCTTCCCCTTCAGCTGCTTTTACGTTGAAGGCTGTCTTGTGGTCCGTCGTGGGAATATTTTTTCTTCTTTCGGCGACGTCGTCTAATGTGCGGATCTTTTTTTCGTATTCCCCGATTTTCTCCTTCAGCTTGTCAGACTGTAATTTTCTGCGATGCTCCGCGAAAACATTCGCAAGCTTTTTGACTTCATCGGCAGGCATACCCCAAGAGATAGGAAGATCTACATCCGAAAATCCAAGCCGCGCGAGTTCCGCTTTATCTACTTTTTTAAGCCTTCCCACAAAAGCGTCAAAACTTGTTCTCCCTTCGAAACCGGCTTTTTTAATTTTCGCTACCATCTTTGCCCGAACTTTTCTAAGCTCTTTCTGCCCAGATGATGTATGCGGGTTGAATTTATGCGACTCAACCATTCCCTCAATCAATATTTTAGTTGCTTTGTCTGTCCAAACGATTTGCTGCGGGTGACCTTTGCGTATTTTGTTGCGGCTCAATATGTGTTCGAGCGCTCGCTGGGAGCATTTGAATCTTTTTTCAAGAAAAGGCCAGGATTTTTGCACATGATTTTTTAGATCAGCAATTTTTTCTTTGGTCCATTTGCGCTCTTTCATTTTTTCTCTCCATTATCAAAAATTCTTCTAATTTCATGATAAGCAATCAAAGAATTGTGTGAACTTCCCAAACTTAATAAATATGGCGTTATAAGTTTACAATAGAAAATAACGGTGGTAGTTTAAAAAGGGAGGTAAAAATGCCAAAAAATTTATTTGTTTTTAAAACGGCTCACAGAAATGAAAGGAGAAAAACAATGACAAAAATATATTTTGCGCATCCAGTTAATGTTTACGGAACGGAGATCGAAAAACAGGGTTTAGAACTTCTTGAGGTGGTGTTCCCCGGCCAAGAAATCGAAAACCCCAATCAGCCTCACCATCAAAAAGGATATGCGGAATGGAGCAAACGACAAAAGGAAAAAGACACACATAAAGGAATGAACTATTTTTTTGAAGAGGTGTTGCCGTCTTGTGCCGGTTGCGCTGCGATGCCGTTTCTTGATATGCGGTTCGGGCTAGGAGTTGTAGGAGAAGCTAAGTGGTTCTTGGAAAGAAAACTTCCCGTTTGGATTATTTTGCCTTCAGTTTCGTTAGTGAGACAAATAACCGCAAAAGAAATTGAAATGATTTTGTCTTATGATCCAAATCTGGTAGTTCCGCACGAAGAAACGCGCCTTCGTACATGGAAAATATATAATCAAATTATGCGCCCCTACGAAGAAGCTCACCTGGTAAAAATGCCTGTCCCTGAAGGATTTTACCCGGACAAATAATCAATAATTCAAACATTGAAAAAACCGACATCCAGTCGGTTTTTTTATTTCATATCGTGCGGATGAGATTCCCGCAAACCGGCAGAAGTTATGCGAATAAACTCTGCATTTTTTTGAAAGTCGTGCAAAGTTTTTGCTCCCAAATAACTCATTGATGAGCGAAGTCCCGCCATCAAATCATCAATTATATTCTGAGCGCGCCCCCTATAAGACACTTTGCCAGATTTTCCTTCAGGCACCCTATAAAAGTCGTAATTGGTCGAAGTCGGACTTCCGCCACTATCAATCTTAATTTTTTCCGCGCTTGCATCGCGCGAAGCCATTCCACGATAATGCTTGTATCCAGCCCCATCTTCAAAAACGTAGTCTCCGGGCGACTCATCGGTGCCCGCAAGCAGACTCCCTATCATTACCGTCGAAGCACCGGCCGCAAGCGCTTTTGCAAAATCGCCTGACGTCCGTATACCTCCGTCCGCAATCAACGGGACATGATATTTCTTTGCCACAACCGCCGTTTCCAAAATTGCGGATATCTGCGGCACCCCGACTCCAGTAACAATGCGCGTCGTGCAAGCAGCTCCAGGACCTATTCCGATTTTTACAGCATCAGCGCCTGCGCGTATCAAATCGTACGCCCCGCGTGCTGTAGCCACATTCCCTCCCACAATTTCAACGCCTTTAAATTTCTTTTTTAAAAGCTTAATAGTTTGCAGCGCTCTTTCATTATGCCCATGCGCGATATCAAGAACCAAAACATCCGCTCCCGCATCGAGCAAGGCTCTTGCGCGCTCAGCAGTTTCTTCTTTTACTCCCAAAGCAGCGCCCACGACAAACCTTCCTTTTTTGTCTTTCGCACTTTTTTCCCCAGCTTCAACTTTTAAAATATCTTTTAAAGTAATGAGGCCTTTTAATTTTAAATTTTTTCCTGCAAGCGGCAGTTTTTCAATTCTATATTTAAACAAAATTTTTTTTGCCTCCTTTAAAGAAATTCTTGGGTGTCCTAAAATGACTTTTTTTGTCATCCCCTCCGCAACCTTTGAATCTTTGTTCTCTGAAAAAAGAATATCTTTTTTTGTAATAATACCTGCAATTTTATTTAATGAATTTAAAACAGGCAACCCAGAAATTCCCTTCTCTGCCATGATTTTGCCGGCTTCCGAAATAGTATTTGTCTCATATATCACGTAGGGATCTTCAATTATTACGTTCTCCGCGCGCTTAACTTTTCTTACGGCTTCCGCCTGCTTTTCTATTGATAAAAATCGGTGAATAATCCCAATTCCACCGGCTTCCGCCATAAAGCGTGCCATGCGCGCCTCCGTTACTGTATCCATATTTGCAGAAACAATCGGCATCCGTAGCTTAATATTTCTCGAAAATTGCACCTCTACATTTACATCCTTGCGCGAAAGCACCCCCGATCGCCGGGGCTTTAAAAGCACGTCATCAAAAGTGTAAGTTTCTATTATGTTTTTATTCACAAGCACTTTTGATTATAACTCGCAGTAAGGCAAAATAAAAGCGAAAAGTTGAAATCTAAATCTAGCTCTGTTAATATAATAAAACTATGTCGCAAGATAACTTAATCAAGCTTCAATGCCAAGGATGCAAACGCGTCGGCTATTGGAGCCGTAAAAATAAAAAATTGGTAACACGTAAAATCGAGCTTTCAAAATTCTGCAAGTGGTGCAGAAAACATACGGTGCATAAGGAAGTAAAGAAATAAAAGCTCTTGCTGAACATGAGGGTCCATAGTTCAATGGCAGAATGGTGGTCTCCAAAACCACTGATCTAGGTTCGAATCCTAGTGGACCCGC
>CAYXFX010000016.1:0-12615 GCA_964464405.1 uncultured Candidatus Saccharibacteria bacterium
ATTGAGGCTTCGGCGGGCAGGCGCCGCCTTTCCGAATTTTCGCGGGGGGATTTTTCCGAAAAAATGCGTTCGGACTAATTCAAGAATACTGCGAAAATAGTGTTATAATAAAGGGACGCCGACACGAGTCGAAAGTTAATTATTAACTAATAAACATATGAATATGAATCAAAAGGGTTTTGTAAACATTATTTTAATCATGGTAGTTGTTGTCTTGATTGGTGTCGCTGGTTATTTCGGTTTGGTTAGAAAATCTGAACCAGTCGTTGAGCAAATTCCTTCAGCCCAAACACTAACGCCCACGCCCCAGGTTTCCAATAATCAACCAGCCCCCATTCCTACTCCATCTGGCGAAACCGCAAATTGGAAAACATATCGGAACGAAGTGTTTGGCTTTGAATTTAGTTATCCAGAAGAATTTCCATTCGGTGCTGGTCAAAAAGCTCCAGACCCGCAAGGAACCTATAATTATCTATTCAATATTTCCGGTCCACGTGGTGTAGGTGAAAGCATTGCGGATTTTAATGTTACGGCTCAAGAAAAATTATATCCGTTCGGCTTTAGCTTTAAGGGAGAACAACCTGTAAAAAGTTTGAGTCAGTTAAGGATAAATATTCAACGATACGTTGACACAGAGAATAGTGTTGAACAAGTAAAGCAATCGGTACAAATTACGGATTTTACCACCAAAGAGGGCTTAAATGGACTTAAGGCGGTATATAGGAGCAGCTCACATCAACCCACAGCTATAGTCTATTATTTCCATAAGGACCCTTATATTTACTGGTTTAGGTCTTTCGGTCTAGAAGCAGATATCAATGTCTCTAAAATAGCCTCAACTTTCAAACTCCTTAAATAGGATTTTTAAAGAATTTGCCGCCGAGACTGAAATTCTGTTAGAATTTCAGTAGTTCGCTCCGCGAACCGAAAAACCGCCAAACCTGCCTGCCGGTAGGTAGGGAACCTGGAGAAAAACACTCGCCTCGCTGAAGCTCCTGCGAAGCGGGTCGACTCGAGCCATGTTTTAATTTTGGGGAAGAAAAACTTTTAATCATTCATTAAGTATTAGAAATAAATTCAATGAGTAAAATAATTTTTATAAGCGCCATTTTATTATTTATTCTATTTCCAGTCACTGTTTTCTTTGGTTTTGGTTTTAGATTTTTTTTGCCCGCCAATGTGGTTGACACGCGATTTGGCGATACACTTTACAATACATTGATGTTCTGGCCGATAATAGCTATTTTTATGATCCTCAGCATAATTTCTGCCATCGCCATTTTAAAAGAAAAAAAATGGGGTATTTATCTTTATAATATACTTTCAATATTGCTCGTAGCAATCTCTTCTATATTCCTTATAGTCTTTGTACCTCAAACGTATGTTCTTCCGGTGCCCATCGATGATGTTGCGCGTGGTGTAACGCAAGATGTCTGGAATTCGGCGATCAGTAAATCACTGACTATGCAGGTTGTAATACTGCTTATAAATTTATTTATTTTTGTTTTGGGATTTATTTATCTAGTTCGTAGAAAACGATTCACTCAAGTCAACCGCGAGTTAATATAAGATAATACTCGATATTTCGAATTCTTATATATTTCAAAGAATTTGTCGCCCCATACTTCGCCCAAGGCTACGCAGGACGAGCAAAGAAAAACTTGCTTATCCGCCGTAGCTTGAAAAGCGTAGGTGGGAAATTGTCATCCTCCTTCGCTCCTCCTTCGCCTTCGGCTTACATACTACCATTGCCGAGTTCTTACTTAGGATTGGTACGGGGCAAGCATCGGTGTGGCGGCAAAATGCGCCGTGCCCCGCAGTAAGCTTTGCTTTACTACCGGGGTTAGTACAAACGCGGGGTAGCGTTTATAAATCTTCGTCTACCGAGCTTGTTGTGTGGTCATCCAAAAGCGCATTTCTTCCGCAATCCCTGCGATCTTTTGTAAATTTGTTCCACGCGTCTCTTTTTGATTTTTTAAATTCTTTTGAGAAATCTTTTTGGTCTTTTCTAAAATTATTCCATGCGTCCTTTATAGATTCTCTTCTTTCTTTTTTATCTCCTATTTCCCAAGCGGATTTTAATGTGTTTTTTCTTGTTTCGAGCGCTTTTTTGATGCTACTATAATACATCTCGACAGCAAAAATTATTGTATTGTCACGGTTGTCAATTGCATTTTGGATGCACGAAATATTGCTGTCCGCCGCTAAAGCTGTCGACGAAAATGTCGTTAGAAAAGCGGAAAATATTAAGAGTAAAATAACTTTTTTCATGTATTATTTTTTTTGTTTTTTCTCGAATCAAGCACGATCTTTGAAAAATATAAAATTAAAAAAATATTTAAGAAAAATATTGCAATTGAAAAAATAGGCAATGTTTCGAGGGCCGTTTGTTTAAAAGAAACCAAAAAATCCCAAGTTGGCTCAAAACCTTGAAATAATTCTGTAAAAACCAAAAAACTTTCGTGCTCCGTAATTTGATTCGTTGCGCGGAAACCGGAAATCCCGATGTTTAATAACAGAAAAAAAGAAATAACTACCGCGGGGATTCTAAAGCGCTCCCAAAAAGCCCGCTCCAGGATTCGGCTATGCAGTGCGCTTGGAAATTTTATAAGCTGGTCCATATTTTTCTATTGTATTTTTTAGCTCGATTTTAGCCCGGTGCAAATATGTTTTTACTGTATTTATTGGGATAGAAAGCGTTATTGCAATTTCTTTATAGTTCAAGTCTTCAATATAATATAGAAGAAGCACGGTTTTATAAACAGGCTTAATGCGTTCAAGCCAGCCTGCTAAATTTTCGACATTTTCGTTCCTTTCCCTATCACTGTAATACGAGGATTTTTCATCCAGAGTTTCAAGCGGATGCTCCGGATCATTAATCACAAGCAGCTCTATTTTTCCCCTGCGCTTCCGCAACCAATCGTAAGCCGTATTTGTTGCAATTTTATAGAGAATCGCGCGGCACCCCTTCTCTGGATCCACCTTGTTTAGGAATTTATAAAATTTAATAAAAGTTTCCTGCGTTAAATCCTCCGCGTCTTCTTTTCGAAATGTCATTTTATAAATAAATCTGTAAATTTGTTTCTCGTAAATATATAACAGTTTTTCGAATGCTTCGAAGTCGCCAGTTTGCGATTTCATTATTAATTCTTTTTCGTTTATCATAAAAAGATGATTTAATTAAATATTATTTGATTCTATTATGACATTAACCACACATGCAATAGTAGGGGCGGCAGCTGCACAATTTTTCCCGCGAAACCCCGCATTCGCGTTTTTCGCTGGCTTTTTCAGCCATTTTATTATCGATTCTTTGCCTCATCGCGACTATAAAATACTTTCAGGGAAAAAAGAAAATGAAATAAAAGATCTGCTAGATTACGACATGAATGTGTGGACACGTGCGTTTGTGTGGGATGCTTTGCGTATCGGTTTCGATATGTTTTTAGGTATTATACTAAGCATTGTCATTTTTACAACATTAAATAATTCTTCTTTAGTAGTAGCGCTCCTCGGCGCCATTGGGGGAATTTTACCGGACCCACTCCAATTTGTTTACTGGAAAACAAAGATGCGCTTTATGGTTCCTTTGCAGCGCTTCCACGCGTGGATTCAAAAAGAAAAACCAAATTTCGGGTTTTTAACGAGCGTTGTTATACAAATTTTTATGGTGATAATATTGATATCCGTAGTAGTTTATTTAACAAATTTTTATGAAGCGGAAAAATGGATAGCGTTTCTTACAAAATAACTTCTAGGTTATATAAAATCGGAGATGCGGTTCCCAAGAAGGGAACGTATATTTGCGTGCCTTGCGGATACACACAACTTTTTGAAGAAGGGGAATTTTTTACAACCTGCGAAGCGTGTTTTGCTGGCACAGATTTGGGGCCAGTAGGTTACCAAACTCCCGACGTTGAATTCTGGGAATTTTTAGGATAAAATTTTGTTGATAGCGCCCATAGCTCAGTGGTAGAGCGTTCCCTTGACATGGGAAAGGTCTGAGGTCCGATCCCTCATGGGCGCACAATATGAAAATTCTAGCCATCGAAACATCGTGCGATGAAACTGCCATTGCAGTTTTAGAAATAAAAGGACCTGCGAGAGATCCTAAATTTGAAGTACTTTCAAATGTGGTGCTTTCGCAAATAAAATTACATAAGCCTTTTGGAGGGGTTGTGCCGAACTTGGCAAAAAGAGAGCACCAAAAAAACCTGCCTTTTATTTTAAAGAAAGCTTTAAGAGAAGCAGGTTTTTCAATTTCCAATCCTCAATTTACAATTTCCAAACAAATTACAAATTTCAAACTCAAAACTACAAACAACAAACTACAAACTATTTTAAAACGCGAGCCGGAACTTCTTAAAAAATTTAAAAAAGAAATTGTAAATTTATCGGCGCCGGATATTGATGCGATTGCTGTAACTTATGGGCCGGGGCTCGAACCCGCTCTTTGGGTTGGGATAAATTTTGCGCGCGCACTTTCTTATTTATGGAAGAAGCCTTTAATTCCGGTGAATCATTTGGAAGGGCACATCTACGCCAGTTTTTTGCAAAAAACTGGCGTAATTTCCAATTTCCAATTTCCAATTTCTAAACAAACAAAAATTTCTTATCCGCATTTTCCACTTCTTGCTTTGATTGTTTCCGGCGGGCACACCGAACTTGTTTTGATGAAAAAACATTTGAATTACAAAATTTTGGGAGAAACCAGAGATGACGCGGCGGGCGAAGTTTTTGATAAAGTCGCGCGAATGCTCGGTCTTCCATACCCGGGAGGGCCGGAAATTTCGCGGCTGGCTTTTGATGGAAGTTCGACTTCTATCAGGTTTCCGCGTCCCATGATAAATTCTAAAGATTTTGATTTTAGTTTTTCAGGGTTAAAAACATCGGTGCTTTATTATTTGCGCGATAACTTTAAAAATAACGAAATTCTGTCGAACAAAAACTTATCAGGGCGAGCGCCTTCCGGGACGCGTATGCGTGTCGGAGCCCCCCGAGTCTTCGAGGGAGGGTTAAGCGCTAGCGGACCGGAAGGCGTGAGAACAGAATTTTTTTCTGAAAAAATTTTGCAAAATATCGCTGCATCGTTTGAACAAGCTGTTATTGACGTTTTAGTAAAAAAAACTGGAAAAGCTTTAGAAAAATATAAAGTAAAATCTCTCATTGTTGGAGGTGGTGTCGCAGCAAATAAAAAATTAAGAACTTCAATAGAAAAGTTAATTTCGGAAAAATTTTCGAAAGTTTCGCTTTTTCTTTCTCCCCTGTGGCTTACCGGCGACAACGCTTCGATGATCGCCGCCGCGGCATATTTTCGCGCATTAAAAAAGAAATTTGCAAATCCAAAAAAAATAAAAGCGGAAGGCAACTTGCGGCTGGACTAACAAAAAACAAAATCGGCCACGAAGTAAGCCGATTTTTTTTGTTTGGAAAAAATCCAAAAATAGCTTAAAATGGTTTAATGAATTCAAGGTTTGATAAGCCATACGAGCCGAAGGTGGTGGAGCCGGAAATCTACCATAGGTGGGAAGAATCTGGTTTTTTTAATCCGGACAATTTGCCAAAAGGCAAGCCATTTACAATTATTATGCCGCCTCCCAACGCAAACGGTGCGCTTCACATCGGACATGCTGTATTTGTCACACTTCAGGATATTATGATTCGTTTTAAAAGAATGCGCGGATTTAAAGCGCTTTGGCTTCCGGGAGCGGATCACGCCGGTTTTGAAACGCAGGTAGTTTTTGATAAAAAACTAGAACGCGAAGGAAGAAGCCGTTTTAAAATTCCGAGAGAAGAACTTTACAATGAAATGCTCGCGTTTACGGAAGAAAATAAAAAAATAATGGAAGGGCAGCTTCGTAAGCTCGGGGCATCATGCGATTGGTCTAGGGAAAAGTTTACGTTGGACCCCGATGTTGTAAAAACTGTATACGACACATTTAAAAAACTTTATAATGACGGACTGGCTTATCGGGGCGAGCGCATTGTTAACTGGTGCACAAAACATCAGACAACTCTTTCCGATTTGGAAATTAAATATGTTGAGCGCAAAGATCCTCTTTATTATATAAAATACGGTCCTTTGGAGCTTGCTACTGTGCGACTTGAAACAAAATTCGGCGATACGGCAGTTGCGGTAAATCCGACAGATAAAAGATACAAAAATTTAGTCGGACAAGAAATTGAGATTAAAACTTTGCTTGGAAAAACAAAAATAAAAGTAATTGCAGACGAATCGGTAGATTTAAATTTCGGGACGGGCGCTGTAAAAATAACTCCCGCGCACGATTCGAATGACTTTGAAACATGGCAGAGGCACAAGGGAGAAATTCCCGCACCGCGTGTTGTTATAGATAAATTCGGACGCATGGACTTGTCGGAATTTTTATCAAACGAAAAAGCAAAAAGATATCACGGCCTTAAAGTTTTGGAAGCGCGGAAATTAATGGAGGAAGACATGGCGTCGGAAGGACTCATGGCGAAAATTGATAACGAATATGTCCATACAGTGGCTACTTGCTACAAATGCGGGACGACGCTTGAGCCAAGGATTTTGCCGCAGTGGTTTATAAAAATGTCGGAGAAACCCCAAAAAGGCAAATCTCTGCGCGACCTTGGAATAGATGCGGTCAAAAATAAAGAAATTGTTTTTATTCCGAAGCGCATGGAAAAAGTTTTTATGCATTGGATGAAAAATCTACGCGATTGGAATATTTCAAGGCAAATTGTTTGGGGAATACGGATACCTGTTTGGTATAATGATCCAGGCGAAGTTTTTATCGGCGGAAAAAAACCAGCAGGAAACTGGAAGCAAGAGGAAGACGTTTTTGACACATGGTTTTCGTCTGGCCAGTGGCCATTCGCTACTTTGCTTGCACAAAGTAGCTCAAAATCAAAAGTTAAAAATCAAAAGTTAAAAATTACTGACGATTTTAAAAATTTTTACCCCACGGATGTTATGGAGACAGGGTGGGATATATTATTTTTTTGGGTTGCGCGCATGATTGTGCTTGGTAAATATTGCACCGGGAAAATACCTTTTAAAACCGTATATCTTCACGGTATGGTAAGAGATAAAGAAAGACAGAAAATGTCTAAATCCAAAGGGAACGTTATCGATCCGTTGGGAGTAGCAGAAATTTATGGTACCGATGCTTTGCGCATGGCGCTTGTTGTGGGGAATGCACCCGGGAACGATATTATTATTTCCGAAGACAAAATTCGCGGGTACAGAAATTTCGCAAATAAAATCTGGAACGCCTCGCGCTTTGTTTTAATGCATGCGGAGCGCGCGCCAGAAAAGAAAAAAATAAAATACGGAAGACGCGAGCGTGCGATGCTAAAAAAATTGGAAGACTGCGAAAAGAAAATTTCAAAAGACTTGGAAAGTTTTCAGTTTCATCATGCCGCTGAAGCTGTTTATCATTTCTTTTGGCACTATTATGCGGATAAAGTTATTGAGGAGTTAAAAAAAGATTTGCAAAAAGAAGAAGGAACTGTAGAAAAAGAAACAGCAAAAGCGGTGCTTCTTCAGTTTCATGAGACGTTGCTTAAATTACTTCATCCATTTATGCCTTTTATTACGGAAGAAATTTGGTCTCATTTGGATAAGAAAAACTTGTTGATGGCCGAAAAGTGGTAAGATGTATGTATGGTTCAGAACGTTTACATAACGCTTACAATTGCTTTTGGATTTCTTCCCCCGCTTTTGTGGCTTATTTTTTGGCTTAGGGAAGATTTGCATCCCGAGCCCAAAAAAGAATTGTTTTTAGTTTTTTTTGCTGGAATGGCGGCTGTCGCGCTCGCAATTTTTTTGGAAAAGAATTTTTTTAAAGCAAATTTTTTTCTGAAAAATATTTTTATTTACGGAGTGCCGGCTTTTCAACTGGCGAATGTTTTTGGTTTTGCATTAATTGAAGAGGTTGCAAAGATTTCGGCGTTTCTTTTTACGGCCTTGCGAAGCAAATATTTTGACGAACCGGTGGACGCAATGATCTATATGGTTACAGCTGCGCTGGGATTTGCGGCGCTGGAAAACGCACTTTTTGTGTACGATAGTCTTTTAAAAACTGGAGTACACCAATCTATAATCGTAAGCTCTTTTCGCTTTGCGAACGCAGTTTTATTGCACTTAGCGACGGCTGGCCTTCTGGGGGCGGGTTTTGCTTTTTCTTTTTTTCATAAAGAGCGTAGAATTAAAGAGTTGGCGTTAGCATTTTTGCTTGCCGTGTTGTTGCACGCTTTTTACAATTTTTTTATAATAAAAGCAAGCGAAGTTTCGGCAGGGGAAAGTGTGCCTGTCCAATTTGTGGCTACAATGCTTGTGTTAATAGGCGCCGCTGTTTCTTTGCTTCTTTTTGAAAGAGCAAAAGAACTTAAAAATAATTAAAAGGTTTAATAATTTAAAGTTTTAAAATTTATGTTACAAAAACGTTCATTTTTCGAAAGGATTACCGGAAGCGTAAAAGTTGACAACAGCAGCCGCCCGGCTTATGAAGAACAGCCAGCAAGGAAAGTTATTCCACAGGACGAATCAATAAATCACAATTCTTTGCCAGAACAGGCAGAAGAGGGCCAGCTTACGATTGATATGTGGCAGACCCCGGACGATATCGTAATCCAAGCGATAGTTGGCGGAGTGCGGCCGGAAGATTTGGACGTTTCAATTTCAAGAGATATGGTGACTTTGCGCGGAACTAGAGAAAAACATAAGGAACTTCAGGGAGCCGACTACTTTTATCAGGAGCTTTTTTGGGGAACATTTTCCAGATCAATTTTGCTTCCACAGGAAGTGGACTCCGACGAAGCGGAAGCTACTATAAAAAACGGCCTTCTTACAATTCATCTACCGAAACTCGACAAATCCAAAGTTTCAAAATTGAAAGTAAAAAACGAATAAAAAATTGACGCTCCCGGAGCGTCAAGCATTAACTTCCTCTATTTTTACCTCAAACTGTCCCAGAGGCCGTCCCAGTGGGATTTAATTTTTGACCATACAATCTTCTGGTGCTCAATTTGCATAGACCGGATTTCATTGCTATAAAGTTTGGCGCGTTCAGCTGCTTCCTCGATCCGTTCCTGAATTGCCTCATTTGACCACTTCCATTCAAAGAATTTTCTATACACCCACCATAAAATCATGGCCAAAAAAGAAGCATAGGAAGTAATTAAAATGTCTGCAGAAGTATCGAGACGTCCTTTTTGAGCTTTTGCTAGGTGAGAAAAAAAATTTGGCTGGAGCCAATTGTCCCAAAGGAGCTCTCCTCCTTCCCAGATTTGCGCTTCAATGTATGTTACAACAGCCATAATAATGAAGGCAACGATAATTTTCGGAGATACGAAAATCCAAAATAAGTATTTTTTAATTAAATACAACAAAATGAATGACAAAACAAATCCGAAAATGGCATGCCCCAAAGCATCGAATTTCCAGCCGTTGCTCCACACTTCCGATTCCCCCCAAGCCCAGTAGCCCCAAATGTAAATAAACAAAATAAAAAACAGCAAAATCAGCAGATTCGGCCAATGCGAAATTATGAATTTTTTCATTTTTTAAATCCTCAAATCTATCCGCAGTATAGCGCAGAATAGTCGAGTTTCAAATTTAAAATTAAAACCGCCGGAATTTTTGCGGCGGTTTATTAAACTTTTAAATTAGGGCGTTTTTTTACCAGTTTTTAATTTAAAATTTGTTTTTTCACAAAATCTCATTTCAACATGGTTTTTTCTTTGACAGACTATCGAACAAAAGATTCTTTTTCCTGTGCCGTTTAGCCATTCCGTAACCAACACATTATCTCCCAAATGTAATACATTTTTGCATCCGTTATTTTCGCAGGGCACAAAATTTATGGTTTTCCGCGATTTGATTTTTATTTCGCAGAAAGCATCTTCCATCGTTTTGCGTCCGTTAGCGACTTTTAATACCCACGAGATTAAATTTTCATCTACAACTTGCCATTCAGCTTTTTGTTTTTTGAACAGAACAGGTTGAAGAACCGCAGTTGCTTGTGCTGCTGCTACAGCAGTCGCTATGATTTTTAAAAAATCCTCTCTCTTATCTGGCGGGCACTCTTCCCACCTTTTTCTTAAAATCTGGATTCTGCGTTCAACGATTAAATCTATTTCTTTATTTTCCAATTTTTTTCTCCCTTCTTTTTTCTTCCACAGACCCTAGCACGAAAACCTAAATATTACAAGTCGCACTCTCATTTCAAATACAGTTGGTTTCAAAGTTTCGGTTCACAAATTTTACCAAAGTAACTTTGGCCCCAACGGGATTCGTTTTGCTTCTCGCAAAACCCTGGGCGCTCGCCAGCTCTCGCCCTTCGAATCCCATTGGTTCCAAAACTTTAATAAAAAATAATGATGTAGTTTTGGCCCCAACGGGATTCGTTTTGCTTCTCGCAAAACCCTGGGCGCTCGCCAGCTCTCGCCCTTCGAATCCCATTGGTTCCAAAACTTTAATAAAAAATAATGATGTAGTTTTGGCCCCAACGGGATTCGAACCCGTGTTCCCACATTGAAAGCGTGGTGTCCTAGACCAGGCTAGACGATAGGGCCGCAAAAAAGTTTTTCGATGGCGGAACGTTTTTTCCAGCTTTTGATTTGTTTTTCTCTTTTTCTTGCTAAAGACAAACTTTCAAATTCCTCTTTATATCTTAACTTCCATTTAATTTTACATTAAGTTGGCGAAAAAATCAAATAAAATGTCAGGTAACAGCTCCGTTTTTTTATTTAAAAAATAAAATCCGCATGGTGGTCATGCGGATTGGCCTATATTTTCTTTTTGCCATCACGGAAAATGAAAATCCAGAAATTTTTCGAATCTTTCGTGGTTTCCCAGTTCGCTGGCTTTATAAAGAAAACAAGCATTTTTTTCAAATCCACACTTTTGAGCTGCGGTTAGATTCTCTGTACGATCGTCTACGAAACATGCTTCTTGTGCTGTAAATCCAAAAATTTGGCTGGCCTTAATGAATGGCATAAGGTTTGCTTTTATGCTTTTACAAAGATCCGATCTAATTACTTGAAGCTCGCTATTTTTACGAAAAAGCTTGTAAATTGCGGGGTACTTTAAAACACAAATATAATGTGCAAATCGTTCGCCATCTGTGATCATTACTAACGAAGCTTTGCCGCTCTTTTTTAACTTAGTTAAAGTTGTTAGCATCTGCTCGTTTTGTCCAAGAAAACAGCCGTAATAAGCATGCAGAAATTCGTCCCAATAAGTATTTTGTTTTAAAACGCCCTCGCGTTTAAGGTTTAAGAAAAAATCTTCAAGTGAAAGTCCGGCGTTTAGTTGCTTAACAAAGCGCGAAAAATATTTTCCGCAGCCTCTTACAATAAACTTTTTTAGAGGCAGTCCGCTAAAGAAATTTAAAACCCCGCCTGCATCTAGACACAGAATTCTTTTTTTCAAGATTTCCACCTTTGCTTTTTATCTTTTTTAAAATTAACATCAAGCTATGGAAGGGTCAATAATTTACGAAGAGGAAAAATTTTTAGCAGCAAATAAACCTCCGGGGGTAAATTTCGATTGGTTAACGGAGAAGAGAGGCGATTTGATACCAGTGCATCGGCTTGACAAAGACACTTCGGGAATAATTTTATTTGCGAAAAATCAGAAAACCGCGGACTATTTTAAAGAAAAATTTCAAAAGCATGAAATGGAAAAAACATATTTAGCGCTTGTCATTGGAGTTTTAAAAGAAAAAGAAGGAAAAATTGAGCTTCCAATTGGACGCAGCAAAAAAACGCCACTTAAGCGCGTGGCTATCGGCGAACAAAGAGGGAAAATCAGAGAAGCGGTTACATTATACAAAGTCATCAAAAGATTTAAAGAGCTCACTTTAGTTGAGGCTTATCCAAAAACCGGAAGAACCCATCAGATACGTTCGCATTTTGCGGCGATTGGCTCTCCGGTTGTTTGCGATAAATTATATGCGGGGAAAAAATTTGTCTGTCCGGGCGGACTTAAGAGACAGTTTTTGCACGCCACTGCTTTGGAATTCGATAATCCTTCAGGCGGGAGGCTTCGACTCGAAGCCGATCCGCCCAGTGACTTGAAAAATGTTTTAGGTATGTTAGTATAATTTTTATGCCATCATTAAATCTGATAATTTCACCAATTGAAACAGACAAAAGAAAAGACCTCGATTTTCGGTCGGGGGATACTGTGCGCGTCTGGCAAAAAGTAAAAGAAGGGGATAAAACTCGCCTTCAGGCTTTTGAAGGCATGGTGCTTTCTCGAAAACACGGGAAAGAACCCGGTGCGACTTTTATAGTGCGCAAAGTTGTAAGTGGCGTGGGAGTTGAAAGAATTTTCCCCCTTTATTCACCTGAAATTGATAGGATCGAAAGAAAACAAATTTCTAAACACAAAAGATCAAAGCTTTATTACGTTCGCGACATTGCTGCGCGTGAAATCAGGAGAAAAATGAAACTTGTCCGCAAAAGCGTAGGTCCGGCCGCCACGGACGTTGTAAAAAAACCAAAAGAGGAAAAGGAAGCTGTATAATAATTATACTAGCGCGGGTGGCGAAATTGGCAGACGCACTACCTTGAGGTGGTAGCGGGGGCAACCCCATGGAGGTTCAAATCCTCTCCCGCGCA